>CANFTB010000003.1 GCA_947449735.1 Chthoniobacteraceae bacterium | reverse complement strand
TTTGCGCAGCGCAGCCTTGCGGCCGCTTCCGCTACGCTCCAGCAGCCGGAAGGCTGCGCTCCATCCCCCAAACAACAAACCAAGAACAAAGGATCCAAAACTAACCCAAAACTCTCATAACGAGTGGATCAAAAACCGGGGGCACGCTGAATCTGCGAACGACGGCAATTTACACTGAGGTATCGATCAAACAGCTTCAGGAGGTTCACCGGCGCTGTCATCCGGCGGAGCAGCCTTGCCGCGAAGGAGAGGAAAGCGTAGAATCTCTTGTATGAGCACGCCCGAAATCCTTGAGGAACTGCCCCGACTGGCCCGCGAAGAACGCGAAAAAATCTGGGAGCGTTTGGAGGAAATCGAGTTGGAGGAAATGGAAGCAACGCCCGAAGTTTTAGCGGCTATTGAAGAGGGAATCCGTTCGGCAGAAACAGAGCCGGGTTGGACAGTGGAGCAGGTTAGGGGAAAAATCGCGTCTTGGGTTACCAAGTCATCATAACGGAGCGGGCTCAATCGGATCTTCAGTCCATAGCCGAACATATCGCCCTAGATAATCCAGCGGCAGCGATTCGGTTTACGAACAAGCTTTTGGATGAAGCCTTCTCGTTAGCGCACAGTCCGCAGCGGGGTAAATTGTTCGTGCGAAAACTCGGGGTGAGGCGAATCGTGTGTCGTCCTTATCTGGTGTATTACCGGGTTGAGACGGATTCGAATATCGTGCGAGTATTGCGCTTCTGGCATGGCTTTAGGCATCCCAAAACCCCTCGTTTCGAAGAGTAATTCTGGCTTTCCGTTACTGGGAATTCGGAAAAAGTTAGCGGCGTGTTGCATCTCTTGCACCGCCGCTTTTCCTTTTTAGCCGCCTGATCTGCCTTGCTGCTGCTCTTGTGCGTTTGGATATGCGCGCTTACTGCGCCCGCACGGGTTGAAGCGGTGGTGTTACCCCCCCTCAAAAATCGCGTCATGGGGCTTTGAGGCGAGTCCATCGGGTCGCGTTGGCAGTAAATTGCCTGCAAATCAATACTCCACAGGGAGTTATGCGGCTTACGGATGCGAAAGTGTGTCGCGTCGTGCAGAATTCCTATCCAGAGACCCACCGAGGAAGCCGTGGGAATGAACCTCGCGGCGTCCGGGGAAGAACAGCGTTCGTGGCGTTGTGACGGCGCCGGGAACCGGATCCTCACAACACGAGGGAACGCGACGACGATGTCGTTTCACAATGCGCTCAACCAGACCGTGCGTGCGGGCGGGGCGGACCGCACGCCGATCGAGGGAGTCGTGAGCGAAACCGCGACGGTGAAGGTGAATTCCCTATTCCCTTGGACCGCATTTCACGGGCTGAATTCGTCCGCAACGAAAGCCTTTGTCTGGGCACGCTTGGCTCGATGCGGCGGAAGACGCGTTTGGTGGTTCACTAAGCGCGTCTCCCTTCGTTATTAAACGCTGTGCGCAACTCGGGCGCCGCGACAGTGTTTCCTTGAGACATCTTTGTCACATGAACGGAAACACGCGCATCGGTTGCACATCTTGGGGGATTCTGGCCCGACGGCTTCTCGGGTTGGCGTTCATCTTTCTTTGCGCAGTCGCTTCCCAGGCAGCTGACGCCCGCAAGCCGAACGTCGTGGTGCTGCTCGCAGACGACGCCGGCTGGGGAGATTACGGTCATTCCGGCAACCGTCAGGTGCGCACTCCAAACATTGACAGCCTTGCGGAGCGCGGCGTGTCTTTGGACCGCTTTTATGTGTGTCCCGTGTGCTCTCCGACACGGGCCGAATTTTTGACGGGACGCTACCATTTGCGGGGCGGAGTGCGCGGTGTCTCGGAGGGAGCCGAGCGCCTTAATCTGGACGAGAAGACCGTTGCCGACGCGTTCAAGGCTGCAGGTTACGCGACCGGTGCCTTTGGCAAGTGGCACAATGGATCCCCGTGGCCCTATCACCCGATGGCTCGCGGATTTGACGAGTACTTCGGGCATTCCTCCGGGCACTGGGGGGAATACTTCAATGCGCCGCTGGAAGACAGGGGCCGGATGGTTCAGACGCACGGTTACATCGTGGACGTGTGCACGGACCGGGCACTCCAGTTTATCGATCGCAACAAGGACAGGCCGTTTTTGTGTTACGTACCCTTCACGACTCCGCATTCCCCGTGGGCTGCTCCGGAGAAGGACTGGGCTCGTTTCAAGGACAAGCCTCTGGAGCAGTTCGCGAGTGTGCCCGCCGAGGAGAATGCCGACCAGACGCGCTGCGCTCTGGCGATGATTGAAAATCAGGATTGGAACGTGGGTCGGATTCTTGAGCGGCTAAAAAGCTATCATATAGAGGAGAACACGATCGTCGTTTATTTCTCCGACAACGGACCGAACTCGGCCCGTTGGAACGGCGGGATGAAGGGGCAGAAGTCTAGGACAGACGAGGGCGGGGTGCGGTCCGTTTGTTACATGCGCTGGCCGGCGCGCCTTCCCCGGGGGCACGCGGTGACGCAGATCAGCGGCGCGATCGATCTGGCTCCGACGCTCACCAGCCTCGCCGGCGTGCCGCGCGTGGGCGCCAAGCCGCTCGACGGAAGGGACCTCTCTCCGCTGCTGCTGAAACAGGGTGTCGACTGGAAGGACAGGATGATTTTCTCCTTTTGGGCGGGGAGTCTGAGCGTCCGGACTCAGACGCACCGATTGGACAACAACGGGCAGCTTTTCAACATGGTTGCGGACCCTGGGCAGACGACTCCTGTGAATGACCGGGAGAGTGCGCTTGCCGAGAAGTTGAGCGAGGCGGCGAAGGCGTGGAAGGATGAGATGTTTGCGGGGGCTGCTCCGATGACGCCGAAGGGAAAGAAACAGGGGGTTGACCCGCGGCCGATTCCTGTGGGGTACAGGGAGTTTCCGGTGACGATGCTGCCGGCGAGGGATGGAGAGCCCCAAGGCGGGGTGAAACGGAGCGGCCAGGCGCCGAATTGCTCCTATTTTGTAAACTGGACGAGCCCGCAGGATCGCATGGTGTGGCGGCTCGGGGTGCACACCTCAGGAAGGTACGAAGTGACTGTGGATTACACGTGCCCCGAGGCGGACGCGGGTTCGACGGTGGAACTGGCGTTTGGGAATGCGCGGCTGAGCGGGAAGGTCGGGCCGGGATGGGATCCGCCGTTGAACACCAACCAGGACACGATTCCCCGCGGGCACGGGGAATCGCAGATGAAGCCTTTCAAGACGATGAAGCTCGGCGAGATGGACTTGGAGTCGGGCGAGGGAGCGCTGACCCTGCGGGCCTTGGAGATTCCCGGCAGGACGGTGATGGATGTGCGGAGGGTGACTCTGACCTTGAAGGGATCGTAGCGGGCAGAAGCGGATTTGCAGCGCCATTGGGTGCCGCGGTGTGTGTGCGAGGGCGGTGTACGGGGGTGCGACCAGTCAAAAAAAGACGCTCTTCGGCGCGACACTAAGGCGTGTTCGATGTAAAACGGGTTTCCCGCCATGCGGGCGCACCCCATGGCTGACATCATTTTAGCGACCATCAACGCCCGTTACATTCATGCCGCGGTGGGGTTGCGCTATTTGTACGCGAATCTGGGCGAGTTGCAGGAGCGCGCGCGGATTCTGGAGTTTGAAATCAAGCAGCGTCCCTTGGAAGTGGCGTCGGAGATTCTGGCGCAGGAGCCGAAGATTGTGGGGCTGGGCGTCTACATCTGGAACGCCGTGCAAACCGAGGAGGTCGTGGCGATCTTGAAGAGGGTGCGTCCCGGGCTGCGTGTGATTCTGGGGGGGCCGGAGGTCAGCCACGAGACGGCTCTGCAGCCCATGGTGGAGTGGGCGGACCATGTGATCACCGGCGAGGCGGATCTCAAATTCGCGGAGGTGTGCCGGCAGATTCTCGGGGGTGATGCCGAGCTACCAAAGGTGATCCACGCGGAGCTTCCGGCGCTCGATACGGTGGCGCTTCCGTACGAGTTGTACAACGGCGAGGACCTAGCGAACCGGGTGTTGTACGTGGAGGCCTCGAGGGGGTGTCCGTTCACGTGCGAGTTCTGCCTTTCCTCGCTGGACGTGCCGGTGCGGGCCTTCGACCTCGAGCGTTTCTTGGGAGCCCTGGACGGCCTTTATCAGCGGGGCGCGCGGGTGTTCAAGTTTGTGGACCGGACCTTTAATCTGAACATCAAGACCAGCCGGGCGATTTTGCAGTTCTTCCTGGACCGTTGGGAGGAGGGCATGTTTGTGCATTTCGAGATGGTGCCCGACCGGATGCCGGAGGCGCTTTTGGAGCTGCTTTCACGGTTTCCCGCGGGCGGCGTGCAGCTTGAGGTGGGGATCCAGACGTTTGACGAAGCGACGGCGAAGAACATCAGCCGCAGGCAGAACTACGAAAAGCTCGGATACAACCTGCGCTATTTGCGGGAGCACACGGGCGTGCACATCCATGCCGATTTGATTGCGGGACTGCCGGGCGAGTCGCTGGAAAGCTTCGGGAAGGGGTTTGACCGGCTGCTTGCGATGGGGCCGCAGGAAATTCAGATCGGCATTTTGAAACGCCTGCGCGGGACACCCTTGATCCGCCACGACCGCGAGTGGGAGATGGTTTACAGTCCGAACCCGCCCTACGAGATCCTGCGGAACAAGCTGCTCGATTTTGAGACGCTGCAGCGGTTGCGGCGGTTTGCGAGGTTTTGGGACCTGCTGGCAAACAGCGGTCGTTTCACAGAGACGCTGCCCTGGGTTTGGAAGGACGAAGCCTCCGCGTTTGACGCCTTCCTGCGGTTCAGCGACTGGATGGGAGTGGAGCTGGGGCGGACGCATTCCATCGCGCTGCTCACGCTGGCGGAGTATTTGTACCGGTACTTGAGCGGGGTGCGCGGCATTGAGGGGATGGAGGAGGTCTTGTCGAGCGACTGGTTCAGGGGCGGGGTGAAGCGGGAGAAGCTGGCATTTTTCGAACCGGCGCCTGGCGCCAGAACGGTTGCCGACACGGGCGGTGGCGCGGCGGTGGCCAAGAGGCAGCGACGGCATCTGGCGCAGGGCGGCGGATGAGGAATGTGGAAGCTCGGCCGGCTTACCTCGTGGAACTTAGCGCGCCTGCCAGGGCGACTGGCCGCCGCGTTGGACTTGGCGTCTGAGTTCGGCCGAGAGCTCTTTGAAGGCCTTGGGCTCCTTGCGGGAGAGTTCGTTCTGCTCCGCAGGATCCTGAGCGAGGTTGTACAGCTCGAGCGGAGCAAACGGGCTGTCTTGGACGAGCTTCCAGTCGCCGGAGATCAGCGCCTCGATGGTCTTTCCGCCGTACATAGGCCCGCCCTCTCTCCGTACAAAATACTGGCCCCGCGGCATCTCGACCTGTGGCTTTCCAAGAAGCGCGGGGAGGCAGGTGGTTGCGTCGATACCCTCCGGAATACGGGCGCCGGCTGCCTCGCAAAGGGTGGGGTACAAATCCATGGTGAGGACGTTCCGTAAAGTCCGGCTTCTCGTGGGAATGTGTCCGGGCCAGCGCGCGGCGCAGGGTACCCGCAGGCCGCCTTCATACATGTGGGTCTTGCCGCTCCGCCACGGCCCGTTGTTTGCGCCGGAGGAAAGGAGCCCGCCGTTGTCGGAGGTGAAGACGACGAGAGTGTTCTGGTCCTGGTCCGATCGTTTGAGGGCTTCCATCACCTTGCCGATCCCCGAATCCATGTGTTCGATGAGTGCCACCAGCGCGGCGCGCTTCTCCGGAATCCCGGGTTGCCGCTTCCGGACGATATCCAGCCATTCCGCTGGGGGTTGAACCGGATCGTGGGGTGCGTTGTAGGCGAGGTACAAAAAGAAGGGCGCCTTGGCCTGGGAGCGTTCTTGAATGTACTCGCACGCCCAGTCCGTGAAGAGGTCTGTGGCGTGGCCTTTTGGATCAACGACCTCCGAGTTCCGCCGCATGAAGTTCTGACCGTTGCGTAAATGCGTCCAGTAGTCGTCCATCATGTCGCCGAGGAAGCCATGAAACGTGTCGAAGCCGCGTTCGTTGGGGACGTTCGGGGAGGTGATGCCAAGGTGCCATTTTCCGATGATAGCGGTATGGTAGCCGGCGGCTTTGAGCACCTCTGGCAGGGTAGGGGCGAAAGGAGTGAAATATCCCCAGGAGTTGTCGGGCGATTCTTCGCGGATCACGCCCGGAACACCCACGCGGTCGGGGTGGCAGCCGGTGAGAAGGGCTGCGCGGGTGGGCGAACAGACGCACGAGTTCGCGCGGAAGTTTTGAAAGGTTAGGCCTTCGGAAAAGAGCCGGTCGATGTGGGGTGTCCGCAGATCCGGGGTGCCGAACGCGGAGTAGTCGGCGCGCCCGAGGTCGTCGGCGAGGATGACGACGATATTTGGCGGAGCAGCGACGCCTCCCGCTGAACACAGCTTGCCGAGGCACAGGAGAAGGGGGAGCAAGAGGCGTGCTTTCAATGGGGGTGGGGAAGCGTTGGAGGGTTGAAGTGGTCCGCTCCATGCGGACGGACGTTGCTCAAAGATAGGAATCGGTGAATGCACGGACAATGTCGAAACGGGGAAAGGAGGTGTTGCCGTTTTAGGGAGGAGGGCTGGCTTTTTGGGAAGCGTATAAAGTTCTTGAAGAGGCGTGGGGGTCGGTCTTGCACCGTTGCTGGTGGCGGGTGGGTGTTGTATAATGGGTGGGTGAAAGGGATGTTGAGACTAAAGATTTGGATTGTGCTGGTGTGGATTGCCACCGCTTGCAGCACGGGCGTCCAAGCCGAGAGCGCGCATACCACGCTCAACGGCAGCGTTTTTTGCGGCTATCAGGGCTGGTTTCGCGCGGAGGGTGACGGTAGCGGTTTGGGTTGGGTGCACTACGGTCCCGGAAAGAAGTTCGCGCCGGGGCATTGCGCTTTTGACCTCTGGCCCGACCTGGCTGAATTCAGCCCCGGGGAGAAGTATCCAGCTCCCTTTCAATTTGCCGACGGGCGCCCTGCCGAGCTTTTCAGCAGCGTGAATCCGCTGACGGTGCGGCGGCATTTTCGCTGGATGCGCGAGTACGGGATCGACGGAGCGTTTGTGCAGCGCTTTGGAACGATGCTGACGCTCTCCTCGCATGTGCCGTCGCTCAATGCGGTTCTCAAGAACTGCACGGAGTCTGCAAGTGCGGAGGGGCGTTCTTTGACGGTCATGTACGACCTTTCGGGACTGGCGCCTGAGAAATTCGAATTGATCGCGGTGGACTGGGAGTTGCTGGTGGCGGCGGGGCAGCTCAAACATTCCTGTGTGCAGGAGCATGAGGGACGGCCTTTGGTGGCGCTGTGGGGGCTCGGGTTTCGGGACAGGGCTCCGGCGTTTGCAGAGTGGAGGGCGTTGATCGGCCGCATCAAGGCGACGGGCTGTGCAGTGATGGTGGGGGTTCCGGGTTATTGGCGGGAGTTGAAGGGGGACGCGTGGGCGGAGGCCGAAGTGCACAGTTTGATAAAGGAGGCGGATGTGGTGAGTCCCTGGACGGTGGGGCGATGTACTAAGCCTGAAAATGTCACGAAGCTGGCTGTGGAGGTCTGGCAAAAGGACGTGGAGTGGTGCGACGCCGTGAAGAAGGCGTATCTGCCGGTAATTTTTCCAGGGTTCAGCTGGCGAAACCTTTCAGCCCTTCAGGGCAAGGAGGCGCCTCTGGACCAGATCCCGAGGCTTGGAGGCAGGCTGTTCTGGAGACAGGCGGTGGAGGCGAAAAAAGCCGGGGCCCGCGCGCTTTATGTGGCGATGTTTGACGAGATCGATGAGGGCACGGCGGTCATGAAGTGCGGCGGGCAAAGGCCGGCGGGGGCGAGCCCGTTCGTCGACCTTTCGGATGCTCCAAGCGACCACTATCTTTGGCTGTGCAAGGAGGCCGGGCGGATGCTTCGTGGCGAGGCGCCCGTGAGCGAAGAGCTTCCGACGCGAGACCCGAAGTAGTACCCCGATTCAGCTAAAGGTTTGGATATCTGTCTCCCGGAAGCGCTGAGCCCCAACTCGGCCAGGGCGCACTGGGTGTTTGGATCTTCAATGCGGAGCTGGGGCTCCGCGCTCCCAGGGAAGATGCCCGTTGCGTCGGGATTTGCGCCCTTCAGCGAGCTGGAGAGGGAAAGGGATACGCCAGAGGCTTTGAAACTCCCTCAAGGGCTTCGATGGTGCGCTTGAGCAGGTCTTTTGGATAGCGGGGGCCGTATTTGTCGGCTCCGGGCGCCTTTGTCGCCGCTTCAAAATCCTGCAGTGTGCGCTTCAACATAGGGAGGGAGGGGCTTGCTGCTTCACCCAGATGCGCGATGACATTCGCCGCCTGAAGTGCGAACCAGGAATTTGACGGGTCTGTCAGGACGGCTTCGAGGGTTGGGAGGGCCTGATCGGCTTTGCTCATCCGCGCGAGTGCTTCCGCCGCCGCAACGCGTACCGCTCCGGAGGGGTCTGCGAGATGCTTGAGGAGTGCTTCCGCGGCTGGAGCGGCCTTCTCTCTGAGCATGCTGCAGCCTTGCGCCCCCCACCAGCGCACGGCCTCGTTTGGGTCGTCGAGAGCAGCGATGAAAGACGCGAGATTCTCGGACTTTCGAGTCGAGGCAAGGTCCGCGAGTGCAACGACACGCTCCAGCGGAAGCGCGCCCGGAGCGCGCGACGCGTCGTAGCCCTCGAGTGGGGAGCCTTCGGGAACGAATCCGTTGTCCACGATTTCAAGCGTGTGTTTGCGAAGTGCGGCGCGCATGCGCTCGAGGGTTGCCTGATGGGCGTCGTCGGCAAGGTTCACGATGTTGTCCGGGTCGGCGTCCATGTCGTAGAGCTCCTCGGCAGGTTTCTCGCCCCAGAACATCGCCGTCGCCTTGGTGAGTTTTCCCTCCTGTGCGACTTTCGCCCAGCTTTGGTACCCCCTCGCCTGGAACATGTAGGCCAGCGGCTGGACGTAGGGCCTGTCTGGACGGTAGTTGCGGATGTACAACCAGCGGCGGTCCATCGCGGAGCGGATCATGTCGTAGCGCTCGTCCATGCGGTCGCGGGTGCAGAAGACAAACTCGTTCGGGGCCGCTTTTGCGCCGCCGGCAAAGGCGCGGCCCTGCATGATCTCCGGCGCCTTGACTCCGGCGAGGGAAAGCACCGTGGGTCCGAAGTCGACGAAGCTTACGGGATCGGAGATGCGGGAGCCCGGGGCTGCGGGAGCCAGGTGGCGCCACTTCGGCGGGTAGTAGACGATCAAAGGAACGTGGGTGCCGCTCTCTTGGAGGAAGCGCTTGCTGCGGGGAAGCACGCCGCCGTTGTCGCTGTAATAAAAAATGATGGTGTCCTCGGCGAGGCCGTCCGCTTCGAGGTCCTTTAGTTTGCGGGCGATCTGGTCATCCAGCGCGCCGAGGCAGTCGTAATAGCGTGCCCAGTCTGCGCGGATCTCCGGGGTGTCCGGTTGGTAGGGAGGAATGCGGACCTTTGCGGGATCGGTCGGAGGGATGCTCAGCGCGGGGCCCTTGTCGGGGAAGAGGCAGCTTTCGTGGGTAACCTCGTGGTTGAACACCGTGAAGAAGGGTTGCGAGGGGTCTTTGCGGTTGCGGTAGTGAGCATTGCGGTTGCTTTGGTCCCAGGTGCTGGAGGGATCGATGGGCGAGTTGTAGTCCGTCTTGGCGTTGTTGGTTGCGTAGTAGCCGGCCTCGCGGAGGTAGGAGGGAAAGCCCTTCATGGCTGCGGGGATTTTGCCGGAGGCGCGCATGTGTTCGGCGGGCCCGCAGGAGACTGCAAAGACGCCGGAGATCAGTGCGAAGCGCGAGGGCGCGCAGACGGGCTGGGCAAAGCAGCGTTCGTAGGTGATGCCGTCCCGCGAGAGTTTGTCGATGGTGGGCGTGTGCGCCTGCGCGTCGCCGTAGCAGCCGAGGAAGCGGCCGTTGTCCTCGCTGACCAGCCAGAGGATGTTGGGGCGTGCGGGCTTGTCCGGCTGCGCGGGTGCAGCTGCGTCGGCGGTGGCAGCGATCCACAGGCAGGCTAAGGCCGCGATGATTCCGGGGGTGGAACGGTTCATTTAGAGATGGAAGCGAACGCTTCGAAAACAAGCAACTCCTGCGTTGAGGGATGGTGTGTGGAGTGCGGGGCGCGTGGCCGCGAGAACGGGCGGCGGTTGACACAGCGGCTCTCCTCTGCTTGGTTGTTTTGCCAAGTAACCAAGTAAATGGCGGCGTCCCGGAGGCGTCGGCGTCCGCTTCTTTTCAAATCCACCCATGTCCCGCAGTTTCCAGAAAGTATTTTCCGAATGGCTCGGCACCGCCCTGCTGTTGACCGTTGTGATTGGCTCTGGAGTGATGGCGGAGCGGCATTCCGGGGGCAACGTTGCGGTGGCGCTTCTTGGCAACACTCTCGCCACGGTCTGGGGGTTGTACTTTCTGATAAACACGTTCGGGCCGGTGAGCGGGGCGCATTTTAATCCGGCCGTTTCGTTTGTGATGGCGTTCCGGGGCGGGCTCGCGTGGAAGCTGCTACTGCCGTATGTGTTGGCGCAGCTCTTTGGGGGCGTGTGCGGCGCTTGGCTCTCGCATGTGATGTTCGAGCTGCCTGTGATGCAGTGGTCTGAGAAGGCGCGGACGGGATGGGGTCAATGGGTGGCGGAGGCCGTTGCCACAGGGGGGCTTTTGCTGGTGATTCTCCGGGCGCCGGCCGGGCGCGCGGCGGGACTGGTGTCCGCTTATATTGGGGCGGCCTACTGGTTCACCGCCTCGACGTCGTTTGCGAATCCGGCGGCGGCGTTCGGAAGAATGTTTTCAAACACCTTTGCGGGGATCGCGCCGGATTGCGTGCTGGCGTTTGTGGCGGCGCAGTTTGCGGGCGCGGCGGCGGGGGTGTTGGTGCACAAGGCTCTTGGAAGTTCCGAAGAGGGCGGAGCTTGATTCCTTAAATCACTGGAAACCAAACGTATGCCAGCCAGACTCGATCCAGTTTCCGCAAAGAGGGTTGCCGTGCTCAAGGCGCTCGGGCATCCGTCCCGGCTGCTGATTACTGAGGCGCTGATGGACGGCGAGCTGTGCGTGCAGGAAATTCGCGACCTTGTCGGGGATGATGTTTCCACGGTTTCAAAGCATCTCTCCATTCTGCGCGCCGCGGGCGTCCTGGCATCGGAGAAGCGGGGATTAAATGTGTTTTACACGCTCGCGTGCGACTGTTTCGGGGAGTTTTTAAAGTGCGTGGACCAGGTGTGTCCGGTTCCCTCTGCCTTGCGCGCTGCGGGGCGCAAGTGCTGTTGATTTGATTGACTATGAAAATTCGAGAATTCCTTAACCCTCTGCTGGAGAGTCCCGGTGCCCATGTTGCCATTCGGCTGCCGGATGGCTCCCTCGTTCCTGCGCATTTCCACATCACGGAAGTGGGTCACGTTACGAAGCGGTTCATCGACTGTGGCGGAACGCGCCGTGAGCAGGAGAGTTGCCTGCTCCAGGTATGGGTGCACGACGACATCGAACACCGTCTTGAGGCGGGCAAGCTGGCGGCTATTTTCGAAAAAGCGGGCGACGTTCTCCCGCATGACGGGCTGGATGTGGAGATGGAGCACGAGCGGGATTGTGTGGCGCAGTTTCCGGTGGAAAGCGCCGAGGTCCGGGGAGGGACGGTTGTTTTCAACCTGGGGGTGAAACACACGGACTGCCTGGCGCGCGGTATCTGCCTGCCCGACGCCTGCGCCCCGAAGCCCCCGGTGACGCTTAAGATCAAGACCGCAACTCCCGCCTGTGCGCCCGGTTCCGGCTGCTGCTAATTTATGAAAAAACCAACTGTCCTCATTCTTTGTACGGGAAATTCCTGTCGGAGCCATCTTGCGGAGGGGCTTTTGCGAGCCGCCGCCGGCGATATTTTAGAGGTGGCGAGCGCCGGTTCGAAGCCGGCCGGCTATGTGCATCCACTTGCGATCAAAGCGATGCAGGAGATTGGCGTCGACATCAGCGCGCACCATAGCAAGCACATGAACGAGTTTTTGGAAGGCGAGGTCGAGACCGTGATCACGGTTTGCGGCAACGCGGACCAGGCGTGTCCGATGTATCCCGGGCAGCTGAACAGGCACCATTGGGGTTTTGACGACCCCGCGCATGCGACGGGAAGCGAGGAGGAGCAGCTCGTGGTGTTCCGCCGCGTGAGGGACGAGATCCGCCGCGTGTTTGAAGCTTATGCGGCGGGTCGGCGCGACGAGGGGAAGCGGCGGTGAAACGACCGGCTGTTTTACGGCCGCGGCTTGACCTGTGTTGAAAGCTGGCTAAAGGGAGGGGGTATGAAAAACCAGATCCGCCTCCTATTGTCGCTTGTGATGACTGCTGTCGTGATGTCCGCGTGCAGCACCCAGTCGGTTGCGACTGACAAGAAGTGCAAGTCGTGCTGCAGCGACTCCAAATAGACCTCGAGACGCGTTCGAGGTTTGTTCGGGGAGACTTGAAGCTGGGTGTTCTGCTCAGGCAAGGACGCCCTTCACGACTTTGCCGTGAACGTCAGTGAGCCGGAACTGGCGGCCTTGGAACCTAAAGGTGTGGGCCTCGTGGTTGATACCGAACAGGTGCATGATGGTCGCCTGCAGGTCGTGGATGTGCACGGGGTCGCGGACAATGTTCCAGGCGAACTCGTCTGTCTCACCGAAGACGGTCCCGCCTTTGACGCCGCCGCCGGCCATCCACATGCTGTAGGACCTGCCGAAATGATCGCGGCCGTTGGGCTTGGCGGGATCTCCCTGGCCGAAAGGTGTGCGTCCGAACTCGCCGCCCCAAAGGACAAGCGTGTCGTCAAGGAGTCCGCGTTCTTTGAGGTCGCTGACTAGGGCGGCGGAGGGCTGGTCGGTGTCGCGGCATTGCAGCTCGAGCTGCGTGAACAGGTTGTTGTGTTGGTCCCAACCGCTGTGCATGAGCTGGACAAAACGCACTCCGCGCTCGAGGAGCCTCCGTGCGATCAGGCAGTTGTTGGCAAAGGAGCCCTTGAGGAGAGCGTCGGGGCCGTACTTTTCGATGACGGATTTGGGTTCGGATGAAAAGTCGAGGAGGTCGGGGACGCTGGCCTGCATCTTGTAGGCCATTTCGTACTGCGAAATGCGCGTGTCGATTTCCGGGTCGCCATAGTCGCTGAGATGCGCGGCATTGATGGCGTTGATGTTGTCGAGGAGGGCGCGGCGTTCGGGCCGGCTCATGCCTTCGGGGTTTTGGAGGTAAGGCACGGGGTCTCCGACGTTGCGGAACCGCACGCCCTGGTAGCGGCTCGGGAGAAAGCCGCTGCCCCAGTAGTAGTCGTAGAACAACTGGCCGCAGGTGCGCTCCTTGTCGGAGGAGGTCATCGCAACAAAGGCGGGCAGATCATCGGATTCGCAGCCCAGTCCGTAGCTGAGCCAGGCGCCGAGGCTGGGGCGGCCGGGGACCTGCGCGCCGGTCATGAAGAAGGTGACTCCGGGTGCGTGGTTGACGGCCTCGGTGGTCATGGAACGGATGACGCAGATGTCGTCGGCCTGCGAACCGATGAAGGGGAGCATCTCGCTGAACGGGGTGCCGCACTGGCCGCGCTGTTTGAAGGGCTTGATCGCGGGGGTGATGGGCCACTTCTTGGAACTGGCGGTCATCGTGGACAGCCGGGTGGCGCCCCGGATGCTTTCCGGAATGTCCTGCGAAGCCATCTTTTGAAGGGTCGGCTTCGGATCGAAGAGGTCGACATGGGAGGGTCCGCCGCCCTGCCAGAGGCAGACCATGCGTTTGGCCTTGGGCGCGAAGTGGGGCAGGCTCGGGAGGCCGCCTCCGGAGGGGGCTGAGGAGACTGCGGCTGCCTTTGCGCTGGAGTCCGCAAGGAGCGAGGCGAGGGCAATGCCTCCGATTCCCTGGGCGGCGGAGCCGAAAAGCTGTCGGCGGGTGACGCGCTGCTGGTTTTCGAAGAGTTCCTGAAACATGGGAGTTGCCGGGTTATTCGCGGGTCAAAGACTCGTCGAGGTTGAGAATGCCGAGGCAGACCGCCGTCCAGGCGGCCTGTTCTGCGGGAGGAAAGCCGTCGCTGGCGGGCGAGGCTCCGACGGACAGCAGTCTTTTTGCGGCGTCGGGATGCCCGTTGTAAATGGCCCGCTGCTTCTCGAGGCCCCGCGCCAGGATCCGGCTTTCCAGAGCGCTTGGGGGCCGGCACAGAACGCGTTGGAAGGCGAAATCCAGCCGGGATTCAAAGTCGGCTGCCCCGGCGAGTGTTTCGCGGGCGAGCACCCTCGCCGCCTCGGCCCAGGTCGGGTCGTTCAATGTGGTGAGGGCGTGGAGAGGAGTGCTCGTGGTGGCGGAGCGAACCTTGCAGGTCTGGCGGTTTGAGGCGTCGAACATGTTTGCCGGGCCGATCGTGCGCCGCCAGAACGTGTAGAGGCTGCGGCGGTAGAGGTCGGAACCGGTGGATGCCGGGTAGGTGAAGTCGCGCTCCTTGGTGATGGCAAGGGTCTCCCAGATTGCGTCGGGCTGGTAGGGATAGACCGGCTTGCCGCCGAGTGCGGGGTTGAGGAGTCCGCTGGCGCTGAGGGCAACGTCCCTGAGGACCAGCGAGGGAAGACGGAACCGGGCGCCGCGCGCGAGGAGGCGGTTCTCCGGGTCGTTTTGCTGAAGCTCTTTGGTGACCTTGCTGCTCTGCTTGTAGGTGGCGCTGTTCACAATAAGCCGGTGGATGTGTTTCTGGCTCCAGCCGTGCTCGCGGAACTCGACGCTCAGGTAGTCGAGCAGCTCCTGGTAAACCGGCATTTCGCTTTGCACGCCGAAGTCTTCCGCTGTTTTGACGAAACCGGTGCCGAAGTAGTGCTGCCAGATCCTGTTGATTTGGACGCGGGCGGTGAGGGGGTGCTCGGGTAAAAAGAGCCACTGTGCAAAGCCAAGCCTGTTCGCGGGGAGGTCTTTCGGCATTGCCGGTAGAAACGCGGGGGTTGCGAACCCGGCTTTGTCCTTCGGCTGGAGATAGTCGCCGCGGCCGAGGATGAAGGTGTCCCGTGGACGGTCATCGCGCATCACCATCACGCGGGGAACGGTCTCCCGCTTGTAAGTGGCGATTGCAATCTTGAGGTCACTGGCCTTCTTTGCGGCTGGGTCGCTTGCGGCAACGGTCGGCCAGACCTTGCTTTCAAAGACGCCTTTGAGGCCGTTTTCAAGGTCGCGCTTGTCGTCCTTGGTGCGTTTGCCTTCCTCCGTGCGGAGAATTCGAATCAGGTTGGCCTGGAGCGGCTTGCGGTCGGGAGTGCGGGTTTCGGGCTCGACGGCGCTGATCCACGCGGCGAGGGCCAGGTCGTACTTTGCCTTGATCTGCCCCTGCTCGGTGGCCGTGTTGAGTTCTGTGGTCTTTTGAGCGAGCCAAGTTTTGTTCTCCTCGGACGGGAGTTCGACGAAAGGCGGTGAAATCCGCATCGGGCCCGGGCCGCCGCCCGCGAGGCCGGACTCCGAGAGTTGGTTGAAGCTGTGCATCAGGCCGTAGTAGTCCTTCTGCGTGATGGGGTCGTACTTGTGGTCGTGGCACTGGGCGCATGCCATGGTAAGGCCGAGCCAGTTTGTTGCGGTGGTGTCGACCCGGTCGAATAGGATGTTGAAGCGCTGCTCCTCGGGTATGGCGCCGCCCTCGCCGTTGACGAGATGGTTCCGGTTGAATCCGGTGGCGATCAGTTGTTCGTTTGTGGGGTTTGGCAGGAGGTCGCCCGCGAGTTGTTCGATGGAGAACCGGTCGAAGGGCATGTCCGCGTTGAGGGCCTTGACGACCCAGTCCCGCCAGATCCACTGGAAGGTGTCCCCATCCTGCTGGAAGCCGTTGCTATCCGCGTAACGCGCCGCGTCGAGCCACGGCAGGGCCATGCGCTCTCCGAAGTGTTTTGAGCTCAGGAGCCGCTCGACCAGCCGTTCGTAGGCATCCGGTGTTGGGTCGTTTACGAAGGTGTCCACGTCGCCGGGCTTTGGTGGCAGGCCGGTGAGGTCGAGGCTCAGGCGCCGGATAAGTGTGCGACGGTCAGCCTCCGGCGAGGGCTTCAGGCCGCGGCTCTCCAGCTTGGCGAGGACAAATCGGTCGATCGGGTTCCGATTCCAGGAGGCGTCGTGAACCTCGGGCGGCCCGGCTTTGGCTGGCGCAATGAAGGCCCAGTGCGGTGCGTATTTTGCCCCCTCGGAAACCCATTGTTTTAAAGTCGCCTTCTGCTCCGCAGTCAGCCTGCGGTTGGAGTTTGGCGGCGGCATGAGCTCGTCCTTTTCGGTGGCGAAAATATGGGCGATGAGCGCGCTCTTATCCGGTTCACCGGGGACTATGGCGATCTCGCCGGACTCGGCTGGTTTCAATGCGGCGTCCTGGAGATCAAGGCGGAGGTTGCCCTTCCGGTGGTTGGGGTCCTGGCCGTGGCAGTAGAAGCAGTTCTCTGAGAGAATGGGCCGGACCTCCCTGTTGAAGTCCACGGCCGCCTCCATGTGCATGGCGAGCGCGGCAATGGCGCACCAGAATATGCTGGCAGTAGGAGTTTTGTACCGGAGCATGGGAGGAGCTTGTTCGTCTTGGGTTGAGGGGCGCATTTTCAGCTCGTTTTCAGCGCGAAGCAATCCCTTCGGAAAAACTTCCCGGGGCTGTCCTCGCATCGGAACCCCGCAGCGTGAACGGAACCGGGCTCCGTCGAAAGTCAGTCATATGAAGCACGCCATGCCAAGGCTCCGGAGGGCCGGTTTCTTAGGACCCCCATGCCCTTTCAGTCGTGACGGGAGTCAAATCCGTGGCCCAGAGCCTTTGAGAGCGCTGCGGCGTGCCGACGCACGGTCTTTCCGAAGGCGGGCATTTTCTCGGGAGTGACGCGGTCCGCCGGTCCGCTGATCCAGAGTGCCGCGACGGGGGCGCCTTTGTGGTCAAACACCGGCGCTGCGACACAGGCGAACATGAGACTTTCCTCCCGCCTGTCGTAAGCGACGCCCTCGGCGGCGGCGGTTTTCAGCTCTTTTTGATAGGCCGCGGCCGTCCTGAGGGTCGTTTTGGTGTGGGCTTTAAAGTGGATGCTTTGGATGAGCCGCTTTTGCTGCTCCGGATCCAGAAAAGCGAGAATGGCCTTTGCGGGGGCGGCGGTCAGGAGGGGAAAGGGATGCCCGATCTCGACCACCACCTTGACCGGGTGGGAGGAGGCAACCTGGTCGAGGACGACGCCGCAGTTGCCGCTCAGGGTGCCGAGCAGGGCCGTCTCGCCCGTGTCATCCCGCAGCGCCTTTAGGTGGGGGTCTGCCAGTTCGGTGAGGCGCCTGCCTCCGATTGCGTTGTGTCCGAGCGCGAGAAGCTTTCGGCTGACACTGTAATGCTTGGAGGCCTCGTCGCGGTTGAGGTAGCCCCTCAGGGTGAGGGTGCTGGCGATTCGGAAGGCGGAGTTTTTGGGGATCTTGATGGCTGCAGTGAGTTCGGTGAGCGTCAGGCCGTCGGGATGGGACACCAGGGATTCAAGAAGGTCCAGGGACTTGTCGAGGATGGGGACCCTGTACCGTTCCAGGTTGGTGGTGGGCGGTTGCGACGTTTTTTTAGCGGCCATTGCATTTCAAATAACAAACATTGTTTGTGATTGGAAACAGCAAGTGCGTCGGATTTCATGGGGTGTTTGCCGCGGACGCGCGGTGCCCGACCAGGACCATGAAAACCATCCCCATTCTCCTCTCCTTGCTGCCACTGTTGAGCCACGCGGCTCCGATCGAAACCGACCTGCTTATTGTGGGGGCGGACGAGTCCGGATGCGCGGCTGCGGTGCAGGCGGCCCGGATGGGGGTGCGCCGCATCGTGCTCACGAACGACATTCAATGGCTGGGGGGCCAGTTTTCAACGCAGGGAATCGGGCCGGTTGACGAATGGACGCTGGTGGACGGCAAGCGCGTCAACTTTCCGCGGTCCGGCCAGTTCGAGGAGGTCATCGGAAGCATCCGGGCGCACAACTCGAAGACCTACGGGATCGCCACGCCGGGCAACAGCTGGTGCGGGACGGACACGATCGAGCCCCGGGCCGCTGCGCGGATTTTCGAGGAGCGTCTGGCCCCTTACGGAGAGGGGGGCACCGGGCAGATCCGTGTGTTGCGGGAATGGGAGCCGGTCAGCGTACAGCGATCGGGAATGCGGGTAACCGGGGTGACTTTTGCGAGGCCGGACGGCGGTGGCGGCACGCTTGAGGTGCGCGCGGCGCTTACGGTGGACTCCTCTGACTGGGGGGACGTCATCCGGTTGAGCGGTGCGAAGTACATGGCCGGGCCGGATTTGAAGTCGCGCTTCAAGGAGCCGGGGGCGCCGGAATCTCTGGCGGATGATTCGCATCAAGAGATGAACCCGATCAGCTGGTGCGTGTTTTTACGCGAGGCGGGCCGTGAGGCTGTCATCCCAAAGCCGCCGGGATATGATGAAAGGTTTTTTGGCGGGATGGCGAAGGTTCCGCCTTGGAAGGAATGGGACGGGAGCGGCGGGATCTACAATTTCGCGGGGTGGTGCGTGTACACGCACCGGCGGATCATTGACCGGGTGCACTTTGGGTTGCCGCCGGGGAGCGAGGCGGTGGTGTTGAACTGGCCCGTGCATGACTATCCGTTGTGCAACCTGCCGAAGCCTGTTGCGGATGCATTGGAGGCGCTTGAGCCGGGGGCTTCGCGCAAGAACATCGTGGACATGACGCCCGCGCAGCGGCGTGTGATTTTCGAAGATGCAAAGCGGCATTCGCTCGGTTTCCTGTACTACCTCCAGACGTCTGCGCACGAACGGGTGGGGGATTATCCGCGCTCGTTTCGTTACATGGCGCTGGGCGACGACTACGGGACGCCCGACAAGCTGCCGCCCAAGCCTTACATCCGCGAGGGCCTTCGGCTGGAGGCATTGTACGTGCTTAAGGAGCAGGATATTCGCACGGAGAGCGATGTGCCGCGCTGGGCTGTGGCCATGGTTCCAGACGGTGTGTTTGGGTTTCAGTTCAACATGGACTTTCACCCGACCCGTCGGCGGTTTGTAGACGGCGACACTTCGAAGCCGTGGGTGGGGCAGCATGTGGGTTCGCGCAACTGGAGCACCCATACCGACCGCGCGATGCTGCCATTGCGGTCCTTGGTGCCTGTGGAAATGGACGGCTTGCTTGGCGCTTCAAAGAACATCGGGGTTTCAAGCATGGTGCAGTCTGCGCTTCGTTTGCACGGGCAGATGACTCATGTCGGCGCTGCGGTGGGATGCGTGGCGGCGCTGGCATTGGAACACAAAAAACAGCCGAGGGAGGTGGCTGGTTCGATGGCCATGGTGCGCGAGGTGCAGAGACGGCTGGTCCGCGGGGTGAGCGGCTCGGGAACACTGCTCTGGCCCTATCACGATCTGTCGAGTAGCGACGCGTATTTCGAGGCGGTGAACATGTTGAGCGTCGCCGGAATATGGAAGGCGGACAAGGGCGGTGTCACCTTTGGCCCGGGGCAGCCGGTGACCCGCCGGGAGGCGGCTGGGGCGCTTGCGCGTCTCTGCCGGGCGGTTGGCGATGCACGGGAGTGGCCCGACTATCCTGCGGTTCCGCGCTTCACGGATCTGCCGCGGGAGGATCCCGACTGCGGCTTGATCGAGGCGCTTTTCAGCTGGGGAAGATTCGAGGGAAAATGGGCGGAGTTCAAACCGGATGCGCGGATGAGCTGGCGCGAACTCAACCAGTGGTTCCGCGCTTTGGGATTGCCCGAGTTCTCCTCGCTGGAAGGCGGGGCGGCGAAATACGTGCTGACACGGGCCGAGTGTGCGGACTACTTGTACCGGGTGTTCCAGCAGCGCGGGGAAGGGCTGCCGGTAGACAAGAGCTGGCTGCAGCGTGGCGGGGATGATGACGGGGACGGCATCAGGGATTATGAAGATCCGCTGCCATTCGACCGGGACAACAACAACATTCCCGACCGTTTGCAGGCGCCCAGCTTGAAGCAGGGCGGAGTGGCGTTTGGACGCCGTGTGCTCGTGAGCGACTACGGCGGCGACAAGGTTGCGATCGTTGCGGCCGATGGTCGGGTGGAGTGGAGTTATCCGGCGCAGAAGCCTCAGGACGTGTGGATGCTGGCAAACGGGAATGTCCTGTTCAGCCATCTGCGGGGTGCGCGGGAGGTTGGGCCCGACAAGAAGATGGTGTGGGAGTATTCCAGCCCCGAGGGAACGGAAGTGCAGGGCTGTCAGCCGTTGCCTGACGGCCGGGTCCTTGTCGTGGAGTGCGGCACGCGGCGCCTGGTGGAGGTGGGCCGAGACGGCGGAATCACCCGCGAGATCGCGGTTCCGGTGAGGACGAAGAACACACACAATCAGATGCGAGGGTGCAGGCGCACGCTGGACGGGCGCTACTGGGTTTGCGCGAAGGGGGACCGGGTGGTGATGGAACTGGGAGCGGACGGCAGGTTGATGCGCGAGATCAAGACGCCTGGGGATCCGCATGAGGTGCGGGAGCTGCCAAATGGGCACTTGATGATTGCGTGCGGTGAGGGGGAGGCCGTTATCGAAATGGACCGCGAAGGGCGCACGGTGTGGAAGCTGGGAACGGCGGAGGTGCCCGACAATCCACTCAGGCTGGTGAGTGGCTTTCAGCGACTCCCGGATGGGAACACCTTGGTCGTGAACTGGCTCGGGCACGGATATCTCGCGACGACGGCGCAGTTTTTTGAGCTGAATGCGGAGAAGAAAATCGTGCGGCAGTTTACGGATCACGGAAGGTTCGTGAGCATCAACAAGGTGCAGGTATTAGACGTAGCGGGCGATCCGGGCAGCGACGAGGTCTTGCGGTAGGGTTTGGGTTTTGTAAGCAGGGAGGGTTTTGCAAATGGGCTTACCACGCCCGGGCTTGGAGCGCAGGGATAGCGCCACCGTTTATGAGGTCGCCCCTTCATAAAAATCAAAGCGGACGACTTTGGTTCACGCGGCGCAGGTCTTTTTTGAGGGTCGGCGCTCCGAAGTTGATGAGGAGGCCGACCTGAAGGTTGAGCAGGCGCAGGTAGGTCAGAGTTTGTTTGAAGTGGACGGGAGCGAGATTTTCTACGGACTTGATTTCGACAACGACGCGCGAGTCCGAGAGCAAGTCACTGCGAAAGCCCTCCTCGAAAACGATCCCTTCATATTCAAAGCGGACGACTTTTTGCCGCTCGACTTGGAATCCACGCTTCTCCAGCGTCCGCGCCAGCACCACTTCATAGACGGACTCCAGCAAACCCGGTCCCAGATCGATGTGGATTCTCAAAGCCGCATCCACGATCCCCCCGGTGATTTCGTCTAGCGCCGGGGACTTCCCCTGCGCAAGTGAAGAGGAGTTGGAGAGGTTCTTGAAAGCTGTGCTATCTGGCATTCAAGAGAATCGCAGCCGCTGGCACCGTGCGGCGCATGGCTCGGCTCTTGATCAAAGATTGGGGGCAAAGGCGCAACCAAACCGTGCCTACTTTTGCATCCTGTATTTCTCCGCGTCCTCCGCGGCGCGTGAACCCCTACCTGATTCTTTCGTGTGCACGGGATGGTGGGCAGAGCTGGATTCGAACCAGCGAAGGCGTAAGCCAGCGGATTTACAGTCCGCCCCGTTTGGCCACTTCGGTATCTACCCTTCCCGTGGGGGAGCGGGACAATAGGGTAGGGTGGAACCGGTCAGCAAGCTTGTTTTCCAAAACTTCGGCAACTGAAGGGCGGAGGATGTTGCTTTAGATTGGATTCCGGACATTGCGCGATACCTTTGGCGTTAGATATGGAACCAGCATCGCAGACCGGGTCAGCCGGCGACGGAGTCGCACAGTTGTACCGGCGTATTTTCAGCTACATTCGGCCCTACCGTTTTCGATTCGGGATGGGACTGGTGACCGCGCTTTTGGCGGGGGCGAGCACCACGGTGGTTTATGTGGCTTTGAAGACGGTGACTGGGCTTGTGCTGCGCGGGTACGCGGATTTTTCATTCACTGTTCCCGGGCTGGGAAATGTGGATCTTTCCCCCTGGTTGAAGCCGTGGTTGAGCCTCGAGGGGGAGTGGCGGACCTCGGGACGGGTGGCTGCGCTGTGCCTGGTGGTTTCCGCCTGCGTGCTGTTGAGGGGAACGCTGGATTTTCTGGCCAACATTCAGCTCGCCTGGGTGGAGCAGACCATAGCGCTGGATTTGCGCAGGCAGGTGTTTGCCCGGATCATGGACCGTTCTCTGGAGTTTTTTAACAAGCGGCGCAGTTCCGATTTGATTCAGTCCGCGGTCGGGATGACGACGACGTGCGCGAACGCGGCGATGACGCTCGCCCAGGACATGGTGCGGCGTCCTGCGGCGGTGCTTTCCGTGGTGACGGTTTTGGTAATCAACGATCCTGTGTTCATGGGATTTACCTTTCTGGTGTTCCCGATTTGCATGCTGCCGGTGATTATTTTCAGCCGGCGTGTGCGCAAGAGCGGTAAGCGCGAGCAGCAGAACGCCGGTCAGATCATGGGGATCTTGCAGGAGGCGTTTGCCGGGATCCGTGTGGTGAAATCGCACGCGAGGGAGCCGCACGAACTGGAGCGGTTCACGGTGTCGGCGACCGCGGTGAAAGACACGGCTTTGAGGCTAAACCGGATGGTGGAGGTGGTGGGGCCGCTGGTGGAATCGACGGCGTCGCTCGGGATAGCGGGAGGGCTTTTTTACTGCTGGTGGCGGGGGGTGCCGTTTGACGAGTTCATCGCGCGGTGCCTGCTGCTGGTGGGCATTTATCCTGATGTCAAGGCGTTGAGCCGGACGCAGATGGTGATGCAGCGGTGCCGGGCGGCGTCGGACGGTATTTTTGAGCTCTTGAACGAGCCGCTGGAGATCCAAGACGCGCCGGACGCGGTGCGGCTGGAGAGGGCGCGAGGGGAGATTGTGTTTGAGAACGTGACCTTTGGCTACCAGCCCGGGGCGGCACCGGCGGTGCGGGGGTTGAACCTGCGTTTCGAGCCGGGCAAGTTTTATGCACTGGTGGGCGAGAGCGGTGCAGGGAAGAGCACGACGCTGTCGCTGCTGCTGCGTTTTTATGATCCGCACGCGGGTCGGCTCCTGCTGGACGGGCACGACCTGAAGAGTCTGGCGCAGAGTTCGCTCCGGGCGCAGATGGCGATCGTGAACCAGGACTTGTTTTTATTTCACGACACGATCGAGAACAACATCCGGTATGGGAGGCTGGACGCGACGCTTGAGGAGGTCCGGGAGGCGGCGCGGATTGCGCGTGCGGATGACTTTATTATGAAGCAACCGCAGGGTTATGCGACGCTGGTGGGGGACAAGGGGTGCAATTTGTCGGGCGGGCAGCTGCAGCGCGTGACGATCGCCCGGGCGATTCTGCGCAACGCGCCGGTGTTGCTGCTCGACGAGGCGACTTCGAATTTGGATCCGGACACGGAGCAGGCGTTCAAGGATGCGCTCAGGGTGTTGCGGCGTGGGCGTACGGTGGTGGCGATTGCACACCGGTTTTCGACGATTTTGGAGGCCGATCAGATCGTGGTGATGGACCAGGGGGCGGTCCTGGACTGCGGCACTCACGAGGAACTGCTGGGCCGATGTGCGACGTACGAGCGGCTGTTCCGGCTGCAGTTTGCGTCGGAGTTGCAGGCGGCGGAGTAAGGCTCCGCCCCTGATGGGAAGGGGTTCACGCGGAGCCGCGGCGGGCGCGGAGGTTGAATTTTAAGCAGTTCCCGGCGGCGGGTTTTGCTGGTCGGACTTGGCCGCGGGCTTGGTGCGCTTTCTTGAAGGCTTTGCGCCCTCGCCAGGGGCTGCTGCGGTGTTTGCGGCGGGGGGTTGCGGATTTACGGCTGGCGCGGGCGAATCGCTGGCGGCCGGGTTGCTCGACTTTGAAGCCTTCGTTGCCTTGGCTTCGCGGGGATGCTTTGCGGCCGGCGCTTCTGCGGATGCAGGAGTCTGCTGAGGCTGAGGGATCTGAGGAGGCTGCGCGACCTTGGCGGGGAGCGTCTGGCGGGAGCGGGTGCCTCCAAAGCCCCATTCGGGCCGGACGACGCCCCATTCCAGCAGGTCGTCGAAGCGGAGGAATTTGCCCGTGTACTCCCAAGTGGGGAACCAGGCGTTGACGATGTCGGCCAGAATGCGGATGTCGGCCTCCATGCGGGCGGTGCCCATGTTCTGGCTTTCGTTGCGATGGTTGCGGGACTCCCAGATGGGGGGCGCGCCGAAGGGGATGTCATCGTCGTCAAAGCCGTCGTCCTGAAGGTCTTCGTCCTCCTGTTGCTTTTGGAGGCAGCCGTGCGGGCCCTTGCTGCCGGAGCGCAGAAGCTGTTCCGGCAGGTTTGGAATCCAGACGACTGCGTCCCTGGCGATGCGGCGTTCGTCGCCGGTCATCCAGGCGGCGCAGGCAAAGGGAGGAAGGGATGCTGCGGCGGTGGTGACCAGCCGGATGTGCGCGGGGACTTCAAGGAGGCAGTTGCGCAGCGAAACGATGTCGTACGGCGCGACCACGTTGCCGCCCACGAACTGGACCCGGATCTCGGGCGGTTGCGCGTGGATGGCCGCTGCAACCTGTTGGTACCAAGTGGTGGAGTCGTCACCGAAATTGATGATGACGGGATAGTAGGTCAGGGCTGGAGCGGGCGAAGGGATTTTGGCGCGCGGCATGGCAGTAGTGTTGCACAACAATTGAGAAGGGGGAGTGCAGGCTTTCATTTTTTTTTCAAAAAAATCCGGCCGGAGGCGTCCGCTTCTAGGCCGGGCCGTCTTTCGGGGGGGTGAGGCGGGCGGTTTCCAGCATTTGGAGGGCTGAGACGGCCTCCGGCCAAAGCTCCGCGGGCAGGAGGCATTTCGCGATGGCCGAGCTTGAGATGCCTGGAAGATGGAGCCGTTTCAGGGCCTGATTCAGAAGGGAGAGCACCGCCCCGCCGGACACGACCCCGGCGTGGAGGCCGGATGCGAAGTCAGATTGGTGCGCGGATTGAATCGACGGGCCGCTCCCGGCCTTCTTCAGGGAGGTGTAAATTTCCTCCAGAAGAGCGGGGATGTCCGCGGGTTCGGAGGGGTTCGGCGCCCCAGTGCGCTTAGATTCTTCCTGTCGCTGTAAGACGGCTCTGTGGATGGCTTCCGGGCACAGCAGCAGGCTTTCAAGGTCTGCGCCCGGAATAACCGCCGCGAAGGTGCAGAATCCTTCGAGAGCGTTCAGGAGGGCACGGGCTTCGGAGTCGCTTCGGGGGCCTTTGGAGAAGATGGCTGTTTTGAGGAGCTTCAGGCCGAGGGTTTCCTCCAGTTGGGAGGCGATCTTTTCGACGCCCCCCGGGGTGCGGCCGGGGACGGGAATGACGGCGAAATCGGAGCGGTTTGCGAGGATCTCCAGGCCGAGGACGCGCGCGAGGCGGAAGAGGATTTGGAAGTCGTGGCTTTCGACAAAGACGACGCGCCGAGTTTTGGCGAGCTGTGCAAGGAGGGGGTTGAGCTGGGGGCCAAGGACGGCGGAGAGGTCGTGGAGCAGGGCGGTTTGCGGGAGGCGGCGGGCCTCGGGGAAGTGCTTGTTTACGTGGAGGAGCGAGTGGGATTCGACCTCGGAGATCATCTCCACCGAGTGGGTGGCGACGATGATGTCGGGGCCGAGATTTTTGAGGATGCCCACGAGTTGCCGCTGGAGGTCGGCGTGGAGGTAGATGTCGGGTTCGTCGACGATGAGCAGCGAGGCGCGGCGCGCTTGGACGATGAACGTGAGCATCTGGCACCAGACCTGAAACCCGAAGCCCGCCCAGAAAATTTCGCGGATGATGCGGTGCTCCGGACAGAACATGCAGAGGATGGCCTTCGAATCCCGCATGGTGAGTTCGGGAGGGAGAATGTCCATGCCCGGCCACGTGGTCTTTACCATTTTTTGAAACTCATCAAAGCCGTCCGGGAAGTGGTACCAGATGTTTCGGAAGTTGCGGGAGGCGCTGTGCGAGAGAAGGGCGTTCCGGGCGGTGTCCTTTTCGTGGAGGGTCTCGTTGTGTTCGACGGGCCCGAGGACCGGCACGAAGGCCACCTGCAGGTTGAACTCCCGCTTGAAGTCGGTGGGAGTGCGGATGTGGCGGGCACCGCAGGGGATGAGGACGCATTCGCCCGCGGAAGCAAAAAGGAGGATGAGCGTGTTTCCGTTTGAGAGCTGGAAGGTGACGGTCGCAGGCGAGGAGTTGTCGTAGTTGTGGAAGACGTTTTCGGTGGAGACGGGGAGTTTTTCGAGCTTGATGGGGTAGCCCGGGACTTCCGTGCCGTCGGGGCCCTCGACGCGGTCCGAGGAGCGTGCGCGCGCGCGGCGGAGACCTTCGCTGAGGATGCGAAGCGAGCCGATGATGGTGGACTTGCCGGCGTTGTTGGGGCCGACCAGCATGTTGAAGGCGTCGAGGGGAACGGTGTAGTCGCGGTAGGCCTTGTAGTTTGAAAAACGGATCGAGATGATTTGAAGGCGGTCTGACATGGTGCGGTGCGTGGGTGTCAGCGTTTGCGCCCGCGGTCTCCCCGCCGTCTGGGTTATTTGGCGGTCGACGGAGCGGGAGGGGCGTGAAGGGGAGGACTTTCTGGCAGCCGGCGGGTCGGCCGCCCGAATGGCTGGGGTCCGCCTCAGGCCGGGCGGGAGGCGGAGTGCCTGGGCTGGGGCAGGTCGCGTTGGATGGCGTCCAGATGGTAGCCGAACCCCGGGC
The DNA here is from genome assembly GCA_947449735.1 of Chthoniobacteraceae bacterium. GTDB lineage: Bacteria > Verrucomicrobiota > Verrucomicrobiia > Chthoniobacterales > Chthoniobacteraceae > Chth-196. The sequence goes on along the minus strand of CANFTB010000003.1, from coordinate 132,967 downwards.
CGCTGATGGAGGAGAGGTCGACGTGGCCGCCGCGCCGGCTGTAGAGGCCGGGATGCACTTCGGCTTCGGGCGCTGAGGCGTCGGGGTAGAATTGCATGCCGTTGGTTTCCACACCGGCGAGAGTGGGGGCGTGGGCTGCCAGCAGAACGTGGGTGATCTGGGCCAGCATCGGGTTGGTGAGGTCCTGGACCATCAGCTGCATGCCGTGGGCCCGCGCCCAGCAAAGGCTGAGGAGAGCGCCGGTCTGGGTCTTGCAGGTCTTGAGGGCGACGCCGTTCCAGCCGAGTTCGCGGCCGAAGCGCACCAACTGCCAGTCGTGGGCGCTTTCATCAAGGAACAAGGGCACCCTTTCGCTGACCGAATGAACGGGGATGGGGTGTTTTTCCAGTTCGTAGGGAAAGGGCTGTTCAACGTACGCGAGTTTTTCCCAAAGCTCCGGAAGTTCGGCGCGGACCTTGTCGAGGATGTCCGTGACGTAGGCGGGGTCGGTGACAGTGCAGTTGAAGTCCGCGGTGAACAGGTGCACGCCGCGTTCGAGGCCGATCTCGGCGACGCGTTTGAGGCGCTCGTAGTCCCAGGCGGAGTCGTTTCCGCGCAGTTTGACCTTCAATGCCTCGAGGCCGTCGCGCTGGATCCATTCCACCAGCGTGGTGGGGTAGCCGTCGGAGACGGAGCCTGCGCCGGGGTCGGAGTCGGTCAGCGGGTCGAGGCCGCCGACGAGGTGCCAGGCGACAAGGCGGGATTCGGGTTGGGGGCGGAAAAAGTCGGCGGGGAATTTTCCCTGAAAGCTGACGTCGGGGCTGTCGGTTGCGGGCGTGAGGTAGGAGGAGAGGTCCGAGCGCAGCCAGGGGGAGCGGTAGGTGGTGTAGGTCGGGACGCCGTTGGCGATGCCGTAGGCGTCGTGGAGGGCGATGTCGAAGGGCGAGGCGCAGACGATGGCTGCGAGGACGGGAATTTCGAGATGGGCCGGGAGGGTGGCGTTGATGCGATCGCGCAGGGCGGGGAGGGAATGCTCGATGAAATGGTGGCCGATTTCGAAGGCGTGGCCGGAGGCGGGGCAGGAGGCGTAGGCGTCCGTGAGGGCGTCGCAGAAGTTTGTGAGGACGTCGAGGCGCTCCTGGTAGGGGATGGAGGACGGCCAGACCCACTGGACGCCGAGCGGGGTCTCGCCCCAGCCGGTTGCCACGGAGCCGTCGGGGCGTTCGACCTCCAGGCAGACGCGGGCGCAGACGACTTCCGTGACGGTCTCGGTTCCGAATTTGAGGGGGACGCGTGTTTCGATGGGGATGGGAAACCAGCGTGCGGACCGGATGCGGATGTCGGTTGGGTTCATGGCTCCGGAGAGGTGGGGTTACTTGGGAAGGGGTTTGCCGTAGGTTTCCGGCGCGGTGAAGCAGAGCATGATGCCGATGACGTAGACGAGGGTCACAACGGCGCCCATTTCGGCGTAGCCGCCGAAGTGCGTGACGAGCTGTCCGCTGGCGAGCGCGCCGAAGGCGGCGATGATGCGCCCTGCGTTGTAGCAGATGCCCTGTCCGGTGGCTCGGACGCGCGTGGGGAAGAGTTCCGGGAAATAGAGGGGAAAAAAGCCGTAGAAGGAGGCGGTTGTGAAGGCGATGCAGCCGACTTTGAAGAGGAAGAGGTTTCCCCAGTCGGCGGGGAAGCGGAAGGTCCACGCGCTGGCAAGGAGGGCGAGCAGGCAGAGGGTGCCGTAGGCGGCGCGGCGCGGCATTTTGGCGAGGATGAGGGGGCCGAGCATGGAGCCGGCGGTGGCGCCGAGGGCGGAGATCATCTGGGCGGTGGCCTTGGCGTCGGGCTGGTTGCCGCCGGTGATTTTGTCCACCCAGAGGGGGATCCACTGCACGCTGCCCCACGAACCGATGAGGGCGACGGCGGAAAGGCCGATGCCGAGGAGGGTGGGGAAGAGGAGCGGGGGGCTGAAAACGGTTGCCAGATGGGAGGAGGTGTCCTTGGAGTTCTTGGAGGCTTCCTTCCATTTTTCGGATTCGGGCACCCAGATGCGGACGATCAGGGTGAGCACGGCGGGTGATGCGCCCACGAGGAACAGCCAGCGCCAGGAGTCGGGGGTGACGGGAAAGATTCGGGCGACGAGGGCGACGAGAAACATGCCGATGTTGGAGGCGGCGCCGATGGCGGCGGCGAGCCAGGGGCGGGCGTTGTCTGGCCAGGACTCCATGACCAAGGCCACGCCAAGGGCCCATTCGCCGCCCATGCCGAGCGAGGCGATGAAGCGGAGGACGGCGAGGTCCCAGGGGGAATGGGCGAAGTAGCCTGCTCCACTGAAGAGGGAGTAGCACAGGATGCTCCAGGACATGGCTTTGACGCGGCCGATGCGGTCGCCGAGCCAGCCGAAGAGCGCACCGCCAAGGGCAGCGCCGACGAGGAAGGCGGCCGTGATGCGGCCCATCCACTGGCCGACGGCGCCTTCGCCGCCGGGGCCGAGCATGTCGAGGAGCGCAGGGCGTGCCACGACGGGAAACAGGCCGAGTTCAAAGCCGTCGAGGAGCCAGCCCAGGAAGGCGGCCATCAGGGTGAGGGCGATGCCTTTTTGGGTGGTGGAGGGGGATTGTGCTGTCTGGACCATGGGGTGGGTGCGTTGGAGCGCGCGGCCGGGGACGGGCCGAGCGCGCTGGACGTTTGGGGTGGGACTTGGGCGGGGCGCGGTGACCGCGGCTTAGCTTTGGGGCGCGACGCCGTTGGCCTGCTCGAACTCCTTGCACCAGCCCTTGATTTCGGTGTCGTTGAAGATCTTGCCGATGACCCGGCGTAGGAGGCCCTTCAGGCTGGCGTTTTCGAGCTCGGCCAAGGATCGGATGGCCTCCTCCTTATAGCGTTCCAGCAGATCCTGGCAGCGGTCGAGAGCGCCTGATTCGATGCAGGCCTGGCGCACTGCCGCGGTGTTGTGGGTGGTCTCGCGCTTCCAGCGGGAGGTCAGGATGTCCTTGGCATCGCCTTGGGCGCGCTCCCATCCGGCGGACATGACAACGCCGGGGCGCATGGCTTCGAGGTCGTCGGGTGCGCCGACACCGCCCTGGGTGTAGTCCTCGAGGTCGTCGCGGATCTGGTAAGCGATACCCATGGCTTTGCTGTAGGCCTCGAGCACCGGGGCGACGTCCTCGTGGGAGTCGACGCCGGCCGCGATGGCCCCGATGTGCAGGGCGACGGCGAAGGCGGGCGCGGTCTTCTTTTCAAAGATTTCGATGACCTCGACGGAATTCAGCGGACGCGGGTTGCGGGTCCAGTGGAGCTCGGCTCCCTGTCCGCGGCAGAGTTCGCGCTGGCCCTGGGCGGCAACTTGGAGCATGGCGACGCGTTGTTCGGAGCTGAAGCCGCTTTCGGAAAGGAGGCGGTAGCCTTCGCCGATGAGCAGGTCGCCCACGTTGAGGGCGACGGGAACGCCGTGTTCGGAGTGGAGGGTGGCTTCGCCGTAACGCTCGGCGTCGTCGTCCTCGATGTCGTCGTGGATGAGGGACGCTTTGTGGAAGCACTCGACAGCGACGGCGAGCTTTTTGAGGGAGTCCGGTATTGGGGCGCCGGGTTCGGCCTGAAGGGCCTGGTAGGCGGCGACTGTGAGGAAGGGCCGCCAGCGTTTTCCGGCGCGCTGCAGCCATTCGCGGGAGATGCGTTCGGTGTCCCCGTGGGCCGGGCCCATGATGGAATCGAGGGCGAGCGGGGTGAAGTAGAATTCGACCTCCTCGCGCAGGGCGCCGAGGTCCATGCGGCGGGTGCGGTCGTCGCTGGTGAGGTGGATGTAGTCCCAGACCCAGTCGAGATCGACGGTGGTGTCGATGCAGTCGTCCTGAAGCAGGGGTACGGCGACGCCCGGGACGGCAGCGGCTTCCATGTATGGGAAGGCGCGCTCGAGGACGCTCAGGCAGCTGACGCCAACGATGGCTTCGATTTTCCCCGTTTGAATGAGCGACATCACGATGGCGGAACCCTCGGCGACGAGTACGGCGTACCCGAGGCGTTCGGCCTCGTTTTGGAGGTCTTGAATGGAACACAGCCCGCACTGTTTGCACAGGAGGCCGAATTCATCGAAGGGCGCGGGGCACTTGCTTTCGACGCGAAGACACTTGGGAATGAGGAGGAGGCGTCTCTCGTAGGGGACGGCGGCGAGGGTCTCGCGCCAGAGCTCGTTGTTGATGAGCACGCCGACGTAGTCGCTGTAGATGGGGTCGAGCTGCAAGTCCGCGGCTAGGCGGTCGGCATGGATCCGGAGCTGGTCAGCGGGAAGCGGGGGGACGGGCTTTTCCTTCTCCACGTAGTCGCGCGCCGCCATGAGCACCCGGGTGCGTTCGGCGAGCGTCTGGGGGATGTTTTTCTTCGGCTTGCGGACCCTTTGTACCGGCACTGGGCGGGGTAGGGTGAGCTGGACTGGCGGGGCGGAGAGGGTCGCTGGGGCGGACATAAGGATGTTGGTTAAGGCGAAGATGCCGTCAGTGAAGCGGTAATTAGGCGGTATCTGGGAAAATCACGCTGCGGAGCGTTTCGGCGGGGCCTTGGCGAGCGCCTCCGCGCGGGGGCGGCTGGAGGGGTCCATCTTCTGGTAGGCGCCAAAGTCGCTAAACCAGAAACGTTTGGCAAGACGGTACATCCAGTGTTTTTCGGGGATTTCGTCCCCGGGCAGCCACTGGCTGTAGCGGGGGGCCATGGCTTCGAGTTCGGCCATGGCGGTCTGGCGCACCGTGGTGTCCTTGGCGCCGTGTTTCTGGACGAGGTCGCGGACGAGGTCTGGACGCTCAAGGACGACGCATCCGCGGGTGGCTTTGGCGCTGAGGTCGCGGAAGTCCTTCAGGAAGGCGGAGTCTCGCAGGGTGGCGACGATGCCCCTCTTGTCGTTGATGCCTTCTTTTGCGAACTGGATGATCGGGCAGGGTTCCACGTCGCCGTAGGGGCTGACATGATGAGAGATGCCTGTGGACATGGGGCAAAGGGCCTTGCCGTCGTGGCCGTAGTAGGCGTCGACGATGCCGATGGGCATGGTGGCGCGCATTTCGACGATAAAACGGCGGACCTGGACCAGTTGCTCCGGCGTGAGCCCGAGCTGGGCGTTCATTTTCGGGCCGACCGGCCGGTAGGTGTGGAACCAGACGTAGTGGACGCCGCGGGAGATGAGTTCCTGGAGCCAGTTTTCCGTGAGGAGGTCGTCGATGTTGGTCTGGCAAACGGAGGTGGCGACGCCAGTGAGCAGTCCCGCTTCGAGGCAGGCGTCCAGGCCGCGGAGGGTGCGGTGCAGCACGTCGACGTTGCCGCGCCGCTGGTTGCTGACAATTTCCCGGCCTTCAATGGAGACCAGCGGGGTGGCGTTGCCCAGTTCGACCAGCCGCCTGGCGATTTTTGGGGTGATGCACTGGCCGTTGGTGAAGATTTGGAAGTAGCAGTCCGGGTGGCGTTCGAGGATTTCGAGGAGGCCCGGGTGCAGGAAAGGTTCGCCGCCCAGAAGGCCGAAGAAGCGGTTACCTTGGGTTTTGGCGTCCTCGATGAGGCGGCTGACGGCGTCCACGTCGAGTTGGGAGCGTTCGGCCTCCACGTCGACCCAGCAGCCCTGGCAGCGCAGGTTGCAGGAGTTGAGGATGGAGATGTAGAGGAAGGCGGGGAAGTATTCGCCCCTGCGAACGCGGGCTTTGAAGCGCTCGACGCTCCACAAAGTCTTGGCGCCGAAGTTCCAAAGGAACTTGCCTAGGCAACGCGGGTGCGTTGAGGAGACGATTCGGGAGACAAGTTCGGGGAGCATGACCCTCACTTGTCTCACAGGGGGGCGCAAATGCCAACCCTGCGCGAGCGCAGACTTGGTCCGGCGCGGTCTAGCTTGGTCCAGTGCCCAACGGGGGTCAGCGGGGGTCAGCGGGGGTCAGCGGGAGGGCTTCAACAGTTCGGTCGGGTTGGCGACGGAGCCGTCGGCGAAGAGGATGTTCGGACCGGTGGGATGGAGGTTTCCACGCTCCATGAACCAGGGGTGTTTCGGGTACTGCCGTGGACTTTCGGGGCGTGAGTCAAAAGTGGTCGCGATGTAATCGACCCGGTTCAAATTCAGGGCTTCGGGCTTTCCCTCCGCCTTGATCTGGCGTTCCACAGAGGGGCAACGCCAGGTCTTAGGTGAAATGCCGTAGGGTTTTAGGGCGGCGATCCATTTTCCGGCATGGGAGTTGTCCTCCGGGGACATTTGTGGAGCGGGGCTCTTTTTACCTCCAGCGCGTTCTGGAGCGATCTGTGGCCAGGAACGGTGATCTTCCATGTAGGCTTGAACTCCCAGGCCCAGGCCTTGCAGGTTTGCCACGCACTGCAGGCTCTCCGCTCGCAGGCGGTAGCTCTTGAACAGGGGAGCGATTAAGGTGACAAGGATTCCTAGAATGAGGACAACACCCACCAGTTCCAGAAGCGTGAAGCCGGAGCAACGGTACGAGGCCTGATCCCGATACGGGACGGTTCGCTTGTCGGAAACGCCGGAAATGCGGGGGGCTTGTTTACTCAAACGAGGGGACGGGAGGTAGGGCGGGTATCTCGGGATGCGCGGATACAAAAGCCTTTGGGCCTCGGGTCGGATCCTAGTAGTACTGGAAGTTTGTCCCTGCCGAAGGAGGAGATATGGCAAAGACGCCTTCGTCGTAAGGATCCTGACGGGCGCCCGACGCGGTCATGATGAGGTAGGGCTTGCCATTGGCGACTCCCTGCTGACGGACTTTAGCGGGGTCGAATACCTGCTTTGTATTTGTGACTTGGTCAGTGTTCTGGTCCGTCTGGTTGGTTGTCGTGGTGAGTGTCACGGTGCCGTCCGTTTCGACGGTTGTGCTCACAAACCCCTTCTGATTGGCTCCGGAGGTCGTGTTCGTCACGGCACTGGTGCTGGACTCGGTAACGAGCGGGTCGTACAGAGTGAATGTCGCCTTGCCTTCAGCCTCTATGAGGCCCGAATAGTAGTTTAGAGAGAGGTTCAGGTTGACGACGCCGTTCAGAATGGCATCTGGTACGGACGCGCTGGTCTGGGTGAGGCCGTTGGAGGCGATCCTAACTGCGTAGTGGGTGGCCTGGGAGAGAAGCGCGAGCTTCCCGCTGCGGATGTCGATGATCCCGTGAGAAACTCCAGTGTACATCAGGCCTTGGTCGAATATCAGCATGCTCGCGTAGGTGAGCGTGCCGCTGCCCTGGGCGGTTCCTCCTCCAGTGCCGCCGGTGCCGCCGGTGCTGCCTGAATTTCCGGAGGATTTGGATCCCGGACGCGGAATTGAAAAGCCCAGAAATCCGATCGCGCTGGAAAGTGTGGCGGTGCCGGCTGCAATCTCGGCCTTGTTGCTCGAGTCGTTGTTCCAAGCGTCGTCGTCGGTGGAGGTTCCCTGCATGATCACTCCGTAGGTCCCTGAGTAGGAGCTCAGACTGCGCCCAACAGTGGAATCGTAAGGACCGCCGGTGATGGCCCAAGCTTGGGTCACGAGGAAGGGGATGAGGAGCAGGAGGGAGAGCACTCGCTTCATATCCCGAGATCATCCTATTTAAGCCCCAAAGTGTCAACGCGGCGTTTCGAGAATCGAAGTGCATGCGAAGGTCTTGCGTCTCAAAACGGGCGGCAACTTTTGCCTGCGGGCGCGGTGCCGCTCGACTTTTACCCAGCCGGAAATCATTTTTGCTTCGTGCAACTGCCGTTCAGTCTCTTTTTAGCCCTCCGCTTCCTCAAGCCGAAGCGGACCTTTGTCTCGGTGATTACGGTGGTTTCCGTGCTCGGGGTGACCCTCGGAATCGCGGTCCTGATTCTCGTGATTTCGGTGATGACGGGCTTTGACCTCGAGTTGCGCCGGAAGGTGCTCGGTTTTGATCCGCATATTGTGCTGGCGTCGCAGGGGGTTCCCCTCGCGGAGTGGAGGGAAATCCCACCGAAACTTGCCGGCTACAAGGGCGTCCTGAACTCCGCCCCCTTCGTCCAGGGGCCGGTGCTTATTTCCACGGACGAAGGGGCGGTTCGCTCGGCGCAAATCCGGGGGATCGATCCCGTGGCAGAGTCGGCCCGGCAGGGAATCAAGGAGTCGGTGGTGGCTGGAGACTTCAAGCTGGAGGGCGACACTGCGGTCCTTGGAATCGACCTTGCGCGGTCGCTTGGGGTCAATGTGGGCAGCAAAATCACGCTTTATCCCGCGAAGGACTTCGGGCCGGTTCTGACGGCCCTGAACGAAGCCGAGTCCGCGACGGATCCCAAGGCCGCCATCCAGAAGTTGCGGGAACTGGTCTTGCCTTCGACCCTGACGGTTAGCGGGATTTTCGCCTCGGGACGCTACCAGTATGATTCGGAGGTTTTGCTGGTGCCTCTGCACATCGGGCAGGAGCTGTACGGGCTCGGGGATGCGGTGCACGGGATGAGCGTCTGGCTTGGCGAGCCCTACAAGGCGCCGGCGTACGCGGCGAAGTTCCGGGCCCGGTCGTTTCCGGATTTGCAAGTGCTGACCTGGATCGACCTCAACCGCGAGATATTCGACGCCATCCGTCTGGAGCGGAACACGATGTTTTTCTTGTTGTTGTTCATCGTGATCGTGGCGGCTTTTAGCATCATGAACACGCTCATCACGGTGACGGTGATGAAGACGCGCGAGATCGGGGTGATGAAGGCGCTGGGCGCTACGCGGACGCAGATCGTATGGGTGTTTCTGACCCAGGGCATGGTGGTAGGGTTGTTTGGAAACCTGACCGGCGTGGGGCTGGGGCTGACCATCGTGCACTGGAGAAACGAGTTTAAGGACTGGCTCGCCTCGAGGCTGGGGATCGAAATCTTCCCGCCGGGGATCTACCAGTTTAGGGACATCCCCGCGGAACTGGTGCCCTCGGATCTCGCCGTGATCTGTGTGAGCGCCTTTGTAATCTGTTCGCTGGCGGCGCTGCTTCCGGCGATTGTGGCGGCGCGTCTGGAGCCGGTGAAGGCTCTTCGGCACGACTAGCCAAGCTCCCGCATTGTGGAGTGGTGGAGAAGCGGAGTGCGCGGCCTGCTCAGTCGCGGTGGTACGGGGTGCCGGCTTTGATGGTGTAAGCCCTGTAAAGCTGCTCCAGGACCAAAAGCAGCGCCATTTCATGCTGCAGGGTCAGGCGGCTGAGCGACCAAAGCCAACCCGCCGAACTCCGCATCTCCTCCGTATGGCCGTCGGCGCCGCCGATCACGATGGCAACCCCCTTGATGGAGCCCGTCTGTTCCCAGTTTGAAATCTTCGTGGCGAGCGCGCGGCTCGTGACCTGTTCGCCGCGCTCGTCGAGAACGACCCGAAGCAGCCCCTCGCTGCGGCTGAGCAGGGCGGCGCTCTCTGCTTCGCGCGTGCCTGCCTTCAGATACGAGAGTTCGCAGGAAACCCACGGACGCAGGCGGCCCGCGTACTCCTCGACGCCCGCCTTTGCGAAGGCGAGCTTGGGCTTTCCGATCACGAGGACTTGGAGGTGCATGCCTAGGTTTTGACAGGTTCGAAATCCACCTGCTTTTTATAAACATCCACCCTGCAGACCTTCACTTGAAGCTCCGCGCCCAGCCCGAATTTGTTCTTCCCCCTGCGGCCCCTGAATAGCAGGCGCACCGGGTCGAAGGTGTAAAAGTCGTCGGGCAGCTTGCTCACGTGGATCATTCCGGTGAACAGCACGTCGGGCAGCTCGACGACCAGTCCGTGGCTGCGCACGTCGATCACCGTGGCCCGGAACTTCTCCGGAACCCGCGCCCGAAGCTGCCGCTCGAAGTACTCGAGTTTTTTGCGCTGCACGGAATCCTTTTCCGCCTCGGCGGAGGTGCGTTCGGTGCGGGAAATGTGCATGGCGGCCTCGCCGAGTTCGCCTGCCTTGCCGGAGGGTTCGCCCGCGAGGGCACGGTGCACCAGAAGGTCGGCGTAACGCCGGATGGGGCTCGTAAAGTGCGTGTAGTTGGCTTTTGCGAGGCCGTAGTGTCCGAGCGGTGCGATGCCGTAGGTGGCCCGCTTGAGGCTTTTGAGAAACTCCAGTTTGAGCAGGTATTCCTCGGGCTTGCCCCGGATCAGCTTGAGGAGTTTTTGCACCTCCGCGCGCTTGGTGAGGTCGCCGGACCTGCATCCGTAGCGGGCCGCCTTTTCTCGAAACTCGTTCAGCTTGTCGGGATCCGGCACTTCGTGGATCCGGTAGACTGCCGGGGTTTTGGCGCGTTTGAGCGCGCTTGCGACGGCTTCGTTGGCCGCCAGCATGCATTCCTCCACCAGCTGGTGGGAAACGTCGTTCTCGATCTTTTCCAGCCGCTCGGGGCGGCCTTCGGGGTCGAGCCACACTTTGACCTCGGGAAAATCAAGGTCGAGCGAGCCTCCTTCAAAGCGTCTGCGCCGCAGCACGCGCGCCAGCTCCCATGCCGCCTTGACGCGCTCCTGAACACCCGCATCGGTGTAGCAGAGCGAGCCTTCGGGGACGACTGGCAGATCGCTGCGGCCGCTTGTTTTGTTTTCTAAAATTGCGAACGCCTGCCGGTAGGTGAGCCGGGCGATGCTTCGGATGAGCGTCCGGGCGAAGCGCGCGGAACGCAGCACCCCCTCCGCGTTGAAATCAAGGAATGCGGAGAAGGCGAGCCGCTCAACGCCCGGTTTCAGGGAGCAGACGCCGTTGGAGAGGCGCTCCGGAAGCATCGGAATGACCTTGCCGGCCAGATAGGTGGAGTTGCCCCGGTGCCGGGCCTCGCGGTCCAGCGCGGTGCCCCGCTGGACGTAGTGGGAAACGTCGGCGATGTGCACGCTCAACCGCCATCCCGCGCCCTTGCGTTCCACATGGATGGCGTCGTCGAAGTCCTTTGCGTCGTCGGGGTCGATGGTGACGACGGCCATGTCCCTCAGGTCCTCGCGCCCCTTTCTGTCGGAGGGTTGGACGGTTTCCGGGATCTGCTCCGCCTCGCCCTGGACCGCCGTTGGAAAGCTTTCCGGCAGGCCGTGCCGGCGCATGATGGAAATCAGATCGACACCCGGCGCATAGGCCTGCCCCAGAATTTCAAGCACCTCGCCCTCGGGATTGACGTGGCGTGACTCCCAGGGGTCGAGGCGGACGACCACCTTGTCCCCCTCCTTCGGCTGCTGGGGCAGGGCCTTGTCCGGGCGGCGAAGGTAGATGTCCTGGGCCAGGCGGGGGTCGTCCGGGATCACGTATTGGAAGCCCTTGGTGGAGGCGACGGTGCCCACCACGGTTTCATTGGCGGACTTCAGAATGCGAACCACCCGTCCCTCCGGAGCCCCGCCGTGGCGTGGCTGTTCGCGACCCTCGTGGACGGGCCTTACCAGAACACGGTCCCCATGCAGGGCGGTACCGAGGTTGATGGAGGACAGGAAAAATTCGCCCTTGCCGCCCTCCGTGTCGATGAGCTTTGCGTTGCCTCCGGGGAAGGCGAGGACCGTCCCGGTGACGAGGTTCGCGGTGGAGGGGAGGACGTAGTAGTTGCGGCGGACGCGCGCGATGTGGCCGTCCTGCTCGAGGGCGGCAAGGGCGTCGCGGACTTTTTTCCGCTGTGCCGGGCCGAGTCCCAGCTGGCGGGAGATGCCGACCTTTTCGAGGGGTTGGTAGCCGGGCTTGGCGAGCAGGCGAAGGATGTCGTTTTTAAGATTTTTCATCGGCCTTCGTTCTAGGGTTCTGGGGGGGCGGTCTTGTTTGAGAAAAAGTCTGCGTTAAAACCGCTGCAGCGCCTCGGGAGTGCCGTGGGCCGGGGCGCTATTTCAGCCCGAACGCTTTTCGGACGCGGTCCATGGTGGGCAGGGCGACGGCCCGGGCGCGCCTGGCGCCGTCTTCCAGAATGGCGTCGAGCGTGGCGGGGTCGGCCGAGAGTTCCGCCCGCTTTGCGCGGAACGGTGCGAAGCGGTCCCAGAGGGCTTCGAAGAGGCGTTTTTTAAAATCGCCGTAGCCGATCCCGCCGGCGCGGAACTGGTCCTCCATCAACGCCACGGCGTCCGGTTCGGCGCAGAGCCTGTAGAGTGCGACGATTGCTGAATTGGCGGGATCCTTGGGGGCCTCCACAGGGGCGGAGTCGGTGACGATGCTCATGACTTTTTTGCGCAGCACCTTTTCCTCTTCAAAGAGGCCGATGGTGTTGTTGTAACTCTTGCTCATCTTCTGTCCGTCCAGCCCGACCACGGTGGCGACCTCCGCAACGATGCTGGCCTCTGGCACGGTGAACACTTCTCCGAAGACGCGGTTGGCCTTTTCGGCGAGGTCGCGGGTGACTTCCACGTGCTGCTTTTGGTCGCGGCCGACCGGCACGACGTTGCTGTTGTAGAGCAGGATGTCGGCTGCCATGAGGACTGGGTAGGCGAAGAGGCCGTGGGAGGGGACCTTGCCTTTGGCCACGTGGTCCTTGTAGGCGTGGCAGTTTTCCAGCATCGGCATCGGGGTGAGGCAGGTGAGCAGCCAGGCGAGTTCCGTAACTTCGGGCACATCGCTCTGACGGAAAAGCACGGCCTTCTTCGGGTCGAGGCCGCACGCGAGGAAGTCGAGCGCCACGCTGCGGGTGTATTCGCGGAGCGCGGCTGGGTCGTGGACGGTGGTCAGGGCGTGGTAGTCGGCGATGAAGTAGAAGGCTTCGCCGCGCTCCTGCCATTCGATGCCGGGGCGCATCATGCCGAAGTAATTGCCCAAGTGCGGGCGGCCTGTGGGTTTGATGCCTGAGAGAATGCGGGGCGCTGCCATCTAGGGAGTGTCGGCGAAAAGGCCGGTTCGGTACAAGAAAGGGATGCACCGGCCCGGGGGAGGGCCTTTCGGCAGGGCGGCAGTTTGGAATCGGGGCGTTTTCACCTCTCCCATTCTTCGTGCGGTTCGCCTACAACGGAGGGATGTCACTCGCCGGTCTCTCCGATTACCATGTTCACACGCCCCTTTGCAGGCATGCGCAGGGGTGGCCCGTGGAGATGGCCGAGAGGGCGGTGGCCCTCGGTCTCACGGAACTGGGTTTTGCGGACCACAATCCCATGCCGGAACCCTTCGACGACTGGCGCATGCTGCGCGAGGAACTCCCCCGGTATCTGGAGGAGGTGGAGCTCGTGCGCTGCCGGTTTCCGAAGCTGCCGGTGAGGCTGGGCCTCGAAATGGACTACCTGGACGGGGCGGAGGCCTGGTGGGAGGAACTGCGCGGGCTTGCCGAATGGGATTTTTGGATCGGCAGCGTCCACTACCTTCCCGGCGGGATGGAGGTCGACAATCCCAAGTACCTGAGCCGGTATCGCGAGGCGGATCCCGAAGAGATCTGGAGCCTTTACTGGAAGCAGTACGAGGCCTGTATCCGTTCGGGCTGGTTTGATTTCGTGGGGCATCCGGACCTGCCGAAGAAGTTCGGATTTGTGCCCGCGGGCGATTTGAGGCGCTTTTACGAACCCGCCATTCAGGCCTTGGTGGACACCGGGATCGCGTATGAGGTGAACACCGCCGGATTGCGCAAGGATTGCAGGGCGCTGTATCCGGCCCGCGGGTTTGTGGAACTGGCCCGGGAGGCCGGGGTGCCGGTGCTGATTAATTCGGATGCGCATGATCCGGCGGAACTCGGCGCCGGATACGCCGAGGCGGTGGCGATGCTGCGGGAGGCGGGCTACCGGGAGGTGGTGCGGTTTGAGAGGCGCCGGCGTCAAAGCGTTCCGCTTCCGGAGTCCGGTTCGGGAACGGCGGGCGTATGATTTTACGGATGCGCGGCGGCGGGATTGAATTTCCCCGGCACCCGGTTGTCGTGGGGGTGCTGCCGCGGTTGAATGGTGCGGACGGAGGCGTGGACGGGCGGATCGCGCAGGCGCGGCAGATGGTTGCGGACGGGGCGGACTGGGTGGAGTGGTGCGGCGGGGGGGCGGCTGGAGAAGCGGAGGAGGCGGCGGGATTGTGCGCGTTTTTGGAGCGCTGTTCGGGCGAGGGGCTGGCGTTGCCCGTGGTGATCCGGACGGCCTGTGAGTCCGCCGCGCGGTTGGCGCTTGAGGCCGGCGGGAACATGCTTTGCGGCGGGGGTGTTTTGGGTGTGGAGGCTGCCGCCCGCGTGTGTGCGGACACCGGCGCTGCGTTGTTGCTCGCGCATGTGTTCGAAGGCGCCGAGGGAGAGGCTGCTACTGGTTCCAGGGCGGCGTTTACACGTTCGGCAGAGGTCTTTTTCGAGGAAAGCATGTCGCTAGTCGCAAGGGCGGGGCTTTCCCGCGATGCCGTGCTGCTGGATGCAGGCGACGCTCCCGGCGGGGTCCCTGGGGGGGGCTTTCGACGTGAGTTGATGGAAAGGCTGGGGCGGCCGTGGTGTGTGTCGGTTTCGGGCCGGAGGCTGGCGGAGGGGGTTCTGGGTGGGGGCTTTGGAACGCCAGGGCCGACGTCACGGGGCGCGACGCTTGTGGCGTGCGTGGTGCAGGCAGTCCTCTCGGGTGCGCACATCCTAAGGGTTGAAGACGCGGGGGACGTGCGCCCGACTGTGTACGCCGCGCGGACGATTGCGGCGGTGCTGGGCGGCTGGCGCGCCTGAACGGGCCCGCCGCCGCGAGCCTTGAGGTTTTACAAACCGGCGCCGCGTTTGAGCGTCTCGATGATGCGCCGGTCGTCGTCACCGCATTCCCAGACCAGTGTCAGGAACTCGGGCAGGGAGGAGCGCATGCGCTTCAAAAACGGACGGTCTCCGCCGCAGCCGTACATGAGGTCGTCCGGCATTTCTCCCCGCAGTTTGAGCCGCGCCTTCGCGATGAGCCGAGGGAGCCACGAGATGCCGTCGACGGCTTCCGACTTTGGAGGCAGTTCGCTCATGGGCACCTTGCGGCCGGAGGGCTTGCCTCCTTGAACGTTTAAAAAGTAGTCCCGGCGGATCGCCTGAACGGCGAGGGCGGTTTCCAGATTGGGTTCTCCGTAGTCCTGCAGGTCTTCGATGAAGTCGAACAGCTCTTGTGGGGAACAGCCGATGGAGGCCAGAAACTCCACATCCCCGGGAGGGAAGAGCGTCGACGGGGAATGGCGGCGGGCAGCCAGGGCGGCCAGGCCTCTGGCGTGTACATCGCGGAATGTTTGGATCCAGGCGTCTTCAGACATGGCTGAAGCCTAGCAGCAGAGGGGCAGCGGGTCTATTCGCAGCCCCGGCTGGGAAAAAAGGTTCTCACGCGGAGCCGCGGCGGGCGCGGAGAAGAAACATATAAAAACATGATTTAAAGATGTTTACACTCAGCATTTCTCCGCGCCTCCGTGCCTCCGCGTGAACTTCTGTTTCCGGCCTCAGGACTTCTTGGGAAGCGCGAAAGCGACCCAGGTGTCGCCGGCGGCGCCTCCGAGTTTTCCACCGCCCGTGGCTGGTTGGAGAATAAATTGGCGTCCCCCGGCCTCGTAGCAAGCGGGCGGGGCCGTGCCGTGGAGGGGTAGGTCCCTGCTCCAGAGCTCGGCACCGGAAGCGGCGTCGAAGGCGCGAATCTTTTTGTCCCGCGTTCCGCTGGCGAAGACCAGACCGGTGGAGGTCACCATGGCGCCGCCGAAGTTTTCCTGCCCCGTCTTGGCCATGCCCTCGGCTTTCAACTCGGGATATTCTCCAAGGGGCACGCTCCATGCGATTTTTCCCGTGTTCAGGTTGATGCAGTTCAGGGTGCCCCAGGGTGGCGTGCAGGCCGGATATTCCTTCGCATCGAGGATCCGTTTAAAGCCAGAGAAGGTCCACGCGTTGGATTTTTGCGGGAGCGCCTTCGCATCGCCGCGGTCGCGGCACAGTAAAAAGTCGAGCAGCACGCGGACCTGTTCTTCTGGAAGATGCGCCATCGGCGGCATCGTGGCGCGGCCGGTCTTTAGCAGGGCGCGGATCTCCGGTTCCCCCACGCGGTGCCTGAGGCCGCGCATCGGCGGGGCGTGGCTGATGCCCATGCGGTCGGGGCCGTGGCAGACGGCGCAGTTTGTTTTGTAGACTTCCTCGCCGGCGCTGGCGGGCACGGCGGGCGGCGGATCGTCGTCGCGAAAACAGGTGATGCTCCAGGGCACCTCGTTGGAGGTGACGTAGAGAAAACCCTTCGGATCGGCGGCGGCTCCGGTCCATTCAGCGCCGCCGTGGATGTTAAAAAGAATGGTGGGCTTCGCCTCGTCGAAGGAGGGGAACGGGCCCGAGTTTGCGCGCTCGAACATGGGCTGCAGGAGGGTCCTGGCTTCGGGGTTCAGCGGGAGGTCGGCCTTGGTGTAAGCCTGGCGCGCGAAAGGTTGCGGGAGCAGGGGGGCCGGTTGGTAGGGGGCGGTTTGGTCGCCGGGCAGCCCGTGCGTGTCGACCCGCACGAGACGGAAATCGTAGAGCGGCTGGCCGCTCACCCGGTCCAGGAGCAGGGTATTGCCAAGCTTTGTCACCTGCGCGATGGCGTCGACGCGGCGCCCGTGGCGTTCGACGGTCACGAGGTTCGGGGGGGCGGGAATGTCCCAGTCCCAGATGTCGTGCCGGAGCTCCTGAAAATGCCAGAGCCTCTCGCCGGTGAGCGTGTCGAGGGCTACGATGCAGTTGGAAAAAAGGTTGTCGCCCTGATGTTTGAGTCCGATGAAGTTCGGCTTGGGGGAGCCCAGGCTGACGAAGGCGATGCCGCGTGACTCATCCAGCGCCATGCCACCCCAGCAGTTGGCGCCGCTTTCCATCTCGCTCCAGGTTTCGTGCCCGTACTGCCCGGGCTCGGGACGCGTTTTGAAGGTCCACAGCAGTTTGCCGTTACGGGCGTCGAACCCGTAGACGTCCCCTGCGTAGCCGGGCAGGACAAAGATGTGCCCGTGCATCGCGCCCACGGCGGTGGTGCCCATGGGGACGGGGGTCTTGCCGCCGTCGCCGAAGTCCGCCAGAGGGCGGCCGTTGTCGGGGTCGATCGCGAGCAGCCATTTGCCGTCGCCAAAGAGCAGGCGCGGCTTGTTTTCACGATCGCCCTTCCAGTAAAGGAGGCCGCGCCGCGCGGGGTTGCTGGACTCCTTGCCGAGCAGTGTTCCGGGGGAAAAGCGCCAGCGTTCCTCGCCGGTGGCCGCGTTGACTGCCACGATGTGTTTGCCCGGGGTGGGGGTGAACAGGGTGCCCGCCACGATGATGGGATTGCACTGGATATTGCCACCGCCGTCGCCGCTCCGATAGGTCCACGCGGGCTCCAGATTTGCAACATTGGCGGGGGTGATCTGCGTGAGCTCTGAGAAGCGGTTGGAGGTGGGGCCGCCGAGGGAGCGCTCCCAGTCCGCCCCGCTGCCGGAACGAGGCCAGCCGTTGGCGGCTGTGAGGCTTTCCGGCGCGGCGGCCGGGATAACAAACTCGGCGGGAAGGGACTTGCGGTCGGGGTTCGCGCTTGCAGCTGCGGCGCCTGAACTCTGGCCGGTCTGCGTTGTCTTGGCCGGCGCGGCCGGCGCCGTATCGGGGTCGGGCGTCGGAAGGTCGTCAAAACTCCAAAGCTCGAGGGTCTGCGCATCCTTTTGCAAAGGGCCCGCGGCGGGGGCGCCGATTTCCCGGGCCCCGCTCGAAAGGCGCACGTCGTCGATGATCCCGTCGCAGCGCAGGTTGCCTTCGGCAAGTGAACCCAGCGCGAGCGCCCCGGGGACGGGGTTGCCGGACCGCTCGCGCAACGGCACGTCCTTGACCAGTGCGCCGTCCACGTAAAGCCGTGCGCGGTTCGGTTCGATGACCGCCGCAACGGTGTGCCATTTTCCGTCGCAGATGTTGACGCCGCTGGCGACTTCGCCTCCGCGTCCCGGGAGGTACAGGCTCAGGCCGCCGGTCTTTGCATAAGTGTAAAGCTCCCAGTGGTCGGCAGACGCCTTGGGGTCGGAGGCGACCAGGATGTTGAAGTGGTCTTTGCTGTCGATTTTTGCGCGGCATTCCACGGTTAACGGGAGCGTCCGGTAAGCGGTTTTTCCCTCGAGCCGCATGGCCCCTTGAAGCGCTTTGCCGAAAGCCGGCGAAAGTGATGGGACGCCCGAAGCAGCGGCGGTGGCGGAGGCCTTGGACTGGGAGGCGGCGGACTGGGGTTTGGCGCTCTGCGGAACGGCGGTGCGGGGGACGGGTTTGGCTGTTGCGGGTTCGCCCCTGAGTTGGGGGAGCAGCCAGCGCAGGCCGTCGAGGTTGTCCTGGAGCCGGCCGGCGGCGTCTTCGCCGGTGTGGTTGAGGATGCCGATGGGCCCCTTGTAGCCGCTTTCCGCGATGATCTTGAGCAACGGCAGGTCCTGCGAACCGGTGGCGAGGGGGAGTATTTTCCTTCCCACGGTGTCGCCGCCCGGGTCCATGCCGTTGAGGTTGAGGCAAATTAAATGGGGGAGCATCCTTTGCAGGAGGTCTTTGAAGCCCGCAACTTGCCCGTGCCCGTGGTGCTGGTTGTAGACGATGCCCACGTTGGTGACGCCGGCTTCGCGGAGGGATTTGATGATTTCAATCTGGTTGTCGGGTTCTCCGAACCACGACCCGTGGTTGTAGAGGCCGACGGTGAGGCCGTCCGCTTTGGCTGCTTCGGCGATGGGTGTGAGGCGCCGGACCTCGGCGGCAACCCGGCGGGTCTGTTCTTCGGGCGGAACACCGGAGATGGAACCGCCGCCCCCGGAGACCCAGAGCTGGGGCTTGAAATTGTGGCGGCGGAACAGTTCTAGGGCCTTCGTGGCGTCCGGACTGAGCGAGCCGGGAAACCACCAACCGAGGAGATTGATGCTGTGGCGTTTGAGAGCCTCCATTTCCTCGTCCCACTGGGGGATGTGTTCGGCCCTGTAGTCGTACACGAACTGGCGTATGGCGAGTTCCTCAAGCATTGCCGCGCGTTGTTCCGGGGTGCGCTTGGCTTTGTCGAAGGGAACAATGCACCAGGCGGCCAGGTTCGACTGCCGGAACAGCTCGGTGTCCACCCGGGCCGTGGGCGGCTTTCGGATGGTTGCCGTGTCGGCCGGAGATTGCGCCGCGGCGGGGTGGCAGGCCAAGACGAGCAGGGCGAGGATTTGCGCGGCGGGATGGCCCCTGCGTTTGGAGTCGGGTGTTTTGGCTGGAGGCTTCATGAACCGGGAATGGGGGGTGTTTTAACTGAGACCGAAAACAGAATTTCACGCGGAGGAACGGAGCCGCGGAGGGGCTTAAATGGTTTTGCTTCCTTTGTTTCTGAAGATCTTCTCCGCGTCCTCCGCGGCTTGCGTGAGACCTTCTTGTCTCTAGGGCCTAGGTTATCCGTTTAAAAGTCTGCTAATGCGTGTTTTTTGGATAGAACTCCCGCGGCGATTTTGTGAATGGAAGCGCCAAGTGGGCGTAGGTCGGGTCCCGGGGGAGGGGTTGGAAAAAGGGTGGTGGCGGGGGTGGGGACTCTTTAAAATGCGGCCCCATGAGGCGACTCTTGAGTGTAGTGATGGTGGTTTTCCTGGCCGGCGCTTTTTGTGTGGGGCTGGGGGAAGTTCCTGCATTTGCCGGTTCGCCTCGCAAGGGGATCTCCTATAAGCCGACGCCTGCCGGGGGAAGGGCTTGCTACATCGACGGAGTTTTTGCCTATGAAATGCCCCAGGTTCCGACCGGCTACATCGGGAGCACCTTCGGTGTGGAGGCGACGCCCGCGTTGCAGGACGGGCCCAAGGGGGAGTCCGATTGGAAGCCGTATCTGGAGTCCAAGGGGATCCGGTTTCCAAAGGGGGCTTCCGCCACCTATTTCGGAGCGTTTGGGCACCTTGTGGTGGTGAATACCCGCGAGCAGCATGAGCGGTTGGTAAAAATGGTGAAGCCCGAGTGAGCAAAGTCGCGCGGGGAGCGTGGCGCGGAACTTGGAAGGGGCCGCCTTGAAGAATAAGGCTCGCCGAGGCAGGGTTGCGTGGAGTTATCATTAGCCACATTCATGGCTAAACTCCCCCCCGGTATTTGGGCCGCATCGCTTTTGCTGCTGTCTGGTTGTGCCTTGCAGCACAGCGCAGATCACTCGATCTTGGTCGACGGCAAGCGCCATGGGGCGGAGGCGCCGGCGCGCGCGGGGGGCGGTTGGCTGGCGCTGGATGCCGTCGGTGGACGTTGGGAGTTGTCGCCCGTGGGTGTGAGCATCCGTAGTTTTTACGATGAAAAGGTGGACGCCAAGGGTCAGAAGACAGGCGTCAAAATCTCCAGCAAGCGGCCGCAGGCGGTGGCGCTTCTAAGGGACCGATCCCTTCGGGCTGGGCGGGTGGACGGGGTCAATCTGGGGGTCGCCGGGCGGGTCAATTTGCTTGGGGCGTCTAGCCCCATCGCCTCCGTGGTTTTTCAGGCGGATGAATACAAGTTCAGTGCGCAGGCCGCCAAAGGCGACCAGCGGCTTTGTTCCGTGTATGTGGCGACAAACGATTCGGCCCCGGAGTTCGTCGGCTCTTTTGAAATGGAGGAGGAAGCCAAGCCGGAGTCGCTTTTCCTTTTGTGGGCGGGGGATCTGAACCAAGACGGAATCATGGACTTCCTGCTCATGCACTATTCCGAAACGCGTTCGGGGCAGAGTTTTTTCCTCTCCTCCAAAGGGGACCGCACCTACCGGAAGGCCGGAGAGTCTTTTTTCAAATCCTTGGACTGAGCGCCTCCGGTGGTTGTCGTTCGGCCTAGGGTTTCAGTTGGATGGCGGTGGTGGTCATCGCGCCGCGTTCGTCGCTGAGGCTCACGAACCAGGTGTTCGCCTCCGCGGGCGGTTCGGGGGCCGTGACGCCGTTGCCTCCGACGGTCGCGTCTACGGATTTCCAGGTCCGCTTGGAGCGCACGCCGGTGTCCGTCGTGTAGTGCAGTTGCGCGCTTTTGAGCGGCAGTGCTGACTCGAAGGGCACCGAGACCTTGCCGTCCGCTAGGCGCGGGTTGCCCGGAACCGGGAGGGGTTTTCCACCGCGGCATTTGGAGTCGATGAAAAGCCCGATTTCCTGCGGGGCCCAGCCGGCCTGGTGTCCGTGGGCCATGTTAACTTGGATGCGCATGTGTTTTTCGCCGGAAACCTTGGAAAAGGTTTTGAGATAGCTGTCGAGCGGGTAGTGGACGTCGTTTGTGCCGTTGACGAAAAGGATCGGCACGCGGCATCTGGGCAGGAGGCTGGAGGGGTCGTATTCCCGCACCCAGTCGGCGGCGCGCTCGGCGAGCTTGTCGATGGATGGTTTTTGCACGGACTCGCCCTCGTGAAGGAAGCCGCATCCGTAGACAGGCACCGCCGCCTTGAACCGGTCGTCCAGCGAGGCGGCAAGGCAGGTGGTGTAGCCGCCCCAGCTGATGCCGGTGACTGCGGTGCGTTCCGGATCCACCTCCGGGAAGGAGCGGATGAGGGTGTGCGCCCGGATCACGGAAGCCGCGGCGTGGAAGGGCCACTGGTCGTTGCGCTCGGCGGTGATGCTGTCGAATTTTTCGGGATGTCCCTGGTTCGGACCGCCGTTGGGGAGGCGTGTCATGGTTTTGGCGCTGCGTTCGCTGGGGACGGGCGAGCCGGTCTTGGGGTCGGTCTTGCATTCGGGCGGGCGTGAACCGCCGAGGTCCATGGCGATGGCGGCGTATCCGCGTTTCGCCCAGAGGTAGGCCCATTCTTCGAACGCGGTGCCGCCGCCGCCGTGGATCAGCACGACGCCGGGAAAGCGCTCCCCGGGTTTTGCTTCGCCGAGCGTGGCGGGGGAGGCGTACACGGCGAAAACCTGGGTCGGGTTTCCGCGGTAGGCTTCGCCGGCATAGAGAAGGGAGTGCACGGAACCCTCCTTTTTGAGCCATTCCACGGCGGGGATTTCCTTTTTGAGTTTGTCCAGGTCCCAGCCGCCCACCTGTTCGGCAGCGGAGATGGCGGTCATGGTGCAGAGGAGGAGCAGGGTGTAGAGCAGGCGTTTCATGAAATGCGGAGCGTTTGGGGGATCGGTTTCTTTGGGGCGTTTTACGTGTGCGGGCGATTAAAAGTCCTCTGCTCGGTGGGGCGATTTTGGCCCATGGGAACCCGCGCTAGGAGCGCAAAATGCTTTCTCGAAACGCGGTCGCGATCGGCGTTTCCACCCAGCCCTTGCGGCGGACGTAAAAGAGCGGCTCCTTGCCCAGCAGTCCGCTCAAGTCCCGCACGCGCGTGCGGCGGCCGGGCAGCGGCTTGCTGCCGCCCTGCTTCAACAACACGGGTGCTAGCGGGGTGAGGGCGATGCCGAGGCCGGAGTCCACATACTCCAGCAGGCTGCCCGGGAAGCTGCATTCGAGAACAATTTGCAACCGCTCCCAGACACCCGCCTCGCGGAGGAGGCGCTCCAGCCGGGGCCGGCAGTTGGTGGTCACTCCGGGTAATAGCACAGGGAATCGCACAAGGTCCGCCAGCGCGGGCGTCTTAAGGGTCAGAAGCGGATGCCCGTCCGGAGCGACCAGGGCAAAGGGATGTTCGGCGAAGGGGACGTATTCGAGGGCGGGCTTTTCGGGCCATTCTGCGAAGCGCGCGGCCACGGCGATGTCGACCTCGCCGGCCTCGAGCATCGCTAGAGCGGCGGGCGAGTTGCGGTCGTGAAAGGTGAGCTTTGCTTCCGGAAAAAGCGCGCGGACGCGCTCCACCGCGGAGCGCAGTTCGTACACGAGGCAGCCCGGCGTGGTGGCGATCGACAACACCGCGGCCGCACCGGCAGCGCGAAACGCCTGTTTGATCGAGTCGAAGCTCTCCACGAGTGGCGCCGCCATCCCTGCGAGGCGGGCACCCTCCGGGGTCACCCGGATTTGTTTTCCGGCGGGTTCGATGAGGAGGCACCCAAACTCCGCCTCGAGCGCGCGCACTTGCTGCCAGACGGAAGCCCGCGTGAGCTGCAATTCGCGGGCCGCCTTGGAAAAGCTTGCGGTGCGGACGACGGCGAGCAGCCCGCGAAACTGCTGGAGGCGGAGTTCCTTGAAATAGTGGCGGGACATGGCGGGGGGGAGATTGACGGCCGTTTGCGGGGCCCAAACGAAGGGTTGGAAAATAAATCAAATGCTAAACACCGGAGCGGGGTATTACTTAGACACAAAGCCCACTTTTCCTATGCGTCTCCTGCTCCCCTCGGCCCTGCTTCCGGCCCTTATCCCAGCGGCCGTCCTTCTTCCCTCTCTGGGCCCCTGCGCCTTCGCCCAGGCGCCCGCCGCCCGTGAAGCCGCGGCTTCCGAGAAAACCGCCGGCACCGTGTCCGTTTCCGTGAAAGTGGTGCCCGGGCAGGTCAAGTTCGAGACGACCCAGTTTGACGTGACTGCCGGCCTGCCGGTGGAGCTGACTTTCTCGAACGACTGCATCATGCCGCACAATCTGGTCTTGATTGAACCCGATGCCGAGGGCGCCCTGATTGCCGGTGTCAACGCGCTGGGTCTGGAGGGAATGGACAAGCATTTCGTGCCGGCGGTACCCGGCATCATCGCGTCTACAAAGCTGCTCCAGCCCCAGGGCAAGGAGGTCCTGAATTTTAGGGCGCCCAAGAAGCCGGGCGACTACCCGTATCTCTGCACGTTTCCGGGCCATTGGTTCACCATGCGCGGAGTGATGCGGGTGCGCGAAGCGGGGGCGAAGCTGGCGGGCAGCGTGAAGAGCACGGAAAAAATCCAGCAGGTGGAGGATGCTTTGAAAAGTTCCGGCATGACCCACAAACCGCTGGGAACGCCGGAGAAGGCGTTCGTCATGCGGACTTTCGCCCCCGATCCCGGCTTGGATCCGGCGGTGTTTGCCAACCACGGCACAGGCAGGGACGCCTTCAAGTACGACCCGGCCACGCGCCAGGACGTGACCAAGAAGGAGACCGATCCTGTGACGGGAAAAACCGTGGAGACGCCCATCGTGATTCCCTCGCTGAAGGGGGTGGCCGGGGCCGTTGCGGTCAACCAGGGGAAGGACTTTTCGTACGTCTGGGATTCAACGGAGTGCCGGCTGCTTTACGTCTGGCGCGGCGGCTTTTTTGACATGGACACCTACTGGGGGAAGGAGCCCGGCAGCGGGCGGCCCAAGGTGTACCTGCCCCTGATCATGGGCCATCTGGTGTACCGGGCTTCGGGGACGATGCCCCTCGCGCAGGCGGGGGATCCCGCGCCGGTGTTCCTCGGGTACCGCATGGTGGGCGGGGCGCCCGAGTTCCGCTACCGCCTAGGCGGCCGCGTGTACCGCGAACGTATCGCCCCCACCGCGGCGGGCGGCTTTGAGCTGAACGTCGTGTGCGAGGACGGCGCCGCGCCCGTTTGGAAGGTGGCTTCCGCGGATACCGCCGCGGCAAGTGTCCGCAATGAAAAGGGCGCCGTGGTGGTGGCGTTCAAGGACCGGCCCGAACCCGATCAGCTAGCTCCCGCGAAGGAGTCTTCGGACAAGCCCAAGAAAAAGTAAGTCTCCCAGTGCTGAGCCTTTCAACCTTTTGAATCCCGTGAAAACACTGCATCTCCTGTCCTTCGCCGCTGCGACCGGCGCCTCCTTTTTGAGCCTGCCCTCACCCCTCCTTGCCAAGGCCGGCGAGGGGTCTTCCTTGAAACCCTACCAGGTGGAGGAGATCCCCGTGCCGAAAGGCATCGCCCCCGAGATCGGCGGGCTGGGCTTCACGCCCTCGGGCAAGCTCGTGGTCCTGACGCGCCGCTCCGGCATTTTGACCGCGCGGCCCGAGGCGGATCCCGCGAAGATGCAGTGGACGCGCTTCAGCGACCAGTCCCTGCACAACGCGAACGGATTGTTCGTCGTCTCCGACCGCGAAATGCTGGTGAGCCAGATGCCGGAATTGACCCGGGTGGTGGACGTGGATGGCGACGGGGTGGCGGACGAGTACCGCACCGAGGCGTCCTTCAACCTGAGCGGTGCCTACCACGAGGTGACCGCGGGGCCGGTGCCGGACGGGGCGGGCGGTTTTTACATCGCTCTCAACACCGCTTCGCACTCGGGTTTCACCTTTGAACACACCCGCGGCCTGTTTTCAGAAGTGAGCCGCCGGGGGCGCAACTTCGCCTCCGTCCAGTACCGGGGCTGGGTCATGCACTGGGATCCGAAGACGGGCCTGACGCCTTTTGCAAAGGGCTTTCGTTCGCCCAACGGGATCCAGTGCGGGCCCGACGGCGCTATCTGGGTGACGGACAACCAGGGCGACTTTCGCATGACCAATCCGCTGTACCATGTGCAGAAGGACCGGTTCTACGGCCACCCTTCCTCGCTCGTTTGGGATCCCGAATACGTGAAAGCCGACCCCAAGCGGGATCCCCTCAAGCAGCCCATGGAGGAACTCGACGCCATGCGCGACCCGGCCGCGGTGCTCTTTCCCTACGGCTTTTCCCGTTCGCCCGCGGAACCCCTCTTTGACCTGACCGGAGGGAAATTCGGGCCCTTCGCCGGGCAAATGCTGGTGGCGGACGCCGCCGCGCCCCGGATCATCCGGGTGATGCCTGAGCGGGTGGACGGCGTGATGCAGGGGGCGTGCGTGGACTTTTATTCGAATGACGGGCTGCGCAACGGATCAAACCGGATGGCGTTTTCGCCCGGGGGCACGGAGCTGTACGTCGGGCAGACGATGCGCGAATGGGCCGGTGCGATGGAGGGGTTGCAGCGTATCAAGTTCAACGGAGGAAAGGTGTTTGAAGTGCTGTCCATGCGCCTGCTCAAGGGCGGGTTCGCCCTGGAGTTCACGGAACCGGTGGACGCGGGAACCGGCGAAACGCCGGAGGCTTTCGGGACGGAGACGTACTGGTACAAATATTCCTCCAGTTACGGGGGACCTGAGACCGATCCGAAGCTGGTGCGGCCGGCCTCGGTGCGCTGGAGCGCGGACCGGCGCGGGGTGGAGCTTTCCTACGAGGGGATGGAAGCGCAGCGTGTGATGCGGGTGACGCTGACTGGGCTGAAGTCGGCGGGGCAGCCGCTGGGCCACTCGATGGTTGCGTATACGGTGAACCGGCTGCGGAAGTAGGGCGTGCGCTGGGAAATCTGGCGTCAACGCGGGTGAAGGTCGCGCCGGACGGAGGAGACGGCCCACGACCGAGGGCGGATTCCCCTCTCAGCTCAACAGCGGATTCCACACCCGCCGGAACCCGAGACCTGTGAAATCTTTCGTGTTCGTCGTGGCAAACTCAGTCACACCCTGAGCGAGAAGACTCAGCGCCGTACGCACATCGTACAAGCGCCGGAAGGCGAACCCTTCTTTGCCCGCCACCTGCCACAGATTCTCGTGCAGCGGCAAACTCTCGGTTGGAAACCCGATCAACCGCCACCGTGGATGGCGGCGGTACACCTGCACCACAGTCGTCGCTTCCGATGCGCCCAACGGTTGCTTCAAGACGGCTGGGTTCCGCAACAACCCGTAAAATTCGGCCAGGATGAACTCTGAAATCGCCACCTCTTCCAGAGCCTGTACCGACTGCAGCCACGCATAGGCCGCTCCATGCTGGGGAGCGTCGGCGTTAAACCCATGCAACAAAATGTTGGTGTCGATCGAAAGCATCACGCTAAGAAAGCGACGCCTCTGTGGAGGTCATTTGCGCCTGCGCCTTGAGTTCATCGTCCGTCAGCCCGCACCAACCCAAGCGCCTCGGTGTCGGCAGTTGCCAATCAGGATCTGCATCCGGCGAATAAACGCTCAGAGTGTATTCAATGCCTCGCCTCGCCAATTCAGCGAGAGAGATCTCCCTTGCTGCGCACAGTTTCTTGGCTCGAGCAAACAGTTCATCTGGCAGTTGGATTTGAGTCCTAACCATGGCTGCAGTATGATGGCATCTCGATCTTGTGTCAAACTGTGGGCATTGGGGCGGTTCCCGAGTGCCCGGGGTTTCTGGCCCCGCCGGAGCACAGGGCGCCACGGGCCAGAAGGAGGCGGAGAACCGGAGTGGTCACGGGCATTGGCAAGGCTGGTGAGTACTCGTCTACTTCACCTCACCGGAGTCGGTCTGCGTCTGAATGTAAGCGACGTTTGTGAAGCGCTCATGGTCGGCGAGTTCCCAAACCACTTTTTTCCCAGGTGTCACTTCGAAGGCCTGCGGTTGTTTTCCGACAAAGCCGTGGGTGAGCGAATTGCAAACCACGGTGTTCCCATTGGCCAGTCGTTCCACTCCGTAAGGAATGCGCAGAGGATTACCGGGCAATTCATGCTCCGTGATCTCCCAGACGGCTTTGAAGTCCGCATCATACTCCACGACTTTTCCCGGAGCCCACATCGTGACCAGCCAGTGGCCGTTTGGCAGCGGCAGGGCTTCGCAGGGGCACCCGGGCATCGGAAGATCCCGCAGAACGGTGCCTTCTGAAGAGAGCTCCACCAACTTCCGCTCTTCCATCATACAAAGCATATAGCGCCCGTCCGCAAGCTTCCGCACGCCCCGAAACTGGTGGCTGTTGACCTTGGCTGGATTGGAGGGAACAGGGATCTCTTTTTTGATTTCACCATCTCTGCCCACTTCGATGAGCCGGCTACGTACCGATTCAGCCAGGAGCACGTTGCCGTCGGGCAGGAGGTCAAAAAAGTGAAAGATTCCGGGGGACTTGGCGCGGTATTCCCAGACGACCTTTTTGTCGGCAGAGACTTCTCGAACACCGTCCAAGTCGCAGAAGAAAATATTTCCGTTGGGAAGGCGCACGCAGTGATCGGCTTTTCGGGCCGGAAATTCCCATTCCACTTCGCCCTTAGGCGAAACCATGGCGACGCGCCCGCCCAGATAATCGGCGAACAAACGGTGGGGTGCATCGGATGCGCCACACGCTAGGTGCGCGAGGGAGGCGGCAATTAGGAAGGTTAGGAGGATTTTTTTCATGGATGTAGTTGTGGTGATGGTTTGGAAACCGAAGTGTCTGGGCACGTCCCAGCGAGGCAGGCAGGCGCGCTTCCCAAGGTGCGGGGCAAACCGCTTCCAAACGGACCAGAAAGGCGACGGGTCCGGGGGATTTCGGCGAAATGGCGGTGGGGAGCGGTTTAGGCTAGGATCTCTGGAATCAGCTTGCCGCCTTGACTGCTGGTGAGCCGGATATCCCGGCCGCCTTGCACGACCGAGAGACGTTCGTGGTCGAGTCCGAGCAAGTGCAGCAGGGTGGCGTGCAAATCATGGAAATGCACCTTTCCTTCAAGTCCCTCGGTGCCGGTGTGATTGGTGACTCCATGGGTATACCCGCCTTTGATTCCGCCGCCGGCGATCCAGAAGGTGAATGCTCTGTTGTTGTGTCCCGATCCCATCACTGCCTTCTGTCCGGGCGTCATGCCTGGGCGGCCGAACTCTCCGCCCCAAATCACCAGCGTGTCTTCCAGAAGACCGCTCTGCTGTAAATCGTCCAGGAGAGCTGCGATTGGGGCATCGATGGAGGCACAGTTTGCACTCAGGTCGCGCAGGTGGTTTTCGTGTTGATCCCAATCCCGGTGATCGAGCTCGATAAAACGCACGCCAGCCTCCGCGAAGCGGCGTGCCAGCAAACATTGCCTGCCGAAATCCGAGGGTTTGCTGCGTCCCGTATCAAAGCGTTTGCCCACCCCATAGCGCTCCAGGGTTGCGCGGGATTCTCCCCGTAGATCCAACAGTTCAGGAGCGGCTGTCTGCATCCGGAAGCCCAGTTCCATCGTTTGGATGACGCCCTCGAGTCGGTCATCATCGGGACGCAGGGAGGAATACTCCCGGTTCATGCTTTGAAGGAGCGCGAATTGGCCTTGTTTGAGTTCCGTGGGCAGATGGTGGCTGGAAATGTCGCGTATGGTGGCCTTGGTCATGTCCTCTCCATTGGTGCCGATGGGGGTTCCTTCGAAGAGAGCCGGCAGACAGGCGGAGGAATAAACCGTCGGCATCCAGGGGTTCAGGCAGACAAAGCCGGGAAGGTTCTGATTTTCGGTGCCCAGTCCGTAGCTAACCCAGGAGCCCATGCTGGGACAGGGGCGCAAACGGTCTCCGGTATGCAGTTGGAGGAAGGATTGCGCGTGGTTACTGGTGTCGGAGTACATCGCGTTGAGCACACAAAGCTTGTCCGCGTGCCGGGCCAGGTTGGGCAGCAGTTCGGAGATCCACAGGCCGCTTTCGCCGTGCTGGGAAAACGCCGCGATTGAACCCGGATGAGGCTTGTCCATCACCTGGGGGCGGTAGTGAAAGGTGTCCATCTGGGCGGGGCCTCCAGACATGCAAAGGAAGATGACCCGCTTGGCTCGGGCTGGAAGTTTGGGAGGACGGGCTCGAAGGTCGGGGGCCGTCGCGGCAGGGGTCGCGGCACCGGCTAACCCTGCCAGGGCAAGGTAGCCGAAGCCGCAGGAGGCCTGAAGAAGCATTTCACGGCGGGAGAGAGAGTTCATAAAGTGAAAGAGGGAGTAACGTTAATCGGTGTAACGCAGTTCGTTGCTTGCGAGCAGAGCCTGGCAAAAGGCAGCCCACGCCTGTTTTCTGGGATTTTCGGGAGCGGATTTGGCTTCCGCGAGGGCGGCTTGAGCCTCCCTCACAAACTGGAGTGCCCGTTGTGTCTCCGAGGCATTTGGGTTTCTGGCAAAAGCAATCCGATAGGCCCGGGAGATGGCAGCGGCGTCCTCGCCCGCGTCGCAGAGGAGCCGATCCGCAAACTGGTCGGCTTGTGCGATGATGAAATCGTTGTTGAGCAGGTAAAGCGTCTGAGTGGGAAGGGTACTGGTCTCGCGTTTTCCTTTGACGGTGAGCGCATCGGGGAGGTTGAAGGCGGTCAGTTCCGCAGGCATCGCTGCACGCAGCATGAGTTGGTAGATGCTGCGGTGTGTATTCGGTCGGTGGAGGTTCCCCATCTCGTTTACCAGCACGTTTTGGTGCTGAAGCAGGGAACCTTGAGCAGGTTGGAGATCCAGTTGGCCGCTGACAAAGAGCATCGTGTCGCGAAGCGATTCGGCTTCGAGTCGGCGCCGGGAATGGTAGGAGAGCAAGCGGTTCTCGGGATCCGTGGCGCGGGCGGCATCACTTTGAGCGCTCGCGATTTGATAGGTGCGGCTGAGTACGATGTTTCGAATCAATCCTTTGACAGACCATCCGCCTTTGAGGAAACGGGTGGTGAGGTGGTCGAGCAGTTCGCGATGCTCCGGGCTGTCGCCAAAGACCCCGAAATCGTCCGGGGTACGAACAAGCCCATCGCCGAAAAGGTGCAGCCAGACCCGGTTGACCAGCACGCGTGCAGTAAGCGGACGGGCTTCATCGACCAGCCAATCTGAGAGCTCCAGCCGTCCGCTTTGAGGCGGACAAACGTGCGTTTCGATGGGTCCAGAAGGAAACAAGGAGAGAAATCCCCGGGGAACGACTTCGCCCAACTTGCCTGAATCGCCTCCGATCTCCACCCGGGAGTCTGCGATATTCGGAGACTCCCGAACCCCCATGGCCAAGGGAGCCCCGGGCGGATATTCGAACTTTCCCTTGGCGGCCCGCTTCTTGAAAGGGGCGACGGGCTGGGGGAGTTGGGAGTCTGGGGGCAGCGGCAAGAACGCAGTTTTTTGAAGTTCGTGCAAAGGGGTCTGAGGCGCCGAAAGAGGCTCCATCCCTGCGGCACCCCAGAGCGTTTCAGAACTCTTGAAAATGCCTGCCAAGGCCGTGTAGTCGCGCAGGCTAATCGGGTCGTGCTTGTGGTCATGGCAGCGTGCGCAGCCCACGCTGATCCCGAGGATCCCGCTTCCCACAACCCCGATCTGATCGGCGACGACATCACTCGCGAAGTTGCTGTTCATCGCGATGGCTGGTTTTGCTCCCAGAGCCAAGAAACCCGTCGCGACCAACTGCCGGTCTCTTTCGGGTGCGGAGTCCGCCTGCATTAAATCCCCTGCGATTTGCTCCTTGATGAATCGATCGTAGGGGAGATCCCGGTTAAACGCGTCGATCACGTAGTCCCGGTAGCGCCAAGCGTGGGGGAAATTGGGGTTCCGTCCCAGACCATCGTCACCGTTGGACTCGCCGTAGCGAGCCACATCAAGCCAGTGGCGGCCCCAGCGCTCGCCATACTGGGGCGAGGCCAGGAAACGGTCTGCCCAGCGCGCCACAGCCTCCCGCCCCTGGACCCGATGCTCGGCGACAAACTGCTCGCTCTGCTCCGCCGTGGGGGGCAGACCGGTCAAATCCACGCTCAGGCGGCGAAGCAACGCTGCAGGATCCGCATCGGCGGCAGGATGAAGCCCGCCCCCGCGCATTTTCTGCAATACCAAACGGTCCAGCGGATCCTTCGCCCAGGCGGCTCCCTCCTCCCCCGAGGGAATGGGCGGATCGACCACCGGCTTGAGCGACCAGAGATTGAGATTCCGCTGCGCGACCGGTTCCCGTGACTGGGCGCCCTTTGGTTGCGTGCGGGGATCCGGCGCTCCCATTTTCACCCAAGTGATGAAGTCCTGTACCACGTTTTCTGGGAGCCTTTTGTTAGGAGGCATCTCCGTGCCGTCGTACTGGAGGGCTTGGATGATCAAACTCGTGGTGGGCTTACCCAGTTCCATAGCCGGACCGGATTCCCCGCCTTTCATCATGTTGGAACGGGTGTCGAGCTTGAGTTTGCCGCCGATTTTTTTGGCCCCCTCCGCATGGCACTCGTAACACTCCTTCACAAGGACGGGCCGGATTTTGTTCTCGAAGAACGCCAGTTGATCGGGAGGGATCTCCGCCGCCAGGCCGTTCCCCGCCAATCCAAGCATGGCCGCCAGGCCCAGCCCACGCACGGCGCGCCGCAAGAACATCCGAGGGGATATGGCCTGCAAAAGAAATTTCGTGAACACGCTTCTCATAAAACCGAGGGCATTGAACGGACAAACTCGCCCCCGGGGCGGCTCTAGCAAGAGCCCCGATCCGGAGGGAAGTAGGACGGTCGCCAATCTACCACCGCCCCGGTGGGGAGGGGAATCGACAGACCTGCTATTCGCCTGTGTTATCCTGCTACGCAGTCCGGTGCGCCCTGTGTGTCGAGAGCGATCTCATTTACGCCTAACAACATCCCATTTAATTGGTTGTACTTCACAAGCCAGGCGGTGTTCTCTCGCCCCCGTGACCCTCGCTTTTGGGTTTCCACGTTTTTTCTCCCATCCTCCCTTCCATGATTATCGCCGCAGGAGTCAGCGACCAAGAGCCGGGAACCCTCTGGGAACGCCA
The DNA here is from genome assembly GCA_947449735.1 of Chthoniobacteraceae bacterium. Lineage (GTDB taxonomy): Bacteria > Verrucomicrobiota > Verrucomicrobiia > Chthoniobacterales > Chthoniobacteraceae > Chth-196. The sequence goes on along the minus strand of CANFTB010000003.1, from coordinate 101,100 downwards.
CCCCGGGTTCCCTTATTGGACCGCCGCATTCTGGCGGTCTGGCTGCAGCAAAATCGAGTTCCGCCACTGTAATTTCCTGCTCAGAAGACGTTCTGGAATCCTCATCCCGCCCAACACGCCCTACAAAGGCAGCGTTGTCTCCCGGGAGGACCAGGTGTGGATGCTGTTTGAACCACGCCCCGCTCTGGCCGGCGCCCTGCCCAATCCCGCCGAACCCCAGCGTATCACTCAGGTACACTTCGCCACCGCCGCCGCGTGGGAGCTCCTCTTAAACGGGCTCGCGGCACTCATCCGCTGGTGGAACACCCATCCCCCTCAGATTCCCCTCGCCGAAAACGCCTTGGAGAGAGTGCTGTTGCTCTCCCTCTGGGTCCGTGATCCGCTTCAGCAGACCACCCAGGATGAACGAATTGAACGCGTCACAGAGTTCATCCGCGAAAACCTCCATGCCACCCTCTCCGTGGAAAGCCTGGCCAAGGTTGCCTCCCTTTCCCCCTCCCGCCTCGCCCATCTTTTCCGAGAACGCATCTGCCTCACCCCCATGCAGTACGTCGAACTGCGCCGCATCGAGCGCGCCCGGCAGCTTCTGCTCACCACCAACCTTCAAATCAAGGACGTCGCCGCCCAAACCGGGTTCCCAAGTCCGGAGCACTTCAGCGTCCGCTTCCGCAAGGCCACCAGCCAGTCGCCCGTGGCCTTCCGTCAGAAACCCAAGCGCCGCTACGGCGAACTGCTGCCCCGCGAAAACTGGTAGCCGCTCGGAAGGCCGGCGGCGCTGGGAAGTCAGAGGCGTTCCATGTCCTCGGCCATGTCTGGCTAGCGCTTGCTCAGCGCATCTCGAATTTCACGCAGCAGCAGGATATCTTCCGGCGTTGGTGCAGGCGCCGCGGGCGCAGCGGAGGGTGCGGGGACCTTCCCCAAGCGGATGCGATTGATCTGTTTGACCATCACAAAAATGATCAGCGCCAGGAGGAAAAAGTTCAGCGCCACCGTGAGAAAACTGCCGTAAGCGAACAAGGGCACGCCCGCTTTCGTCAGCTCCGCGTACGTCATTCCGCCCCGGTAATCCGCAGGAAGCGAAGAGAGCAGCCAGAAGTGGTTGGAAAAATCGAGGCCGCCCACGGCCCGCCCCACCACCGGCATGATCAGGTCTTTCACCAGCGAATCGACGATTTTCCCAAACGCCCCGCCGATGATCACCCCCACCGCCAGATCCACGACGTTTCCCTTCACCGCAAACTCTTTAAACTCGGATACAAAACTCATGGTCTTTCTATCGCTTCGCGGCGCACCACGCTTCCGCGCGGACCCAAGCAAGCGGCGGGACACGCGTTTAGCGCGGCACGCTGTTTGGCGTTTTTGAGTTTCTTGGGAAAGTGATCGGCGCACGCTGGATCATGCTCGGTGCACTTGGTGAGATTATTCCGTGGAGTGATCGCCTTGTCTTGCCGGAGCCGGACCTCACCGATGGGCCAGCATGTGCGTCACTTCAGTTGGAGCTTAGTGATCTCCACTGGTCTTGGATTCAGCCGCGGGCGGGGCTTTGCAGGATAAGCTGGGCGGTCTTCCTGGCGGCGCCCTGGTGGACGTGCAGGGCGTTGAGAGCGTGTTTGCCCAGGGCGTCGCATCGTTCGGGATCGTCCAGGAGCTGGGAAAGGACGGCTTCCAGAGCTTCGGGCGTGCCGGCCTGGACGGCGCCGCCGGCGTCCAGCAGGAGCCGGACGACCGACTCGAAGTTTTGCATGTGCGGCCCGAAGACGACGGGCTTGCCGGCGAGGGCGGGCTCGACGGGATTCTGGCCGCCGTGCGCGGTGAGGCTTTTTCCGATGAAGGCGATGGTTGCAAGGGAGTACCAGGCCCGCAGCTCGCCGGTGGTGTCCAGTAGCAGAACGTCCCAAGGGTCGCCGGAGGGAAGGGCGGAGCGGAGTTGGATTTTCGCGCCCAGCGGGGCGAGTTCCCGGAGGAGTTCGGGGACTCTTTCCACATGCCTCGGGGCGACGAGGAGCCGAAGGCCGGGGTGTTTTTGGCGCCAGATTGGGAGGCGGGAAACAAGCCAGGCTTCCTCGCCGTCGTGGGTGCTTCCGGCCACGAGCAGGGGGGCGTCCTCCGGCGTGCCCGGGTGTATCAGCAGGGAGCGCAGCGGTTCCACGGCTGGCTCGCCGGCGGCGTCTTGGTCGAACTTGATGCTGCCGGTGAGAACCAGGCGTTCGCTCGGGAAGCCGATGGATTCCCAGCGCGGCCCGTCTTCCGGGTCCGGGATTCCCACCCAGCGCAGGAGGTTGAAGAAGGGGGCGGTCCATGTTCTGGCTTTGGCAAAGCGTCTGGCCGAACGCGGTGAGAGGCGAGCGTTGGCCAGCATGACCGGGATGTCGCGCTGGAGGCAGGCGTCCAGAAGGTTGGGCCAGAGCTCGCCCTCTACCAAGACGAGGCGCTCGGGTTTGAGGAGGTCGAGGACCTTCTGCACGGCGCGCCGGCTGTCGATGGGGTTGTAGAAGACAAACAGCCAGTCGCAGGCCTCCTTTTCAGCAAGGGCGTAGCCGGTGGAAGTGGTGACGGAAAGGGCGATGCGAATTTGCGGGCTGGCCGCGCGGAGGGCCTTGGCGAGTTTGAGGGCTACGAGCGTCTCCCCCACGCTGATGGAGCGGATCCAGGTCCACGTGTGCGCCTGCAGGCGGGTTGATACCTCTTGGGTGAAGGCGCCGAAGCGCTGGCCGAAGTGCGCCTCGTAGCCGCCGCGGCGTACCATGCGGCGCAGAAATCCCGGCACCAGCAGGATCGCGGCAAGGGGGAGTCCGATGCGGTAAATCCGCAGCGAACGCCTCAGGGCCTGCCTGTCTTGTGGGGAAAGAAACACAGTGAGCAGTAAAAGGGGGCGGGGCGCCGGGGAAAAGCGCGGATCGCATGGACGACGGCCGTATGTGTGCGCTGGGCGGTATGGAGTGTATGAATCGGGCGCGACCCGCCGCCTTTGGCGAGGGCGCCTGCGATTCGGAATGAGATGGATTTCAAGGCGCCGCCGGCAGCCGCATGCGCACCCCTTTTGGAAGCGGCCTGCGGCGCGGCGGCCGGGGTGTTGCTGGCCGATACGCTCGAGCCGCGGCTCTCTGTCGGACTGGGCTTCGCGGCGTTCAGTATGCTGTATGCGGTCTTGCGGCGGGGTCGCTTGGCGGTGCTCCTTGCGGTGCTGTCGGTTTTTGCCAGTGCCCACTTGTCGCGCCATGTCTTTTCGCCCTCTCGTGAAAGCGGCCGGCGTCTTGAGAAGACTGCGGCGCGGACGTTTGAAATGACGGGCCGCGTTCTGGACGTTCCACAGGCTTCCACCCAGACCTCGCATGCACAGGGCTTTCGCTTCCGGTTCGGCGTCGAGACTGTGCAACCGGGGGGCATTTTGTTGGAGGGTTCCGATTTGGTGGTGCACTGGAAGGGGCCGGCGCCCGGGTGCGGGGACAGGGTGCGTGTGAGGGCGGCCGTGTGCAAGGTGGAGGGCCCGCGCAATCCCGGGCAGTTTGACAAGGCGCTGTTTTGGATGCGCCAGGACATCTGGGCGGAGGCCTTTATGGGAAACCCTCTGGACGGGAGCGTGCTGCAGCCCGCCGGCGGGTGGAGTGTCAAGACCCTGGCGGCCCGGGCCCGTGCGGCGATGGAGGCGCAGTTGCGGCGCGGGATCGAGGACCGGCCTCAGACGCAGGCGCTCATTTCCAGCATGGTATTGGGGGTGCGCGGCGATTCGCTGCTGGAGGCGCGGCCCTGGTTTCGGGACACGGGGACCCTCCATTTGTTTGCCGTGAGCGGATTGAACCTGTCCATGCTGGCGGGATTTGTGGTGTGGATCCTGCGTTTGATCGGGGTGGGACCGCATGGGCGCGCGCTGGGGGCGCTGCCCCTGCTTTTGTGCTATGGAATCGCCACGGGGCTCGGGCCCAGCTGCGTGCGGGCGCTGGTGATGAGCGGGATGTTGCTGGCGGTCGTTTGGACGGGCAGGCCTTCGATCGCCCTCAACAGTCTTGGGGCGGCAGCTCTGCTGCTTCTGGGATTTGATGGAAACGTGCTATTTCAGGGGGGCTTTCAGCTGTCCTTCGGACTGGTCCTCACCCTCGCTTTTTGCGCCGGCCCCATGGCGGGGTGGATCCACGGGCTTTGGGAACCGGATCCGCTGCTGCCGCGGCGGCTTTGGAATGCGAGGCAGCGCGGCCTGCTGGCGTGCATGCGTCCCGTTTCGAATGCTTGCTCCGCCACGCTGGTCACCTGGCTTGCGGGGTTGCCGTGGAGCATTTTTCTGTTCCGCCAGGTCACTCCTGTTGCCCTTGTGGCCAACCTCGTCGCCGTGCCCGTGGCGTTCCTGAATCTTGCGCTGGGTTTTCTCGCCTTGCTCTGTGCCCCCCTCGGTTCGCTGACGCCCGCGTTGAACCGGGCGAACGCCGCCTGCGCGGAGGCGCTGCTGGATTTTGTGCGTTGGGCCAGTGCGTTGCCCGGCGGGCATTACCCGGTCGGGGATCCCTTCACACGGACGCCAAACTTGACGGTCTTTGACCTCGGGGAAGGCGGCGCCGTGCTCTTGCGGGAGAAGGGGCGTGTCTGGCTTTTGGACTGCGGCTCTGAAAAACAGGTGGCCGCCGTGATTTTGCCCGCCCTGCAGGTTTATGGGATATCGCGGCTTGACGGTCTTTTGTTAAGCCACGGTGATGCAGCCCACATCGGAGGGGCGCTGGCGGTTTGGGACGCGCTCCGGCCGGGCAGGGTGGTTGAGGGCGTTCTACCCGACAGATCCACGGCCCGGCGCAGGGTCCGCCAGTGGCTGGATGCCTGCGGCCGAAGCATGCGAGGGGTTGGGGCGGGGGACGCCTGGCAGGATGCGCCCGGATGCCGGATGGAGGTGCTGTATCCGCCGGCCGGGTTGCGGGCCGCCGTGGCGGATGACAAGGGGCTGGTGGTGCGCTGGAGTACGCCCGACTGGAGCGTCCTTTACACGGCGGACGCCGGGTTTCCCACGGAAAGCTGGCTGCTGGAAAATGCGCGCGACCGTCTGCGTTCGGACGTCTGGGTGCGGGGCAGTCACGGCAGGGAGTCGACGGGTGGGGAGACGTTTGTGCGGTCCGTGGGAGCCAAGTTGATTGTGGTGGCCGGCGCTAGGGGGGGGCGGGGAGGGACGGATGGGCAGAGGTTGACGCGATGGGCGGAGCGGTGGCGTGACGAAGGGGTGGCGGTTTGGTTGCAGGAGGAATGCGGAGCGGTGGAGGGGTGGTCGGGGAAGGGGGGCGGGTTCAAGGGGATTTGTGGAGGTCAACTGGATGGCTGGCGGACTGTTCCGTAATTTGAAGGCCGGCGGGTAGTGCGGAACGGAGGCTGAAATAGGCAGGTTTCCTATTTTCTGCCTAGGGTTCGAGCGGTCTGGCGGGTAGGTAAGGAGCAGGCATTTGCACCCCCCCATGTCCCGTCAGTTTTCGATTTCAGTTTTTTGCGCCGCGATTTGCATCGCTGGTTCACTCTCCGCTGCTCCTCCGACGCAGAAGGCTCCGAATTTTCTCATCCTGCTAGCCGATGACATGGGCTTTTCCGACGCCGGGTGTTACGGGGGCGAGATTTCCACTCCTTACATCGACTGGCTGGCCCAGGAGGGGGTGCGCTTCACCCAGGCTTACAACACGGCGCGCTGCTGGCCCACGCGGGCGGCATTGCTGACCGGTTTTTATGCACAGCACGTCCGGCGTGATTATCTGCCGGGGGTTCCCGAAAGCGGCGGGGTGAAGGGAGTCCGCCCGGCATGGGCCCGGCTGCTTCCCGCATTGTTGAAGCCCGCCGGGTATCAGACCTATCACTCCGGCAAGTGGCACGTAGACCGGCCCGCTCTGGAGGGGGGCTTCGACCACTCCTACACACTGGAGGATCAGGACCGTTATTTTTCGCCGAAAAAACACCAGTTGGACGGCCACGCTCTGCCGGAGCCCAAGCCCGGCTATTACGCCACGGCGGCAATCGCCGACCACGCCGTGGACTTTCTCAAACTGCACGCGGAGCAGACCCCGAAGGCGCCTTTTTTGGCGTATGTCGCCTTCACCTCTCCGCATTTTCCGCTTCAGGCGCCGCAGGAGGACGTGGACAGGTACAAGGGCCGTTTCAGCGAGGAAACCGAGGCGCTTCGCGAGCGCAGGCTGAACCGGCTGTGGGACATGGGGCTGTTGAAGAACGCCGAGCTGTCCGATCCGGACGCCCCGGCCAAGCCTTGGACCGGGTTGTCGGCCGAGGAGCGGAAGGCGTTTGCGGTACGCATGGAAATTCACGCGGCGATGGTGGACCGGATGGACCGCGAGATCGGGCGGATTTTGGAGCAACTCAAGGCGATGGGCGCTCTCGACAACACGGTGGTGTTGTTTTTGAGCGACAACGGGGCGAGCGCCGAAAGCCTCGTGCGGGGCGACGGCAACCGGGGGCAGGCGCAGCCCGGTTCGGCGCAGAGCTATCTGTGTCTGGAGGCGCAGGGCGCGAATCTGTCGAACACGCCGCTGCGCTATTCGAAGAAGTTCGTGCACGAGGGGGGCATTTCAACGCCCTTGATCGTGCGCTGGCCTGCGGGCATGAAGGCCAGGGGGGAGCTGCGGGAACAGCCTGTGCACGTGATGGATGTGACGCCGACGCTGCTGAAGCTGGCCGGTGTTCCGTGGCCGGCGAAGGCGGGGGACGCCGCGGTCCCGCCGGCGGACGGAGTGGATTTGAGCGGTGTGTTGAAGGAGAACAAGGCCCTGGCAAGCCGCCCCTTGTGGTGGTCACATGAGGACCACCGGGCTTTCCGGCTTGGGGATTGGAAGTGGGTGGCCACGAAGGGGCAGCCCGGCGAATTGTATTATTTGAGGGCGGACCGCGCTGAGACGCGGGATCTGGCCCTTGCGAACATGGAGCGGTTGGTGGAGATGGAGGCGCAATGGTCCAAGATGGCTGCGCGGTTCCAGCAGGACGTGCGCGTGCCTGCTGTTGTAAACGCAACGACGGAAGCGCGTTGAGGAGTTCCGGTAATCTTTTTTGAAAAAAGGCATTGCCCGCCTGCTCGGCTTGTGAGATTCTACAAGTGTTCTGGGGGGAACAGCAGCCCTCCGAGTGCCCTACGGCCTCGGGGGGCTGCAATTTTTTTGGGGTGATGTCTCGGTTTGGGCGGTGTGTGCAATGGCCCCTCTCCCTTAATTTGGAAACTGGAATGGAAAATCCGTTCGAATCCCCGTGATCCCGCGATTCGATTCCCAAGTATATGTTCCCCAGCCGCTTAGCGTTGATGAAAAAAGAGCCCGCTTGAAGTCCTGCAGGCGCTCCTTTGACACTCGGTAGTGCTAATGGTAATACCATGGGATGAAGGTCGCTAAAGTAGCAATTTCGCTTGATCAGCGTCTCCTCCAGAAGTTGGATTCACTGGTTTCGGAACATGTTTTTCGGTCGAGAAGCGAAGCTATCCAAACTGCAGTAAGAGAGAAAATTACGCGTCTCGAACACACTCGCCTTGCTCAAGAATGCGCCAAACTCGATCCCGCCGGAGAACAGCGGCTGGCTGACCAAGGCTTCTCCAACGATCTCTCCGAATGGCCAGAATATTAAGAGGCGACATTGTCTGGGCAGTGCCAGATCCAACGCAAGGCCATGAACAATCAGGGAAACGCCCGGTGCTCATCCTCAGCCACGATGTTTTTAATGAGCGTTCGGGCACAGTTATCGCCGTAGCCCTGACAAGTCAGGAGCCCAAAGCAGGATTTCCTCTTACGTTAGAGCTGAATTCAGCAGCCCTGCCAAAGCGCTCGTGGGCCAAGATCAGTCAAATCCGCACTCTTTCGGTCCTGCGCCTTGGCTCGAAGATAGGGCGAGTGTCCCCGGAAGAACTCAGCCAAGTTGTCGAGGGACTCAATGAAATCATAGAAACCTAAGGACGCCAAGCTTATACAGCAGGCGGTGGCGGTCGACTCAGACGGGAGAATTTATGTGGTCGATTGTGAAAATGACCTGATCCGAATGATCCTTCAAAGCGGTGAGGTGATCATCATTGGCGGGATGCCCGGAGTCTAGGGAGGCCTGGACGGGGAGGGGCCTGCCGCGCGGTTCAACTTTCCGCAGGGAATTGCTGTAGATGGCAGTGGAAAACTTTACGTCACGGACGGTGATAACAACGTCATCCGCGCTGGAACGTTGAGCTATTTGCCCTAGACGTACATTGTGGACTCGACCCGACGGTCGCCACGTCGGCATTCAAAATTCCCCCTCACCACCGTGAAATTCCCCCAGAAAATCCGTATCGCGGCAGCGGCCCTTGCCGCCTCCGCCCTCCTTTCCGCGCCGGGAAACGGCGCTCCGCCTCCCAATGCAGCGGAGTTTGAAAAGCATACCGTCACCGACGGCGGTGCATCCCTCGGTTACCGGTTGTTCAAGCCGGCAAAAGTCGACGCCGGGCAACGGTATCCGATCATCTTGTTTCTGCACGGCGCCGGCGAACGGGGGGACAACAACGAGGCTCAACTCCTGCACGGGCTCCGGATGTTTTCCTCTCCGGAAATGCAGGCCAAACACCCCGCCTTCATCCTCGCTCCCCAGTGTCCCGCCGGCAAGAAATGGTCGGAAGTCGACTGGTCGCTTCTCAAAAGCGCCCTTCCGGAGAAACCCTCCCAGAGCATGCTGCTGGCGATGAAGGCGCTCGACTCCCTCGTCTCGACGCTTCCCGTGGACCCGCAGCGCATCTACCTCGCCGGCATCTCCATGGGAGGCTACGGTACCTGGGACGCCGCCACCCGCTGGCCGGGCAAGTTTGCCGCGGCCGTTCCCGTCTGCGGCGGTGGAGACGACCTCCAGGCGGCACGTTTAAAAAACCTGCCCGTCTGGTGTTTTCACGGAGACAAGGACACCGTCGTTCCAGTCGTGCGTTCCCGCGACATGGTCCAGGCCATTCAGGCCGCCGGCGGCTCCCCCAAGTACACTGAGTATCCGGGGGTCGGTCACAACTGCTGGGACCGAGCGTACGCCGAGCCGGCGCTTTACGAGTGGCTGTTCAGCCAGCACAGAGCCCCCTGAGCGGCACTAGCCTCCGCCGGCCCTGGCCGAGCCTGCCAAGGATGGTTGCAGTCGTCCCGCACCTTGGCACAATGGGGGGATGCTGCTCTGGCGCGAAAAACTTCCTGATTCCTGGCTGCCCAAGGTCCGCGCACGCCTGGGCGAGGTGCTCATCGACCACGCGCACCTCGAACGCAAGGCCGCCACGACAGCGCTCAATTTGGAAAAATACCGCGAGCTTTACGCCCATGTCCGCGAGCTGAACGCGATCGCCGTCGAGGAGCTTCAGCACTTCGATCAGGTTCTCCGTTTGCTCGAGGAACGCGGCATCCCCTTCGGCCAGCCGATGCGCAGTCCCTGGATCAATAAAATGATGGCCGCCGTGCGCAAGGGCCGCCGCGAACAGGTCATCGACCACCTTGTGGTTTGCAGCCTCATCGAGGGACGCAGTTGCGAGAAGTTTCAGATCCTGGCCGGGGGCGTGCGGGACCTGGATCCGGCCCTCGCGGACTTCTATGCCAGCCTCGTCGAGAGCGAGGGAAACCATTACGCGACTTACCAGATCATGGCGCGCGGCATCGACGAGGATGAAACCCGTAGGCGGCTCGACTTCTTCTTAGACTTGGACGCCGAGCTGATCCGCCAGCCGCACGATCTTCCCCTGCTTCACTGAGGCGCGGCTTCCGGCGGCTCGGGGACGGAGGGCGTGGGGTCGGCTCCCGACCTTTCCTTGCGGGAAAGAATCCGCGATTTCCAGACGGGATTGGAGAGCTTGCAGTCGGCCGCGTATTCGAAAAGCTTGCTGACGGGGAAGAGGACCAGTCCGGGCAGGCTGCGGGCGTTGACCCGCGCGTAAAAGAGCATTGAGTCGTCCATGAAGCGCAGGTCCCCGTGGCCGAGCAGGCTGAAGCCGCCCCCGTCGATGTGGAGGTTGCGCGTGTTGAAGACGCCGTCTTTCACTGTAAAGGAGGCGGTGGCCTTGTGGGCGGTGCTCATGCCGAGACCGGGAATGACGGCGTTCAAGAGCGTGGAAAGCGGTCCGAGGAAGGGAATGACAAACACATTGCCGTCGGTGATGGAGAGTTCGCCGGAGCCGTCCACCTTGCGCCCTTCATCATCGTCGCCTTTCCAGAGGAAGGAACAGTTGAGTAGCCCCTTCGAGTCCTGGTAGCCGGTGTAAAGCCGGCTGAGGGCGGCGAAGTTCATGTTGGTGATGTAAAGCGACGCGTTGTGCGGGGCGCCGTCCGGCTTGATCGAAATGTCGACGTTGCCGTTCACCTTGCCATTGAAAAGAGTAGCCTGGATCGGGGTGATTCTCACCCGGCGCGGGGTGAAAAGGATTTCGCCGCTGATGGCGCTAATGGGGAGGGTCTTTCCGGCAAAATCGTAGTCCATCCCGGTCTTGCTCTCGACGGTGACCTGGATGTTGGTGTTCTCGGCGCTGTGCGGCGTGGCCTTTCCCTTCACCATCACCACCGGGGCGGGGCCCCGGAAGCGGTAGGGCTTGACCTCCTTCAGCCACTCGGGCTCGACCATCTGCATGGTCTCCTGAGGGTTCAACTGGAGGCGGATGTCATGCAAAAACAGTTCGTTGTGCACGGTGTCGTAGGTCACGCTGCCCGAACCGGAGCCTTCCGCGCGTTTGATTTGAAAGGAGCCGAAGTTCCACACTCCGCCCTTTAAACGGAAAGGAGTGGTGAACTTTTCCACGGCGACACCCCGGAAGGTGCATCGGCCCACCTGCACCCGTCCCCAGGCGGTGCACAGGTTCAGGTCCGGGGCGCTCCCGCAGGCGTCCACCTCGATTTGAAGCGGATCCGACGTCTGGAGCCAGTGGAGGGGGCTTGATTCCGGCTGGGGAGGCAGCGCCACCTCGATCACCGGCAGCGGTAGTGTGCTCTTGAGCGAAACCCGGAATTCCCCGGGCAGACTCATCACGTCCCCTGTGAGCGCTCCCTGCTTGTGCACGAGCCGAACCTCCCGGGCCGACCACTTGTCTTTTTCCCACGAACCGGACGCCTTCAGGCTTTCAAAAAGCTCCTTCTTCCAGCTGAAGGCAGTCGCTTCCAGAGAGCCCGTGATTCGGAGGGGGGCGTCCGCTCCAGGGCCGCCCTCCAGGTGGACGCGCAAAAGGGGGCGCTGCGTGATTTGCAGGGTGTCCGGAGGCAGCGGCTGGCCGGCGATCTCGGCAAGCTTGACGGGATCCAAACTTGATTCGACGCGCACCTCCAGCGGTCCCGCCGGGGTCCAGCGTCCGACGGCCTGCAGGTGTCCTTTGGAATCGGCGAGTTCAAGCTCGGGAATATCCAGCGCCCCTTCTTTCCAAGATGCGGAAAGCGACAGCCGGCTCAGTTCATAGCCTTTCACGGTCAGCCCGTCCGATTCAACCCGCAGCGTCGCCGCAACCGACTCCGGGGCGTCCATGTCGCCGCTAAATTGAATCCGCAGCTGGGGGCCGTCCCCCTTCCATTGGACGGCCTGCAATTCCTCGATCGCGCGTTCTACCGCGGGGAGCCATTCAGGCGTTTGGTTGGGGTCCTTCTCCTCAGGCTGTGAGGGATTTGAAATCCATCCTTCCGCCTTAAGGTTGAAATGCATGACCCGGGCTTCAGCGGAGACCAGGCGGATCTGTTTTTCAGGAAAGAGCAGCCGCGCCTGCAGGTGGCTGGCGTCGACGCGCCGGCTTTGGGGGGTGTGGCGGTCGAGCGGCAGCGAGAGTCGCGCGTCGCGCAATTCCAGGGCGCTGATAAAAGGTTTCCGGCGCAACAACCGGCTCCAGTCGATGTTCAGCGTCAGCTGGTCGACTTCCGCCAGGGTGCGCTGGCGGTCGTTTGCGTCAAAGATAATGACCTCTCTCGCAACAAACCCACGGAAGGGATCGGCAGTTAATTTCTTGAAGGTGATTTCGACGCCGCGCGCCCGGAACTCCGCAAACACCCGCTCCCTCCAGCTCCGGGTCAGCCCCCGTTTCGCCCCGTACCAGCCCGCCCACAGAATCCCCCCGCACAAAAGGGCGAAGAAGATTTGCAGGAAACGTTTCAGTCGGGGGCGGGGCATGTGCGGCAAGCCTATGGCAAAAACCTATCCGAAACAGTGGAAAAGCTGTTCCAGGGATTGCTGGATCATTTCAAAGGAAATCCGCTGCCTTGCCAGGTCCAGCGCCCTGTCCACAGCACTCTCCCGGTCGTGCCCGTGGTCGAGCAGGCGCGAGGTCAGGTGCAGCAGGTCGGAAGCCGAGACGCCGTGGCCGCACAGGTCGGGGAAGATGATGCGTTCCGTCACGCCCGTGCCGCCTACGCAGGGAATCCGGCACATCAGGGCGTCGCCGGCGACCCTTCCGAGCCCGCCGGAGGCGTCGAGCTGAAAGACCAGCTTGTGCGAAGCCATTTTGCGCATGTATTCCGTGTACGGCAGGCGGCGTTCGATCACCCGCAGCAGGCCCGGCGGATAGCCCAGCTGTCGCAGCCAGCGGCGCCCCCTCCAACCGTCCAGGTTGAACACCGTCAGCGGTTCGTACATTTGCGACACCACGTCCTTCAGCCCCAGCAGGGCCGTCCGGTGGCGGCGCGAGGGTTCGTCAGTCTCCCAGGTCCCCAGAATGATGCCGTTGCGCTCCTCGGGGCGGATGGAAAAATCCCATTCCGCCGAGTCCACTGGAAGCGGCGTTGGGATCGTTTCCACATGCAGAACGCCGCCCCCGCGGAACACCGGTTCCAGATCCGCCGTGACGGCCAGGGCGCCGTGGGCCCGGCCGCAGATCTCGCGGAAAACGGCCAGATCGCTTGGGCTGCGGAGCAGGGTTTCGAGTTCGAAAGCGCCGGGCTTTTCCCAGGCCAGCATGACCGTCTTTCCCTCCCTCCTCAGATTCACCATGATCTGGCGGCAGGCCTTTAAGTTGCGGGTGAGCACCAGCAGGACCCTCCGTTCACCTTCGGGAATCGCGGAATCCTTGCGGTAAAACCCGCCCCCCGTGCAGGCGGCGAGCGCGCGGTAGCCCAGAGGGGGGATGCCTTTGGGATCCGGCTTTCCGGCGAAGTCCGTGAAAACCTGTTCGGGCTCCCGGCTTGAGGGGTGAAGGACGCAGAGCTGCATGGGTCGGGAAGTGTTTTCTAAAAGGGAAACGGGATGAAGCTTGGAATGAAGGCATTCAACCCAGCCCGTACACTTAACGATTAAGGAAGCGGGGAGCGAGGTCGGAAATGGAACTCGGAAATGGCGGCCCTGATTCAGAGAGAATTCCTGCATTTTGCGGCAGGGTGCCAAAATCAGGCAGACCGCGCTTTTTTGAACGACCCCGGAGCCTCGCTGGTATACAGAAGACGGACTCTTATGAATCGCAGGGAAGCCGTCCAACTCGTCAGTCTTGCCGTCGGTGCTCTTCTTTCCCACGGGCTCGCCCCCAGGCTCGCCGCCCAGACCGGGACTTCGGAGGCCGCAGCGGGCGCCCTTCTCGCCGAGGTGGCCGACGTCATCATCCCCACCACCGACACGCCCGGAGCCAAGGCGGCCGGGGTCGAAAAGTTCATCCTTCGCGTCGTGCGCGACTGCTTCAAGGCGGAGGACCGCCAGAAGTTTTTCGCAGCCCTCGAGACGCTGGACGAGGACAGTCGGAAGAAATTCTCCAAGCCCTTCGTCGCCCTCTCGGAGGCAGAGAAAGTCGAGATGGTGAAGCTCACGGCCTCGCAGCGGAAGTCCTTCTTTTCAAGCCTCAGACAGATGGTGGTGACGGCCTACTTCAACTCTGAAATCGGCGCCACCCAGGCGCTCTCCTATCTCCCGATCCCCGGGAAGTTCCAAGGCACCGTCCCTCTTGCCCCCGGCCAGAAAGCCTGGGCGATCTAAAAGGCTCCGTCTCGTTCCTCCCTCGCCACTCTATTTCTCCAAAGCCCACCCAAATTTATGCCAAATGTGATCGGAACCGCGTCCAAGGAAATGACCTACGACGCCATCGTCGTGGGCTCCGGAGTGTCCGGTGGCTGGGCTGCCAAGGAGCTCACTGAAAAGGGGCTGCGGGTGCTCATGCTGGAGCGCGGCCGCCAGCTGGAGCACGTCAGCGGCTACGAAAACGCCATGAAGGCGCCTTGGGAAAGCCAGTACGCAGGCAAGCTCACCGTGGAGCAGGTGGAGACGCATCCGAAGCTTTCCCGCGACTATCCGTACAACGAGATGACGGAGAAGTACTGGATGAAGGACATCGATTCTCTCTACAAGGAGGAGAAGCGCGCGGACTGGTTTCGTCCCAACATCGTGGGAGGCAAGTCGATCATGTGGGGCCGCCAGTGTTACCGCTGGAGCGACCTTGATTTCGAAGCGAACCTGAAGGAGGGCGTCGCGGTCGACTGGCCTATCCGCTACAAGGATCTCGAGGCTTGGTATTCCTACGTAGAAAAGTTTGCCGGGATCTCGGGCGAAAAGCTCGGGCTGGCCCACCTCCCGGACAGCGAGTTTCTGCCGCCGATGGAGATGTTCCATGTCGAGAAGGAGGTGAAGGCTCGGATGGAAAAGAGCTTTCCCGGCCGGATCCTGACCATCGGCCGCGTCGCCAACCTTTCCGCCGCCGCCCAGGCGCAGCTCAACATCGGCCGCGGCTCCTGCCAGTACCGCAACAAATGCTCCCTCGGCTGCCCCTTCGGCGCATACTTCAGCACCCAGTCCTCGACGCTTCCGGCGGCCGCCAAAACGGGCCTCCTGACGCTGCGCCCCGATTCGATCGCGTCCCACATTTTGTACGACGCCGACAAGCAGCGGGCGACGGGCGTCCGCGTGATCGACGCCGTCACGATGCAGGAAAGGGAGTACTCGGCGAAGCTCGTCTTTGTTTGCGCCAGCACGGTCAGCTCGACGGCGCTGCTCTTGAACTCGATTTCCGAGCGTTTCCCTCAGGGGCTCGGTAACGACTCCGGACATCTCGGACACAACCTCATGGACCATCATTTCCGCACCGGCGCGAGCGGCACCTGGGAAGGGGATTTGGACAAGTACTATTACGGCCGCCGCGCCAACGGGATTTACATTCCGCGTTACCGGAACGTCGCCTCGGACAAGCGCGAGTACTTGCGCGGCTTCGGCTACCAAGGTTCTGCCAGCCGGCAGGGATGGCAGCGGCACATCGCCGAGCTTTCCTTCGGAGCGGAGTTCAAGACAGCCCTGACGCAGCCCGGTGACTGGACGATGGGGCTGACCGGGTTCGGCGAAATGCTGCCGTATTTTGAGAACAAGCTGTCCCTCGACAAAAACACGAAGGACAAGTGGGGCCTGCCGGTGGTGGTTTTCGACGCCGAGATGGGTGAAAATGAAAAGAAGATGCGCGTCGACATGGCGAACGACGCCAAGGCGATGCTCGAGGCCTCCGGATTAAAAAACGTCAAAACCTACGACAACGGCTCCTACATTGGTACGGCCATTCATGAAATGGGCACGGCCCGGATGGGGCGCGATCCGAAGACCTCGGTTCTCAACGCGCACAACCAGGTGCACGCGGTGCAGAACGTGTTTGTGACGGACGGTTCCTGCATGACCTCCGCGTCCTGCGTGAACCCGTCGCTGACCTACATGGCGCTCACGGCGCGTGCGGCGGACTTCGCCGTCGGGGAGATGAGGAAGGGTAACTTGTAGGGGGCTTGACGGTAATGCTCCACTTAAACTCCTTTTCCACGGGACCCTGCGCCCCTTGCGCGATGCCAGTTAAATTGACAGTGGTCCTCTTTTGAGGACAGTCTTAAAGGAGGATTCACCCCTCCCATGCGCTTCAACATCGTACCCGTTGTTTACGACTTTCCCACGATGCACGGGTTGCGTGGCTACCGAGAGGTGGTGCAGACCCTTGAGTGGGGATTGTCCGAGCTTGGACACGAGGTCTCCGTCACCGAAAATTCTGTGGTCGGCAACTGCACCAACATCCTGATCGGCCACACCGTGGTTCCTCAGGACCATCTTACCTCGCTACCCAAGGACACGATCATCTACAATCTGGAGCAGATGGGCAGCGTTCCGATCGAGAGCCTCTCGCCCGGCTGTCAGACCGTCGCGGACCGCTTTCAAATCTGGGAGTACAGCCCGCGCAATCTGGACGCTTGGACGCGCTTCAACGCGGTCCGGCGCCCGGTGGTGGTGCCCGTCTCTTGGGCGTCTCCCTTGGAGCGCATCCCGAAGGGCGCTACCGAGGACATAGACGTGCTTTTGTACGGTAAAAGCTGCGTCAGCCGGCTCGAGGTTTTCCACGAACTCAGCGAGGCGGGCGTGCGCTGCGTTTTTGCCTGCGGCCTGTACGGCGCGGAGAGAGATGCTCTGATCGCCCGGTCCAAGATCGTGTTGAATATCAACCTCTACTATCAAGCCCGAATCTTTGAGGTGGTTCGCGCTTCCTATTTGCTCGCCAACGGGAAGGCCGTGCTCGCGGACCGCCATCCGGAGACTTACGTGGAACCGGATTTGGAGGAGGCGGTCTGCTTTGCCGGCCGCGAGACGTTGGTCCAGCGGTGCCTGGAGCTGCTGAACGACGAACCCGCGCGAAAAGAGCTGGAAACGCGGGGGTATGAAATCTTTCGCAGGCGTGACATCCGTGAGACGCTCAAGCCTGCGCTGGCAGGGCTTTGAAGGCCGTCTCAAAATGCTCCACGTACTCACCACTTTTAACCCCGCACTAGAGAGCCTGCCGATCAACTGCCCCATGCCCATGCCGGGAACACCCCGGCTGCTTCGCGAGGGGCAGGCCTTGACTTTTTTTGCCGGAGCCAAAGTGGTAACAAATCGCTTTTGGCTCCACTCCGCAGTTCGCGCGCGCGGAATTACCGCGGGGCGCGCTAAAGAAGTTTGGTGTGTTTCTCGCTCGGAGTGCGGCATCCGGTGAAGGAATCACTGCGAGGAAGGACGCGTTCGGCGACTTCGCACCAGTGTGCTTACCAGACGGCGCGCTCGGACAAGAGGCGTTCGTGGCGGTTGGGCAGGTCTTCAGCGGAGTATCCCAGTTCGGAGAAACTGGGGCTCAATCCGCCCTTGGATGGGTGGGGGCTCTGAGGGAGTGGGAGAAAAGTTAAGGACCGGAAAAAACCGCTTAATCCACGGTGGGAATCAAGGAGTTGAAGTGACCTTTTGTCAGGAGTACGCTCTTGTTTGTGATCACTCAGCGGCAAATTGAGACCTACGCGGAGGATGTGGCCCGACAGTTCAGGCCACTGAAGATCGTGCTGTTTGGATCCTACGCCTACGGGAATCCCACAGAGGATTCCGATGTCGATCTGATGGTGGTCATGCCTAAGGATCCCAATGGCGTAAGAAACAGGGACAAAGCCATAGCAATCGATTCGGCGATTCCAGCCTCCTTCCCGTTGGATCTTCTGGTGCGGAATCCCGAGGACATTGCGTGGCGGCTTGAGGAGGGAGACTGTTTCCTGAAGGACGTTTTTTCCAAGGGTCGTGTTCTCTATGAAGCATCTGACCGCTGAGTGGATTGAGAAGGCGGAGGAGGACTTCTTTTCAGCCAGTCACCTTGCCGCTGCTGAGAAGCTGACCCCTCACAATGTGATCTGCTTCCTTTGCCAACAGGTCGGCGAGAAATGGCTGAAGGCAAGGCTTTGTGAAGACGACCTGCCCTTCCCAAAGACCCACGATTTACGCCATTTGCTTGTACTTCTGAAGGGTGCGTATCCCGAATGGATAAGCCTGACAGATCAAGTCAGGCGCCTGAGCTTTTATTCTGTGTCAACCCGCTATCCCGGGGATAGTGCCAGTCGCGAGGATATGGAGCAGGCGTTGGTGGACATGAGGGCTGTCCGTGACCTTGTTCACTCCTCATTTGGTTAGCATTAAGCTAGTTGAGGCGTTACTTCGACGTTTTGAATGTCAGACCGCCGCATGTAGCTCACTTGATCCCCTCCAGAATCAGCTCTCCGCTCGAGGGGTTCCAAGAAACTGTGGCCACACGCCCGGGGCCGTTACCGCTCTCTTCCGCGAACTCCAAGGGAACCAGCAGCTTGTCCCCCCGCCATTTCAGGTCGTCCTCGGAAATGTAAGACATGTAAGGGTCGGCCTTGAACTTCCGCTTGGCAACCAGCTCCAGAAGGCTGTCCCGGTGGATGACACGGGTTCCAGAGCCGTGCGTCCAAACTAAAAGACAGACCGTTCCCCGCCGAGTTGCCTGGGGTATCGCGGCGGCCTCCTTTGAAGGATGCCAGATTACGGTCTTGGGATTCCCCCAAAAACGTCCCTCCCGCAAGCCCGAATCCAGACCGAGCAGCTCCTCGGAGCGGCTCTGGACGTCCACGAGGCAGGGCATCCCGAGTCGGTCGTAGATGATCCACCGCCCGTTCGGACTGAGCGATACGGCTTCTGGATGTTCGATGCGCCTTCCGGCCGCCACCTGCAAAAGTGCGACGCCGCGGTAGCACTCGCCTGTGTAGCCTTCCCCCTCTTTCGCCGCGGCTGCCTTCAGCCGACCTATGAACGAATCCAGCTTGTCTGTAGGGACTTGCCACCAGCGGCTACCGACACCGTGCGCGGCAACCCTGCGGGTAGTGTTTCCTGCGTCGTTGAGCAGCCCCAGCATGACTGAGGGAAGCCTCGGGTCCAGCGAGTACTCGAGCTCCCGGAGCGCCTCCAGGCGCCTGTCCGGATCCTTGGACTTCAGCCTCGCCAGACTTGCATTCACATCGATGACCTCGCCGCGGGGAGACGTTGCCAGTCCTCCTCCCAGGGCAGGGGCCGCCGGCAAAGACGGCCTGTCCTGCCGGGGTGACTGGGGCGCAAGTCGCAGCTCCTGGATGCGTTCCCGGGTCAGGCGCTCACCCAAGCCTGCGCGGGCCGAGGGGGCTGTATTTGCAATGGCTTCGTAAGCGGACTTCAACCACTCGCGCTGCTGGTCGCGGATTTGGGACTGTCCGGCCGGAGGCAGCTGTTTGCGAATGGCGGAGTACAAGGCCGAGAGCTCTTTGTCCGCGGCCTTGAAACGCGGGTCTCGGAGCATTTCCTGATAAAGGGCCTCGGATTGGGTGGGCGAAAGGGCGGCATTCAAGGGGGCCGCCGCAAGCGAGAGCGCGAGCAGCGGAAGGAGTCTTAAAGAGAGCCGGAGCCGGTTGTGGAACGGAGGCGTAGAACGGTCTGGGGTGGGCATATGGAGGGGCAGGGCGGTCTCGGACGGGGGATGGAGAAAGTTGTATTGCAGAAAAGTAAGGCTCCTCAGGTTCGAGGAATGGCGGGCGGCGCGCACCTGCTCACAGTTTCGTGCCCGTCACCTGCGTCCACGGGCTCCACGCGCCCATGGCGTGCTGCCGGATCTTGCGTTTCCAGATCCTGTTGCCGCAGAGAGCGAAAAGCGTGTCCATGTCCTTTCCTCCGATTGCCACCCCGGTGACGCGACCGTTGCCAGGCACGGGAAGAATGATCTGTGTTGGTCCGTCGTCTGCGCTGATCTGGACGCCGCTCTTGGTCGCGAGAAACTGGCGGCCTTCAAGCGAGTAGCAGACGGACTCGGCGCCCGCGTCGTCCTGCCAGTCGTTGACGTGAAGATGGAAGAAGCGCTCCTTGTGGGCGAGGGCGCCGTCGGCGTTGATCTGGTAGCTGTAGGCCCATTTCGAGTGGCCGTCGGCGACGGAGAGCAGCCACTGGTCGGGGCGGTACGCCATTCCCGTAGCGAAGGTCAGGTCGGAGTCGACCTGCTTCTTTTTGCCGTCCTTGATAAACCAGACTGAGCCGACCTCGCGAGGTTTGTCGCTGTTGGCGGTCACGTAAAGGCCGCCGTCCGGCATCGCGAGAATGGAGTGGCCGAGGATGTCTTCCCGCACAACTTTCGGCATGCCGCCGGCGTCGTAGCTCATGAGCTTGCCGGACTTTTCGGAAATGGTGTAGAGCGTGCCGTCGGCGCCGACGCTCACGCAGTGCGCGTTGCCGGTGTTCGTGGCAAACTCGGACACGGTGCCGTCCAGATTGATGCGGTGGATTTTGTCGGCGGTGGTGTCGGCGAAAAAGACCTCGCCCTTTGCGTTGCAGGACGGGCCCCGGGTGCTTTTGAAACCCTCGGCCAGCGGCTGCCAGCCTTCGTCGGCCAGGATCACTTCTTGGGCGCGCGGCGCGCTAGGCCCTGCCTTCACGCGCTGCGGCCAGTCCTTCCAGAGATAGGCCATGGCCTCCTGGTAGTTCTCGGCGTAGCCCGCGACGTGGCGGCCTTCGATGGTGCGGAACCTGTAGTCGTAGCCGGAGAACTTCAGCGCCTTGTCCATCTCCAGGTCGGCCAGAAACCAGTCGCCGGCGCAGTTTTCCATGTCGTGCGTGGCGGTTGTGAGGAAGGCGCGGATCGGCTTTGCCTCGAACTTGCGCACCATAGTCGGGAACTCGTGGCCGCCCCGGAAAGCCACCCAGCTGCCGCTCGCGGCGTACACGCGGCTGAACGCCTCGGGCCGGTGCCAGGCGGCGGTGAACGCCGCGATGGCGCCGCTACTTCCTCCCGACATGCACCGGTCGTTGCCGTCGGTGGACAGGTTGAGCTGGTATTCCTTTGCGACAAAGGGCAGCAGTTCGTCGACAAGGAAACGGACGTTCTCGTCCCCGATTCCGTCGTATTCGAGGTCGCGGTTGCGGCGCCCCAGCGTGCCTTTCATCGGTGCGGGCAGGTCGCCGGGACGCACAAAGACGCCGACCGTCACCGGCATCTCCCCTGTGGCGATCATGGTTTCCATCATCAGTTTTTCGCGC
The DNA here is from genome assembly GCA_947449735.1 of Chthoniobacteraceae bacterium. Lineage (GTDB taxonomy): Bacteria > Verrucomicrobiota > Verrucomicrobiia > Chthoniobacterales > Chthoniobacteraceae > Chth-196. Next base: position 80,400 of record CANFTB010000003.1, on the reverse strand, counting down.
GGGTTGAACCCGTCTGTCTTCACATACACGCAGGCCGGTTTGGAGCCGTCGTATTGCTTGGGGATGAAAATCGTGACGTCGCGCACCGTACCGGGGAAGACTTTGCTTTGCGCAAAGCTGAACTGCTTCGTCTCGCCGGGCAGGATCGCCTCGGGTTTGATCGCGGGCGGGACGTAGGCGGAGGCCTGCGCGGCGGCGCTTGCCGCCGTTTCAGAAACGGGGCTGCCGGCAAGCGGTTGCACGAGCCAGTGCAAATGCCTGTCGCCTGGTTTTTTGTCCCACAAGTCGATCTTCGAGCCGGGCGCGGTCTTGCCGCCGAGGTTATCAAGCGCCATGTCCGGCGCGTGCTTTGGAGTGAGAGTGAAGGCGCCGTCCTCCTGTTTGTGGAGCGCCCAAAGCTGGGAGGGCTTGCCAGCGTTGGGTTCGAGGATGACTCGTGTGCCGCGCTGGCTGCCTCCGTCTTCAACCGAAAGGGCTAGCGAGGAATCGTGCGACGGTTGTATCGAGAAGAAGCCGCCTTCGCTGCGAACGAGCGCCCACTTCTGTCGCGCATCACCCTTCGGGTTTCCAATCGTGATCACGCCGTCCACGGGCTCGAGCACCATGGCAGGCCCTCCGGCGGGGCGGATCGAGTAGAGCCCCCAGTCGTCTGCGGGCTTGTCCTTCATGTCAGGCGCGCTGTTGATCCCGACTACAAGCGTCGCGTCGGTCGTCTTCGCCGCGAGCTTGGCGCCGTAGGCTTCCGAGGCAGCCTTTTGAAATTCAGGCAGGATGGTTTTTCCGTTGCCTGCCCATCCGGCGTGCTGGACGAGGAAGACCGTGACGAGTTTTCGATCCAGATCGTAGCGCGAGTTTGTGCCGTACGCGCCGCCGTGGGTGAAAGACTTTCCGTCTGTTCCAAAGCCGAAGCCGTAGTGTGAATTCGCGGCCCCGGTCTGGTCGGAAGTCATGGTCTTCACCGCCTTCTCGGAGAGAATGCGCGTGCCGTTGAAAGCGCCGTTGTTGGCGAGCATGCGGTAGAAGAGGGAGAGATCATTGGCCGTCGAGAACAGGCCGCCGGCTGGCATGGGACGCCGGTCGGGGTCATCCAGGGGATATTTGAGCTGTGTGATGGTTATCTCCTCGAGGCCGTCTTTTGTCCCGTTCGGCTTGTATGCTTTCGCAAGCCGTTCGATCTGTTGCTTGCTCGGGTAAAAGGTTGTGTCGACCATGCCGAGCCGTTTGAAAATGCGCTCTTCGAGGAACTTCTCAAAGGGAATCCCGGTCACGACCTCGATGATGCGTCCGGCGGTGTTGATACCCGCGTTCGAGTACTTGGATTTTGTTCCCGGTTCGAACAGTAGCGCCATTTTAGCATAACTGGCGACGCGCTCGGAAAGAGGCAGCAGGTCGAGGGTGGGGGCCTCTATCGCTGATTTGAAATCCAGTCCGCTCGTGTGGCTCAGGACTTCGCGCACAAGGATCGGGTGTCCCGGCGCCTGAAGCTGCGGTTTGGCGGGGTCTGTGCTGATGTTGACTTGCTGGCCCTTGAATTCTGGCAGGTATTTTTCAACCGGATCGTCCACGTTCACCTTTCCTTCGTCCACAAGGATCATGAGCGCCGCCCCAGTGATGGGTTTAGACTGCGAGGCAATCCAGAACAGGGAATCTGCTCGCATCGGCTTTTTCGCAGCGATGTCCGCCCAACCCACAGGCTCTACATCGAGGACTTTGTCCGCGTCCGCAACGAGAACAACGGCGCCTGCAAGGACGCGGCCGTCGACGAAGGGTTGCAGTACCGGTGCAATCTTTCCGACGGGTGCGCCGTTCAGAAGCAATGCGGTGGACAGGAGAAGGATCGAGACGATGTGCGGGAGGCGGCGGTGGTGCATAGGGGGAGATTTTGTGAAAGGACTGAACGGGAGTCGCTCACAGCTCGGAGAAGCTGTGCGGCTTGGGTGAAGGCGGCGCGGGAGGCATCCTCTCCCTCGGCAGGCATTGGCCGTTAAAACTGTTCTGGAGGGGGGGTGTTGGACTGCGAAGCCTGCACGGCGTCAGTCTCTGTCGACTCTGCTAACTCTTCTTGGGAGTCTTGCGGCGCTTGTGGGGAATCCGCTTCCGTGGAGGGGGGATGCACCTCCAGCTGGGGTTCTGTGTCGGAACTCGTTTCGGTGGCCGCTACGGATTCCGCGGCCGGAGTTTCATGGGACGCGGCCTCGGGCGCAGGGGCAGCGGGGGCCGCGGGTGCGCCCAGCAGGGAGGCGACCTCGAGTTGGATTTCGGCCATCTGGCTCAGGCGCAGCTGGGGGTCCGGGATGATTAGGACCTCCCCGGTTTTTGGAAACTGGTAGACACGCAGCAGCATTCCGTCCTCGGAGCGGGTGGTTTCCACCTCCTTGATGGTGCGCTTGCGCTCGAGCATCACGGCCAGGATGTAGCGAACGTTGCAGAGCTTCGGGTCCGGGTCCTCCATGTAGGCGCGCAGGAGCTGTTCTGCGCTTTGTTTGCCAAGGGCCTCTGGCGGCTTGGCCGGGGGCGGTTCGAACTTGGAACGCCACTGGGAGAAGGGTTTTGGGGCGTCCTCCGGCCTCTCCGCAAGAGCCTTCTGGCAAAGGTCTTCCCGTCGGAGACCCTCCTTGTCGTAGAATAAAAGGGTGTGGAAGACCTCGCCCGCGGCAAAGCCGGTGCCGGTGGTCGAGCAGACTTCGCCGCGCGTTTGAATGCTCCAGTCTTGATTCATAAGGACGAGGGTGCGCGCGTGTTAAACCTTGCGCAGGAAAAGGCTGCTGAAATCCCGGTTTGTGGCGCGCATCCAAAACAGAAAGAGTCCGATGCAAAAGAACAAGGCCTGGGGGGTCCATGCCGCCGCCTCCGCGGGAATGCGGCCCACTTTTCCGAGTGCGAGGAAGAGGCTGCGGATGGGAAGCGTCAGCGCAAACAGGAGAATGGCCAGACCGGCGCCTTGAAGGTTGCCCCGTCGGGAAAAGACCACACTCAGCGGCGCCCCGATCAGGATGGCCACCAGGCAGGACCACGGCAGCGCCCAGCGGTCGCAAAGTGTGGTCCGGAAGGGCGCCAGTTGCGCAGCCGGGAAGTCGTGGTTGTTGACGAGGTACTCTTCGAGTTCCGGAGTGGTGAGTTGGAGGGAGTCCAGACGGGAGGAGGCGATCCTCCAAGGGGTTTCCAGCCAGTGGTCGACCTGGCGCTGTCCCTTGTCCTCAAAATCGTCGACCTTCACCACCTCGCCCTCGGGGTTGAGGTCGATGATCACGCCCCTCTGGAACGTCCAGCGTCCGGTGGCCGGGTCGTGAATCGCTTTAGCCGCGTACCATTTCCGGATGATGTTTCCCTGTTCGTCCTGCTGCCGCACCTGGACCCCCTCGAGCACCGAGCTGCTGGGGCGCATCCGTTTGACAAACCAAGTCCGTCCGCCGATGCGGTCCCGGAACAGATGTGCTTCGATCTGGTCCCGCGGCGCGTCCAGTCCCTTGGTGCGGCGGATGTTTTCGAGAGCCTCGCGTTTTGCGGCCTCGGCGCGCGGGGCCAGTTCGTAATTGAGGACCAGACAGAGGCAGGAGATCGCCGCCCCGAACGCGAACAGAGGCAGCAGCACGCGGCCGAGGCTGCGTCCCGAGGCTAGCATCGAGATGATCTCGTTACTGCGCGACATCCGGCCGCAGCTGAAGAGCAGCGCCAGGAGCATGGCAAAGGGAAGTGCCAGCATGAGGATTTGCGGTATCTGCAGGAGGTAAAAGCCGGCAACCTGGGCAGCGCCCGCTCCATTGTGGAGAAAGTCCGCCCCATGGTCGTTCAGGTCGAATATCAGCCAGATTCCCAGAATGGCGCCCACCGCGAGCAGGAAGGGCTCCATAAAATTGCGCAGGAGGTAGCGGTCTAGCAGGGACATGGAAGGCAGGGGTCGGATATTTAAGAATAAAGCTGGGTTGGGTTCAGCTTCAAACATGCAAAATAGCGAAGGCGCGATATAATGACCGCCCGACTCTGATACAGACATGATTTCCCTCTCCGAACATTCCGGCGGCAGCTTTACGGAGAGGGTTCACGCCTTTTTTTCACCCGAGGGTGCGCTGGGCGCTGTGAAAAACTTCGAGTACCGCGCGGAACAGCAGCAGATGGCGGCGGCGGTCGCCTCGGCCCTGGAGAACGGAAGGCACCTGGTCGTCGAGGCGGGGACTGGCGTGGGCAAGTCCCTGGCTTACTTGGTTCCCGCCGTCCTCTGGGCCATCGAGAACAAGCGCAAGGCGGTGATCTCCACCTGCACCATCAACTTGCAGGAGCAGTTGGTGGGGAAGGACCTTCCCATCCTCCAGAAAATCCTCGAGCAGGAGTTCGACGTGGTGCTCTGGAAGGGCCGCGGCAATTATCTGTGCCCCATGCGCCTGCAGCGCGCCATTGCCCAGGCGGATGGCTTGTTCACCTCCCCGGAACGCGCGGAACTCGAGCGCCTGCGCTTGTGGTCGGAGACGACCACCGACGGCACCCTTTCCGACATCTCGGTGGAGCCGGATGCGCGGGTTTGGGCGGAGGTCTGCTCGGAAGCCCACATCTGCACCAACAAAAGCTGCGGGAGCAACCCCCGCTGCTTTTACCAGCAGGCCCGGAAGCGCCTCCTCGCCGCCGACGTGGTGGTGATGAACCACACCCTGTTTTTCCTCAACTTCGCCGGACAGATGGACGCCGAGGACGAAGGGAGCGGCTATCTTTTCGGGAACGACTTCGTCATCTTTGACGAAGCCCATACCGTGGAGGGGATTGCCGCCAGGCAGTTGGGGATGGCGGTTTCGCAGTACGGGCTTAGGCAGGCCCTGCAGAGGCTCTATAATCCGAAGACCAAGAAGGGCCTTTTCCAGATTCTCCGCCAGCCGGATGCCGTGCGCGAAATCACCGGGCTTCTGGAACGGGTGGACCAGTTCTTCGAAAAAGTCGGAGAGCGCGGGGAGTTTTCAGAGAAGAAAAAGGAGATCCGCGTGCGCCAGCCCGACTGGGTGCCGGACACCCTCACCGAGCCGTTGATGGCGTTGCAGGCGCGGGTGGTGCAGATCGTCCGCGAGCAGGAGGACGAGGTGCTCAAGGGCGAGATGCAGGATCTCGGCCGGCGCATCCGCGACGCCCGCACCGCGCTCGCGTCCTTTCTGAAGCTGGAGTCGGACAACTTCGTGTACTGGGTCGAACAGAAGGGGCGCGGTCAGGCGCTGCATTCCCTCAACGCCGCGCCCGTGGATGTGGCGCCGTATCTGCGCTCGATGCTGTTCCGCGAAGGGCGCACCTGCATCATGGCGAGCGCCACCCTGTCGGTGGGGAGCGAGGCGCTGGAATATTTCCGCGACCGGGTGGGCGCCTACGAGGTGGACGCGCTCCAGATCGGCAGCCCGTTTGATTTCCAGCGCCAGATGAAGCTGTATGTCGTCCAGAAGCTGCCCGACCCCAAGGAGGGGGACGCCTTCGAGAAGGCGCTGTCGCACTGGATCGAGCACTTCATCGAAAAGACGCAGGGGCGCGCGTTCGTCCTTTTTACGAGTTACAAAATGATGCAGTCGATCGCCGCCGCCATGCGGGAGCGCCTCGACGAACTCGACTACAAACTCCTCGTGCAGGGCGAGGGGATGCCGCGCCACCAGCTGGTGGCGGAGTTCAAAAAGGACCGCCGGCACGTCCTGTTCGGCACCGAGAGCTTCTGGAGTGGCGTGGACGTTCCCGGTGACGCGCTCAGCAACGTCATCATCACGCGGCTCCCCTTCGCGGTGCCCGACCACCCCCTGACGGAAGCGCGCCTCCAGCGCATCGAGGCCGAGGGCGGGGATTCGTTCAGCGGCTATTCCCTGCCCGAGGCGATTTTAAAGCTTAGGCAGGGGGTCGGGCGGCTGATCCGGACCAAGTCGGACCGGGGGATCGTGGTGATTCTGGACCCGAGGGTCATGACCAAGGGGTACGGAAAGATGTTCCTGAACGCGCTCCCGCCCTGTCCTAGAGAACTGGTGTGAGGGCGGACGGTTCAGCTCGAAAGTCGAAGCATTCGAGAAAAGGGCATCTCACGCGGAGCCGCGGAGAGCGCGGAGAAATTCTATATAACTAAATGGACAAAAACCATTTATCTATCTCCGCGCCTCCGTGGCTCCGCGTGAACTTCCGTCTCCGGGTTGAAAGCAAAAACCCCGGCCCGCGCTGGTGGCGGGACGGGGTTTTGAATCGCTGAATGGATTCGAGTCGCGGATTACAGGTGCGAGGCGACCACCTGTTCGAGCTTCACGATGTCGGCGGAGAACTTGCGGATGCCTTCCGCGGTCTTCTCGGTCGCCATGGCGTCCTCGTTGTACTGGAAGCGGAACGCCTTTTCATCCAAGTCGATCTTGTGGATGTGCGCGGCCTTGGCGGCGGCGGCGTCCAGCTTCTTGGTCACGGGGTCGTGGGAGGCTGCGAGCTTTGCGAGGAGGTCGGGGGAGATCGTGAGCAGGTCGCTGCCCGCCAGTTCCACGATCTGGGAAACGTTGCGGAAGCTGGCGCCCATCACCTCAGTCTCGTGCCCAAAATGCTTGTAGTAGTTGAAGATGGCGGTGACGGACTGGACGCCGGGGTCCTCTGCTCCGGTGTATTCGCGCTTGTTGGCGTTCTTGTACCAGTCGTAGATCCGGCCCACGAAGGGCGAGATGAGCTGCACCTTCGCGTCGGCGCACGCCACGGCCTGCGCCATGGAGAAGAGCAGGGTGAGGTTGCAGCGGATGCCTTCCTTCTGGACGATTTCCGCGGCCTTGATGCCCTCCCAGGTGGAGGCGATTTTGATCAAAACGCGGTCCCGGGAGATGCCGGCCTTTTCGTAAAGGGCGATCAGGTCGCGGGCCTTGGCGACTGTGCCGTTCACGTCGAAGGACAGGCGGGCGTCGGTTTCGGTGGAAACGCGGCCGGGGACGATCTTGAGGATCTCGAGGCCGAAGGCGATGAGGATATGGTCGATGATGTCGTCCACCTGCTTGGCGCCGGTGAGGCCGCTGTTTTTGCGGTCGGCTATGGCCTTCTCCAGAATGGGGGCGTACTGGGGCTTGGTGGCGGCCTGAAGGATCAGGGACGGGTTGGTGGTGGCGTCCTGCGGTTTGAATTCGCGCATGGACTCGAAGTCGCCGGTGTCGGCGACGACCTTGGTGTACTGCTTGAGTTGCTCAAGCTGGGATAGGTTGCTCATTTGAGGTTATCGAGGGTTGTGGTTGGAAGAGGCCGCGGGCTGGGGCGATATGCCGGCCCGCGGATTGTCCGGTTTAGATGTGGATGGCGTGACCGTGCGCCTGGGAAGCGGCCTCGTGGACCATTTCGCTCAGGGTTGGGTGCGCATGAATGGTGCCTTCGATTTCGTCAATCGTGGCTTCCATCGTGATGGCGAGGCCGAGTTCGGCGATGAGTTCGGTGGCTTCCGAGCCGATGATGTGCGCCCCGAGCACTTCGCCGTGCGGTTCGCCCAGAATCAACTTCACGAAACCTTCGATCTCCCCGATCGCACGGGCCTTGCCGCTTGCTGCGTAAGGGAACTTGCCCACCTTGAAGGGGATGCCCTTTTCCTTGGCGGCGCGTTCGGTGAGGCCGACGCTGGCCACCTGCGGCTGGCAGTAGGTGCAGCCGGGGAAGGTGCCGACCTTCTTGGGCTTGAAGCCGGGTTCGAACATGCCGTTGACCGCCTGGATGGCTTCGAAGCTCGCCACGTGCGCGAGCCAGGGTGGCCCGATGATGTCGCCTGCCGCGTACACCCCGGGGACGCTGGTCTCGTAGCGGTCGTTCGTCTGGATGTAGCCGCGGTCCGTGAGCGCCACTTTGAGGCCGCCGCCCGGAAGGAGAGGCTGCACGCCGATGGCCACGAGGCAAACGTCCGCCTCCAGCTCTTGCGTCTTGCCCTTGGCGTCTTCCACGGTGATGCGGACCCCCTTGTCGGAGGACTCCGTTTTTACAGTCTTGTGGGAGGTGAACACTTTGACGCCCTGCTTTTGGAAGGACTTTTCAAGAGCAACGGAGACTTCCGTATCCTCCACGGGGAGGAGGTTGGGAAGCATTTCGACGACGGTCACTTTTGTGCCGAAGGCGTTGTAGAAATAGGCGAACTCGACCCCGATGGCGCCTGCGCCGATCACGATCAGGCTCTTCGGCTGTTCGGGGAGGACCATGGCCTCCTTGCTCGAGATGACGCTCTTCCCATTGAAGGCGAAGCCGGGCATCGGCCTGGGGAGGCAGCCGGTCGCCACCAGAATCTTGGGCGCCGTGTGGGTCTGGGTGGTGCCGTCGGCGGCCTTCACCGAGACGCTGCCTGCTTTTTCCAGTGAGGCCTCGCCGCGGATGTAATCCACCTTGCTGCGCTTGAAGAGAAATTCAATGCCTCCCGCATTCTTGTCGGAGACGTCCCGGGAGCGGCCGACGATTTTGGACCAGTCGAAGGACACGTTGTCCGCCTTGATTCCAAACTCGGCCGCCCGGTGGGCCAGAATGTGATAAAGCTCCGCGTTGCGCAGCAAGGACTTGGTCGGGATACAGCCCCAGTTCAGGCAGGTGCCTCCCGCCCGTTCCTTTTCAACGCAGGCGACTTTTTTTCCCAATTGCGCCGCACGGATAGCGGCAACATAGCCGGCAGGTCCGCCGCCGATGACGATCAGGTCGTAGTTCATACACGTGAACCATGGCTGCCGGACAGGGCAGGGTCAATCTCGCACCAAAGCTCGAGCGCGGTGCTGAAGGGCGGGAACGGTGCGTCATGTTGTCCGATGCGCATCTGCTTCGTCACGCCCGGGCGGGATCGACGCGTAGGATCGGTAGCAAAAAGACGGACTGGCTCGCCGTGCTAAGGGAGTGTCCTGTGAGTATGGACGAGGTGCCCTCAGGTCGATGTCAGTCGTGAGCCCCGGACATTGTCCAGCAATCGTGCATGAATCGTGGCTTCACTCTTTTGCTCCGTAGCTCCCTAGGTTAGGGTGACGCCAGTGAAGTTTGGTTCCAAAACAGTTTATGCCTTGGGTGCTGCTGCGGCCGCGCTTTTAGCGTTGCCGCTCGCCTGCGGCATTTTGTTGAGAACTTCGTCGGCTCGCGTGAAAATTGCCGAGACCCTTTCCAGGGCTCTGAAAATGGAGGTCCGGTTTGAAGAGTTCTCTCCAGGCGTCTGGAGTGCGACGCGCCTTTCCAAATTGAAGGCGTCCACGCCCTCTGGGCTTTCTTTGTCCGCTCGCGAGGTGATGCTTCGCATCCAGCCGCTCTATCTTTTGGGGGGGAGGATTGTGGTATCGGAGCTAAAAATGGACGGTTTACGGGTGGTTAAAATGGAGTCCTCCGAAGCCGGGCCCGCCGTGGATTCCAGTGCGGGAGAGAACCGCTCCACTGGAGGCGGGTGGGTTGGAGCAAAGCGGGACACGCTGTTGCGCGCCCTCAGAGCGGTGCAGGTCACGGATGCGGCCCTCGACTGGGTTGCGGCCGACGGCCGGACCAAATGGCAGCTGGAAGGCGCCGAACTCCAGTTTAATCCGGACTCCTCGGGCGGTGGCAGCGGCTTTTTCAAAGCCCGTCTGAGCACCTGGATGGAGGCTGTTCAGCTCAAAAACATCGAAGGAGGATTGCTCCTGCGTGAAAGCCAACTTTCGCTTGAAGATATTCAGGCGTCGTGTGGAGGTGGCGGAGTTAGGGGCTCCGCGGAATTGCGCTGGAAGGATAGATATCCGTTCAGTTTGGAGTTCTCAACGCAGGGGGTCGATTTGGAAAAAATGACGGAGGAGCTTCCGTCCCTCCGTCTGGCTGGGCAGGCCAGGGGAGGGCTCCGTTTGGAGGGCGATGCCGAGCAGGCTGAGACCTGGCGGGGAACGGCGGCAGTGGACCTTCAGGAGGGAAAATTTAAAGGGGTTAACGTGCTTCAAATGATCGGTCAGATTTTCCAAATTCAGGAAATCACCAACCTGAAAGTGAGGGAAGGCCGGCTGCGGGCCCGGATAGAGGACTCAAAGGTGCACTTGGATGAAATCCACCTCGACGCGGGCGACGTGGTTCTTTCCGCGCCCGGCTCCCTCGACTTCAAGCGCAACCTCGCGCTGAACGCCCAGCTCTCGCTGCAACAACGGCTGTTGAGCGGACGGATATCCCAGATGTTGGGCAATTCCTTTTCCCCTGCGGACGACACCGGCAGAAGGTCCATCGCCTTCCAAGTCGCCGGGTCTCTGGACAAACCGACTACAAACTTGTTAGAGAAGGTCGCAGGCGAGGGACTTGGCGGTGTCGTCAGCCAGCTGCTCGGGGGTTTTTTAAAGCCCCGGAAGTCGGAAAACAGGGAGCCGGAAGGGGTGCCTAAAAAATGAGTGTGGGGCGGCTTGGAATCCATCCGAATGGTGAAAGGAGAGGGGCTCCGACGGGCTTAAATTTATGCGGGTGATTGCTGGAACCGCCGGAGGGATTGCCCTGCGCGTGCCAAAAACCGATTTGCGTCCGACCATGGACATGGTCAGGGGCGCGATTTTTTCCAGCCTCGGCGATTCTGTCGGTGGCGCGAAGGTTTTGGATTTGTTCGCGGGAACGGGCTCGTTGGGCATTGAGGCGCTGAGCCGGGGTGCGAGTTCCGCCATTCTGGTGGAGGCCGATCGCAAAGCCTGCGCGGTCATTGGCGAAAACCTTTCTCGCACGCGACTGGAGGCGGACGTGCGCTGCATGGATGTTTTCCGATTCCTGCAGACGCCCGGCGCTGTGGACTGTGCCGACTTGATTTTCGCTGATCCACCGTATTCGAAGGAAGCGGGAGCGCGCGACTTCGCCGCCGATCTGCTGGCTTGTCCCGGTCTTTCGGAGGCCTTGTCCGCGGGCGGCACCTTGGTTTTGGAGGTGGTCCAGAGGTGGAAGATGCCAGAGCTGGAGCGGTGGGAGTGTGTCAGGAGGAAGCGCTATGGCTCCACGGAGACCTTGTTTTTGAGAAGGATCGTGGTTTGAGGCGGTGATTTTTGGTCGTGGCACCGCGATGCGTCCCGGGGGGGGATGGACCCGGAGGGGTTTCCTTGCTTGAACCGCTGCGAAAAGGTGGCGGATGGTTCCGTTTGCTATCCGCAGTCCGTAGACTACATTGAACCGTACCAGCCATGCTCGATGCGGCATCTTTTCAATACGCCCTTGAAAACACCCAGGTTCTCCACGCCCCGGAGCGCAGGATAGACAGCTTTGGTTCGACGAGTTTCCGGTTTTATCTCGTGACGGAGTTGATGGACTCCGTGAACCAGATCCGGATTCGCGACGGGCGGCTCCATGCGGAGAGGCCTCAGATCATTGCCCCTGGACATCTCCAGAGGATGCTGCTGGAGGGTTTTGGCGAAAAGGCCGAGCAGTTCATGGACTGGCTCCAGTCCAATGCGAGTCATCTGGCTGTTCTCAAGTACGGTTTTCAATTTCGAAAGACGGATGTGAAGGAGTACACCGTGCACAATTCGATCGAGGAGGTTGTGCAGCGGCTCAAGGATCAGGTTGAGTATGCGGATGATCCGTTGAGCGCGATCATCCAGGGTGTTGACGAGGGCTGGGAGGTCAGCCTGCTCAAGTTCGCCTCTGACATGATTCAGGAATCCTCCGGAGCCAACCTCGGAGATTTTCGACGCAGGGGATTGATCTGATCCCCCGTGATCCACCCGTGATTCGCCGGCCGTGATTGGATTCCTTAAGGGTGTGTTTGTGTTGCTTCTGGCCGCCGTGGTCTTCGGCGGCGGCGGCTACTTTACGTATCAATTGTACATCCACCCCGAGATGGAGTTGGTTCAGGATCAGAAAAATGGGGGGCCCGCGCCGCAGGCGTTCGTCGATCCAACCATTGCGGAATATCAGAAGTGCCTGCAGATGGAGACTGCCGGCGACCCGCTGGCCGCCCGTAGAACTTATGCCGAGTTTTTAGAGAACTATCCGGACTCCTCGAAGGCGGAAGAAGCGCGTACGCGCTACGGCGCCATTCAGACGGCGCTGCTGTTGAGTCCGCGCGCCACGCCGGACAAGCAGGTGTACATTGTAAAACAGGGGGATGTCCTGAACAAGGTCTGCGCCCGGTTCAAGACTTCGCCCGAGCTGCTTGTGGAAATAAACCAGCTTGAAAACACCAACCTGCGTGTGGGCCAGCGGCTTTACGTGGCGCCGGCGGGTTTTTCAGCGGTCATCGAGCGGGTTGCTTCGAAGGTGGTGATCTTGAAAAACGGTGATTTTTTCACGCAGTATCCCATTCTGGGAACGCAGGGAAACGCCAAGGTAGGCGCCCCGAAAAAGGGCACCTACCCAGCTGTGAGCGCCAAGGTGCAGGACAAGCCGAGCTGGAAGGACGGACAGAGGATCGGATTCGGAGAGAAGGGCTACCGCGAAGCAACGCGGTGGGTTGTGTTGCAGCCCGCAGGGCATACTCTTTATGCGGCAGCGCCAGAGGCGGGGGACGCTGCTCCCAAACCGCCCTCTGGCTACGCCTTGGATCCGGATGCAATCCGCGAACTGTCTGCATTGCTCCGGAAGAATGACCCTGTCACGATTCGTTGAAATTATGAAGCTGCAGCCCTTGGAGTTTGAGAAGCCTGTCCTCGAATTGGAGTCGAAACTAGCCGATTTGAGAAACAGCTCCGTCGCAAGCGATATCAACATTGAAGCCGAGGCCTGCCGTTTGGAGGAAAAGCTGGCCCAGACGCGCCAGGCGATTTACTCAAACCTGACCGCCTGGCAGCGGGTCCAGATCGCCCGCCATCCCGCGCGTCCTTTCGCCCTCGATTACATGCAGTTGTCCTTTACGGATTTTCTCGAACTGCACGGCGACCGCCTTTTTGGCGACGATTCCGCCATGCCCGGGGGTCTGGCCACTATAGGCAGCCACCGGTGCACGGTGATCGGCCATCAGAAAGGCCGAGACACCAAGGAAAACCTCAAGCGCAACTTCGGCAGCGCCCACCCGGAGGGATATCGCAAAGCATTGCGTTTGATGCGCATGGGAGAAAAGTTCAGCCTCCCATTCGTTGCTTTGATCGACACCCCGGGTGCCTACCCGGGCGTGGGGGCGGAGGAACGCCACATCTCGGAAGCGATTGCGCTGAACCTGCGGGAAATGATGTCCCTTCGCACGCCCACTGTCGCCGTCGTCATTGGCGAGGGTGGGTCCGGAGGCGCTCTGGGCATCGGAGTTGCCGACCGCGTGTTGATGCTGGAAAACGCTTACTACTCTGTGATCAGCCCAGAGGGTTGCGCCGCGATTCTCTGGAAACACCGCAAGCATGCCCCCGAGGCTGCCGCCGCCCTCAAACTCACCGGGAGGGACCTCTTGGAACTCGGGCTGATTGACGAGGTGATACCCGAGCCCATGGGAGGGGCGCATCAAGACCAGTCCGCGGCGGTTCTGAACCTCCGCAACGCCTTGGTCCGGCACCTCGACGAAATCACCAAAATACCCCTAGATGAGCTGCTGGAGAGCCGATACGCAAAATTCAGGAACGTAGGCGACTTTGCCGTCAGCGCCTAAACCAGGCGCGAGCCCGCTCGCGCAATATCACGGATTGATACGTGGAGGGCCGGACCGAGCCACTCAACGTGAGCCGGCTTGAGAGTCTGCACATTTGGCAGGCCACCTTAGAGTGCCGGCTGGCGATAGCGCCGTGCTAGGACGCCGTCCAGGCCGCCCCTGCACAGCTTTTCTAACCTCGACGACGGGGGGACGCATGGCAGATCGTCCTCTAATGATGGCAGGCCAAGTTCAAAACGCCCGCAGGCGACTCGCCTTGGGGATCTCAAATGTCGGCTTCTGGGTCCTTGCAGCCCTTGCGGGGCTGACTTGGTTTAACTCCAGGCAGACCGTGCCGGTGACTCTTGGTGAGCTTTTCATTGTGCTCTTAGGAGCGGTCGCCGTTCAGTCCCTTTTTGATTTGGCGGGCGGCTTCTTTTTGATGCCCCCGGCAGGCTCCGGGCAGCGGTCCTTTGTGAGGCCGTGGTTGAGGGGAGTGGTGACGCACTGCCTCCTGCTCGGCGTTGCCGGGAGCCTCAACTACTGCAGTTTCCGGCTGACCGGCCGTTTTGATGCGGGAATAGCGGCTGCCATGCTGGGCCTCTTTTTTTTCCGCCGGAGAATTTTGTTTCTCGCCTCCGGCGGAGGCCAGAACCGCTCGAAATTTGCGGGCTCATCCTGCTGGGGCGTAGATTCACGAGACCCGTCCTTCACCGGCGGCACATCCGGGCTGGGACGCGGCGCGGCGATTCTCCTTCCCAACGCATGGAAGTCGCAACTCAGTGGTCCCCAGCTTCAAACTGTCGTGCACAGGCGCCTCTGGGAGATCAAACACAACCTGCCTGCACGCTCGTTTGCTTCCGTTTTTGTCTGGAACCTGGTCGGCTGCGGCGTCGGATCCTATGCTCTCGGACTTCCAACCCGTTCGCCGGGGCATGCGATGCTCCTGCAGACCTGCTGGATGACCTTGTGGGGCTTCGTTGGACTCCTGGTGCTCCCCTCGTTGAGCCGGAGCTCGGTATTCGAAGCGGACAAGGCGGCCTCCATAGACGGTTGTGATGCTGCCGCCTGGATCCGGCAGGTGCCCGCCATCACCGGCGAGGACGGCAGCGGACAAGTGCTATTGCAGCGCATCTTTTATCCGATCCCGTCCACTGAGGAGAGGCTGCGTCATCTGTCTGGTGCGCCCTCGCTCCCTGTGTTGGGCAATGTTGCCCGGGCTAACTTGTATCTCTCGCTGGCGACAATCACTTTCCTCGGCCGCTGCGTTCACTGCAATGTCGGCCGGCCTGAACTCTGGATTTTCCCGCCGTCGGATTGATACACCGAAAACGCGGGGCATCCTCTCAGCCCTTCTGGACCAGCCTAGCTACATATGCCTGGAATACAAACGTGTTGAGTAAAAGGCACGCCAAAGCCTGCAAGAACCCGGCAACGGGGTCTTTAATCTTCCAGCGCACCCAGAGGGCCACGACCATCATCACGCTCAATCCAAGAGACGCAAGGAGCGCACAAATCGGGTATACATACCCCGCCACCAGTCCGATCCCAGCGGCAATTTGCAGCACGCCGGTCCACACACGCATCTGTGGCAGCTGGTATCGGGCAAACTCGTCCCTCATGCGCCGAGACACCAGGCAGGCGGCGCCGTAACAAATAAAGCCTGCGGCCGAAATAGCTTGGGAGACCTCTAAAAGATGATTCATTAAAACATTGAAGGAGTGATGGAACACCACCGCCCTCCAGCATCCCTGAAAGCCAGAATGACCCTTAAATGAAAATTGTATCGCTTATTTTTCAGATCGTTGTGGCTCTCGGGCTTTTGAACGTCTGGTTGCTGCGCTTTCACAAGAAGACTCCTTTCAGGGGCGGCGCTGCCCAGTCAATGCCGGAGGAGTTCGCTTCCTATGGACTTCCAAAGTGGAGCCTCTGGACCGTCGGCGGATTGAAGGTCATCTGCGCGGTCTGCCTGCTCGCTGGAATCTGGGTGCCGGCTCTTGTGACGCCTGCTGCCGGCATCGTCTCCCTCCTCATGGTTGGAGCCGTGGCAATGCATTTTAGAGTCCGGGATCCCCTAATGAAGTCGCTGCCGGCGGGTGTTGTGCTAGCCCTCGTGGCCGTCATTCTTGCACGCACCCTCTGATGAGCCCCGGCCTTGTTTGCACGCGATGTGTCTTCGCCCGATTCGTGACCGCAAAAATGGCTCTGATTTTAACGTGACGGGCGGCGGAATACAGGGAACGGGCGGGCTGAATTCAAACGTCGAGGCATCAGAAAAAAGAATCTCTCGCAGAGCCGCGGAGGGCGCGGAGAAAATTTATAAAAACGACTGAGGAGGAAGGCTTGTGTCTATTTGGGGCCAGGCGGCCGCCATTGCAAAAGCCGGCGGCGAAAACTCCGAGCTCCTTGGAGAAAGCGTCTACTTCACCTTGTAGATTTTGACGTCATCGATCCAGACGGTCGAACTGACGAGGAAGCTGAACCAGCGTTTCATGTCATGGGCGAAGCCTTCGGAGCGGTGCGCGGCGGCCAGCTTGCCGTCGAGGGAGAAGCGCATCTCGTCGCCCTCGGTCACGAGGGTCAGCTCGTGCCAATCGGTGTCAGCCTTGAGCGAGAGCGGCGCCACAAGCTGCTTCGTCTTAAGCAAGGCCTCGAGCTCGGGCGACGGCTTGGTTTTCGCAGCCGTTGCGGCTTCGCGCTGCTTGCGGATTTCCAGGTTCATGACGCCGGTTTTGTGGTCGATGAGCGTCACGTTGCTCTGGGTGATGACTGCATAACAAAGGTGGCCGGCGTGCACGCCCTTGAGTTCGCGGTCGACGAATCCCAGCTGGAGCCCTTCGGAGGGGCTCAGGCCGGGGAATTTGAAACGGACCACCACGCCGCCGTCTGTAAACCCGGCGTCGTGATGGATGTGCGCCGCATGTCCGGCCGCCTTGGTGGCGCTGGCGATCTTCATGATCCCAGCGTCCAGGTCGGCCTGCTTGATCTGCGGCACGCGGTCGGCCGTGGCGCTTTCCCAGCCGTTGCCGATATCCTTGAGGCCGGTGCCTGTCTCCTCGCGTTCAAAGGCGTCGTGAAAGAGCAGGGTTCCTTTGGACTGGAGCCAGCCGGCGTCGTCAGCGGCGTACAAGGAACAGGACAGCAGGCACAGGAGCAGGGGGGTGCGGAGGTTCATAGGGTGTCTCACGGTTTACAGATTTATTGCGGACTACCAAGTGTAGTGAACCGTGTATTTCACGACAGTCTCGCTTCCGGGCGCTATAGGTACGGAGAATTCCAGCGTGTGGCTGTCCACTTTTTTGGGCTCCAGTGTTTTAGCCGTGAGGCTCCAGTGGGTGGTCCGGACCAGATGCTCCACCGCCTGGATTTCAACGGGCTTTTTGCCTTGGTTGCGCAGTTTGATTTCAAAGGTTTCGTCCATGGTGCGTCTGGACTGGTCCACCTGAAAGTCGGTGCGCTTGCGTTCCCCGACTAGGTCGAAGGCATTGCCCATCTTAAGACGCACCTTTTCTTGAGCGGGAGTGTGGTCCAGGCGGTCTTCGCCGACAAATTCCAACTGCTCTCCATCCTTGCGGTACACGCGCAGCGTCCCAGCCGGCAGCGGCTTTCCAAGCGAGGAGGATTCGGTGTTCGTAAACTCCAGCGAGGACTCGATTTTCTTCCCGTTGAATTGGGCTCCGAACTCGCTTTCGATGACTGGGCGTCCGAAATACTGGGCTCCGCGGGCCGGGTCGTAGGTGTAGCGCCGCTGGCAGGGAATGCCGGAGCCCCGGATGAACTCGAGCTGCTTTGTTTCCTGATCCCTCAGGTTGGTGGGGCGGGGGAGTGTGTAGAGGTGGAAGTCCGAGAATGCTTTTTCGGAGACGCCGGCCGGTTCTCCCAGCGCGTCCGCTGCCATGGCGGCCTTCATCATTTGGCGCTGCGGCATAAGTGCCGGCTCCGCACGGTGCACGTCGCCCGCCATGAGTTTGATGCGCGCACCTTCAAAGACCTTGCCCGAGGTGTTGCGGATGGTCACCCAGCCGTTGAGATCTGCCGTGTCGCCGTCTTCTGGAAGCACGAGGTTGTAGCTGGCGCTCCACTCGAGGCCTTGGGTCAAGTAGGCCAGCTCGGCGGAAAGGTTCGCAGCGGCAGGACTCTGGATTTTCCAGGAGAGGAGCGGCTTGAGCAGGACGCCGTCGTCTTTCAAGGCGGGAAACAGGGGACGTCCCGGCAGTTCGAATACAATCTTTCCATCCACCTCGATCATCGGCTCCACCGGCTCGCCGCCGGGGGTGTAGCCGCTGCGGATTACCTTGCCTTCCACGATCCGGTCCGGCTTCTGGGGTTCGCGCACCAAAAAGCCGAGCGCCTGGCCCTCGAAGCGGTCCAGCAGTGTCATCTGGTTGACTGGATCGTTCTGGTAGTTTTGCTCCAGGATCGAGAGGGAAACCTTTCCCGCCGGGTCCCGTAAAATCACGGTGCTGGGGTTCAGGCTGGATGTGGCTCCCGAATAGCGGACGTTGTTTTCGCCTGCTTTCAGGTCGAGCTGCACGGAGTCGCGGACGACGGCGAAGCCGCCGTTGTAAATGGTGAGCCCCGGCTGGGCGGCGGCGGTCGAGCAGAGAGCGGCACTCAGGAGGAAAGCGGAAAGGCGCATTTCTTGAGTCTAGCATGCGAGCCGGCAGTGGCACGCACTGTCGTGTTTCACTCGAACGCCGCGGCGATAGAGAAAAGGGGTGTCACGCGGAGCCGCGGCGGGCGCGGAGAAATATCAAATAAACCAATGAAGCAAAATTATTTACTTCCCTCCGCGGCTCCGTGCTCCGCGTGAACGTCTTTTTGTCTGGCGTTTTGGAAGGTCGCACCGCTCGGGTGCGCGCCCCACTCTGGCTAGGGCTCCTGCGGCGGGATCTTCAGGCCGATTTGGTCCTTGAGGCGGGTGTAGTCCGCTTTGAGGCGGTCCCATTCCTCCATGTCCTCTTCGTTGAGTCCCAAAACCGCCTCGGATAGCCAGGACTCCATCTCTTGCAGTCGTTCGGAAATGGAGAGGAGCAGCGAGCGGACGGCGTCGGCATGGTCGGCCGCGCCCTGCAGCACTTCCTCCATGCGCTCTTCGTAGACGAGTTGCAGGGCCTCCGCCTCGAAGATCCCCGTATCCACGCGGGCGATCAGCGCCATGGCTTCGGCGTGGCTCTCCGGGGAGGGCCCCACCGGGGCGCCGGCGAGTGCATCCCCCTCCGGGTCGGCAGACGTGAACACCGGAGCATCCGACGCCCCCGGCGACTGCATCTCGGTCAGTAGTCGCCTGCGCTTGCGCTGCAGGATTTGAATGACCGTGAGGACTTCCAAGTAGCCTTCAAACGGGTCAAGGGGTGGTTGAGCCATGGGGGAAAATACACAGCGCTTCCGGTTCCGCCACCGGAGATTCATTTTTCGCTCGGTGGCGGCGGATGAAAACGACATCCGGCCCGCAGGCGGCCAGTCTATCCCGTGGTGCGCAGTCCGCTCGCGATCGCGTTGATGGAAAGCAGCAGTTCCGGCAGGAGCGCCTCCGAGCCCGCCTGATCGCCGGCCTTCACCCGTTCCCGCCAGCGCCGCAGCAGGGCGACTTGCTGGTGGTGCAGCGTGGAGAGCGCTTGGCCGCGGAGTTCCAGCGTGCGGAGCATGCGAGGGCGGCTCCGGCCGACGGCTTTGCCCCGGAGTTGATCCAGCATCGCGTGGGTACGGGTCCATTCGGCCCGGATCTGCGAGGAAAGCCGTTCGCGCACTCCGGCGTCCTCGACCAGGCCCGAGTACAGGTCCATAAGGCCCGCGTCGGCGCTGGCCAGGGACGATTCGACGTTGGTGAACACGTAGCTCCAGAACGGCCAGTGCCTCAGGTTTTTTGCCAGCAGCGCCCTTTCGCCTTCGTCCAGCGCCTCCAGCGCACTGCCCATGCCGTACCAGCCGGGCACGTAGAAGCGCGCCTGGCTCCACGAAAACACCCAGGGAATCGCGCGCAAATCCGCGAGACTCGGCTTCCCCGTGCGGCGGGACGGCCGCGACCCGATTCGGCTGTGCTCCAGGGCGTCGATCGGCGTTGCCTGCCGGTAGAACGTCAGGAAGTCGTCCGCATCCAAAAGCTCGCGGTAGGCCTTCCGGCTGGCATCGGAAAGTTTCTGCATCAGCGGTGCGAAAGCCGGATCTTCGACGGCTTCCTTTCCGTGGCGCACGGTGGTGGCGGTGACGCCCGCCAGCAGCATCTCCAGGTTGTAGGTCGCTGTCGCGGGATTGGCGTACTTTTGCGCGATGGTCTCGCCCTGTTCCGTAAGGCGCATCTGGCCCGAAAGCGAACCATGCGGCAGCGCCTCCAGGAAGCGGTGCGTGGGGCCGGCCCCCCGGCTGACGGTGCCGCCGCGTCCGTGGAAAAACCGCAGGACGACGCCCTGCTGCTCGGCCACCTTGGCGAGCCGTTTCTGGGAGCGCTGCAGAGCCCACTGACTGGAAAGGATGCCGCCGTCCTTGTTGCTGTCGGAGTACCCCACCATGACCTGCTGGAGGAGTTCAGCCGGGCGTCCGGCAAGCTTTCCGTGGTAAACCAAACTCCCCCGGGTGACGGGCTGTTCCAAAAACGCCTCGAGCATTTCGGGCGCGCCGTCCAGATCTTCGATTGTTTCAAACAGAGGCACCACCGGCACCAGGCACACAATGCCCTCTGGAAACGCGCGCAGCAGGCCGGCCTCGCGGGCCAGAAGGTACACCACGAGCAGGTCCGAAAGCCTGCGGGTCATGCTGACAATCAGGGCGCCGACGCCGTTGATGCCGTAGTCTGAAATGTGCTTGGCCAGAACCCGGTAGCAGCCGAGCACCGCGTCCGCCTCGGGGCCGGCCGACGCCGACGGGTGCAGGAAGGGCCTGGGCGAGCGAAGCTCCTTTTCCAGAAAGCGCAGCCGTTCGCGTTCCGACCAATCCTCCCAGTCATCGGCGGAAACGCCCGCCGCCCCCAGCAACTGAGACAGGGCCTTGGCGTGGAACACCGAGTTCTGCCGGATGTCCAGCTTCGCCAGATGAAAGCCGAACACCTCGACGGCCCGGCGCACCGGCAGCACGTCGGATTCGGCCAGGCGCGCCGCGCCCATCGCGGTCAGGGACGCGTGCAGGCGGTCGATGTCCGCGAGAAGCTCCTCGGAATGCCTGTAGCAACCTTCGTGCTGGCGCAACTGTGCGAGCTGCCCCGGGGTTTGTTCCAGCGGAAGGCGGGCGTCCATCAGCTCCACGGCCCAGCGCCAGGGTTCGTCCTTGCGCGTGATCCCGGGAAGATTCCCCCCGAGGGCGGCCTCGTGCCGCTCGATGCTTTCCAGAAGGTCCGCCGGCGCCCCCTGCATCCAGGACGAAAGCGACAGGCGCTCCGCGAGGGCGGCCAATTCCTGCCGCACCACCAGCAGCGCGTTGACCCGCAGGCGGTCCAGGCTCTCCGCAGTCACGTCCGCGGTGACTCCAGGGTGGCCGTCTCGGTCGCCGCCGACCCACGTTCCGAAGCGGATGCGGGGCATCACCCCGGGCTGCCTGAGCAGGTGAGGTTCAAAACCGGCCTCGTGCCAGGCCTGTCGCAAGCGTTCGTCCAGCGCGGGAAGCACCGAGGGAAAGACGTCCCTCAGGTAGTGCAGCACATTGCGGCGCTCATCGGTGAGCGTCGGCTTTTCCAGCAAAATTTCGCCCGTCCGCCAGAGGCGCTCCAGGGCCGCCTTCACTCCGTCGCGGATGGTGCGCGCCTCGGCAGAAGGCAGGTCGCTCTTCGTGACCCGCTCGAGGAGGCCGAACAGCATCCGGTGCTGGTCCAAAACGGAAAGCCGCTTCGCCTCGGTGGGATGCGCGGTGAGCACGGGTTCCACGCGGACCCTGCTCAGGGTGGATGCCAGCGCCGGCCCTTCCACGCCCTCTTCGCGCAGACGCGCCAGATGCGCCCCCCACGCTCCCGGCTCCGCGCACAATCCCTCGACCTGCTCACGCAGGGAGCGGGTCTGGGCCGCCGCGTTTTCCTCGACCATGTTCAGAAGCTGGAAAGCCACCGAGAGCGCGAGTCCCATGCGGGGAGGCGGATCCCCGCCCGGGGGTTGTGCGCTCCTCCAGGGGAGATGTTCCGCGAGGTCTGCGTGGTCCATTTCGGTGAGGACCTCCGCAAAACAGTCGATGAGGTAATGCAGGTCGCGCTCCATTCGGGCGAACCCCAGCTGCACATAATCCGGCGTCTCAGCTTTCATAGGCTATGTTCTAGGTGAACACCCGAAAGGCCCCTTTGAGAAAGCGGGAAATGCCTGCTAGGCGCGATTTCGGCACTTTTTCCGCCAAACAGCCCCCGTCAGGAGCCTCCCGTCTGCGATCCGCCTCACCCTACCAGCATCCGGACGCCCCCGGCGGGCGCCGCGGCGCACAAGACCTCGACCGCTCCGCTGCCGCTGAGCGCAAGCCGTTCCCTCACAGTCCGGAGGGCCAGCTCGGGCGAGTTGCAGTCCTCGCTCAGGTGCCCCAGCACCGCCCGCTGCAGCCCGTTTCGGGCGACCTCCACAAGCACCTCCGCCGCGGCCACGTTTGAAAGATGTCCGTGCCGCGACAGGATGCGCTGCTTGGTGGCCCAGGGGCGCCGGGTGTCGTCGTGCAGGAGTTTTTCGTCGTGATTCGCCTCGATTAGAAGCGTGTGTACGGAGCGCACCCGCTCGAGGACGATCTTCGTGGCGATCCCCAAATCCGTCAGGAATCCGAGGGATTGCTCCTGGTGTTTGATGACGAAGCCCACCGGATCCACCGCGTCGTGCGGAATGGGGAAGCTCTGGATCCGCAGGTCGCCCAGTTCAAATTCCGTGCCCGTGGTGAAAAAGCGCCAGGCCACGCCTGCGGTGTCGCGCTTCAGGGACTCGGCCGTCAGCGGGTTGGCGTAGACGGGGGTGTTGTGCCGGCGGCCCCAGACTCCGATGCCGGCGGCGTGGTCGGAATGTTCGTGCGTGAGCAGGATGGCGTCGATCTGCGAGGGCTCGACACCGAGTACGGCCAGGCGCTGCGTGATCTGGCGGGTGCTGAACCCCGCGTCCACGAGCACCCGCGTGGTGGGGGTTTCCACAAGGGCGCAATTGCCGGAACTGCCGCTGCCGAGGATGGTGAAGTGAAGCATGGGTGCGAGGGCGGCCAGTCTGCCTGTTCGCGGCGAGGGGGGCAACGGAAAGACGGGGCAAAGGCCTGCGTCGTGTTCCATCGCAAGGAGCATTTTCCGGATGACAGGCCATCCCGTGTTCCGCGGGGGGGCATTCGCCTTCCATCGGAGGGCAAGGGGTCCGGTCTGGAGAAACATGAGGATTCTGCTCTGCCGGTTCGGAGTTTCCTTTTGGCCCTATTTTCGCATCCCTCGCGAGCGGTTAGACGCTGGGCGCGCTAAAACGCTTCATGGCTTCAACGGGGCCGCAGCCTTTCGGCTGCGGAAATGGGAGTGGCGCGGGGCCGAACGTGACTTTCGCCCTTTTGGTGCTCCCTGTTCTCGCTGCCGCACCCTTTGCCAGAAGCCTGTCCGCACACCTGCGTTTTTCCTGCGCGCTGGGAGGGTTTGGAGCAGCGGCCGGGTTTCTAGCTTCGGTGTGGATGGACCTGCCTTCCGGCGACTGCGTTACGGGGCTCCTGTGTCTCCTTTTCGCGGGTGTGACTGCGGGAAATTCTGTCTTCAAGGGGCGGCGGTCGCGGTCGCCCGCCGTGTGAACGGGAAACGCATGTGAGGCGGTTGAACTCCAGTCCGGTGCATCAAACCTCCGGGACAGTTCCTGCCTAGCCTGCTCCGGAGCGCTTAGCCCCCGGGGCATCAATGTGGCGGGTACGGCGCCACAGGAGCTAATTTCGAGCGTCTCTTGGCGGGCAAACGCGCTGTCCAGAAGGCACCTCACCACATTCGCCACCATCAGCCATTTAGTCGCGATACGGTCGTTTCTGGAAAAAGCGGAAACCGTTGGGGCTATCGTGTTGCAAATTGGACAGCAAGGTTTGACCAAAAGGTGGAGGTCCAGTAAGAGCGCAGTGCGAGGAGTTTTTCGTCATCGGAGCTTCCCATGGCAAGGGCTGAGGCACGCTGATATTCGAGCCTCGCTGATGCAGGGATGAGCCCCGCCAGTGTCATACTACGCCCCGCTGCTTCTGCGGCTCGACGGCGGGCTGCTTCTATCTGGTACCTTAATGCCTCACGATTGTGGAGGTTGGCTTCCCCCTTTTCATTGAGTGTCGCCCCGAGGCAGTAGTATTTGTTGATAAGCCCGGCCGCGCCAAGGTAAGCCCTAGCGCCGAAGGCCAGCTGAACCAGCTTGGTCTGCGTAGGGTCTTCCGGGAACAGTTCGCGAGCTCCTTCCGTTTGTTGGCAGAGGATGCGGAGGATCGGCAGTTCGAACTCCTGCTGCGAAAGCTGCTCCGAGGCCGCCTGGATACTGATACCGGCCTGCGTTGCTCGTTCGGAGGTGACTAGGGCGTCAAAATACTTCAACGCCGCACCCGCTGCAGATGCATAGGCTTTTCCGAGATTCTCGGCATCGTTCAGTTCCACAGAAGAGCGGGATCCCTCCTCGGAGCCGAAGCTGATAACGTCTCGCGCGTAGTCGAGGGAAAAATCTGTGATGACATAATACGAGAGGGGCTTAATCAAGAGGCGTAGAAGCATCCCGGTCGCCTCCTCATCGCTGATCTGTTTCCTCGCGCGCTGGACCTTTTCGACAATCCCAGCAGCTTGGCGGATCTCTTGCTCAGCAAGATAAACCATGGCTGTGGCATCGCCATATGCGGCGAAGCCGTCTTCGGCAGAGATTCGACCTCCGATCGAACTTCTTCCAGCTTGCACCTTCATCTCCATGGCAAGCGCCTCGACCCGACCCTTGACGCCCATCTCGCTCTGCAATTGGCTGCTAATCGCGTCCAGATCGAGCCTGAGCGCCGCATTGAGGAATTCCAGTTCGTGCGCTAGCAGCTTGAAGAATAGTGCGCTTTGGATGAAGTAGAGATGGGCTCCCGGGTGGTCTTTTCCCCACCCTTCGCCATTGCGGTAAGCCTGCTGCACCCGGTTGAAGAGATCGTTGAGGCCTGCGTCTAGCTGCTGTCCCTCCCCCTTCTTGCCAAACTGACGGAGCATCGGTTGCAGGTCCTTATAGCGCTTGCTTATGAGGGGGCGTTCTCCAGCGATCTGGCCCTTCCAGCTAAGAATCCTAGCACGGACGGACGCACGCAGCTCCGGGGTCAATTCCATCTCTGTGTCAGTGGCAGGTACGCCGTGAAGCGGTTTTTTCCCTGTCATAAACTCGTAAGCTTCCCAGACATCCCGAATCTCCCGCACATCCATCCCGAGATTCCTTCCCAACTCGGCAACATCAACATCAGCACCAGTTTGTAAATCACGGGATATCCTGCTCCCTATCGGGAAACCAAACCGCTTTAACCCTTTCGCTTTTGCCCCCCTGAGTTTTTGTGGAATCCCGGCAACGGGACCCGACGTGCCATCGGGGTTGATGGTCCCTGTCATGGTGGTATCACTAAGGATGGAATCTCCATTCAAAAGGGCTGTGAAACAGGCTGTGATCAACATTCCAGCCGAGGGGCCGTCAATGGTTCCAGTGACTCGTACATTGAACTCGTAGTCCGCAAGAGAGAGATTCAATAGTTGCGTGGAGTTGATGGCTGCGAGCCACGCGGCCGTCTTCCATTGGTCGCCTGTGCCTCCGGCAAACTCCTCGGTCACACCTACGGAGACCTCTTGGCCGATACTCGGCTCGACCCGAAGGGTCACCTCGCTGGTGCCGCCAGCGGGGGGCGTCCCATCTCGTACCCAGACGGCATGAACCTTCGCTTGGCGTCGGCTTTGGAGTCGGGAAGGGCTCGCGGGGGGAGGGACTTCCCTTGCGCTCTCTATAGGTGCATTCACTCCCGGGGCCTGGCTCATAGCCTGTGCTATGGGAACCGCTGCAGGGGTGGTAATCTTGGGTTTGCAGGCGCAAACCAGCAGACTCAATGCTAGTAGACATGGAATCGCAGGGAGGCAGCGCCTTGGACGGGATTCCGCGAGAAAGATGCCTTGGGAATGAACCAGTTTCGTGGATTTTTGACGAAAGTTGAGGCATTCGGCAATCCAAGAGCGGGGGGGCGCCGCATCGGGGTTTGCAGCTCCCGCAGTTCTTCGTTCTCCATCTGATCCAAGGGCCCGCCTCAGTATTTTGAAAATGCTTCCACTCATCGTGATCCGTCCTCCTGATGAGAAATCGCTTTTCGATTGCTAGGAAATTGCCCTTTCGGCCAATTGCCCGGCATCCGTATGGCGATACTTCCGAATGGCTCTCCAAAACAAAGACAGCAGCCCTTGAGTAAATCGAACCCCTTGTCGCAGGCAAAACCTCTCCGTTTTCATGAACGCAGGCGTTGCGACGAGTTGTCGCTCTTTCCGAATCGAGCCCATCACTGTCTCCCGGGAGTTTTCCAGCTCTGGAAAGCCGCTCAGCGGCAGTGAGGGCGAGGGTACAGACCCTCTATGCCCTACGCCATGCATCCATGTTGCCGGAAAACCTGCGCCGCGCATCGACCCGGAAGTGAGACACCTGAGAACAAGGGTGCCCCCACTCGCTTCTTCAGCCAATTCGTGGGTCCCCTTTGGACTCGGTGCTCACTCCGGCAGGATACCAGTGGAGGCGCAGCCCTCGCGACAAAGCGCACCGTTTGGAGTCACCTGCAATCTGTCCGGCTTCCCCCCGTCTCTGCTTAAGGATGTTCTGCAGTCGCGCCGATCCTGTCCTCCGGTTCGGGCTTCGTGTTTGGAACCTTGGCGAGGATGGTGTTGATGTCCACCTCCCTGCCACGTGCCGCACGTTCATTCAGATAACGCTCGGCGTCCAAGGCGGACAGCTTTTCAGCCAAAGCACTGCTCACAAGCTGGTTCACCGAGACACCCTCAGTCTGCGCAAGGCGTTTTGCATGTTGGTGGATGGAGTTCGGAAGGCGGATACTCAGAGTGCTCATGACTAGATTTTGGTTAGGATTTCGAGGAGTTCGGAAGGCGTTACCACCCTCACTCCCAAAGATTCTGCTTTGAGAAAATCGTTTAAATTGTAGGTCACGATGCAATGCGCTCTGGCCGAGATGGCACACTCCAACACCATGTCATCTTTTGGATCCTTAAGCAGCGGTCTCCACAAAAAATAGACTTTGTGCAGACTTGAAATGGAGGTGAACCAGTCCAAGAAAGCCTGAATCTCAGCGGGTTGAAAGTGTGGCAGCAGACCCTCCCTGCTCGTAACATCATCGTATTCGAACATCAATGGGGCACTGAGTGCGGGTTGTATCTGCCCGGACTGCACTAGACGGAGGAGTTGAAACGACGCCCCGTTCGAGGATCTGAGCGCGGAAACGAGGACATTTGTGTCAAAGACGACAAGCACAATGGTATTATATGTGATACCGATTTGAGTTCAACGAAATTGATTGGAGTTTCCTTTTGGCCCCATTTCCGTCCCTCGCGGATTTGTTCATGGCTTGTTGTCAGTGACCTCTGTTCTGGTGGGGTTGGCAATGAAGCACTCCTCATGCGCCTGCTGGTGCAGGTGTTTCACTTCACTGGCCGTTGGGTGCCTGTCGCTGCGCCATTCGATGGGTGGGTGGAGCGTCACACGGCTTCGTCTTCATAGCTTTCAAGCTCAAAGCCCGCATCAATCTCGACATGCAGAAACCAGAGCATGTCACAGCTCGCCACTGATGCGACAAACGCTTCCCCGGGATCGACTGCCGCTGTATTCGACCACGGTGCGGGCACGATGTGGGGTGAAGGCGATTCGGGCACGATCATACCACCATCAAAGTGGATCGTGTGCTCACGCCAGTAGCGGCGCTTGAGAAAATCAGGACCGGTGCTCTGCGGCCCAGGGGACAGACCTTTCTGCTCAAAAGTCATATGCGGCACCAACCGGGCGTGAGCACCATCGGGCTGAAGGCAAACGCCTGCCAAGCCGCTATCTGGCCGTCTTCTGCAGCGCGTTTTTGATCGCGTGAGTCAACGTTTCTACCGGCCCCCGGCCCCAGTAGTGAGGAAGAGGTACCGTGGGGATTCGCCCGTCATGTGGTGGTGAATGGCGACGGTGTTGATGCCATCGTGCCGTAGCGACTGGAGCACCGCCTGCAGCTCACTCTCGAGAACGACAAAGTCACCGTCTACAAGCGCATCGGAATCAGTTCCGGCGAAAGCCGCCCAAGTGTTGATGCCCATTTCCTTCCCTGCCTCGCAGCCGCATTTCAAGGCATGCTGGCTCCGGCAAACAGAGGTGTGCCGCCCGCTATTGCTGTTCCAAAAATTGGAGGGCGTTCAGCAATTCCGGAAATTGGTAAATGATGTATTCGGCGTTGATGCCAGGCTTCTCCGGGCAGCCTTGATTCGATCTGAAGAGGACTGTCTTCATCCCTGCTCTTTGGGCGCCGTAAACATCGCGATAAATATCGTTGCCAACATACACGGCCTCCGACGCATGGATGCCCATGGCGTGAAGCGCCTCTTCAAACAATCGGACGTCGGGTTTGCGATAACCGTAATCGCCCGAGACAATGATCCGCTCAAAGAAGGACGTGAGGCCCACTGCGTGAAGTTCGGGAAGGGCGTACGCGGTCTGGGCGTCGGAGACGACAGCCAGGCGGTATTTTGAAGCGAGCTGATGGAGGGTGGTTTCGACGCCGTAGTAAAGTTTCAGCTGATGGCGGGAAGCCGCGCGGTACGCCTCCGCGAGGAGCAGGGGAAGCTGCTCCAGTTTTTGCGCGGGAAGGCTGCGGGTGTAGTCCGTTGCAAGGCGGTTGACGATCTGCCTGAAGATGGCGACTGCGTTGAATTCCGGGTGGCGCTCGCCCCTGTTTTTTTTCTGCGCATCCATGAGCTCGTAGTACAGCGCCTTGAGTTCATGGCGGTGGGTCTGGATGCCCTGATAGGAGAGGAGATTACTGACAACTCTGTAGACGTCCTCGTTTCCCTCGTCCGTGCGGATGTCAATCAGGGTCCCGTTGACGTCAAAAATGATGGCCTTGATGTTCATTAAAACCCTCTCAAACACTCTTTGGCTTCGTCGATCAGTTTCCGGCGGTACTCGCGCCCGACCCAATGGTTGCGGGCAATCCGCAGCAACGTCACCCCCATATGGAAGGGCACACGTCCCGTGATCGAGCGAAATGCGCTGTGCCGATCCGGAAAGTGACATGCGTACTCCCAGAGAAAGTGTCCGATAAAAGGCTCGGCGCTCCACTTGTTGCCCGTCGCCCGGAAGAAAAAATGCTTCAACTCGCCTGCGATCCTTCCGACATCAAAGACGCGGTCTGCCCGCTTGGTTCGCTCCAGATCAAAAGCGATGACGCTCAGGCCTCCCCCGAACAGGAAGTTTTCGGGTGTGGCGTCGCCATGAACGATCACCTGCTGGTCCTGCCACATGCGGGGTTGATGGCGCCATTGGTCCCGGAGCCAGTGCAACTCTTGGGCTTCGTCCCATCCGATGCCCTGAACGTGAAGCAGGCCATCGACCATGTGGTCGAGATAGCTGCAGTCCTCGTGAAAATTGACTCCGTACCCGTTGGCGGTACGGTTGTGAAAGGTCGCCAGGAAGTAGGCCAGAGCAGTGAGTTTGTAGTAGAGGTATCCGGCGTCTCCGTGCTGGAGATAAGACAAAATGACGTTGCTGAGCAGCTCCCCCTCGCAGTTTTCAGTCACCAGCAGCGAGTTCAGCGAGTAATTCCGGCCCAGCGGACGGACGACATGGTGCGGGTACCCAACCAGCCCGTAGGACCGCATCATGCTCAGATTTTCGAACTCCCGCGTCAGCTTGGCGGCGTTTTTATTCCAGTCATGATTCCGATTTGAGGAAAAAAACTTACCTATCAGTTTCTTGCCGCTTTTGCGCTCCTCATAGAGATAAACATCATTGGATCCGTTCAATTTAAAAACGCGGTAGCTGACGTGTCCTGTGGATCCATTCAGTTGGGGCTGAATGTCGTGCCGCAGGTATCCGTAGAGCGGATCGTGCTCCGAGAGTTTCCCGAGATATTCCTTTCCCATAGATCCATTGCTGGCGTGAATGCATTTCCCGGGTGGACGTCTGCCAGGTGCGTTTATGGCTCCAATCCGAATCCGCCTTGATTAGGATTCGCCGACTTAATGGGGTCAAAACGGCACCAGTCTGTCGTCTCAATGTCACACGCTTCGCCGAGAAAAAAAGGGAAAGTTAAATGCCACGCGGGGTGAAGGTGGAGGAAACGCTGGTGGCGTTCGCCAACGCGTTCGGCCGCACGCCGGGTTCGCGGAGGCTCGAGGTTCCTGGGAGAAAAAGACTGGAGATAGACCACGGGCGGCCGATCGCGGAGATCATTGCCTGAGGACGACTCCGGTTTCAGCAGGCGCGGGAGTGCCACCTCTTCAAAAAATGGTTGATCGGTTGACCCTGTTCGCCTTTTTTTTCAGCGGTATCACCCCACGAAAACTTCTTTGCCCTTGTTCCGGCTCGCTTCCTCTTCCGCATTTGCAGGTTATCTCGGTATCCATAACACCGAGAAGGGAGGAAAGGTGGTTGTCACCAAGATAGACCGGAAGTCGCCGGCCGAATATTAGGGCCTTAAAGCGGGCGACGTTGTCGAGTCGGGCTTGAGTTCAGGCGCGTTCATCGCCTCGGTCAAAAGGGCGAAGCCCGGGACCATCCTCTCTTTTAAAGTGTGCACCAAGAGAGGAAAGGAGACTGTGCACATTCCGGTGAGCGCGCCCCCCTTCGAACCGCCTCGTGGCGCGCCGTCCCGAACAGCCCCGCCCTCAAATGACCGGGTCTGGAGGCAAGAGCCCGGGCGGTCAGTCCGCCTGGATGATGTCCGTTGCAAAGGGAGCTCTCGAACCCGCGGAACCCGTGGAAAACCGGGGCAAGGCTCTTTGTGCTGGTCGGCCTGCGTTCCAAAAGGGGCGCCCTTTTAGGTTAATTTTCCGTCCCGGGGGCCCTGGGAGCGGTGTGGCGTCAAACCTTGAACTGGTTCACGAGACTCTTCAGTTCCGAAGACATCAGGGACAGTTGTTCCGCAGTGCGCTGGTTATCGAATGCACCTTGCTGGGCACTCTGCGCGACATCCGCAGTACAGGAGATGTTTCTGGCGATCGCCTCGCTGCCAGTAGCTGCTTGAGTGACATTTTTGCCGATTTCATTTGTGGTGGCAGTCTGTTCTTCAACCGCGGCCGCAATGGTGGAGGAGATCTCGTTAATTTTAGCGATTACTCCGCTCATGTTTCCAATGGCATCGATCGCGCCCTTGGTGTCCTCTTGAATGGCTGCGACCTTGCGACTGATATCCTGGGTGGCGTCAGCCGTTGCCTTGGCAAGTTCTTTGACCTCGTTCGCAACGACCGCGAACCCCTTGCCTGCCTCTCCGGAGCGGGCCGCCTCAATCGTCGCGTTCAGCGCAAGCAGGTTTGTTTGCTGAGCGATGGAAGTGATCACTTTGATGACCTGGCCGATTTCCTGACTGGACTCGCCAAGACGTCCCATCATCACTGTGGTGGTTTCTCCAATGCGCACCGCTGAACTTGCAATGGTGGCGGACTCGGAAGCATTAACGGAGATTTCACGGATGCTTGCAGCCATCTCTTCAGAGCTGGCTGCCACGGTTTGCAGGTAAGTGGAAACGTCCCTGGCTGAACTGGAAACGAGGCGCGCCTGGGAGGCGGTCTCGTCGGCGTGCGTGTTCATTTGCACGCCGAGCGAACTGAGCTTTTCAGAAGTGGTCGCCAGAGACTCCGCGCTTCGCGAGAACGTCATGATTCCCAGGCGGAAATTTTCCAGCAGCCGCGCCGTTGCCTCGCCCACTTTTCCGATGGCATCGGATCCCTGCAATTCAATGCGCAGGGTCAGATCGCCGTGCGCAGCTGCATCGACCACCTCGAGGAGGTGGTCGATTTTGAGGTCCAATTCTTCGGCGTGTAATTTTTCCCGTTCGCGTAAATGCTGCACCTCCTCGATCGACTTCTTCATTGAGGTAACCGCGGTGTTCAACGAGGCCGCCATCGCCCCAAGTTCGTCCTGCGTATCGATTTCCAGAGTTTGGCTGAGATCACCATTTGCAACGGCCCCAAGCACCACCATGGTTTTCCGGATCGGGGGCACCAGACTTCTTAAAATCAAAGCTGCCGCAGTGATTCCGGTTACCACGGCAATGATTCCCATCCAAACAATTTGAATCCTGGTTTTATTTGAAACCGCCCGGGCTTCCTGTTCGGATTTTTGAATCCGGCGGGACTGTTCGTCGTAGGCCCCCTTGACCTTTTCAAGGTAAACGCTCCTCAGCGGTACCATTTCTTTTTGGAAGAACGCAATGTCGGCCTCCCTGTTGCCGTCGGCATGAACCTTATAAAGCTGGTTCGTCGCATTAAATAACTTGCCTGCCGCTGAAATCATCTCATCCACCGGCGTAGCGTCTTTGCTTTTCGCCGCCGCTTCGACAAGCCTTTCAAAACGTTCATCAATCTTGATCTGCTCCTCCTGAATGTCGGACTTCAAAGCCGCCGCCTCCGCCGGGTCGCTGGACGTGACGAGAGTTCCCAGGCGCAGTGAGTTGGCATACACTTGGAAAAGCAGATTCGCCGCGTTGTTTTGTTCGGCGAAGTCTTGTTTGACCAACCCTTCCATGCTGCCGGAAAGATGAGAAATTCTAAAAATGGAAACACCAGTGATGACGAGCAAGATGACAAGCACGGAGCTGAATCCAAGGACCAGCCGGGGTCCGACTCTTATAGATTTGAGCATAAAAAATTCCCGGATTGGAACGTGTGAAACGCATTCATCTTCCTCCGCTTGCAATTGTTCTGTCGCCAGACGCAGGCTGGGTTGCGTAGGAGCAGCAAAAGTGGGCTGCATCTTAACTTAAAGAATTTTCAGATCACGTTTCGTTAAAGTAACATAATATTCGATTGCATTTAACGCGGTGTTCCGACCGCTAGTTCGCATGCCGCACTTTGCGCCGAAAGCGAAGAGCGTGATCTGGCTCTTCATGAACGGCGGGGTCAGCCACATGGAGAGCTTCGATCCCAAGCCGATGCTCAACAAGTACGCTGGAAAGACCATCAGCGAGACTCCGTTTGCGGACGTGCAGCACCCCCGGAAGCTCGCGCTCGAGCGCCTGGTGGTTCCGGACGCCAACGGCAATCAGCGCAATAAAATCGATCTCATGCAGGTGGGCTTCCGCAGGCACGGAAAGAGCGGCATGGAGATCAGCGACTGGTTTCCGCACATCGGCGGCAACCCGGACAGGATCGCCGTCGTCCGGTCCATGTTCACCACCGACAGCAACCACGGGGCGCAGGCGCAGTTTCACTCGGGCCGGAACATGGTGGAGGGCGAGTTTCCAACCCTCGGGGCATGGGTGTACTATGGCCTGGGCAGTTTGAATGAAAACCTGCCGCAGTTCATCTCCATCGGGACCCGCGAGTATTGGAACAAAAAGGACGGCAATTATCTGGGTCCGGGCCACGACGCGGTTCCGTTGTTCATAAACCCTGCCAACTCGCTCGACTTTCATGCCACGGAGAACCGGCACTACGTGACCGACATTCACGCGACCATACTCCGGCAGCTGGGCTTGGATTCGCGGCTGCTCGAGGTTCCCGGGAGAAAAAGGCTGGAGGTGGACCACGGGCGGCCGATCTCGGAGATCATTGCCTGAGGGCGACTTCGGTTTCAGAAGGTGGTGAAATGCCGCCGGCCGAAAAGGGTTGATCAGCTGCCAATATTCGCCTTTTTTCCAGCCGTATCACCCCATGAAAACTTCTTTGCTCTTGTTCCTTCTCGCTTCTTCTTCCGTGTTCGCCGGTTATCTCGGCATTGATTACACCGAGAAGGGGGGAAAGGTGGTGCTTACCAAAATAGACCGGAAGTCGCCGGCCGAATGTTACGGTCTTAAGGTGGGCGACGTTATCGAGTCGGGCTTGAGTCCCGACGCGTTTATCGCCTCAGTCAAAAGAGCGAGGCCCGGCACCATCCTGTCTTTTAAAGTGCGCACAAGGACAGGAAAGGAGACGGTGCACATTCCGGTGAGCGCGGGTCCGGGGGCTCCGTTTGCGACGGACATCATTCAGGCGGACTGAGCGCCGGGAGAATCGGCGGCAGACCCGCAGAGGTCGGACAGAAAACAGGGAGGGAAGAGTTCTTGAATAGAGAGGACTGCGCTACAGGGTGGAGGTCTCCTTTCTCATTCAAGTTCCGGCTCGGGACGCCCTTTGTTTTGAGGTCGAGCTGCGATTAAGGGAGGGGAGTGGTTGACGGCGCCGGCTCTGCATTGCCGTTGGAGAATGGGCGCCTTGGGGTAAACGAAGAAAGGGGCGTCCTCCGAATGAGGTTACATTACTTTGGATCCGTAGCCAATTTTGGCGACGACCTCAACCGCTGGCTGTGGACGGACTTTTTCGGCGGGGCGCTTCCGGTCAATCCCAACGTCCGGCTGCTGGGGATAGGGACGGTCATAGGCAGTACCGTCCCGAGCGACCGGCAGGTGGTGGTGCTCGGGAGCGGGGTGGGTTATCAAAAGGTGCCGTCCTCGGAAACCTGCGCCAAGTGGAGGTTCCTTGGAGTGCGCGGACCGCTGACCGCAACCATCCTCGGGCTGTCGCCCAGCACTGTGCTGACGGACTCGGCGCTCTTGCTGAGGGCGGTGGCGTGCGGCAGTCCGCTGCCCAGCTGCGAGCGGGATGGAGGCGTTGTCTTCATGCCACACCACCGCAGCGACGATGTCGGTCTGTGGCCCGAAGTTTGCCGGCGAGCCGGTGTGCATTACCTCAGTCCTTACGGAGACAGCCGAGAGAAACTGGAGGTCGTGCGCCGGTCCCGGCTGGTGCTCGCCGACGCGATGCACGCCGCGATCGTCGCAGACGCGGTGAGGGTGCCCTGGGTTCCTGTCGTGACGTCCTGCGAGGTGTCCAGTTTCAAGTGGGTGGATTGGACCCGCTCGATGAAGCTTGAGTACCGGCCGTTTTATATTCCGACGCACAACCTCCGGAGCTGGTGGCGGGAGTTTGTCCTAACCCGGCTGGATCAGAGTCTGTTCAGCGTACCTTTTGATCCAGAATCGCAGTTGGAGCGCTGGCGTGAACGTCTGTCGGAGCCCTCAGGCCCCGCCGAGGCCATTCGGAACGCGTTGATTTTGAGAGCCTGTGGAAAACGCTGGATGCGGTCGCTTGGC
The DNA here is from genome assembly GCA_947449735.1 of Chthoniobacteraceae bacterium. GTDB lineage: Bacteria > Verrucomicrobiota > Verrucomicrobiia > Chthoniobacterales > Chthoniobacteraceae > Chth-196. The sequence goes on along the minus strand of CANFTB010000003.1, from coordinate 45,770 downwards.
AAGTTGGAGGGCCGCGGCCTCTTTCTCGGGCAGGAAGAACGAATGATCGAGGCGGCGGCGAGTCAACTCAGGATCGCCTCTGGTCAGCCAGGCATTTTGAGCGACGAGAGACGTCAGATCGAGAAGTTGGAGGAACTGTGTCGCGCCGCCAGGAGCATTGCGCGGATGTTGGATTAAAAGCTGCGGCGGGGGAGGGCGTGAAAATCGGATTGACTGCCCTGGAAGTGATACTGAGACTCAGTCTCATGAAAAGGATCCACCTCTCCTCCCTGGCTCTTCTGCTCATCTCCGCGTTGATGTCCCCCAGCGCCCAGGCCTCAGAGCGCCGCTTCGGCTACACCTATCCCACCCTGACCTCGCCCGCCGGCGAGGTGGAACTCGAGAACTGGCTCACTTGGAAATCCCGCCCGGGCGCCATCCGCTCCTTGGAAGTGCGGCACGAACTGGAAATCGGGCTCACGGACAAGACCCAGATCGGATTTTCTGCCGTGAACTGGAAGTATGACGCACGAGCCCGCGGCTCAAGCTATCAAAACACCTCGGTCGAGCTCATTCACAATCTGAGCAATCCCGCGACCGATTTTCTAGGCTCGGCTGTGTACGGAGAAATCTCCGCGGGCGAACGGAGCGCGGCGTTTGAGGGGAAGCTGCTTCTTGAAAAACGCATTGGGCGCTGGGTAATCGGCTGGAATGGCGTGTTTGAGTCGGAGTGGGAGGGCGACAAGTTCGCCGATTTCCAGGAAAGCTCCGGCGAGCTGGGCCAGACTTTCGGCATCGCATACGACCTCACCAAAAGCCTTTCGTGCGGCGTCGAAGCCGTGCACAAGACCTCGCTTGAAAAATGGCATGCCCCCCGGAGCTCACAGCTTTATTGCGGGCCGAACGTGACGTTCCGCAGAGGGCACTTTTTCACCGGTCTCACGGCACTGTTTCAAACCACAAACAGGACTGGTGATCCTTCTCTCCAGTCTCGTTTGATGGTGGGAGTCGAGTTCTAGGGCGCCTTCCAGCTCCCTCCTAGTGAGAATGCAAAAAGAAGGCCCGGCACCCAAGTTCGACTTAAAAGGCGCCCTTGCCAAAACGTGTGCCTAGTGGTCGCAAACGCAGGCGTACTCCTGATACTTGCAAGAGGAGCAGTTGCTCAGGTTCAGCTGGAACTTCTCGTAGACGGTCTTTCCTCCGGAAACCGGCTTGATCGCCACCGATACCGGGAAGTCGTTCCCGTCAGGCAGCGTGCCGCTGGAAACCAGCTTGCCGTCCGACTCGGTGAATTCCAGCTTTGTGGGTTTGCTCCGGTCTCCGGCCGCCACGGAAACTGTGTAGCCCTTCAGGGGCATTGGCTTCTGCTCCGCGTCCAGGGCGGTGATCTGGACCTTCCGGTCCTTGGAAACGAGAAACTCCAGCTTCGGGTCGACGGCGACGATCAATCGTCCTCCGTTGGGTCCGGCTTGTTTCTTCGGGGCCGCCTCTGCGTTTTGAGCGCCCAGGGGGCCAAGGGTCATCGCGACCAGTGCGGTGATCTTTAAGAGTGCTGATTTGATGGTTTTTGGGTTCATGTTGGTTCGTGGTTTGGGAGATGTTTTGTTTCCGAGGCAAGGCAAGGATGAGTCACCGGTCCGTCTTTATAAGATCTTCAATCCGGATCAGCCGACCGCGGGAGCGTTTAGGCGGATCGCAGCCTCAGCGGCGCGCCTGCCGAAAATCCAGAACACGGCGGGGGTGACCACGAGGTCTAGGAAGGTGCTGCTCACCAGGCCGCCCACCATGACGACCGCCACCGGATGGAGGATCTCCTTGCCTGGCTCGTGCGCCGCGAGCAGCAGGGGAATGAGCGCGATGCCCGCCGAAAAGGCCGTCATCAAGACGGGAACGAGCCGCTCCAAGGTGCCCCGGGTGATCATGGCGCGGGTGAAGCCCTCACCCTCGTGCTTCATCAGGTGGAGGTAGTGGGAGAGCATCATGATGCTGTTCCGTGCGGCTACGCCGGTGACCGCAATGAAACCGACAAGGGTAGCGATGGAAATGTTGTTCACCATGACCCGCGTCAGAACAAGGCTGCCAATCAAGGCCAGCGGAATGTTCAGAAGCACCTGCAGCGCAAGCGATACGCTTCTAAAGTAGCCGAACAGCAGGATCGCCACCACCATCAGCACCAGCCCCGAAAAAAGGGCGATGCGCTTCGCCGCCTCCTGCTGCGCCTTGAACTCACCTTCGAAGCTGAAGAGGTAGCCGTCCGGGAGAGTCACCGCCTTCCGCACCTCCCGCTCCAGCCGCAGTGCCATGGATTCCTGATCGCGTTCGGTTGTATTCGCGCCAAGCACGAGCCGGCGCAGGGTGTTTTCGCGGTTGATCACGTTCGGGCCGGAGCCTTCGCGCACGTTGGCGATGAGGTGCAGCGGTACGCGCTGGCCCGCCCCCGTTTCTATCATCAACTCCCTGAGCTTTTCGGGGGCATTCCGGGCCTCGGGGGGCAGCCGGAAGACCAGGTCCATCCTGCGCTGCCCCTCCAAAAGCTCCGCGACCACCTTTCCACCCAGCAGCGTGGACAATTGCTCGTTGATGGAGCCCGGTTGCACGCCGTAAGCCCTCGCCCGCTCGCGGTCCACCTCGATGCGTAGCTGAGGAATGGGCACCTGCTTTTCCAGATACACGTCGGCGAGGCCCGGGATGCTCTTTGCAATCCGTTCGATCTCGGCTCCCTTCGCCCGGAGCACGTCCAGGTCGGGGCCGAAGACCTTCACCGCAATCTTCGCCGACACGCCGCTGAGCATGTGGGAAAGCCGGTGCCCGATGGGCTGTCCGACGTTGGTGAACGTTCCGGGGATGCCCCCGAGAAGCCTTCGGATCTCGGCAAAAACCTCGTTGCGCGGACGCCCCCCGGGGTGGAACTCGACGTCATACTCGTTCACGGAAACCGGCATCACGTGGTCGTCCCGTTCCGCGCGTCCCGCTCGGCGTCCCACGCTCTTCACCTCGGGAATGGAGCGGAGCAGGCTGCCTCCGGCCTCCCCGATTAGGTTGCTCTGTTCCAGGGACGTTCCTGGGGCGCTCGCAAGCGAGATGGTTGCGCTGCCCTCGTTGAAGGCCGGGAGGAAGTCCTTTCCCATGTCGGGGTAAAGCATGAGCGCGCCGATGAGTGCAAAGCCCGTGAGTGCAATGACAAGGAGCGGGGCTCCGAAGGCCGCCTTCAGGAAGGTGCGCTCCACGAGCCATTTCATCGCTCGGACGACCACGCCGTCCAGATGGACTCCGTCGCGCCCATGTGCGCCTGTGGGTGGCCGCGGGTTAAGGAGCAGAGAGCACAGCACCGGGATGACCGTGAGCGAGACGACGAACGACGCCGCCATGCTAACAATCGTAGCCACGGCGATCGGGGTGAACAGCCTGCCCTCGAGGCCTTCCAGAGCCATGAGCGGCAGGAAGACGAGGATGATCAGGAGGGTTGCATAGAGGATGCTGTTGCGCACCTCGCTGGAGGCGGTTGCAATCACGCCAAGACGCGGCAGGGGTGCGGGCAGCAGGGCGTTTTCACGCAGCCGCCGGTAGACGTTTTCGACGTCGACGATCGCGTCGTCGACCACCATGCCGATCGCCACAGCCAGGCCGCCCAGAGTCATCGAGTTAACGGAGATGCCGAACCACTTGAACACAAGCACCGTGCTCATGAAGGCCAGCGGCATCGCCGCGAGCGTGATGAAGGTGGTGCGGAGGTTGAACAGAAAAAGAAAAAGCACGATCGTCACCATGACCGCTCCGTCGCGGATGGCCTCCTTGAGGTTGCCGATGGCGCTGGCGATGAAATCGCCCTGCCGGAAAAGCAGTTCAAGCTCCACGCCGCCGGGCAGCGTGGGCTTCAGTTCTTCCAGCGCTCTTTCGATCGCCGCGGTCAGCCTCAGCGTGTCGAAGCCCGGCGACTTGTCGATGCTGAGGACCACGCCCGGCGTGCCGTTGATACTGGCGTCTCCGCGCATGGGCTGGACTCCGTGCGCGACGCCCGCCACGTCCTGAATCAGGACCGGTCTGTCGCCCAGCATCTTGACCACCGTGTTGCCAATTTCGCGCAGGTCGGTGCTCATTCCGAGATTGCGGACCATGATCTCCTGGGAGCTGGTGGTGAGATAACCGCTCGTCGAATTGTTCGCCGTCTTTTCCACTGCGTGTTCCAACTCGGCCAGGGTGATGCCCAGCGACGCCATGCGTTGAAGGTCGGGCTGCACTTGAACTTGTTTGACCCCGCCGCCGATTGCGAGGACTTCGGCGACGCCGGCGATGCTTTGAAGACGCCGCGCCACAGTCCATTCCGCAATGATTCGCAGATCAGGCGGACTGAGGGACGCGTCCTTTGATTTCACACCGACCAGGAGCACCTCGCCCATGAGCGAGGACACCGGCGTGAGGCCCGGTTTCACCCCCTGCGGCAGGGCTCCTGAAACGGCCTGCAGTCTTTCCTGCACAAGCTGGCGTGCCCTGTAGATGTCCGTGCCCCACGCAAACTCGGCGAACACGAGGGAGAGGCCGACATCCGAGCTGGAGCGCAGCCGGTCCAGTCCGGAGACCCCTTGGATGGAGGTTTCAATGGGCTGCGAGACGAGCGCCTCGACCTCCTCGGGAGCCAGGCCCGCGGCCTCCGTGAGAATCGTGACAGTGGGCTTGGTCATGTCGGGAAGGACCTCGACGGGAAGCTCCCGCGAGACTTGAAAGCCGAACACGAGAAGCAATACCGAGAGGCCTAGCACGAGGGGCCTGTGTTTGAGCGAGAGCCGGATGAGGTGGTCGAGCATGACGCTTAGACGTGGGACTTGTTGCGGGATGCGAACCCGAGGCCGGCCAGTAGAAGCAGCAGAAACGCGGTGGTGGCTGCGAAGAATTTGCCGGCTCTGGGCGAGTCCAGAAAAGTGCCATCATGGTCATGGTCGTGCCCATGTTCGTGGGGATGGGTTCCCCCTGCTTTCTTCTGCTCGTCAGTAAGTTCCGAGCCGTCCTCTGCGTGGGCGTGGCCGTGCGCCGCGTCCATGGCCTCCTTCAACGAAGTGTTGCCCTTGCCGGCGAACACCAGGCCGTATCCGCCCCTCACCACCACCTCGTCGCCGGGCAGAATGCCGCTGATGATTTCCACCGCCCTGTCGTTGCTCGCGCCGGTGACGACCGGCGTTTTCACAAAGGCATTTTTCAATTCGTAGTCGGCAACGTATACAAACCTCTGGGTCCCATCGCCCTGCAGGGCTTCGCGTGGCACGCTGATCACGCCCTCTTTCTTTCCGGTGATGATGGCAAACTCTACGCGCATCTTTGGACGCAGAAGCGCCTCCGGATTCGGGACGTGAAAGGCCACTTCGATCGTGCCTGCAGCCGCGTCGGCTTCGATGCCGATGTGGTCGACCTGCGCTTCGAACTGTTTGTCGGGATAACCGGGAGCCCTCAGGTGCGCCTTTTGACCGAGTTGAATGCGCCCCAGAAGGTGTTCCGGAACGGCGGCCACGGCGTGTACATCGGCTAGGTCGACGATCTCGATCAGCGAGTCGTCCGCGCTCACCGGCTGGCCCGGGGCAACGTTCACCGCCGACACGAAGCCGGAAATCGGCGCAGGCAGCCGGATGGTGGGCGGGGGATCTCCAGCCTGCCGGCTTTCGAGCACAACGGCTTCTGCTCCCTTCTCAATCCGGGTATCTAGGTGCGCCGAAACGCTTGTCGCGCGTCCGGGGACCCTGCTGCTCACAACGGCCCGCCTGCCGGGGGCCACGCGGATCCTGCCCAGCACGAACACCGTTTCTTCAAAGTCGGTCTCCTCGGCCTGTGCGGTTTTCAGCTTGAGGTTGGCCACGGCGGCCTCGTCCAGAATGACGAGGTTCGCCCCTCTGTCGGCCCCGTGCGCGGCAAACGGGCTGAGGGCGATGCAGGCGGCGAGGAGCGCGGACTTTGGGTTCATAACGCCGGGTTTTAAAATCATTGTGAGTTTGCTTTCCCGCCAACGGCGGATTCGTAGCGGACCTTTGCCAGGTGGTAGTCCCTGAGAACGTCGGTCCGGCGCTGGGTGAGTTCGAGGCGCCGCGCGCGGGCCCGGAGCGATTCGATGAACGGGACTAGGCCGGCTTCGTAGGCTGCGCGCAGTTGGTCCTCCAGCTCCTTTGCCTTTGGAAGCAGCGACTCGTCCATCTCGGCAGCGAGCCTGGCCAGAGAGTGCATTTCCCCACGGGTCGTATCCACCTCTCCCTGGATCTTTGCCCCAAGGGCTTCCAGTTCGAGGGCGGCGCGCCGGGCGGCGGCGGCTGATTCGTAAATTCTGCCTGCGTTTCGGTCCCAAACAGGCAGGGGCACCGTGATTCGGAATCCCACAAAACGGTCCGTTGCCGAGCCGGAGGCTGCCGATTCCGTCCGCTCGTTCTCGACCAGCAATCCCGCGCCGATGTCCTGCCATTTGTTGGCCTCCGCCAGTTTCTCTGTCTGCCTTGCAGCGTCGATCTCGTGCCGAGCGACCTCAAGATCCGCGCGGTTTATAAAGGTTTGGCCGCCGGCAACGGGGCTTCGTGGAGCAGGCAGGCCACCGGTGATCGCAAGCGACTCGCGGGGCGCGAGGCCGAGTCGGATTTTGAGCTCGCCCAAGGCCGCCGCATGCGTGATTTGCAGCTGCAGGATCTCAACCTCGAGCTGCCTCGCCTCGAGCTCCAGTTGGCGGATGTCCGTCGCCGGAGCCTCGCCTTGTTCTGATCTCTTTTTGATGAACCGCTCCTGCTCCCGCGTGTTGGAGAGCTGCTGTGCGCGCAGGGCCAGCTGCTCCTGAAGCGCCGCTACCTTGACGCATTCGCCTGCCGTCTCCGCAAAAAAGCGCCTTTCCACATCACGCACTTCAGCCTCCGCTGCTGCCAGTTGTGCACGGGACACGGAACGCTCCAGCTGCAGCCTGGCCGTCACGGGAAATTTTTGAAGAAGGGTGATGCCGGTGCGTCTTGAGCCGCCGGAAGCGCGGGACCATTCCATTTCCAACTCGGGATTCTGCAGCCGTCCTGAAGCGATGTGGCGTCCCTTTGCCTCTTCAATGCGCTGCCTCGCCGCCTTGAGTTCGGGACTGTGCTCGACGGCGTAGGCCGCGGCTTTGTCGAACGGAAGGGTCAGTGCCTGTGTTGTGAATGGGATGAACAGAATGAGGGTGAGGAAAATACATCGCATAAGTGCGTGCCGGAACGGCGGGATGGCGTCCGGAGAGAGCCCGGACGGCGGATTTCTGGACAGGAGATACGGCGCCCCGGACGGGGCGTCGGGTTATGCCAGAACGGACGGGCCGCGCACTGGTAGCGCAGTATGAACCAGATGCGACCAGCCAGAGGTCCTCGTGTCTTCGGCCGCTGGAACGCGGGCCGAAGCACGGGTATGCGCCGGATCTTCAGCCACGGCGCAAATCAATGCCTGGAACAAGCTGACGTGGAGGTGGACGAATTGTGAAAGCGACAGGGACACCAGTACGGAGCTTGATCCGTAGCTCACGGGAGCCGTCACCAGTTCCTGGGTATGATCGAGGCAGATGTTCGAGTCAGGACTGTCGCAGCATCCGCGGCCTTGGCCGTCATGGGCTGCCGCTCCCCCAAAAGCGGGTTCGTGATGGTCGCAGTTTTGGGCGAATTCCGAATGGATGAAGACACCGGCGCCGGTTTCGAGAGAGCCTTGCGAAACCGAGGGAAGGGTAGCCGCGCCGCTTGCAAGCGCCTCGGAATGTGCTTCGTGACAGCTCTCTGCACAGAGACAGTGCGCGACGGCAGAGTGGACGTTCGCAGTCAGCCATGCGAACATCGTCAGCAGCAGCATGAGTTGTCTGGCGGCTCTGTGCACGGGTAGATCGATTAGGGTGCCGCGGGGGCGATGTCAAGCCGGCCCGCCCGGCACGAGCGCGTTCAGAATGGAGTCCACGTCGTAGACGCAGCCTCCCCAGGTGCCTCCCCCCGCTTGTTGCAGCGCGGCCCAAAGCCGTGTGTCGTCGGGAAGTTTGGAGTGCGCCGCAAGGTCGCTCCGCGAGGAACGTTTTTTAAGGATCTTCCCAGCCTCCGCCGCGTTGAGCGCGCGCCCGGCCTCCCCAACCAAGTCGAGGCTCCCGCACATGTTCACCCGGTCGACCACGATCCGAATTCGGTCGCCGTCTACGATCTTTCCAATGGGACCGCCAGCCAGCGCCTCGGGCCCCACGTGCCCGATGCAGGCGCCTGTGGAGACCCCGGAAAAGCGGGCGTCGGTGATCAGCGCGACGTGTTTTCCAAATGGCAGGTGCTTGAGGGCGGAGGTGATCTGGTAGGTCTCCTCCATGCCCGTGCCCATCGGTCCGATCCCCGCGAGCACCATCACGTCACCCGCTTGAATAAGCCCGGCGCGCACTGCCGAGATCGCCGCCGCCTCGCTCGTGAAGACCCTCGCAGGACCCTCCTTGCGGTAGACTCCGTCGGCGTCCACGACGCTTGGATCAATCGCGGTCGACTTGATGACCGAACCCTCCGGAGCGAGGTTGCCCACCGGGAAGACCATGGTGCCGGTTAAACCGAGGGACTTTGCCCGGTCCGGTGATAGAATGACGTCATCGGGATCGACGCCGTCGTGTTCTTTCAGAATTTCCCTGAAACGGGAGCGCCGCTCGGAGGTCCGCCACGCGTCGAGATTTTCGCCGACGGTCCGCCCGCTGGCGGTGAGCGCCGAGGTTTCCAAAAGCCCCAGGTCGCGCAGGTGCAGCATCACCTCGGGGACGCCCCCCGCGAGGAAGGCGCGCACGGTGGGATGGTATTTCGGGCCGTTTGGAAGGACGTCCACGAGGCGCGGAACGGAGGAGTTGACGCGGATCCAGTCTGCAACGGCGGGCCGCGGAAGGCCTGCGCTGTGGGCGATTGCGGGGATGTGCAGGAGGAGGTTCGTCGAACCGCCGAAGGCCGCATGGACTACCATCGCGTTGCGAACGCTGGCGGGCGTGAGGATGTCGCGCATCTTGATTCCGCGCTTTTCCATGGCCACGAGCGCCCTTGCGCTGCTAGCCGCCAGTTCCATCCACACGGGCTGGCCTGAGGGGGCCAGCGCCGAGTGGGGAAGCGCCATGCCGAGGGCTTCCGCGACGACCTGAGAGGTGGCTGCGGTGCCCAAAAACTGGCAGCCGCCCCCGGCAGAACCGCAGGCGCGGCAGCCGAGTTCGGCGGCCTCCGAAAGCGAGAGGAGGCCGCGTGAAAAGCGGGCGCCGATGGTTTGCACGGCGCCGGCGTCCTCGCCGCGCGTCGGCGGCAGGGTGACGCCGCCGGGCACCAGAACGCAGGGAAGTTCGCGCATTGCGGCGAGCGCCATCATCATCGCCGGAAGCCCCTTGTCGCAGGTGGCGATGCCAAGCACCCCGGAGCGCCTGGGCAGCGAGCGGATGAGGCGCCGGAACACGAGGGCCGCGTCGTTTCGGAACGGCAGGCTGTCGAACATGCCTTCTGTCCCCTGCGTGCGGCCGTCGCACGGGTCGGAGCAATACGCCGCAAAGGGAAGGAACCCTGCGCCGCGTATGGCGTCGGCCGCCTCTTTCACGAGGAGGCCGATTTCCCAGTGGCCCGTGTGGTAGCCGAGTGCAACGGGCGAGCCGTCGGGTGCGCGGAGTCCGCCCTGCGTGCTCAGAATCAACAGCGACTTCCGGCCGACCTCGGCGGGGTTCCATCCCATGCCTGCGTTTTGCGTCATGCCAAACAGGTCGCCGCTCGGGCTTTCCGAGAGTATTTGCGCGTCGATGGGCAGTGCACCCGAGGGGCCGGGGCCGTGGGTTCGGATCTCAAACAGGGAGTCGTGGGATGGGAACAGGTCGCTGGGCATGGCGGCCCTAGGCTGGCACAAAGGGCCGAGATTTCCCACCACGTCCGCCGAAGATCTCAGGCTTCTTTCTTCACCTTTGGGTTTCCTTGGGCTCATGCTGCCGGGGTTATGTCCGCCCCAATTGTTTTTTGCACCCCCTCAGGTCTCGTTGTTCAGCAGGATGACGCCTGGATTCACTTGAAGGAGACCCGTCTCGACGCGTTGTTTCAGCAGGAAGATCCGGCCCTTTGGCTGGACGCGCAGGTCCGGGAAGGCTCGCGGGTGGACGCTCCGGCCGTCCTCGGTGCGCCGATTCAAAACCAGGAGGTTTGGGCCTCGGGCGTCACATACCTGCGGTCGCGCAACGCCCGCATGGAGGAATCCAAGGACGCCGGCGGCGGCACCTTTTACGACAGGGTCTATGATGCGGACCGCCCGGAGATATTCTTCAAGGCGACGCCGCACCGTGTCTTCGGAACAGGGACTGCGCTCCGGTTGCGCGCGGATGCAAAGTGGAATGTGCCCGAGCCCGAACTGGCGCTTGCACTCAACACGAGCGGCAGGATTTTCGGCTACACGATCGGCAACGATCTGAGCTCGCGTGATATTGAAGGCGAAAACCCGCTGTACCTTCCGCAGGCCAAGGTCTGGAGCCACTGCTGCGGGCTGGGGCCCGGACTGGTGGTGTGTCCGCCGCTGCCGGCATCGACGGAAATTGCGATCACGATTCTGCGCGGCGGCGCCCCGGTGTTCGAGGGACGCACGGCGCTGGACCAGATGAAGCGCACGCCGCTGGAGCTCGCCGAATGGCTTTGGCGCGACAACAGTTTTCCCGCGGGTTGCTACCTGCTGACGGGAACCGGCGTGGTTCCGCCCAATGAGTTCACGCTTGCGGGCGGGGATGAGATCCGGATTTCGATCCAGGGGCTCGGAACGCTGGTGAACTTCATCGCCTGAACTTGCCGTCCGCCGCTCTCTCTGGTGCGCGGGCCCGAACTGTAATTTCGCAACGACACAACGCCCCTCAATTATGCTGATTCATGGAAAACACTTGATTGCCGGCGCGCCCTCGGCGGCCGGTTCGCAGACATTCACTGCCTCCAGTCCGTTGGGGCTCGAGTTGACGCCTTCGGTCTTTGCGGAGGCGACAGAGGCGGAGGTGGATGCGGCGCTCTCGGAAGCGGAGAAAGCGGCGCCCGCCTTTCGCAACGCGTCGCCCGAAGTGCGCGCGGTGTTCCTAGAGACCATCGCCGCGGAGATTTTGGAAACCGGGGACGCCTTGCTGGAGCGTGCCCACGCGGAAAGCGGTCTGCCACTGGACCGGCTGACCGGCGAGCGGGGACGTACGGTCGGCCAGCTCCGTCAGTTTGCGGCGGTGCTGCGGGAGGGGTCCTGGTGCGACGCCCGGATCGACACCGCGTTGCCCGACCGGCAGCCGTTGCCCCGGCCTGATCTGCGCCGGGTACTGGTGCCCCTTGGTCCGGTGGTGGTTTTCGGTGCGAGCAATTTTCCGCTCGCGTTTTCAGTGTCCGGCGGCGACACCGCGAGCGCCCTGGCGGCGGGCTGTCCGGTGGTGGTGAAGGGACATCCGGCGCATCCGGGGACGGGCGAGTTGGTGGCGGCCGCGGTTGCCAAGGCGGCGAGTGCGTGCGGGCTGCCGGGCGGTGTGTTTTCGTTTTTGCAGGGGGCTGGCCATGCGCTTGGATCGGCCCTGGTGAGGCATCCGTTCACAAAAGCCGTGGGCTTTACCGGATCTCATCGCGGAGGACGTGCGCTCCTGGACGCCGCGAGCCGGAGGCCCGAGCCGATCCCGGTGTTTGCCGAGATGAGCAGCCTGAATCCGGTGTTTCTGCTCCCCGGGGCGCTTGCCGAAAGGGGCGCCCAGATTGCGGAGGGGCTGAAAGGCTCGATGACGATGGGCGTGGGCCAGTTCTGCACGAAGCCGGGGTTGGTGTTTGCGGTGCAGGGAGGCGCGTTCGACGCGTTTCTGGCGGCGTTGGAAAGCGCCGTGGCGTCTGCCGGTGTTGGCACGATGCTCCACGGGGGCATCGCGACTGCCTATGAGTCGGGAGTGGAAGCGGCGGCACGCGTTGAAGGGGTGCGCCTGCTGGTGCGCGGAAGCGGTTCCCCCGGGCCTCTCGGGACACAGGGAAGGCCCGCTGTCTTGACCACGGACGCGGCGGCATTTCTCTCCCAACCTTTGTTGCGGGAGGAAATCTTCGGGCCCGCGACCCTGGTGGTGAAGGTCCGCGACAGTGCTGAGATGCTGGAGGTTGCGCGCGGGCTGGAGGGCCAGCTCACGGCTACCGTTCACGGCGATGCCGGGGATCTCGCGGCCGCAGGAGCGCTGTTTTCTATCCTGGAGCAAAAGGCTGGCAGGCTGCTGGTGAACGGCTTTCCCACGGGCGTGGAGGTGAGTGCCGCGATGCAACACGGCGGGCCGTACCCCGCGACCACCGACAGCCGTTTCACCAGTGTTGGAACGGCCGCCATCCAACGGTGGGCGAGGCCTGTTTGCTTTCAAAATTTCCCCGGAGCGGCGCTCCCAGTGGAGCTGCAGAATGCGAATGTGCTGAAATTGATGCGTCTGGTGAACGGCGAGCTCACAAGGGATGCGATCTCCTAGCGGATTCTCCGCGGTTCAGTCCGCACGCCGGAGCACTAGAGAGAAGAGATCTCACGCGGAGCCGCGGGGGGCGCGGAGAAAAATCATATAAACCGAAAAGGAGAAACTATTTGCACCTCTCCGCGGCTCCGCGCCTCCGCGTGAACCACTGTCTTCGAGTTTAGTCGTCGCGCCGTCCGGTGAGGAGGGGCAGGAGGTGGTAGAGTAACCATCCGAGCGAGGTGATGAACGCGGCGACGTAGGTCCAGCCTGCGGCGTCGAGAGTGTTTTTCACCCCCTCGAGCTCATCCTGGGTACCGATGTATCCCATGTCCTTGAGGATGTGCTTGGCGCGGTTGGAGGCGTCAAACTCGACGGGCAGGGTCACCAGATTGAACGCCATGATCACCGCCCACGCCGAGGCCATGATCCAAGCCGCGGTCATCGGCCGGATCAAACCGGTGAAGAGTCCGATGAGCGGCAGCCACATGAGGATCTGGTTGGCAAAGGTGGTCACGCCCACGGCTGCCATGCGCAGCTTGAGCGGCGCGTAGGCGATTTTGTGCTGGATGGCGTGTCCGCACTCGTGGGCCGCCACGCCGAGGGCGGCCAGCGACTGTCCGTGGAAGTTCTGAGAGGACAGCACGAGGCGCTTCGCCGTTGGGTCGTAGTGGTCCCCGAGCATCTCGTCCATCTCCACAATCTCGACGTCGTGGATCCCGGCCCGGTCGAGGATAGCGGCCGCCACCTCGGCTCCGGAGGCGCCCGAGGACGCTGGAATCTCACTGTACTTGTTATAGACAGACTTGACCCGCCACATCGCCCAGAGGGAGAGAAGCATCGTCCCGGCAAAGAGAAGTATGACAGTCATGCGAGGTGAAGTTTAAGGTTACCTTCAGTAATAGAACCTTTCAGCGATGTGGCAACCAAGGGGCGCTTAAAAAGCGCGGTATCGATTGAGGCACACACCGTCTACCGCGCCTGCCAGTTCACGGCGTCGATCACCACGTAGCCCTTGGCGTCCTCGTTTGAAACAATCACCGCTGCGGGACTTTCCTTTGAAAACTGGTAGGTTCCCAGCGAAACTAGGTTGTTCTCCGGCCCCCGGCTCAAGTCCACGGTGCGTTGCGCCAGCCCGCCCGCGTGCCTGATGGCCACTTTTGCGTTTTGGGCCCGGTTTGAATTGGGAACGACGGCTATGAAAACCTCGTAGGCTCCGTCGCGGTCCACGCGGGTTTCAAATGTCGCACTGGCGGCTCCGTTTGCGCCCTTCCCGTCGTGACGGTAGCCGGCTCCGTAGAACATCTTCGCCGACTGGCTCTCGGTCCAGTCGCCGGTCAGCTTCGCATCCGAGTCGTCGACGGTGATACCCGGCAGAGACGCCGGACTGGCGTGCGAACCCTCCTTCGCAAGCTGCGCCGGATCGGCCTTCTTGTGAAGCACCTGTCCGTCGGCGAGCAGCCGGGCTTTGAGTGATTCATATGAAACGTCCTGGACCGCCGACTTGCCCTCCAGCGCGAGGGCCGCGGCCGTGGCCGCCGACTGTCCCAGGATCATGAACACCGGCTCCATGCGAATCGACCCGTAGGCAATGTGCGAGGCGCTGCACGCGACGGGAACCAGCAGGTTGGTAGCCTGCCCCTTTTTGGGAACGAGAGCGCCGTATGCGATCTCGTATGGGCCCCGGGTCGACACGCCGATGTCGCCTTCGTTCTGCACAAACCCTTCCGGCGTGATGTAGCGCTGGGTGTTGTGGGAGTCGATGGTGTACGAGCCCATGCCCACCGAATCCGGCGTGGGCTTTTGCTTGGTGAGCTCGTTCTCGGTCATCACGAACGCACCGATCATGCGTCGGGCCTCGCGTACGTACATCTGGTGGGACCAGTTTCCATTGTCCTTGAATTCGTCCTTCGGGAGCCCCCATTTGTTCATTTCCTCCCGGACATCCGCGGGCACGCGCGGATCCGTGGCGATGAAGTAAAGCAGGCCCTTCTGGTAGGTCTCGTGCTCCTTGATGATCTGGCGCCGCTTTTCGTATCCGGCCTCGGGGTATTCGTAGTTGAATCCGATATTGTCGAAGCTAAACGGGCCGTGGTTGTTAGTGTCCGTCTTTCCGTTTGGGATCAGGTCGAACTTTGCGAAGGTCTCTTTCCATCCGGCCTCGTACACGCGTGCGAGCAGCTCGTACTGCCGGGCGTCGTAGCCCTCGGGCGCGGTGAACGGGACCCGGTTTTCCGGCACGTTGGAGAGGCACATGCGGAAGCAATACGCCTGCACGCGTTTGTCTGCCTCCCCGGGAGGCGCCGTCTTTTCGCCGCTGATTCTGGGAAGGAGGCCGCTGGTGCTGTCGCCCGGGACGACGTAGGGGCTGATCTGCGTTTTCAGAACGCCGAAATGGTGCCGGTGGTGGAGGACCCCCGTCTGAGAACCGTTGTGTTTCTCACCGTAGGTGGCGTTGGATTCTCGGCCCACGTGGTAGGCGACGCCCGCCGCGGCCATTAGGTCTCCCTCGTAGGTCGCGTCGATAAACATCCCGCCCGAAAAGGTCTTGCCGCTGAGCATACGGATGGAGGCGATGCGGCCTTTCTCCATCTTTACACCCGACGTCCGGTCCAGCCACTCGTCGCGGAGCACGGGAATGGAAAACTCCTTCACGTAGTCTTCGAAAACCTTTTCGGCGATGTTGGGCTCGAAGATCCACATCGTCCGCGCCTCGGCGTCCATTGCGACCGTTCCCTGTCCCTTGTTGCCGAACGCCCCCTGTTTTTGGAAAACCCATGTCTCCGGCTTTTGGTAGTATTCCCAGACGCGGTGGTAGAAGTTTCTGGAAAGCCCGCCGATGACGGACTTGTCGCCGCTGTCTGTGAAACCAAGCCCGCCGCTGCTGAGGCCGCCGAGATGCCTGTCCGGACCGACCAGCAGGACGGATTTGCCCATTTTCTTCGCCTGAACAGCGGCGATGACCCCCGCGGAGGTGTTGCCGTAGATCACCAGGTCGTAGGCGTCCTGGGCGAAGCCGGTGAGGCCTGAAAGGGGGAGCACGAGGGGTAGTAGGAGGCGGCGCATGGTCGGGGTGGGGGATGAGGTTTCAGGGTAGAAGGCCCCCAACGCCGAGGCAAGCGGGACGCCTTTCAACGCGGCGGCGGGACTTCCCGGCAGGGGCGCGACGCTTACGAGACGGCGACCCAGTCGAAGAAGCCGATGCGTTCGAGGTCGGACTGGAGCTTTTGGGTCTGCGCGGCGTCCAGGTTTCCGTGCGGAAGCCGGGCCGGGCCCACGTCCACGCCCAGCATCTTCATCACCGCCTTTGCCGCGCCCATGTACCCGAGCGGAGCAAGCGTCGCGATCAATTCGACGGAGCGCATCTGTTCGCGGCGCGCAATGGCGAGGTCGTTGTTTTCGAAGGCGGCGATGACCCGGCGGTAGAGGGGCGCCGCGAAGTTGTAACTGCTACCCACGGCGCCGGTGGCCCCGAGGGCGAGACCCGCAAGCAAGCACTCGTCGGTACCCCAGAGCACGCTGAAGGCGCCGTTGCTGTGGTTCAGGCACTGCTGGAACATCATGGCGTCGGGATTTGTAAACTTGATGCCTGCAAGCGAGGGGAGGCGCTCCATTCCTTGGGTGAGAAAATCGGGCATCGAGAGGGAGATGCCGGTGAAGCTTGGAATGTCGTAAAGGAAGAACGGCGTCTCGGGCGCGGATGTGGTGATCTGCGCGCAGCAGTCGACGAGCGAGGCAACGCTGCGGGGTTTGAAATAGCTGGGGGCGAGCGCGCTGATGGCGTCCGCGCCGAGCTTTTGCGCCTGGGCAGCGAGCGCGCAGACGTCGCCGAGGCAGTTGGCGCCGACGTGCACCACCACTTTGAGCTGCGAGCCTTTGGACACTTCCATCCAACGCGCTGTCAGGGCGAGGCGCTCCTCGAGGCTCAGAGAGTGGCTTTCTCCCGTGGTGCCGCCTATAAAAACGGTGTGCACACCTGCGGCCGTGAGGTGCGCGGCCTGTTTTTCCACTATGGCGAGGTGCAGGGCTCCGTCGGAGTGAAAAGGGGTGTGCGTGGCCGCCACCAAACCTCGAATGGGGTGTGTGATCATCAAGGTACCATAGGCGTCCCGGCGATGTTTAGGGAGTGCAGAGTTGCGGCGGCCGGATTGCCGCTTTGTAAAGCAGTGGGGCCCTGCTAGTCTCCGGCCGTCTGCTGGGCATGGGGTCAGAGCCGTCCCGTGGCGGTGGATTGTTGCATGCAAACCATCCCGTTTCAGTGAAGGCGCGTGACGCGTTTAGCTCATGGTCCGTGTGGATCGCCTGTCTTTGTCTTTTCGGACTGGCGGGGGAACGCGTTCATGCCGACGGGTTGCCGGTTGTTCCGGTTCCGCAGAATCTCGAGGTCAGCGGAATGCCCTCCGTTCCGGTTGAACTCAAGGCGCGGGTGGAAAAGTATTTAAAACTTGGGGGCGCTGGCTTCCGGGGGTGGAATTCTGTGCGCCGCGAGCCGGTGGTGACGACGCGCTTGGGAGAGACGGTTCAGCTCCATCTGGTCGCTGGCCCGGCGGGCAAGAGGACCGCCGTGACACGCTGGAAGCAGCCGGTCACCTCAGGGGTGTTTCAGCCGGGAAAGGAAAACCGGTTTGTGTTCTCGAGCGATGTGAACGGGAACGAGCAGTTCCAGATTTACCTCGGCAACGCCGCGGTTCCGAGCGCCCCTCCAATCCTTCTCACGGACGGCAAGTCACGAAACCTTTTGCCCCGCTGGTCGCCCGACGGCGCTCTGCTCGCTTACACCTCCGACAGGCGCAACGGCCGCGACAGCGACGTGTTTGTCGTCGATCCTTCTGATCCCCTGAGCACCCGCAACCTTACCGGCGCCTCTGGTCTCGGATTCGGGCTCTGTGACTGGTCCAGGGACCGTTCAAGGCTGCTTGTGTCGCGTGACTTCGCTGGGAAGCGGACCGAGCTCTGGACGGTGGATGTGGCTTCCGGGGAGCACACCCTGATCACCAAGAAGGCGGGGGATGTGGTTTATTCGCAGGCCCGGTTTGCTGAGAACGATACGGCCGTATACGCGCTAAACGATTCGCTTTCGGATTTTCAATCGCTGGTGCGGCTCGAGGTGGCGAGCGGGCGTGTCGAGTCTTTGACGGAACGGATTCCGTGGGATGTGGAAGCCTTCGAGATTTCCTCTGACGGCCGGATACTTGCCTTTGTAACCAACGAGGATGGGTTCTCGAAGCTCCGCTTGATCGACGTGGTGACCCGGCTCGAACTGCCGTGCCCGGCTCTTCCGAGGGCCGTACTCAAGGGTCTTGCGTGGCACCCGCGGCTGCGTGAGGTGGGGTTCTCCATCAGCGGTTCCCAGGGTCCGAGCGATGTCTATTCGATCGAGGTGGACTCTGGCGTGCTGACGCGCTGGACGGAGCGGCCCGCGGGCTCGAGCCGCCCGCCGGATTTTGTGGAGGCCGAGTTGGTGCGGGTGCGTAGCTTCGACGGCCTGCCGTTGTCGGGGTTGGTTTACAGGCCTGATCCAGAGCGGTTTCCAGGCCCGCGCCCCGTGATCGTGTCCATCCATGGCGGGCCGTCCGGTCAGACGCGGCCCGACTTCAGGGGAAGCTATAACTACTTTGTGAACGAACTCGGGGTGGCGCTTTTGTATCCGAACGTGCGCGGCTCGAGCGGGTACGGGCGTAAGTTTCTGGACATGGACAACGGGTTCAAGCGGGAGGACGCGGTGAAGGATATTGGAGCGTTCTTGGACTGGGTGGGAGCGGACTCCGGGCTCCGCGCCGACAGGACTGGCGTGATGGGCGGGAGTTATGGCGGGTACATGAGCCTCGCCTGCCTGGTGCGGTACCGTGAGCAGTTTTGCTGCGGAATCGACAGCGTCGGAATCGCAAATTTCAACACCTTCCTGAGGGACACCTCGGACTACCGGCGAAGCAACCGCCGCCGGGAATATGGGGACGAGCGGGACCCGAAGATGCACGCGTTTTTGGAGAGCATTTCACCCCTGACCCACGCTGCGAAAATCAAGGCGCCCTTGTTTGTTGTGCAGGGGCGGATGGACCCGCGTGTGCCGTACACCGAGGCCGAGCGGATTGTTTCCGCGGTGCGCGAGTCAGGGTTGCCGACCTGGTACTTGCTGGGCAAGGACGAGGGGCACGGGTTCACCAAGCGCAACCACGAGGACTACCAGTTCCTGAGCTACACGCTGTTTTTTGAGAAGTTCCTGCTCGATCGTTGAGAGGGCCTGCTTTTTGGTGGTCCAAAAGAAGGAAGTTCACGCGGAGTCGCGGAGCCGCGGAGTAGGGGGAACAGTTCTGCTTCATTTGGTTCTGTAAATTTTCTCCGCGCCCTCCGCGGCTCCGCGTGCGAGGTGGTTTTTTTAAAGCCTTACTTCACAGGGATTTCGTTCAGCGTGTAATAGGCCAGAGGGTGCAGGACCGAGGCGCCTTTTGCGGAACGCACGCCGTCCAGGTGCAGTTCGTGGACGTGGCCCTTGGTGAGGACGTCGAAGTGCAGGCGGACGGATTTTCCGTCGCCAGCCACGACCGCCTTCTCGATCTTGGGAAGCACGTCGTCCACCTCGGGGCTGCCGTACTTCTCCTGGTAGATGTAGGTGAACTCGCGGGCGGAGTAGCTGGCGGGGTTGCCGGCGGTTGCGGGGTCGACCGGCTCGGTGAAGGTGAGTTCGAATCCGTCCGGTTTGGCGCGCATTTCGTGCACTTCAAAGGGCACCTTGCCGGTCCAGTCGATGCGCTCGAACGCGAAGGGCTGCCCGCCCTTGGCGCCCCAGCCGCGGTCCGAGCCGCCGACAAAGAACTTGCCGTCTTTGCCCATGCGGGCGCCGATCGGCCCCGAGCGCAGGCCGGTGAGGAAGGGGAAGACGACCCCCTGCTTCACGCCGTTGACCGTTTCTAGAAACACCCGGGAAACGTTCGAATGGCTCTGGTCGGGGATGAAGATCTGCTTTTGAAACGGCCCAAATTTCCCCTCGCTCTCGTCGAGGATAATCGCCGTGGAGGAGTTGCCGATCTTGCCGGGGCCGTAGACCATGTACACGGCGGGCGGGACGAGTTCCTTGATTTTCGCGCGCTCGGTGACCATCCGGCTCTTGTCCATCGGATCCTGCGGACGCGGCCCCATGTTGGGGGCGAGATCGTACCACATGTTTCCGCCGGGATGCCCCTGGAAGGAGCCTGGAACCAGGTGCTGGAGGGTGCAGGCGCCGTGCCACGGACCCTGGTTGTCGGTGTAGTACACTTCGCCTTCGGCATCGAAGCCGACGCCGCCCGGAGAGCGGACGCCGCTGCAGGTCGGGACCATCGTGCCGTCCGGTTTTACGCGCAGTGCCCAGCCGCGGAAAGGCGTCTTGCTGGAGAAGGAACCGGTCAGGCAGCAGAGCACCCAGAGGTCTCCGTTTTTGTCAAAGCGCGACCCGAAGGAGTACTCATGATAATCGCCGCTGACGCCCCACTTGTCGCAGACGGTTTCGAAGCGGTCGGCCTTGCCTGAGCCGCTTTGGGATTTCATGCGTAGAACTTCGTAGCGGTTCGTGGCGTAGAGCCAGCCGTCCTTCCATGCGAGGCCGAGGATCTCGTGCTGCCCCTCGGCGAAGCGCTGGTAGCGGATGTGCGAGTTTTCGGGCGCAGCCTGGTCACCCTCGAAGATCATGGTGTCCTTGTTCCATGCGCCCGGCGTGGTTGCGTTTTGGGCGTTGGAGGCGATCCACACCTCGCCACGGCGCGTGCCCATGGCCACGCGGCCGTCGGGCAGAAACTCCACGGAGCTCACTTCCAGGGCGGTTCCGGGAGGCGTTGGAAAGGTGGTGATCTTGTAGTATTCGGCTTCCTTGGGATCGGGCTCGGCGGCCGCGCGGGCCGGGCGGGGAGCGTAGATGGCGGAAACGATCGAGCCGAGGAGTACCGGGAGGAGAAGGCGTTGCGCTTTCATGGAAGGAAAAGGGAGGAGGGGATTACTGGGCGGTGTGCGTGGCGTGGTTTGCCGGGTGCATTTCCGGCCAGGTGTAGGAGATCTGAATTTTCTCTGTGGCGGGAACCAAGAGGGAGCTTCCGGAAACCGTCGCGCCGGGTGCCTTGATCAGAATCTGGTTCTCGTAGTTGGTTCCATTGAGGTTCAGCTTTTCCCCCTGAACTGCGTAGCCTTCCTTGGTGGAGGTCAGCTTCGCCTTCTGTGAAAGAAGCAGGAAGGACTTCGCGGGGAGTTGTCCCTTAAGAGTGAGCGTGCGCACCAAGCTGCCGCCCTTTTTGAAGTCACCGGTGGATTCGATCTTCTCGTCCACCTGCACGCCCTTCCAAGTGTAGTGGAAGGTGGGGACGCCGTTCTGGTCGAGGTCGTACCCTTTCCAGGCGTAGCCTTCCAGAGGCTGGTCGGGAGTGAAAGTAGGCCAGACGGATTCCTGATTTTCGAGGACTGCGAGGGGTGGAACGAGGTCTGTCGGCCGCACGACATCGAATCCCGCGGGAGGCTGGTGGCCGCCGCCGCGGTTGCGCCAGTGGCGCGCGGCGTCCATGAACGCGCCGCGCCAAGCCATCGTGAAGTTCATCGTTTCCGCGCTCCATGCGTAGTTCATACCGCCCTCGAATCCGACGCCGATGGACCGGTTGCCGGCGCCTGCGATGAAGTTACGGTAGATCGTGGGCGCGCCCTTGGGCTCCAGGGGGAGGCCGACGAATTCATTCGTCTTCTGCTGGACGCCCTTCTTCCAGTTTTCCGGGGTCCATTTGGAAAGTGCTGTGGTGTCGAAATGCTCGCCCTTCCAGCCCACGTACAGGGCGGCGCCGCCTTCGGCCTGGAAGTATTCGATACGGACCGGATACTCGCCCTTTTTGAGCTTCTTCTTCGACTCCTTGATCTCGGCCGGATGGATGCCGTCGTGTTTGTGCACTTGCTCGTCGCCGACCGTGATCCGGCAGCCGTCGTCGCTTGCGGAATAGAAGGTGTACTCGCCGTTGGACGGTATTTTGATGGTGCCTGTGAAGACCAGGCCGTACTGGTTTTTGTAGTCGTCGAAGTTGAGCTGGACGAGGTTGTCAGGGACGTCGCCGGTGCGGTGCGGGGTGAGGGCGGTGAAGTCGGGAAGGGACTTCCAGGAACCGTGGTAGAGGGCGAATTTGAGGTTCTCGAGCTTGGGGCCTTCTCCCAACACCCTGAGCACGCCCTGCATGCTGGCCGCGTGGCCCGGAAAGCTGCAGACGTAGGGGTAGTTGCCGGGCTTTTCGGGAGCGGTGAATTCGATCTCCTGCTTCTCGTGTGGGTTGAGGAGGCGGGACTTGAGCCAGACTTTCGGGTCGTTCGGCAGGAAGTTGTTTTTGAGCGCCTCCTCGGGCTTCTCCAGCATTTTCATCACCAGCTGCTCCACGTTGGTGCCGGGCTGGCAAAACACGACGTTGTGCGGCATGTCGTCCGGGTTTTCGAACACAAGTTTCACCTTGGTGCCCGGGGAAACCACCAGCTCGCTCAGGTCGAACTTCATCTGGGCGGTGAGGGTTTTCAGGTTGATCTGCACAGGCTCCTGGGCGAGGAGGGCGGGAGCGGAGGCTGCGAGAAAGCCGGAGAGGAGGAGAGGTCGGAGGGAGTTCATGAAGGAGCGGTAAGGGCCGGGGAGGGTGGTAAGGATAGCCACAAGGACAACGGATTTGCGGCCAAAAATTCCTACTTTTTTCTCTCAAAAGCTCCCACTTTTGGCTCAATCTCTCGGCCGATGAAGGTTTCAAGGGAAGTCTCTGGTGCGAGGAAGGTCTCAAAGGAAGAAGTGCCGCTCGCTTCCGGCCAGTCGTTCCGCCTGCTGCGATGGGGCAGGGGGCCTGAGGCCGTGGACTGGCTGCAGGCGCCGGGCGTGTGCGTGCCTTGGAAAGGCTACGGCAACCGGTGGCATTATCACAGGGAGCTGGAGCTGGCCTTCGTATCGCAGGCTCGGGGGACGCGGTTTGTCGCGGACTCGGTGGAGGCGGTGGACGGCGAGGACGTGGTGTTGATCGGGTCCAACGTGCCTCATTACTGGGATTTTAGGGGGCCATCGGAGGGGCTGGTGCTTCAGTGGGATTTTCCCCGGCACCACGGGGTCTGGGGTTTTGCTGAAAGTGCACCGTTGCAGGCGCTGGGTGAAAAGGCCAAGTGCGGCCTGTCCCTTTCGGGCCAAACACGGAGTGCGGTGATCCGTACGCTTTTGGAAATGCAGTCGGCCGCCGGGCTGGGGCGGCTGTCGTTGTTCTTTAAAGTGCTGAATTTGCTGGTGGAGGCTCCGTTGTCGGAAGTGCCCGGGTTGTCGCCGAAGCCCTTTTCACTGGAGGGCACCGCGCAGCAGCAGGAGGCCATTTCACTGGCCATGAGTTACATTCTGGCAAACTACAGGCGGGGAGTGCGTTTGGAGGAACTGCTGGAGTTGACGCACATGAGCCGCGCGACCTTTGCCCGCCAGTTTCAGAGGCATGCGGGAAAGCCTTTTTCGGAGTTGCTGAACGAGATCCGGATTCAGGCGGTGTGCCGGGCGCTACGGGAAACGGAGTTGCCGGTGGCGGTCATCGCGCTGGAGGAGGGGTTCCGGCAGTTGTCGTTTTTTAACCGGATTTTCCGGCGCTACGCGGGCTGCACGCCGAGGCAGTACCGTCAGGAGGCGGGCCGCGTTCTGGCGTGAGAGGCCGCAATTTCGGGAAGGTTTTTGACCGGAAACGGGCCGCTGGGCCTTCTATCCTTCTTGATTCCCCACGCCGATGGGCGGAGTTTAGAGGGGCAGTAGAGAGACAGAACCCATGAATTCGCCAAATGTTTTAGCGCTGGGATTTTTACTGTTAACGGCCAACCTTTCGTTCGGCGCGTTGTTCTCTCCTGCATGGAATGTGAGCCGGTGGGAGGATCGGTTTTTGCGCGTATTCCAGTTGTGGATTCTGGCAACGGTCGAGGTCGCGGCGTGGGCCCTCGTGCTTTACCATGGGGGGGCTGCGGCCGACCCCTTTGAAGCGCTCAAGACCAGCCTTGCTTGGTTCACGCAGCTGGGCTGGCTGGGGGAGCCTCTGCCCGGTCCGCTCGGCGGTCTGTCTCATTTTGTCGCGGCAAACGGCATTCTCTTCTTGCCCTTTACTCTGCTGCCCTTGGTCAGGAGAAAAGCACTGCCGCAGCCCGAGGAAGTCGTGTTGCCCGCCTCTTTTCAAAACGAGATTCAGACGCTCAGGAAGCAGGCGCCTGTTTCGGAGCCGCCTGCACAGGCTCCAAAGCTTCCGCCCAAGCTGCCCTCCCTGCGTGCGGCCGAGGCTGCGCTAGCGGCCAAGGCGTCCGTCGCCGAGTCCTCGACGTCCGCTGTCTCGGAGGCCTCCAATGCACCGCAGTTTTTGGAGACGCCCGTCGAGTTGAATCCGCTTGGGGCGGGCTTGTCTGCCGGCCCCGCATCGGTGGTTGCGGCTGCGCAGCCTGAGCCGGCTTCGGCCAGTTTGGCGGTCCAGGGCGCGGCAACACCGGACGGCGGTTTCGGGGCTGGAACCGGGCCGGAGCTTCAAAGGGGCGGGTTTCGGCCCAAAATTCCGAAGGCGATCCGGCCCGATGCCGAACTTTCACCCGAAGAGATTCTGGCCGAACAGTTGAAGCCCGTGGGGCCCACGCCGCCGCCGATCCGGTTCGGTTGGAAAAACTGACGGGCGTCCGGTCTGGGGGCGACCGCCTCGGCGGCTTCAATGAGATCGCTTGGGGTGATGCGCTTCATAAATGGACAGAGCACTGCCGAAGGGGTGGCAGGAGTTGCGCTGTTGCACGCGAGAATCTTCCCGGAGGATTTGTTTGGCGATGTCTTCGGGGGAAGTCTGAAGGATTTTCTGCCAGGCCCGATAGCGGGGGAGTAGTCCACACCTCTGGATCTGGCGGGCGAGCGTTTCCCTTGCCAAGGCGAGCGTCTCCTGGGAGTGGTGCAGCACGGCCCAGGCGATTTTCTGGCGGGTTTGACGTGTGGCCCGTTTGTGAACCGCCACGGCGATCTGCTTGTGCTTGAGCTTGGTGCGATGGAGCCGGTCGGACTGGCTGGATGAGAAGGGGTTCATCGGGCAACGACGAGAGGACTTCCGGCTGGCAATGTGGCAGCCCAGCCTTAGCCGGATCCTGTTCCATCCGTTGCCACACTGCAACCACCCGTATTAGGCTCGCGAAATGCGGGCAAACCGAGGACGAGTGTCGGACGACCCCTGCGTGTACGGCGGCACCCGGTTCCCTGCCACACCGGGTTGCCGGGCTCCGGAGCTAAAACAACACGCCCGCTCCAACGACCGTTCCGGCGATCCCCAGCCCCACGCCGATGAGCCAGAAGGGCTTCCATCCTGACAGGATGGCTACGGAACAAATAACCACGCCGATCTGCAGGAACAGGGACGCCCTGTCGCACTTGTCGTTGATTTCGGACTGCTGGTGGGCCTCGCTCACCAAATGTTCCGCCTCGGTTTTGATTTCCGCCTTCTCGCTGTCGTAGCGCTCCGAGTCGGCCTTGAGTTTTTCGATCAACTTGGCGGACTTCTCGGAGGGGGTTTCCCCGCTCAGATTTTGAAGCAGCTCTCCTTCCATGCGGGACATCTGGCCCTTGATGCTCTTGGCCTGAAAATAGCCCCACTTGTTGGAGGCCTCGTTGGTTTTAATGATCGCTTCGGTCTTGGCGTTGTCGCCGCGGTTTCCAATAAAGGAGAGGATCACCGCCATGATTGCGATCGAGAGCGCGACGCGTTTTTGAAATGCTCCGTCCGCTTCAGGAATTTCAGGAAGTTCTTTAGACATGGCCCGATTACAACGCCGGGAACCCGAGGTTGCAATGCCTTCCTTAAGGGCGGGCTTAGGGTTAAGGGCATCCAGCCCCAGGGCACTGAATTTTCCGTGCCGCTGAACTCCGTTCAGATTTTTTACAGGGGAACGCCTGCTAGTGAGGGGTTCCCTCGCAGCGGTGGGCCACGCGTTCGATCCGGGTCGCCTGTCCGTTGGTCTCGTCGATGTCGATCAACACCCCGTGCAGCACCACCGGCCCCCGGGCGATCGGGTAGGTCACGGGCATGCTGGTCAAAAAGCGCTTTAAAATCGACTCGATGTCCCTTCCCAGAATGCTCTCCTCGGGCCCGCACATCCCCGCGTCGCACAGAAAGGCGGTGCCGCCGGGAAAGATTTGCTCGTCCGCCGTCTGAGTGTGGGTGTGGGTGCCCACCACGGCCGAGACCCTGCCGTCCAGAAAACGCCCCATGGCGATCTTCTCGCTGGTCGTCTCTGCATGGATGTCCACGAAGATGATGGGCGTCTCCTCGCGGATCCTTTCCACCTCGGCCTCGATGATTAAAAAGGGATTCTCGAGCGGGGGCTGCATGAAGGTACGCCCCTGGATGTTGATCACACCGACCTTGCCCTTCGCGGTTTGCAGGATGATCGAGCCTTGTCCGGGGGTGCCGGAGGGGTAGTTCAGGGGCCGCAGCACGCGCGGTTCCGTGGGAAGGTAGGGCACTAGGTCCTTCTGGTCCCAGACGTGGTCACCGGTCGTGATCACCGCGATGCCCGCCCGCAGAAGGTCCACGCTGATCTTGGGGCTGATCCCGCGTCCGCCCGCGGCGTTTTCCCCGTTAGCGACGATAAAATCGACCTGCCGCTCCTGTTTGAACCATGGAATGGACTCGACCACCGCCCTACGGCCGGGTTCACCGACGATATCACCGAGAAAAAGGAGCCTTAGCATCCCTATCTTTCTATCGTGCGCGGCGGCCTCATGGCCAATGTTTCCTTGCGAGCCGCGGCGTGACGTGGGACTGGGGGGAGGTTAAAGAGTTTATTCTATGCGCGGTTTTCACCCCTGCCGTTTGTCTCTGCTTCTGACGCTGCTTTGCCTTTGGGCTCCCGGCAAGGCGTTTACCAAGACCAGTCCGCTCGCCCCCGAGCCTGACTGGGGCTGGGTTGCCGGCTGCGCTGGTTCATTTACGCGGAGTGACTTCCAGCGCATATTCGAAGGCCAGTATCTCCGCAGCGGCTCCGCGCCGGGGAACATCGAGGTGCTTGAACATTCCGTCCGGATCCGGACGGCCGGGGATGTGTGGCAGGAGGTGCCTTTTGCTAATGATGGTGCTCAGGCAAGCGTCGGCGCGCAGTCCAAACCCGGAGCCCTGCGGTTTTGGAGGCGCGCCTCAGAGATGGCGCCTGCTTCCGCGGCGAAGCCGCTTCAAGGGGTCAAAATTGCCATCGACCCGGGGCATCTGGGCGGCGAATGGGCCCGGATGGAGGAGCGGTTCTTTCAAATGGGCAAAACGCGGCCCGTCGCGGAGGGTGACCTCACCTTGTCCGTTGCCAAGAAGCTGAAGCCCGCTCTGGAGAAGCTCGGAGCCGACGTGACCCTGCTCCGCAGGAGTGACAGGCCGGTCACGGCGGACCGCTCCAAGACGCTGCGCCCCGCCGCCGAGGCGGACCTGAGCCCGGGTTTCTCCCCGGACCGTCTGCGCAGGCACAGCGAACTGTTTTTTTACAGGATCAGTGAAATCAGGGCGCGGGCCCAGCTGGTGAATGAACGCATCAAGCCGGACATGGTTTTGTGTCTGCACTTCAATGCCGAGGAATGGGGGGAGCCGGACAGCCCCCAGCTTCAACCGCGCAACCACATGCATGCACTGGTGAACGGCGGCTACTCGGAGAAGGAGCTGGAGGCGGATGATATTCGCTCCGACATGCTCCGGCATGTGTTTTCCCGGGTGGCCGAGGAGGCGATCCCCCTGTGTGAAACCGTGGTCGAAGCCATGGCCGAGGAAACCGGCCTCCCGCCCTTCACTTATTTTTCCAACAATGTCCTGAAAGTGGGGCAGAGCCCCTACTTGTACGCCCGGAACCTTCTGGCCAACCGCCTCTATCATGCGCCGGTGGTTTTTCTGGAGCCGTACGTCATGAACAGCCAGCCCGTGTGGAAGCGCGTCCAGATGGGGGATTATTCGGGGCAAAAGCTGGTGGACGGCCAGATGCGCAAGAGCATTGCGACGGAATATGCCGACGGGGTGGTCGAGGGCGTGGCCCGTTATTACAGGCAGAGCCGGCCGGCCCGCTAGAGGTGATAGCCTTGCTGCGTTTGCAAATTGCCGGAACGCCACGTGCTTGCGTGGATACGGAGGCGACTGCGCGGGTTGCTTTTTGGCAAAGACTTTGAATGATCTCGGGTTGTCTGTCTTGCCATGCCTCGCTTCACCCCAGAGCGGCTCCTTTCGATTCCCCTGTTCGCGTGCCAGGGTGCCGCCGTCGTGCTGACACTGGGCTGCTGGTCCGGTTTGTTAAAGGCGAATGCCCTGGAGGCGGGTTCCGCACAGGCGCAGCCGGCTTCTGCACAGGCGCCCGGGCAGAACGCAGCGGCCGCGCCGGTGAGTTTTTTAAACGAAGTGATGCCCCTCCTCACTAAGGCGGGCTGCAGCTCGGGTGGGTGCCACTCCAAGCCCGAAGGACAGAACAACTTCAAACTCTCCGTCTTCGGCTACGACCCCCAGCTCGACTACAACGAAATCATCCACGACGCCCACGGCCGTCGCGTCTTTTTCGCCGCCCCCGAGGAAAGCCTGCTCCTCCTCAAGGCCACCGGCAGCGTGCCGCACGAGGGCGGGGCCCGTTTCACCCGGGACTCGGCCGAATACCGCAGGGTGTTGGAGTGGATCCAGCAGGGGGCGCCTTTTGATCCGCCCGAGGCCCCCAGGCTTAAGGGCATCCAAGTCGAGCCCAAGTATCCCACACTGGCCCAGGGAGCGTCCGTCCCGCTGAAGGTGACCGCCGCTTTTTCAGACGGAACCCAGCGGGATGTCACCGCGCGCACGCTTTTTTCCAGCAACGACAAGGAGCTAGTCGCCGCCGGCGAGGACGGCGTTTTGAAGGCGGGCAGCCAGCAGGGCGAGGCGGTCATCGTGGTGAATTACATGGGGTCTGTGGACGTGTCCCGGCCGGTGATCCCTCCCGCCCGAAAACTCGCCGCCGCCGATTTCGCCGCCTTTCCGGTGCTCAACGAGGCCGACCGGATGATCTACCAGCGGCTTCAGGGCCTCGGCATCCTCCCCTCCGGCCAGTGCACCGATGCGGAGTTCATCCGACGGAGCGCCCTCGACTGCATCGGACGGCTGCCCACGGCCGAGGAGGCTTCCGCATTTCTCGCCGACACCTCTCCCAACAAGCGCTCCAAGTGGGTGGACAAGATTTTGTCGGATCCAAACTACGCGGAGCACTGGTCGGTGAAATGGGGGGATTTGATCCGGCCCAATCCCTCCCGGGTGGGGGTGAAGCCGGTTTTCCTTTTGGATTTGTGGCTGCGCGACATGTTCCGCCGCAATGTCCCCTATAATGCGATGGTGCGTGAACTGCTGACCGCTCAGGGGAATTCGCACCAGTCCGGCCCGATCGCGGTCGCCCGGGACAAGCGTGACCCGGTGGATGCCGGCGGCTTCGTGAGCCAGATCTTTCTCGGCGTCCGGATGGAGTGCGCCAAATGCCACCATCATCCAAGTGAAAAGTGGGCGCAGGAGGATTACTACCAACTCGCCGCCTTTTTCGGAAAAATGCGCTCCCGCGGCCAAGGCATCTCGGCCCCGATTTCAGGCGAGGTGGAAATGTGGTGGTACGATGCTTCCGGCAAGGGGGTCGCCCATCCGATCACCGAGGCGGTCATGACCCCGAAGGTGCCGGACGGTCCGGAGGTTCCCTATGTGGCGGGTGTCGACCCGCGCGTCCAACTGGTGGACTGGATGGTGGACCCCAAGAACCCCTTTTTTGCGCGTGCCATCGTGAACCGTGTGTGGGGCGAGTTTTTGGGCAAGGGCATCGTCGATCCTGTCGACGATTTCCGGGCCTCCAATCCGCCCTCGAACCCGGCGCTGCTGGATTGGCTGGCATCTGATTTCGTCGCGCACGGGTTCGATTTGAAGCATCTGATGCGCACGATCCTGGCAACGGCCGCCTACCAGCGCAGTTCGCTCCCGAGCGAGTCCAACGTCGCGGACCAGCGGAATTTTTCGCGCTCGCTCCGGAGGCGCCTTCCCGCGGAGGTCTTGCTCGATGCCGTGGGCGACCTGACCGGGGCGCGTGACACGCTGGGCGGGCTGCCGCAGGGGGCGCGCGCCGTCCAGACGTGGAACCACAAGCTGGGCTCCGAGTTCATGGACGCGTTCGGGCGTCCGAATTCCAGCCTGGAGTGTCCGTGCGAGCGGGAGCGGAAGCCGACGGTGGTGCAATCCCTGCACCTGATGAACTCCACGGGCCTGCAGACGAAGCTGACCTCGGCCAAGGGACGGGTGGCGGCGTGGGCGGCTTCCCAGAAGTCCCCGGCCGAGATTGTCCGGGAGGTTTATCTCTCGGCGTATTCAAGGGAGCCGGGAGCGGACGAGCTTCTGGCGGCCTCCTCGTATTTTACGAGGGAAGGGGCGTCGCGGGCCGAGGCGGTGCAGGACCTCGTCTGGGCGGTCATCAACACGGGAGAGTTTGTTTTCAACCACTGAAGCCATGGGCACATCACTAAATTGCGACGGAATCGGAAGGCGAAACTTCCTGCAACTCGGCTTCGGCGCGGTGGGCGGTCTGGGCTTCAGCGACCTCCTGCGCATCCGGGCGGAGGCCGCGAAGGTCAAGGGAACGTCGACCTCGAATGTCAACTGCATCCTGATCTGGCTGGACGGCGGCCCGTCGCACTACGAGACCTTCGATCCGAAGCCCGAGGCGCCTTCCGACATCCGCGGCGAGTTCAAGTCGATCCCCACCGCGATCCCCGGCGTCCATTTCAGCGAAACGGTTCCCAACCTCGCGAAGATTGCCGACAAGTTCGCGGTTGTGCGTTCCATCTGCCACAAGGACCCCAACCACGGCGGGGGGAACCATTATCTGATGACTGGTTCGCCCACACCCGTGCCCGTGGGATGTGGCGCGTTCGTCAGCTTCCATCCCTCGATGGGTTCGATGGTTTCGCACGAACGGGGCGTCCGCAACGGCTTGCCCGCTTATATGAGCCTGCCGTCGATGTCGCGTTCCGGCGGCCCCAACTTTCTTGGGGCGCAGCACGCGCCGTTCGTGATTTCGGGCGACCCCAGCCAGACGGGCTTTCGGGTGCGCGACGTGACGCTTCCAGCGGACATCAGCGAAGGCCGGGCCCAGTCGCGCAACGCGCTGCTGAGTTCGCTGGACCGCATGAAGCGCATTCAGGAGGCTGCCGCCGAAGATCCTCTTCTGGGCTTCGACCAGTCCTACAAACAGGGATTCAACCTGCTCGCCTCGAAGGAGGCCCAGGCCGCCTTTGACATGTCCAAGGAGCCCGAGGCGATCCGGAAGCTGTACGGTGAAAATGATTTCGGCCAGAGGCTCCTGCTCGCCCGGCGGCTCGCGGAAGTCGGGGTTTCCTTCACCGTGGCCTACTGGGGCGGCTGGGACCACCACCGCAATATTTTCAAAACGTTCCGCGATGGATACGCCCAGAAGCTCGATCAGGGCCTCAGCGGTTTGATCATCGATTTGCAGCAGCGCGGCATGCTCGACAACACCCTGGTGCTTTGCCTCGGCGAATTTGGGCGCACCCCCAAGGTGAACAAGGATACCGGCCGCGACCACTGGCCGGGCGCCATGTCGGTGCTCATGGCCGGCGCCGGTATCCCGGGAGGTTTGATCGTGGGTGCGACGGATCCGAAGGGCTATTACGCTTCGGAAAACATCTACTCGCCGGAGGACTTCGCCGTTTCGGTCTACTCGAAGCTGGGCGTCGATCCGACGCAGGTGTTGCACACCGCCAGCGGCAGGCCGGTCCAACTCGTCAACGGCGGGCGTCAGATCAAGGAACTCTTCGTATGAGTTTGGCACGGGCCGTCCGCCGGGCGGCAGACGGCTGCGCCTGTTTCCGTTCCATGGCCTCCCTGGCGCCGGCGCTTCTCGCATGGGTTCTGTGTGTCCCGGCGCTTCAGGCGGCCGTGCCGACGCTCACCTCGGTGCTGCCCAACGCCTTTAACCCCGGGACGAGCGTGCCAGTCAAGTTTGCCGGCAAGCTGGACGGCACGGAGCGCAGAGTCTGGTGCGATGATGCGGCGATCCAGTTCACGCTGCCCGATGCATCCGGCGTTTCAACGGCTTCGGTGGGAGCCGAGGCGCGCCCCGGGCTCCATCTCGTGCGGTTTGTGAATTCGGAGGGGGCGACGCTTCCGGTTCGGTTTGCTGTGGGGCCGCTTCCGCTCGTGGAAGAAAAGGAGCCCAACGACGAGGTGTCTGCTCCCCAGGCCGTGGCAAAGCTGCCCGCATGGATCCAGGGGCGCCTCGAGAAGGGCGGCGATGTCGACGGCTATGCACTCACCTTGAAAAAGGATCTTCCTGTTTTCATCAAGGTCGACGGCTATTCCCTCGGCTCCCCCGTCGACCTGCATTTCCACGTCTTGAACCCACAGGGAACCAAGCTGGCCACCGCGAGCGACGCCAAGAATTTGGACCCCGAACTGACCTTCATCCCGCCGGAGGATGGTGTTTACCTGCTTCAAATCGCGGGGTTCGGCCACCCGCCCGTGGCGGATGTGAATTTCACGGGCTCGGCCCTTTGCTTCTATCAAATCGCCGTGAGCCAAGGTTCTGTGGTGAAACGCGTGTTTCCCGCGGCTGTGCCCGCGGCGGGCAAAGGCGCCGTGGAACTGCGGGGGCAGGCGCTCAAACCGGACACGGCCAGGGTTGAGCTTAGTGCGGCAGCGCTGGCAGGGAGCTCGGACATTGGCACCGTGTTTCCAAAGGACGCTTTTGCTCCGCTGGAGGTTGTCCGCACCAAACACCCGGTCAAAGTCGTGCCGGACGCCTCGCTGGAAAAGCCCGCGGAGTGCAAGCCGCCGGAGGTGATCGCCGGTCATTTGAGCAAGCCGGGGGCCGAGGCGGCCTATCGCATCGGGATGAAAAAGGGGGAGCGCTTGCAGGCGCGGTTCTGGTCGCGAAGCCTCGGACTGGCGGTGGAGGGGGATCTTGTGGTGAACAATCCGTCCGGCCAGCAGGTGGCGGCGAACGCAAATCCTGCCGATGTGTTCCAGGAGCCTTCGGTTGCCTGGACGGCGGCGGTGGATGGCGACCATACGCTCGTGGTGCGCGACCTTTTCCGCAGGGGCGGGGAAGGGTGCGAGTTTGTGCTCGAGATCGCGGCTCCGGTCGCGGGATTCACTGTCGAGCTGGCCGATGGAAAGCCGGTCCGTTTGGACACCGGAAAGACCGCAGTGCTGAAGGCGAAGGCGACTTTGGTGAACGGTTGGAAGGAGCCTCTGGTGGCCCGGGTCTCAGGGCTAACGGACGGCGTGTTCGCCGCCGAGGTTGCCGTCCCTGAAAAAGGCGGGGACTTCGACATCACCCTGATGGCGGCAGCCAACGCGCCCGCCTCCACGTCTGCCGCGTGGGTTTCCATTTGGACCAAGGCCGCGCCCCCGGTTTTGGTCGGCACCGTCTATCCCTTGAGGGGAGAGTTGCGGCGGGGCAACTCGCAGTCCGACTTTGCCCGCGACCTTTGGGTGACCGTCGGTCCGCCGGCCGCTGCTCCCGCTCCAGAAGCGAAGAAGAAATGACGCTCTCCGCTTCCAACCTTTTCAGGCCCGGTACGCGTGTGCGGCTTAGGGGAGCGGCAAAGCGCTGTCTGCAGCTGCCGCTTCTCGCGCTGTGGCTTGTTCTCTTATGCACCCAGCCTGCCCGGGCTGACGCGCAGCTTGGTCCGCCGCCGCCGGTTCCTCCCGCGGCCGCCGCCAAAGATCCGGAAGCCTCCCCCGGAGGCGCCTCCCCGGCTCCGGCCCGGATAGAGAAGTCTGCCCAGCCCTCTGCCAAGCCGAATCCCGTCGTCGAGGCCGCCCTTGAAGTGTTGAGGGACGAGTGTGTTTCCTGCCATCGGGCGGGCAAGGCGAAGGGCGGGCTCAAGCTGGTTTCCGCGGAAGATCTCAAGGCGGGCGGGGAGTCGGGGCCGGTGGTGGCTCCAGGCAAGGCTGCCGACAGCTTGCTTCACGCGGTTTTGCTCAAGGAAGGTGATCCGCACATGCCTCCCAAAAAGCAGCTCACCTCCGCGCAGACGGACGCCATCAAGGCGTGGATCAATGCCGGGGCGGCGTGGGATGCCTCCGTGCTGGAGCGGCCCCCGAAACCCAAGCCGGTGGCGCTCCGGCCCATGCCGAAAGGGGTTCAGCCGGTGCTGGCGGCCGTGTTTTCTCCCGACGGGGCGAGCCTTGCTGTCGCGCGCGGAGGGCGCGTCGAGATCCGGGATGCGAAACAGGAACGGTTTCCCGTGAAGGCCGCTTTTGACGTCCACGTGGAATCCATTCAGTCGCTTGTGTGGTCTGTGGATGGAAGCGCGGTGTACACGGGAGGTTTCCGGCGGGTGGGTCTCTGGAGGGCAGCCGATGGAGTTTCGCAGGGTGAATGGACGGAGGGTTTGGTCGGCCAGATCACGGCCCTCGCTTTGTCGGCCAAAGGCGAAACGCTTTGGGTGGCGGACTCCCTTCCAAGCCGCGGTGGTTTCATTCACAAGCTGGACTGGCCCCGGCGGCAGGTGGCGAAAACGTGGAAGGCCCATGACGACTCGGTGTACGGGCTGGCCCTTTCGGCCGACGGACGCTGGCTGGCCTCGGCCGGGGCGGATCGTGTCGCCCGCCGCTGGGATGGGGAAACGAGCGCGCTGGCCGCAACCTACGAGGGCCACACCAACCAGGTGCTGGGCGTGGCCTTCGATTCGGCCACTCCGCGACTGGCCACGACGGGGGCCGACCGCGAGATCAAGGTGTGGGACCGCGACAGCCGCGAGCAGGACGCCGTCCTCGGGGACAAGAAGCAGGTTGTGACCGCGTTGTTTTGGTCAAAGGACGGCAGCCGTCTGGCGGGGGTCACCGACCGAGGCAACGGAGCGGTCTACTCGGCGATTCAGAAGCACACCGGGGAACAGCGTTCCGACACTTCCAAGGTGCAGAAACTGGACAAGGTGGAGGCCGTGCTGCAATGCGTCTCCACCACCTCCGACGGCGCATTGGTGGCCGCCGGATCGGCGGACGGGCGCGTGTTTATTTGGAAGGCGGCAGACGGCAAGCTTCAGCCTGTCGACTGAAGGCTGGCTCGACTTGGAGCTGAAAGTGGTTCAGAAAGAGGAGAGATCAGCCATTTCATCCTCATGAACCGCAAGAGCTCCCCCTTCCTCTGGCTGGCATTCTTCATTCTGGTCCGGCAGCCGCTGTGTGCCGAGCCAAGCCGCAAACCGAATTTTTTGGTGATCATGGGAGAGGCCCAGGGATGGGCTTCGGCCTCGGTTCAAATGGACGATCAGAATCCCGGGTCGAAGGGCAGGATCGTGCGCACTCCGAACCTTGAGAAAATCGCAGCCGCCGGCATGCGCTTTGCAGAGTTCTACGCCGCCTCGCCCCGCTG
The DNA here is from genome assembly GCA_947449735.1 of Chthoniobacteraceae bacterium. GTDB lineage: Bacteria > Verrucomicrobiota > Verrucomicrobiia > Chthoniobacterales > Chthoniobacteraceae > Chth-196. Next base: position 11,020 of record CANFTB010000003.1, on the reverse strand, counting down.
CACTCCGACACGCGCGGCCCTGTTCACCGGAAAAAGTCCGACGGCGCTGCACATGACCTTTGTGAACGAGGGTCGGAAGGATGACCCGAATGATGCGGGGCGAAAGGTGATCCCACCGCACTGCACGACGGAACTGCCGGAGTCGGAGCTGACCATTGCGGGTCTGCTGAAGAAGGAGGGGTATGCAACGGCGCACTTTGGAAAGTGGCATGTCGGCCGCGCCAATCCGGCTAAGCACGGCTTTGACGAAAACGACGGGCCGAACAACAACGGCGGCCCCGAAGACGTTGAGAACCCGAACCCCAAGCAGGTTTTCAAAACGGCTGAGAGCGGTATGGATTTCATGGCGCGCCAGGCAAAGGCTAACAAACCGTTCTTTCTCCAGATTTCGCACTATGCCGGGAGGGGCGGGACGGACGCGCGTCCCGAGACCTACGCGGAGGTGCGCAAGCGGGTGACCTCGGACCGCGACTCGCGGATGGTGGGCCCGGCCGCTGTGAACGAAGACATGGACGCCACCCTCGGGATGCTGGTTGCCAAGCTCGACGAACTGGGGATCGCGGGAAACACGTATTTCATCTACACGGCGGACCATGGAGCGCAGGGCCATAACGACAACGGTCCTCTGGCCGGGGGCAAGGGGACGGTTCGTGAAGGGGGCGTCCGCGTGCCGCTGATCATGCGCGGCCCGGGCATCAGCGCGGGGGCCTGCAGCCATGTGCGCGCCAGCACGGTGGACCTCTTTCCGACCATTGCGGCGCTGGCGCAATCCAAGGAGGTGCTCCCGCGTGGAATCGAGGGCGGAAGTTTGGTTCCTGCTTTGAAGGGCGGCAACGGGCCCGTCGTGAGCAGGCTGCGGGAGGAGTTCGTGGTCCATTTTCCCCACTACGACAAGGACGCCCAGGGGCCGGCCTCGACTTTGCTACTCGGCAGGCACAAGCTCGTCCGCTCCTACGAGACCGGAGAACTGCGTCTTTACGACCTTGCAGCTGACATCGGGGAGACCCGCGACCTTGCCAAGGAGCAGGCGCCGCTGGTTGCGGATTTGGATCGGCGTCTGGGCGAATATTTGAAGGCCGTCGGAGCGCAAATGCCGTCGGAAAACCCGTCGTACGATCCCGCGAAGGCCAGGCCTTTCGAGGAGAGGAAGGGCGGGCGTAAGAAAAACCAGGAGCCTGCCAAATGAGACGGAAGCAGCTTTACGCAGTGGTAGCGGTTGTTCTGATGTGCGGAGCGGCCGTGGGTGCTGACGCTCCCTCCCGCGGTCCTGAGCCCGGGGGTGAAAAGCCCAGAAAGGGCGGGAGGGGTGGAGATGTGCCGATGGAGGAGCTTGCGAGCCTCTTCAGAACGGACGTGCCGGCGCATTCCCTGGACGTGGTTCTCGCGCGGCCCACCAAGAACGCGGTGACCGCCAAGGTGATGGCCTACTCCGAATGCGAGGGCGTCATTCAATACGGAACGGCGTCAGGCGTTCTCAAGGTTAGGACGCAGGGCTTTGTATTGAAAGCCGGGCAACCGGCCGAGGTGGTGCTCTCCGGACTGCAGCCGGACACGCAGTATTTTTACCGCCTTTCCACCCGCGCCGGAGCCGGGTCGTGGAATGCCGAGCCCGAACGTTCCTTTCGAACGCAAAGGGCGCCCGGTCGGTCGTTCCAGTTTGCGCTGCAGGCCGACTCGCATCTCGACGACAAGGTGGAGCCCAAACTGCTGGAGCGTTCCATGTTGAATTGCCTGTCCGACGGCCTCGATTTTTTCATCGACCTCGGCGATACGTTCATGACGGACAAGTACCGCGGAAGCCGATTGCTCGCTGAGAAGCATTACGTGGCGCAGCGGTATTATTTCGGTTTGATCGGGCATTCGCAGCCGGTGTTTCTGGTCCTTGGAAATCACGACGGCGAGATGAAGGACCGCAGGCGCTCGGAGGAGGAGGCGGTGTGGTCGAACACCATGCGGAAGAAATATTACGCCACCCCGTATCCGGACGGTTTCTACACAGGAAACGAGTCGAAGCATCCTTCGCTGGGGCTGCTGCACGACTACTACTCATGGGAGTGGGGAGATGCTCTCTTTGTGGCGCTGGACCCGTTCTGGTACAGCGGCGGTGTGAAGGGCGACAACTGGTCGAGCTCGCTGGGTGAGGTTCAATACCGGTGGCTCAAACGCACGCTTGAGACGAGCCGGGCCAGGTTCAAATTCATCTTTCTGCACCATCTTGCGGGCGGGGCGACGCCGGAAAACCGGGGAGGGTCGGAGGCTGCCGCATTCTTCGAGTGGGGCGGAAAAAACCTCGACGGTACCGACGGCTTTAAAGAGCACCGGCCCGGTTGGGAGATGCCCGTCCACCAGCTGCTGGTGCAGAACCGGGTCAGCATCGTGTTTCACGGCCACGATCATATTTTCGCCAAGCAGGATTTGGACGGGATCGTGTACCAGGAGGTTCCGCAGCCGGGTAATCCGGAGAAGGGCGGCAGGGACAATGTTCCGCGGACCGCTGCCGAGTACGGATATCTGGCGGGAAAAATCCTTTCGAGCCCGGGCTATATGCGGATTTCCGTGACCCCCGAAAAGGTGGTCGCGGACTTGGTGCGTTCTTATCTGCCCGAGCAGGAGACACAGGGCCGCATGAACCACTCGGTCGCGTTCAGCTACGAGATTCCCGCGCGTTGACCGGCACTGACCCGTGCACTCGGTCCTGCGTTCGGAGCCGGGGCATGTTCAGTGGATCCAGACTGTTTTGATGTTCGTAAAGGCCCGGATGCCTTCCAGCCCGAGTTCGCGGCCGATCCCTGAAGCCTTGATGCCGCCGAAAGGGAGGCGCGCATCGCTCTTCACGGGGGCGTTGACGGATACCGTTCCCGCTTCGAGTAGTGGGACCAGGCGCTCGGCGGCGGCTGGGTCTTGTGTCCACACGCTTGCACCAAGGCCGAAGCGCGTGTCGTTCGCGATGCGGACGGCGTCGGCCTCGTCCCGGGCGCGAAAAACGCAGGCCACAGGTCCAAAGACTTCCTCGCCATAGAGGGGGTTGTCCCTTTGCAAGCCGGACAGGACGGTGGGCGGGTAGAATGCTCCCGGGCCGGCCTGTGGTTTGCCCCCAAGATGCAGCTGGGCACCGGCGCGCAAGGCGGCGTCCACCTGCGCCTGCAGGTCCTCGCAGAAGCTCCGGCGTGCGAGCGGCCCCATCCTTGTTTTGGGATCCTTGGGATCAGCGGGCCTGATCTTCTGCATCTCGTGCACCAGTGCTTCAAGGAAGGCATCGTGGACTTCATCGGCAACGATGAAGCGCTTTGCACAGATGCAGCTTTGACCCGCGTTCATGGTGCGGGCAGCCGCCCCGGCGACGGCTGCGCGGGTGATGTCGGCGTCTCTTAGCACGATGAAAGGATCCGATCCGCCGAGTTCGAGGACTACGGGTTTCAGGGCGCGTCCGGCAGCGGTAGCAACGGCGATGCCGGCCTGCTCGCTGCCTGTCAGGGTGACGCCTGCGATCCGGCGGTCGGCGATCAGGGGTTCGACCTGGCTGGCTGTGGCAAGGAGAGTTCGGAACAGGTGCTCCGGGAAACCTGCGTCTCGTAGGACGGATTCAATGGCGAGGGCGCACCTGGGGACGTTGGAAGCGTGTTTCAGGATCCCTGCGTTTCCGGCCATCAGCTGGGGTGCGATAAAACGAAAGACCTGCCAGAACGGGAAGTTCCACGGCATGACGGCGAGGATCACGCCCAGGGGTTCGAACTGTACGCGGGTTTGGGCGGCCGCCATGGGTTCGATCCGCGGAGCCAGCAGGTGGCCTGCATGGTCGGCAAAATATTCGCAGCCTTGGGCGCACTTGTGAATCTCGGCCTCGCCGTCGCTTACGGGCTTGCCCATTTCCGCGGCCATGAGGAGGGCGTATTCGGTCGCGCGTTCGCGCAGGAGCTGGGCCACCCGGCGCATGGGCACGGCGCGGGTGTCCGTGGAAAGGGAGGCCCACTCCCTTTGGGCGAGCGCCACGTGTTCCAGCGCAGAGTCTATCTGGTCCTGCGTGCAGGGCGCGAAGGTCTCCTGCAATTCACCGGTGGCCGGGTCTAGGGATTCAATGGGCATGGAGGATGCGGCGTTTTGGCTTTTGAAAAGCGGTGATGTTGCAGGCGTGGAGACTCGGAAGGGCGTTGGGGCGTTGGGGGCGCCGTGCGCTGCACCGGCGGCTTTTTAACCCGAAAACAGAAGTTCACGCGGCGACACGGAGCCGCGGAGGGGGATAAATAATTTTGATTTATTGGTTTATATGATTCTTCTCCGCGCCCTCCGCGGCCCCGCGTGCGATCCCTTCTTCTCTTGTGCTTCGGCGTTCGGGTTTAAGGGAGGGGTTGGATTCGGAAGTTTACGTTGATTAAACGCTTCCCCAGAATTTCCGGGGCTCCTCCTTTGACAGAGCAACAGCGGGGGAGGTCCGTTTTCACGTTTTTGGTTTTATGTTTATGAGGAGAATTTTTGTCGCGGCTGTTGTTTTCGTCCTGCCGGCTTTGGCGTGCAGGGCGGATTTGCCTCTGGAGCAGCGGGTCGCGGGGGTGACCAAGGTTCCAGGGTGCGTGGCATTTTGGGATTTTGTGAGGCGCGAGGCAACCGGTGAGCAGCGCTTTTTGGCGCATGTTCCGGAGTGGGCCGGAAACGACTTTGCACTGGACGCCGGGAACTACGTCCAGAGCTTCTGGGGCGAGGGGCGCGAGGCGACCTACGCAGATTTTCCGTTGTTGGGCAGGGGGCCGTTTGGACAGGCGGTCAGGATTCGCAGGGAGGAGGATCCCAGTTTCAGGCCGTTTTTATACGTGCCTAGGAAGCGTCTCCACGATACCCGGCTTGATATCAAGGGGGCGGACAAATCTGTGACCGTGGTGGTATGGGCTATTCGAGAGAGCGGCAACCATGCGCTGGCCGGAATCTGGCATGAGGGGACGGATTTGAAGGAGAAGGCGACGTTGGGGATCCAGAAGGTGGAACGCGGCCAGCGCCAGTACGCGCTTTTTGCCGGCTTGAACAAGGAAGGCTCCGCCTGCGGACATGTTTCTGAAAACGGAGCAAGTTCGTTTGCCTACAAGTACGCGATGCACAAGTCCAACTCGGGGGATGTTTCCCCGAAGGTCCCGGCAGATTCGCCGGCGGATGTGCTGGACGGAGCGTGGCAGTGTTTTGCGATGACCTTCGACCACCGGAAGCATGAGCTCGCGGGCTGGTTGCAGGGGCGGGCCGCGGACCGCTGGCAGGAGGATGTGAAGACGCGGCTCCAGCCGGTTTACCATGCATGGCTGCAGGGCGAGTTGCGGCGGACTCCGGGTGAGCAGCCCGGGGAGGATCCCTCCTTTCCAGCCGACCAGTTTTACAATCCGCCGGAGGAGCATCCTGTGTCGGTGAAAGTACTCAGCGAGGGAGGGGCCGAGCGCGTGGAAATGCAGGAGTTCGGATACACCCGCGTGAAGGTGACGAAGGTGAGGGACGAGGCTGGTCTGTGGAGGGTGGCCGGGCGTGATTTGGAGGAGGTCAGGCTGAATCCGTGGTGGTATCCGCACGCGCTGTATGTGCCCAAGGATGCCGAGACTGGCGGCCCGTTCACGATCGGCCGGGTCATTCACAGCGCGAGAAGCGTGGGCTTCACCGGGTGGATCGGCGGCGTGGCTGTTTTCGACCGGGCTTTGAGTGCGGAAGAACTGGAGGGGCTTGCAGCTTTGTGCGGGCAGCCCGTGCTTGAGGTCCCCAGGCGTTGAGCTGGGGGCTTTAGGGCGCGTCAAAACGTAAACAAATTGTTTACGTTTTCCGGACGCCTTGAGTGCTGAGGGTGCCTGTAGCCCGTCCTTCACGGGTGGATTCAGGCGGGTGCCGGGCGGTTTTCGCTAACAATCCCCGGGCCAATGTCTTTAATAGGTTGGCGTCACGCTCCAAGTGGTGTCCTTCCACCCCCCCCATGAAACGATATTTTCTGCCCTGTATTGCGCTGCTCTGCCTCGGCTTGTCCGGCTTTTCTCAGGAGACCTCAAAGGTGCTGCGAGCCGGGATCGTGGGGCTCGACACCTCGCACGTGCCGGCCTTTACCAAGCTGTTTAACGACGCTAACGCAGAGGGCGACCTTTCCGGAGTGCGCGTGGTCGCCGGTTATCCCGGGGGGACGGACATGCCGGCCAGCCGCGACCGGGTGGCCAAGTTTACAGAGCAGGTGCGCGGGATGGGCGTGGAGATCGTGGAGACGATTCCGCAGTTGCTGGAAAAGGTGGACGTTGTCCTCCTCGAGAGCGTTGACGGGAGGATTCACCTGCAGGAGGCGCGCGAGATTTTCAAGGCGGGCAAGCCCGTGTTCATCGACAAGCCGCTGGCGGGAAATCTGCCCGAGGCGATTGCCGTGTTTGACCTCGCGAAGAAGCATGGTGTGGCGTGTTTTTCCAGTTCGTCGATCCGCTTTGGGGACGACCTGCGCAGCCTGGTCGGGAACGAGGCGGTCGGCGACATCCTGGGGGCGGCGACCTGGGGGCCATGTTCCTACCAGAGCGGCACGCCGGACTTGTTCTTTTACGCCATCCACGGAATCGAGGCCCTTTACACCCTCATGGGTGTCGGATGCGAAACGGTGTCGCGCACCAAGTCGCCTTTGAACGACCAGGTCACCGGGGTATGGAAGGACGGACGCGTTGGAACCTACCGGGGCATTGTGAAGGGGAAGTCGGAGTTCGGCGCGATGGTGTTTGGGTCCAAGGGGATTGCCTCGGGCGGAAAAACGGTTAGCTACCAGGCTTTGTGCCGGCAGATCGGGCGCTTTTTCAAAACGGGCAGCGTGCCGGTGACGGAGCAGGAGACGCTCGAGGTGCTGGCGTTCATGGAGGCGGCGGACGAGAGCCAGCGGCAGGGCGGCAGGCCCGTGAGCGTGGACGGGGTTCTGTCGAAGGCGCGGGGCGAGGCCGCCGCGCTGGTTTCGCAGACCGCGCGCCCTTAGTCCCATCGTTTGAAGAAGCCCTTTTGAATCCCCCCTATGAATGACATCTCACGCCGCCGTTTTTTTGAGAGTACCGTCATGGCCGCCGCTTCCGCCACGGCCGCAGCCCGTTTGTTTTCGCGCGAGGCCCACGCGGCTGAGCCGGTGCGGCCGGGGGAAAGGCTGACCGCGGCCATCATAGGCTGCGGGATCCGGGGGAAGGCGCATGCCCGGGAGCTGGCGAAGCTGGCTGATTGCGACGTGGCCTGGGTGTGCGATCCGGATTTGGACCGGGCGGACGAGGTCGGGGCGTTGCTGGTGGAGCTCAAACGTCCGATGCCGAGAAAGGCTCAGGATTTGCGGCGTGTTCTGGAGGACAAGTCCGTGGACGTGGTGTTCATCGCCACCCCGAACCACTGGCACGCGCTGGCGGCGGTGTGGGCGATGCAGGCGGGCAAGGATGTTTACGTGGAGAAACCGGTGAGCCACAACGTGGAGGAGGGGCGGCGGATCGTGCAGGCCGCGCGCAAGCTCGGAAAAATTTGCCAGACCGGTACTCAGAACCGCTCCCGGGGCGGGCTGGCGGAGGCGGTGCGGTACATGCACGAGGGAAAGCTCGGCGAGCTCAAACTGGCGCGCAGCATCATGTACAGCGGCAGAGGCTCGATCGGCGGCCCCGTGGAGTGCGTGACTCCGCCGCGTTGCGACTACAACCTGTGGGCGGGCCCGGCGCCCATGGCGAAACTGACTCGGAACAAGTTCCACTACGACTGGCACTGGATGTGGGAGACCGGCAATGGCGACATCGGCAACAGCAACGTGCATTCGCTCGATGTCTGCAGGTGGGGGTTGGGGCTGACCGGGCTTGGAAAAAGCGTGATCAGCTACGGCGGACGCCTCGGCTACACGGACGTTGGCGATACTCCCAACTCGCAGGTGGCCATTTTTGATTTTGGAGACAAAACCATCGTCTCGGAAACACGCGGACTGAAGACGGAGCCTTTTCATCCCACGATCAAGTCGATGTGGTTTTTCTACGGGAGCGAAGGGATCATCGCAGACTCGCATCTTTTCGATCCCGCGGGAAATTTGGTGAAGGCTTTCGAGGGAAAATCGGAGAGCCATTTCGCGAACTTCCTGCGTGCGGTGCGCTCCCGCAAACACGCGGATCTTGCCGCCGACATTCTCGAAGGGCACCAGTCGTCCGCGCTATGCCACATTGCGAACATTTCCTACCGGCTGGGTCGCGCTTTGCCGGTGAGCGAGGCCCAAGCGGAACTGTCCCGGGTACGTGTTCATGAGAACGTGGCGGAGACCTTCGAGCGCACGCGTCATTATCTGGAGGGGGCCGGCGTGGATTTGGAGAAGACCCAGGTGACGATGGGCGCGTTTCTGCAACTGGACGCGGCGGTGGAGAAGTTTTCGGGCAACCCTGCCGCGGACCGTCTGCTGGCCCGTGAGTACCGTGCTCCGTTTGTGCTTCCGGTGGAAAGTGCCATTTAGAAGGCGCGGCCTTCCCGATGGGCCCTGCTTGTCACGGAGGGAGGCTCTGGATACACAAAGGTCGCCGTCGAGATCCAGAGACGGCCTCGAATGGAACTGAGGCATCTAAGATATTTTCAGGCGGTTGCGGAGGAGCTGAGCTTTTCCGGGGCTGCGCGGCGGTTGCGGATTGCGCAGCCGGCGCTGAGTCGTGCAGTGAAGGAGATCGAGCAGGAGCTCGGGGCGCTCGTTCTGGACCGCAACCGCAGCCGCGTGCGCCTGACTCCCGTGGGGGCGGTTTTGCTGAAAGAGGCAGGATTGGTTTTGGAGCGATGGGAGGAGGCCCTGCTCAAAGTGCGCAGGACCGTGGTGGGGGAGGAGGGGGAGCTCTCGTTGGGATACATCGGGCCGCCGACTAGGGTCTTTTTGGGACCGCTGCTCGCGGAATACCGGCGGCTTTATCCTCGCATTTCCATCCATCTGGAGGAACGGACGCCGGAGCGCGTTTGGGAGATGGTGGCCCGAGGTCGTATGTCTCTGGGACTGACGCGTCCGGTGCCGGGTGCCGCGGATCCCGGAATGCAGACGCTGCTGTTGCGGGAGGAGCGCTTGGGAATGGTCGTGCCGGTGGGACACCCTGCCGCGAAGGCACCGGAGATTTCCTGGGGAAAGCTCGAGGGGGAGCCGTTGATTGTGTTGGCGCGCCGCGAGGGGGTGGGGTTGTACAACGCGATTCTGTCCGGGTGCGGACAGGCGGGCTGGAAGCCCAGGTTCGTGCACACGCCGAGCCTGGTGGGAACGGTTTTGAGTTATGTGGAAGCGGGTGCCGGCGCGGGGATTGTTACGGACAGCGTGGTTCCCCGTGGTGGAGCGCTCAAATTTGTGCCGTTGACTCCTGCGGTGACGGTCCCGCTGGTGCTTGTCTGGCGCGAGGATGCAGCGGCGCTCCCGCAGCAGAGGTTCATTGAGTTAATGCAGGAGTGGATGGCATCCGGCCGCCTTTGGTCTAAGGGATGAGGCGGGTCTGTGTGCCTGCGCATCAGCCGGCGCTGCGCACCACCTCCGCAGCCCGCCCGCGCGGCATTACCAACGGCGCGCGCCAAAGGACTCATGCACCCTGAAGAGATTCCAGCGGGAGAGGAGCGGCTGGGTTAGATCGTCCGCAATGGAACCGCTCAAGGGGTGGACTTTCCCTACGGAAACAGGACGTTCCAAGGAATCACGAGCGGATAGAAAATCACGATGAGCAGGAATGAAACTGCAATACCCCAGGGAATTTCCTTTCGAGAGTCAGCGCTTCTCAAACGTGGCAGGACATACAAAACTAACCAGATTGCCTTATAAGTGACTTGGAGAAGCAGAATGGGCGCAAAGACCCTCGGGTAAAACAACCCTGCGATTGAGCATAAAAGAATGGCTGTCCACAGGGATCCAGTGATGGTCCGCCACCCGGGACTTTCAGGAAAGCGACCTCCGGATATCGGCAATAATCCCGTCACCGACCCAAGCGCAACGGGAACAAGAATCGCGATATTGGCACAATATGGAATCAGCAGGAAGTCGATCGGTTTGAGACTACCAGGAAGCTATAAAGATTCCAATCACTGCGAATGTCCTACGGGAAAACGTGATCCAGAGTGAGGGGCAATTTGATCAGAATGCTAAGCGCAGGAGGCCTGTTTTTTACGAAGGAAGAGTGGAGGGGGTGGCGATGTCCGGGCGTCTTCAGTCTGAATTGGGTACTCACACGTCTTGCAGCAATCCAGTTGAACCACCGCGACTCTTGCAACGGGTTCGGAGTGCGCTGCGCGTCAGGCATTATAGCCTGAGGACTGAGGAGGCTTATGTTTTCTGGATCCGGAGCTTTATTTTGTATCACCAGAAGCGGCATCCAAGAGAAATGGGGGCGGCTGAAATCGGAAAATACCTGAGCCACCTTGCTGTAGAGAAGGGGGTGGCTCCTTCTTCGCAGAATCAAGCGCTTAACGCCTTGGTGTTTCTGTACAAACAGGTGCTGGAGATCCAGCCCGGCCGTTTCGAATCCTTTACGCGAGCGAAAACTCGGGAGCGTTTGCCGGTGGTGCTTACTCCGGAGGAGGCCTCGGAAATCATCTGCGAGCTGGTGCCTCCCTGGCGGTTGATGGCGTTGCTTCTGTACGGGGCGGGTTTACGGGTGATGGAGTGTATTCAATTGAGAATCAAGGACATCGATTTCGGCTACCGGCAGATCGTGGTCCGCTGTGGAAAGGGTGCGAAGGACCGGATCACCGTGCTTCCGCAGAATGTGGTGGAGCCGTTGAAAAAGCAGTTTGCCCGGAGCCGGATTCTGCACGAGGCGGACCGGCGAGCGGACGCGCCCGGAGTAGGGCTTCCCTATGCGCTGGGACGGAAATACCCCCGGGCGGGAGCGGAATGGGGTTGGTTCTGGGTTTTTCCGGCACCCGGCCTGTCGACCGATCCGCGCTCTGGGATTGTGCGTCGGCATCATCTGCATCCGACGCTGTTGCAGCGGGCGGTGAAAAGCGCGGTCCGGCAGACGTCCATTGCGAAACCGGCCACGCCGCATACCTTTCGGCATTCGTTTGCGACCCACCTTTTGGAAAG
>CANFTB010000002.1 GCA_947449735.1 Chthoniobacteraceae bacterium | reverse complement strand
GGCCTCCAGCCAGCAGTGTTGCTGCTTCACGCAGCTTTTTGATGATCTCTTCAGGGGTGTGGCGTTTGCGTTTCATCTTGAGAGTTGGGCGACGCTTACGCGCCGCCGACTCTCATAACAACTGGATCAAGTTTTGGGGAGCACGCCAACCCTCGTCGTGATCAGCCAACACCGTGAGCCCGCCATCCGGTTCGTAACGCACTAAGTGGCGATTCTCGTGTTCAAAAGAAATCTTGCGTCCCTGCCGGTCGAAGGTGTTGCCATTGCTGTAGCCGGCCGGACTGTGAATCTTTGTGACTTCTCCGTCGTCCTGCAGCCATCGATGCTGGACGTTGTTTGGAATGTCACTCCAAACCAGATACTGTCCCCATCCGCTCCAGGCGGGCCCTTCAGCCCAGTACATGCCAGTATGCAGGCGCTCGATCGGCGCGGAGCCGACCTCGTATTTTTCGAAGGCCTTGTCGAGCGCGATGACATCCGGTTCGGGATAACGCACAGGGGGAGCGCCGGAACCGAACTCGCGGGCAAACACAGGCGCGGCAGCGATTGATGAAATGGAAGCAAGGAAGGAACGACACGAATACATGTCTTGCCAATTGAGTGAGGTGGTTTCCTGAGCTATCGGGAGACGCCCACGCCGTTGACGACGTTCGGCAGCACCTCGCCGCGGATTGCCTGGAGTGCGATACGGGCTGCTGTCTCCCGCAGTGTCTTGACGGCCGGGGGACTCGCGGAAGCAATGTGGGAGGCGAGTATAACGTTGGTCATCTTGCGGATCGGATGGTCCTCCGGAATCGGCTCTGGCTCAAACACGTCTAGCGCCGCACCCGCCAAATGCCCCGACTGCAGCGCCGCAGTGATGGCTGAACTGTCTACCAGGTCACCCCGTCCCACATTGATGAATATGGAGCCGACCTTCATTTTTGAAAAGGCGGCCGCGTTGAACAGATGCTTTGTCCTTGGGTTCGAGGGGCAGTGCGGCGAGACGATTTCGCTTTGCTGCAGCAGTTCCTCAAACGAGGCCGCGGGAACCGCTCCCGCCCGGACGATTTCATCGGCCGGAACCACTGGATCAAATACCAGCACCCGCGGCTTAAAGGAGAGCAACCGGCTCACTACTTCCCTCCCGATACGCCCGAATCCGACAACACCGACGGTGAGGTGCTTTAAAGCGGCCATGGCCCCAAGCGGCGTGGCGAGGCCCCATTTTCCCTCCCGAACATTGAGCGCATTGGGTACAACCTGTCTTGTGATCGCGAGGATGAATGCAAGTGTGTGGTCCGCCACCTCATCGATACAGTAGTCCGGAACATTGCACACCGGGATCCCTCGGGCGCTCGCAGCGGCACAGTCCACGTTGTCGTAGCCGATTCCATAGCGGACAATGGCCCTCGCCTTGGTCATGGAATTGATAACCTCCGCCGTCACCGGAACAAACTGAGCGATGACGGCATCAGCGTCGCGCACGAGGCTGGCGATCTCCGAAGGCGGGCGCTTTTCCTTGAGGGACACTAACTGAACGCCTGCAGGCTTTAGCACGGCTTCCTCCAGGCTGAGATCGGGGAACGAATAATCGGTGACGGCAACAGTTGGCATGGGGATAGACTTGATGTGAACAATTTTCTACACGCCAGGCTCTATTCACCTAGCGCACGGACGGTTGTGAGGGATTTAATGAAAGTGTGATCCTCCCACTTCCAGACGATTTTTTTGTCGCGGGTCACCTCAAAGGCATGGGCCCCCTTTCCCTCCTGGCCGCGAATAAAATTGCCGACGAGAAGGTTGCCGTTTTTAAGCTGCTGCACACTCGAGACCCAGGTGACATTCAACTCGGGCGCGTCCTCGGCTTTAAACTCCCAGGCAATCAGCTTGTCGGGCGTCACCTCGATCAGGCGCTTTTGCGTACCACAGCAGATCAGGGTGTTACCATTGGACAGCCTCTGCGCCTCGCCTGTATTGGTCACGCCTGTGTATTCCCAGACCACATTGCCTTGCGGATCGACCTCGCGGACAGCACCCTCGCCTTCGTGGGCGGCGAGAATGTTACCGTTGGGCAGTTTGTGCACATTCCGCACCTGAAGGTGAAAGCCCTTTGCATTCGTGGTGAGCGGGGTGGCGCGCATGGTGCCGCCCTTGGAATCAACTTCCAAAGCCTGGCACGGGTCCTGTTCGGCGACCAGGGTGTTGCCGTTGGCAAGACGTTCGCAGCCAAAAACCTGGTGTGACTTACTGACGTAATCAAAAACCGTTTCGCCGCGTGCGGTGATTTCACGGACGCCTGTCGGCTGCCCGCCGTATCCGAAGAGAATGTTTCCATTCGGCAATGCCTGAAAAATCACCGCCGTGCTGGGCGGCTTGAACTCCCAGACCAGCTTGCCGTCTGCATCCAGTTCGACGAACCGGTTCGGCCCCTTCCCGTATTCGGTAAAAAGAAGACGGCGTTTCGCGGGTGACTCGCCAGCGAAGCAGGTCTTGCCAGCGGTCAGGATGGAAAGAAAAGCAGCGAGGATCAGGATGGTTTTTCTCATGTTTTAGGGGGATGAAGCGTGGGGCTTAAAGTTCAGCCGAAGTCAGGCGCGAGGTTTCTGGCAAAGCGCAGCAAGCGGCCCTAGGCCGTTTGGTCAAGGCGGGCAGCTCAGCCAGGGAGCCTTGCGTGGACAAAAAGCTATCATTGTTATCGGAAGTATTCGCGGGCCAGGCGGCTCACACCTCCTCTAGCATCCGGCTCGCATCGCCGAAGGCTTTGGGACGCACGTCCATTTTGTCCATCATCGACAGAAACAGGCGGCACAACTGGCGCTCGGGCTTGTCCTTGTAGTCGAGCACCCGGCCGCCCTTGATCCTTCCTCCAGCGCCGCCCAGCAGCACCACGGGGAGTTGGTCGTTGTCGTGCTTTGCACCTGCCATCATGCTGGAGCAGTGGAGCAACATGGTGTTGTCCAGAAGAGTGCGGGGCCCCTCTTGAATGGAATCCAGCTTTCGGGCGAGGTAGGCCGTCTGCTCCATAAAGAACTGGTTCACTTTCAGCCAGTCTGCCGCATCCGAATGCGAAAGCAGGTGATGGATCATGTAGTCGATGCCGCTCCCGGGCTGCTGCACGCTGGCCAGATTTGGAAACCGCAGCGCACTGTGGTCGTTGTTGAGCTTCAGCGTGGTGATACGCGTCGTGTCTGTTTGAAAGCCCAGAACCAGAATGTCACACATGAGGCGCATGTGTTCCGCAATATCCTGCGGAATCCCGTCCGCAGGGCGCTGCATGTCCGGCTTTTCCAGTGTCGGACGCCATCCCTGTAGCTCGCCGCGCTTCCCCGCCTGCTCAATCCGCTTCTCCACATCGCGGACAGATTCAAGATACTCGTCCAGCTTGCGTTGGTCGTCCCGGCTGATCTTGCGCCGCAGGTCCTCTGCGTCGTTCAACACCGCGTCTAGCACGCTCTTGTCCCCCCGGGCCACCTCGTTTTTAAAAAGCCGGTCAAATGCGAGAGACGGGTAAATCTCAAGGGGCGTCGGAGTGGTGGGAGTGCTCCACGAAATATGGGAGCTATAAAGCATCGAGTAGTTCTTGTGAACCGATGGATTAGCGCGTTCGCAGCCCAAAACCAGACTGGGCACTTTTGTGCTGCGGCCGTAGGTTTGCGCCAGCAACTGGTCCATGCTCGTGCCTGATCGGATGTCCCCCCCGGAGGCGATAGGCGACCCCGACAGCATGTTGCCGGTCTGGGAACTGTGAATGTTTCCTTTTCTCGCCTCCTCATGGTAGAGACCTCGCACAAAGAGCATCTTCTCCTTGAGGTCGCCGATCGGCTCGAGCACCTTGCCCAGCTCCATATTCCTGCCTTCCCCCTTTGCCCACCACTCTTTGGAGTGAAAGCCGTTGCCGGAAAACAGCACGGCTAGCCTGACCGGCGCCTCGCTTGCGGGCTTGTTCCGGGAAGGTTCGTCGCCCCACACATTCCGCGATTCGAGCCACGGCAGTGCCATCGTTACGCCAAGGCCCCGAAGAAAGCCACGGCGGGAAAATCGGTGTGTTTGCATTTGGAGATATCCGTTTGGGGGTTATTTTTCTGCGAGAGAATCGTATGCCTTGCCGCGCACTTCGCGGAATTGAGGACTTCTGACAATGAGCTCGACTGCCTTGCTAACACGGTGCTCGTGCGCCTGTAATTCCTCGACCATTCGATCGATGAGAGGCTTGTCAGAAAGTTGCACGCCACGCCCAAGTGCGTACCCCAGAAGCTTGCGGCAAAACTGACGCTCAAAGTCCGCGGCCCGCTTGCTCAAAAGAGCCTCCCTGAGTCCTGAAAGTCCCTCGATGCGAGTCCCGTCGGGAAGGATTGTTGCCGTGTCGATCGGAAGACCGGCGGCGTCCTTTGTTCTGGAGCGACCGATGGCGTCAAATCCCTCAAGGGCGAATCCGAAAGGATCAATCCGTCTGTGGCAGTTGGCGCAAACAGGGTCGGAACTGTGTTTCTCGATCAACTGCCTCTCTGTCAGCCCCTGGGGCGCCTCCTCGGGAAGGACGGGAACCCCCTTCGGCGGGCGCGGCAGCTTTTCCCCAAGGACGACCTCGCTCAGCCAGTTCCCCCTCAATATCGGACTTGTACGGGATGCCCCGCTTTGCTTTGCGAGCGTGCTACCAAAGCCCAAGATGCCACCCCGGCCCTTGGCCCGCAGTCCGTCGACCCGCCTCCAATCGGCGCCCGTAACATCAATCCCGTAATGTTCCGCAAGTGCTCCGTTGAGGAAGGAATAGTCGGCATCAAGCAGCGAAAGTACCGAACGGTCCCCGGCGAAAAAATCCATGAAAAACAAAACGGCCTCCTCCTGCAGCGCACCGCGTATTCCAGCGAAGGATGGAAAATGTCGTTCGCTTTTTTCATCCAGAACCGCCACATCGCGGATGTGGAGCCACTGGCATCCGAACTCCGTCGCCAGCCTGCGTGCGCGGGGATCTTTCAGCATGCGCTTGGACTGGGCTAAAAGGGTCTCCGGGCTTTTGATTGAGCCGTCCCTGGCTGCGGCCGAAAGAGCGGCGTCCGGCGGGCCGGACCAGAGGAAATAGCTCAAGCGCGTCGCTAACTCCCAGGAACTCACAGGAACGGCCCTTTCACCCTCGCCCGGATGTTCGCCACGGTACAGGAAGGCCGGTGCGACAAGCGTCCGGGCAATCAACATTTTGATGGCCTCCGCGTGCGGCAACTCTTCTTTGCGTAGACTTGCGTAGAGCTTTCGGAGCGCTCCCGCCTCTCCCGCGGTGAGCGGGCGGCGCCACGCGCGCGATGCAAACTCGAGGACGGCCTCCAAATGGCGCGGTTCGGTCTGGAGAAGGACCCTTTTGAACGCTTCCGCGCCCTGCATGATCGGCTCCCGGAGCGGAGCCAGGCGTTTGTCTCCGTTGGGTTTGTCCGGACCGTCCTGGGTCGAGAACTGCCAGATCTGTTCGAAGGCATCCACCAGCGTGAGTGCGCTCTGGCTGACAAAGTGCAACTCGTCCCACAGCAGGTCGAGTTTGGCCTTCTCCGCATCGTCGAGCATCAGACGCACCAAGGACTCGTCTTCACGGTGAAACAGGGTGAGGGTGACCACTTCGTCCGAGGGCACGATTTTGGTATAGCAGAGTGCGATCGGGAATATCCGGCGGAATTCCGCAAACTCCTTTTCGAAACGTTCGCGGGCGCGGCTGCCGTCCTGAACCACCACTGGCGCGTTAAAGGCGACGGCTGTTTTGCTAGACGTCCACGCGCCGCTTTCCACACGGGTATTGGACGCGCTGGCCTGCAGTCCGTTGCCCAAATCGGGTCTGGTGGTGAGCATCTGCATCTGAACGCTTGCGTCCGGACCGCTTTCGGGATGCAAGCGGGCGTTGGCGACGAGTTCCGCTCCCTGTACCAGTTGCGCCGGGATTTTGACCGCCACCGACGAAGGGGCACGCACGCAGAGAAGGTCATCGCCAACGGTGCGCCCGGCTGGATGTTTACCAAAAAGGTCTGACGCAATTCCATAGCCGGAGAAGCTGCCGACATAGCCAGCGCCCGTGTTACGGAATCCGGAGCGCAGGAGCGGGCCGTTGAGTGCCAGAATTTCGGTGAGCAGCTTTCGGTCTGGGCTGTTCGGGTCGAGCGATTGCGGATCCGACTGTAACAGTTTTTGGATGCGGTGCGCGATTTCATCCCGGGGCGCCGAGTCTCTGGATTCTAGCCAGAGCGCTACTAGCGAATCTTTGGGAATCGCGGTTTGAGAGGTTTTCTCCGGGCTTTCGCCAAAGAAGTGCCATACTTCCTTGTTGCCGTGACTGTCGGCGTGTGGATTTCCAGCGAGGATGTCTGGCGAAACCTCGGAAGCTAGGTTCCATTCCGTGCCTTCACTTTTGATCACAAGGTCCACTGCGGTGGCGTCACAGGCGTGGTCGCCGTTCTTGGGGTCGATCACAATGGTGACGGCGTCTCCCGAGTTGATGCGGACGTTTTCATGGACGCCGAATGCGATCGTTTTGTTCCCATCGCTTGTGCCGCTGGCAAGGGTTTCGCGGTTGTTGCCCCGCCGCACTTGGAGCGTCCAAGCGACACCGTTGCCGCACGCGGTATGGATGTCCTGAATGCTGCCGGTGATTTTCAGACGTCCTTCAACCGGGCTTTTCCACGCAATCACCGCCGAGAGTTTCGGCGAAGGATGCGCGGTGACGGTCCGGGGCTTCATCGTGCCCGGGATGTTGACGGTCTGGTCCGAGGAGTTGGCGAGGAAGCTGAGGGCGGCATCGCCGTTCCAGCCGTTGATGAAATTGTAGTTACCTGCGGCTGTCGTTTTTCTGGTTAGCAAGGGCCCCAGTTTGGCTTCGCCAGCCGAACCGAGTCCGAGAAGGTTCAGCCAGTCAGTGAGCAGGTCGGCTTCTATCCCGTATTTGGCCGCGAGTGCTCTTCGGTCGACACCCTGATGGGAAATGTCCGCCTCGTGTGCCGCCGCTAGGCAGCGCACCACGGAGGCAGAGACATCGGCCCGCCGCTTCGCGATTCTTTGGAGTACGGCGGGGAGGTTGCGCAACGGAAGGTCGGGGCGGTCCGGCGCGACGAGGCGGATGTTTTCCCAAACGGCAAAATCCTCCGTGTTTCCGTCTCCGGCGTCCCCAGTGGAAAGGTACACGGTCAGGTCACCTCCGTTGGCGGGGGGACTCAGTTTTTGACGGACTTCATGGCTGGCGACGAGTGGCGAGACGGGCTCCATCCAGGACTTTGGCCCGCCCACCTTGCCGAGGTGCCCGATGCTGTTGAGCTTCCAAAGAGACTTCTGCCAGGTTTCGATGTCGTTTGCGGAGAGGGTCTTGGCAGCATACTTCGCGCGAAGGTTGTCAAAAATTGGAGAGGGAGCGCCCGGGCCAAGCGCGGTGCGCAAGGTCGCAAGGTACTTGGGGCTCAAGCCTCGGCCCTCAGCGCGCCCTTGGGCAGCATCCAGGTAAGGCCCCAACGGCAGTCTGCCGCCGGCACCGGTGTCCATCTTGACACCCTGCTGCAGTGTGTCCACTGCAGCTCCGTCGCTGGAATAGAGAGCATACAGCGAACGGATGCGGCCAAGTGTCTCGTTGGTCCAATCTCGAGAAGAGGTCTCATCAGAAAACCTGATTCCCGTTGGGGTAAGCACGGCGTGGGTGGCGATGCTTTTTGCGGCGTCGAGATATTTTCCGAGCAGCGAGGGAGACATTACCAGCGCTGCACCTGCGTTGGTGAAGCCCTCACCGGCGGCTCCGTCCACGGGAAACTCCCTGGCAGGATCCAACGACTCTACGCCGGTAAGGTCGCGCACCGTGTAGGTGTATTCCATGTTCGAAAGGCGGCGAAGAACCACCGGGCCCGGGTCGCCCGCCTTTGAAAGTGCGATTTCATCCAGAGTGGACCTCATCCAAGTGGTAAGGAGCTCCAACTGCTGCGGTGAGGGCTTGGGCTTGTCCTTTGGCGGCATCTCCTTGTCACGGATCTGCTCCATTGAGTGCTCCCAAACCGCAGGATCGCGTCTGATCTGTTCCAGCGATTTAAAACGTTCGAGGTCGAGGTCGCCCTTCTGCTTTTCCGTGGAATGACACGTGATGCAGTACTCCTTGAGAATCGGCTGAACACACTCCACGAAGACTGCGCTACGCTGGTCGGGCGCCTGCGCACTGGCATCCTGGATGGCGATCGCAAAAAGCAAAGCCGTCGCGGTTTTTACCGCCCACGCGGGGGACCTTTCTGGGGGGGGGATGTTCATAAAAAATCCAGACTAGGCGAGGGGCACACTAAAACACTCAGCCTTAACCTCTGCATAAGCGTCAGGTGGAAGCGGCAACCGAGGAAACAGACTCACCACCGAAACCGGGGTTTCCATAGGTCCACTCCTTTGCATTCTCGATGTGCGCGGCCATCGTGGAGGCCGCGAGCGCTGGGTTTCCCGAGGCAAGCGCTTTGAGCAGTCGCACGTGCGCCTCGACGGTGATCTGGTGGGGTTTGAAGGCCAGCGTCTCCTGCAGCCTGTGCGCCATGGCCACGCACATTTGAAACTGCCAGCGGACGATCTGCCACATCCGCAGCAGGCGCCCGTTTCCCGCGCGCCTCATGACATAGAGGTGCAACTCAACGTCCAGACGGCTGAGGTCCGACAGCGTAGTCGCGTCTTTTTGAGCGTCGATGTTTGCCTGCACCCATTCGGTGTCCTCCGCGCTCCAAATTTCCGAAACACGCCGTGCGGCGGCCGACTCAAGAATGACGCGGGCATCGATGATTTCGTCCAGATCAGCCTCGTTCATGGTGCGCACCCTCGTGCGGCCCGTGCTTTCGAATTGCAGGAGTCCCTCCCTTTCCAGCTCGATCAGCGCCTCGCGGACCGGAACCCTACTGAGTCCGAAATGCTTCGCCAGAACCGGTTCGGAAAGGGCCGCGCCGGGGCTCAGGATCCCGGAAACAATCTCTCCACGAAGTGCTTCGGCAACCTCGGATGCAAGGTTTCTGCGGGGACCGGAAGGGACTGGGGGTGGGTTCACGATTCGAAACTGTATACAACACGGCGCCGAGTCAACGGTAATGTATACACATTGACAGCGCCGTCTCACAAATCCGGGTCCCCTCCAGCTCCAGAATCTCAGGTCGGTCCGCCTCCGTTTCGCAAAGCTGTGCGGTCGAGTATCTGCAACTAACCCGCCACGACAGTGCGTTATCACAACTAGCGCCAGCTATTTGCGCAACTACACACCGAGACAAGACTCGTCCCAGAGAGCGACGCGCATCGAGGCCCCAGAACGCCGGAGTCGACTCAGGCGGAGGAGTTTCAGAACGCAGACAGCCACGCAAAGGTCCGGGCCCGGCCTTGAAAAAATGAAAGGGAATCCACATAATGGCGTCTGCAGACGCCGCGGGAAACAATCCCGACAAAAGCGCCCTACCCCAATCCTCCCCAACAAAACCGGACATCACGCCGAAAAAATCACCTCATGAACCTTCCCAAACTCCCGCGCCGCGTCCTCTGCATGAGCGCCCTCCTCCTGACTGCATCTCTTCTGCCGGCCCAGAGAGCCTCCGCATTTTCCGCCGAATACAAGGAGGCATATGACGCGGCCCTCCAATTGGATGGATTCAAGGCGGACGACGCGGGAATGAACGCCGCCTACAAAAAACTACTCGGGATACTTCCAAAGCAACAGGCAGCGGCGTTGCGAGTGGAACAGCGCGAGTGGATGAACAACTGCGACAACCGCGCAAAATGGGATGTTAAAAACGACCGCGTTCCGGAGCGCTATCTGAAGGCGTTGACTTCGTCTCGCCGGCAGGACCTTGAGGCTCTTCTGAAGAAGACGCAGCAGGGTTCTCGCTCGTCGCGATAGTGCTGAGAGTCAACAGTTCGCAGAGGGAACCCCGTCCCCGATAATCATGTCCACCATCCCCCCATCCTCCGAAAACGCCCCTTCGCCACCCGAAGCTTCTGGTTCGCCCGCACGTCTGCTTTCGGTCGACGCCCTGCGGGGCTTCGACATGTTCTGGATCATCGGCGGTGAACGGGCAGCCCAGGCACTCGAGCCTCTCGGAGGAGGCCCCGTGCTTTCGTGGATCACCGGACAATTGAAGCACGTTGAATGGGAGGGATTTCACTTCTTCGACGCGATCTTCCCTCTGTTTTTGTTTTTAATCGGGGTCTCCATAGTCCTTTCGCTGGATCGCGTGGTGGCGCAGTCGGGACGCAGGGAGGCTCTTTTTCGAGTGCTGCGCCGCAGCGTTCTGCTGTTTGGCATCGGCGTGTTTTATTACGGAGGATTCTCCCGGGCCTGGCCGGACGTTGCTGTGGCCGGCGTTCTCCCCCGGATCGCGCTTTGCTACCTTGCGGCTTCGGCGCTCTACATCCTCATGCCTCGAAAAAGCGTCCCGATCGCCGCGGCCGCCTGCCTCGCCGGCTACTGGGCCATGATGATGTTCATTCCGTTCCCGGATGTTTCCTTAAAACATGGATCCACAGGAAAGAAGGGCACCCAGGCAGAGGCCAGGGAACCGGGTGAACTGTTGAAGACCGTCACCGAGCAAACCCGAGGAACATTCGAGGAAGGGCGAAACTTCGCGCACTTCGTTGATTTCAAGTACCTGCCTGGGAAAAAGCGGAACCTGTACTACACAAACGAGGGGCTGCTGAGCACGATTCCCGCCATCGCCACCACCTTGTTTGGAATCATGGCAGGATGGATTTTGACCAGCACACGGTTGAGTCCGAAAAGGAAGGTGGCCTGGCTGTTGGGCGCCGGCGCCGCCGGGGTGATTCTGGGATTCGCATGGGGAATTCAATTCCCGGTGATCAAACGTATCTGGACCTCCTCCTTCTGTCTCGTGGCGAGTGGAGCGTCCGCCATAGCTCTGGGCGCTTTCTACTTCATGATCGATGTTTTGCACTGGAGGAAATGGTGCGTTCCATTTTTATGGCTCGGATCGAACGCACTGACCGTCTATCTCGCTGCGAACCTGCTCGATTTTGAAGCCATCGCGGCGAGGTTCGTAGGCGGAGACATCAAGGCCCTTCTGGACAGCCACATCGTCAACGGAGCCGGAGGCCTCGGAATCGCCATCGTCGGCCTCGCACTTCCCGTTCTTCTCGTGCGTTTTCTCTACCAGCGCAAAATCTTCATCCGTCTGTGACGGAATCCCGCCTCAAACCTCGGAGCTGGCAGCCACGGGCCGGATCGCCGGAACGCAACCGGCGGCGGCCCTCAGTCGAGGTGGAGACTTCGGTCCTGAGACATGGTGCAGCCGCCCAAACTGGCCGGCCCGCCCCGGATCAAGAACCGCGCAGGAAATGCACCGCAGAGGACACGGCGTTGCCGGGTGGGGCGCCCCGACCGCTCAAAAGCCACTCTTAATCGCCTCTTCATCCGGCCGGCTCGTCGTCCGTACCAGATTGCTTTTGACCGTGGAACGGCCCGGCTCTTTAATTGAATTCCCCCAGACCCGAACACCCCCAAACACTTTCTCACCATGTCCGCAAATCCCGTCATCATCTACACCATCACGGACGAGGCTCCCGCCCTCGCGACACACTCCTTGCTGCCGATTGTCCAGGCCTTCACGAAGCACTCCGGGATCAACGTCGAAACCCGGGACATCTCGCTCGCTGGCAGGATTCTTTCGACATTTTCAGACATTCTTCCAGCCTCCCAGAAAACACCGGACACGCTCGCGGAGTTGGGAGCGCTGACCATCAAGCCGGAGGCAAACATCATCAAACTGCCGAACATCAGCGCCTCCGTGCCGCAGCTGAAGGCGGCGATTGCAGAGCTCCAGTCCCAGGGTTACGCGCTTCCTGATTTTCCGGAAACGCCAGCCACTGACGCAGAAAAGGCGACGCGCGCGCTTTACGCGAAGGTCCTGGGCTCCGCGGTAAACCCCGTATTGCGGGAGGGCAACTCGGACCGCCGCGCGCCAAAGGCCGTCAAGGATTACGCTAAAAAGCACCCCCACTCGATGGGCGCGTGGACCGCCACGAACAAGACCCATGTCGCAACGATGACCGGCGGCGACTTCTTCGGAAACGAAAAGTCCGTTACGGTTCCCAAGGCGACCACCGTCCGCATTGAACTCGTAAAGCCCGACGGCTCGGTACAAGTGCTCAAGGAAAAAACGCCCCTTCAAGCGGGTGAAATATTTGATGCCACTGTCATGAGCAGGGCGGCTCTCGTCGCCTTTTACGAAACCCAAATCGCCCGTGCCAAACACGACGGGCTGCTGCTCTCGCTGCACTTGAAGGCGACCATGATGAAGGTGTCCGACCCGATTCTCTTCGGGCACGCCGTAAAAGTCTTCTTCAGAAATCTGCTCGCAAAACACGCGGCAACGTTCGAGGCGCTCGGAGTCGACCTCAACAACGGGTTCGGCGACCTCGCCACCAAGATCCAGTCGCTTCCCGCGGACCAGCGTTCGGCTATCGAGAGCGACATTCAGTCGGCACTCGAAAGCGGCCCCGGGCTCGCGTACGTCAATTCCGACAAGGGGATCTCAAACCTCCATGTTCCGAGCGACGTCATCATCGACGCATCGATGCCCGCCATGATCCGCGCTGGAGGACAGATGTACGACGCGAAGGGCGGACTGCACGAAACCCTCGCGCTGATTCCAGACCGTTCCTACGCGGGAGTCTACGAGACCGTCCTGGACTTCTGCCGAGCACACGGCGCCCTCGATCCGAAGACCATGGGCAGCGTGCCAAACGTCGGACTGATGGCCCAGGCAGCCGAGGAATACGGCTCGCACAACAAGACGTTCGAAATCCACGCACCGGGCACTGTCCGGGTCGTAGACGACGAGGGACAGACCCTTCTTTCTCATTCAGTCGAGGAGGGGGACATCTGGCGGGGCTGCCAGACAAAAGACGCCCCGGTTCAGGACTGGGTGAAACTCGCCGTGACGCGGGCACGCCTTTCCGACACGCCCGCGGTGTTCTGGCTGGACGAGGCTCGCGCACACGACGCCCAGGTTCTGGCCAAGGTCAACGCCTGCCTCAAAACGCACGACCTCACCGGCCTTGATATCCGCATCATGGATCCCGCTTCGGCGTGCAAGTTCACCCTCGAGCGGATTGTGAAGGGCCTCGACACGATCAGTGTCAGCGGAAATGTGTTGCGCGACTATCTGACCGACCTTTTTCCCATCTTGGAAGTGGGCACCTCCGCAAAGATGCTGTCCATCGTTCCGCTGATGAATGGCGGCGGTCTGTTTGAAACCGGGGCGGGAGGTTCCGCGCCCAAACACGTGCAGCAGTTCACCGAGGAGAACTTTCTGCGCTGGGACAGTCTCGGCGAATTCTTTGCTCTCGCAGCCTCGCTCGAGCATCTGGGTATTTCGCAAAATCACGCGAAAGCGAAGGTGCTCGCCTCGACGCTGGACGAAGCGAACGGGAGATTTCTGGAAACGGACAAGTCTCCGGCACGCAAGGTCGGAGCAGGCATCGACAACCGGGGCAGCCACTTCTATCTCGCGCTTTACTGGGCACAGGCGCTGGCCGTGCAGGATCAGGACGCCGAACTCAAGGCGCTGTTCACTCCGGTGGCCGAGAAGCTCGTATCAAGCGAGGCTCAGATTGTTTCGGAGCTAGTCGGGGTTCAGGGCAAGCTGGCAGACATCGGCGGATACTTCCGACCCGATGCGAAAAAGGCCGCCGAGGCGTTGCGTCCCAGCCAGACATTCAACTCCATCCTGGGATCCCTGTAGCATGTGCCAAGAGCCGGGGACTGCCCAACTAGCGGCCCCGGTTCAGCATGTGATGACCGTGCAGGGATTCCGTCCGGGAAGGCCCGTTGCATTCGCACGGCAGCATTGAGCCATCCCAATGAAAGCGCCCGTACCAGAACCCTGTTTTGAGAACGGCTTTCTTGGCGAACACGCGGCCATTCTTCAAAGCAGCTTCTTTCGCCTGACGGGGGCGAATCTAGGCGGGGCATTGCACCCCCTCGGCGCGGAGGCCCTCTACCATGCGCCGTTCGTCGTCCTCGCCCATGACACCCAGCCTGAT
The DNA here is from genome assembly GCA_947449735.1 of Chthoniobacteraceae bacterium. Classification (GTDB taxonomy): domain Bacteria; phylum Verrucomicrobiota; class Verrucomicrobiia; order Chthoniobacterales; family Chthoniobacteraceae; genus Chth-196. The sequence goes on along the minus strand of CANFTB010000002.1, from coordinate 174,904 downwards.
CCGGTGTTCACCTACGGCAACCTCCGCGCCCAGAAGCTGTTTGAGATGAGCTGGCAGGAACTCACGAGGCTCCCATCCCGCCTATCCGCAGAACTTCCGAATCAAGCCGAGCGCTCCAGATTGCTCCAGCAGGTGAGCGAGCGGGGATACATCAGTCATTACGAAGGAATCCGGATTTCGAAGACAGGCCGGCGCTTTATGGTCCGCGGTGCGACTGTCTGGAACCTGTCCACCGAATCAGGAATGGCAACCGGCCAAGCCGCCACCTTCCGCCAATGGGAGCCTTTTTCGCCCGCCTGACACATCGAGTCCCCAGACAGTCTCGTGCTGGTGGAGAATAAAATTCGACGAACGTGCTCTGTTTGTGCGAAGAGGCCCGGGCCAGAGCCTCGCGCGAACTGCGTCAATGAGACGTGAAGCAAGTGCTGCGAACCAGAGCTCTCCTATTTGCTTTCAAACACGAACAGTCCCTTTTTATTTCCCACTACGATGCCCGGCTTGCCTTTGATGCCGAGCGGGGCCGCTGTTACTTGAGTTCCAACGCCGGAGTTATTGGCGATTTGATGTGGAGCAAAAGAGGCCGTTTTGCCGGAGCGCTTCAATTCAAACCAGTAGAGCACCGCCGGAGCATTCGGTTCAGGATCACCCGCCGGACCATGTGCCCAGAAGCGCTTTCCTGCGACCAAATCCAAAAGGCCGTCCCCGTTGATGTCGAACAGCGCAAGTGCATGTGGTTGAGAAAAGACGACGCCGTGTTCTGTTTCTTCGGGCTTTTCTCCCACGATGGTGTGCTTGTTCCATCCCTCAACTCCGCCGTCTCGCGTCTGCTCAAACCACGCGATCCCGTACTGATGGGCTGAAATACTCGTCACCACGTCCGGCAATCCGTCTCCGTTGACGTCGGTCACGAGCATTTGGGCGCCGCCTTTTCCGAAAACCGCTTCATGAAAAGTCCAGACCGGATCCCCTTCGAGGGACTCGGGAGCTTCCCACCAGCCTCTGGCTTCGATGATGTCCGGACGACCGTCGCCGTTGATGTCACCGACGCCAATACCGTGGGTGAATTTCTGCCATGGTCCCTTTGGAGAAATGGGATGCCATCGCCAAGGTTCTTCTGGTTTCTCGGCCGAGGGCAGGGCATACCCCAGAAAGCCTCCGCTGCTGCACACAAGCCCCTTTTTTCCATCCTTGGTAACCGTCGCAAAGGTCGGAGATTCATTGTCCACGGAAGCCATCACCAGATGCTTTCTCCAGTGAGCTTCGGAACCTTTTGGATTTTCGTACCAGAAGGTCTCTTTGCCTGGAAAACCGATCACGAGAATGTCGTCCCAACCGTCGTTGTTGAAGTCGTGGCTGAACGCGATGAAATTGTCGGAGTACCCATTTTTTGCGCTCTTTCCGCCGGTGAACCCGGGCATGGTGAGCGAGGTCTCGCCTTCTTTGGTTAATTGCCAGGTGGCGGTCGCAGGATAGATTTCGTGTCTGCGCGTATAATCGGGTCCAGCGAACCAGAAGGGGCCATAGGCGACATCAGGAACTCCATCGTGATTAAAGTCGCCGACCGTGGCGCCCTCAGCCCAGAAGTCATCGCTTAAATGTTTGACGGTAAATTCCTGTGCGCCTACAGCCGAGGGGAACACACAGCAGGCCGCGAATACGCCGAGGGGAATGTGCTTAAAGAGGTGTGGAAACATAAATAAACAGTGTTGCGAGATTGGGAGGACCAGACTCGGTCGCTAGACTCGGGTTCCCTTGGGGATCCCTGTGCTGTCTCCGTGGCGCTCAGACTTTACAAAGATGCCATGAAGAACGGGTAACCAAAACGTTGCAAAGCGGCGTGTCTTTTGCAGCTACAATATTGTGCCCCAGCTTGATTCAGGCGCTGCAGCCCGCCCCGCGCTGAGCCAGGCCGCACTCATTGTCTACGCCGGGCCGCTCTCTCAGATTCCAGCGATCAACTCCGAGGAGCAGTGGCCTCTGCCGAGGCCTGCGTTTGGGGCACATCGATTCTGGAAAACAAACGGGACCATTCCAACCGGAAATCATCCTCTACCGGTTTGCCTCGGGTAGGCCTGGAGGGATTCGAACCCCCAACCAAGGGATTATGAGTCCCCTGCTCTAACCATTGAGCTACAGGCCCGCATGTGCCCCGGTAAGGCAAGAGCGCCGATTCAAAGCAAACACCCAAGCCGCGCATCCATACAACCTCTTTCCATCAGGCACCCTCATTAAACACCGCTGCTTGCCCGCCGCCATTGCAGCGGCATCCCTCAGGCCCGCCGCCAACGCCCCACATCGCTCCAAGGTGGCAGCGCCAAATTTCACGCGTTTGAACCGCTTCAAAAACCCTGGGTGAGCCGCGAAAAACTTTGTCTGCGCGCTACTCCCGAATATTGAGTGAGCGCTCTGTAAGAAGGACCTTTCAAAATTCTGAGAAACGTCGTCGCTCATGTCAGCCTTGGACACCAATCAACACCCTAAAAAGAAGGCGAACACAGTCTTACCCTTGGCATTACTTTGGCACCAGCCGCGGAGTAAGCGGCTCGGTATCAGGAAAGTGCACCGCCTTGGAATCGAACCAAGAACCTAGTGATTAAGAGTCACGCGCTCTGCCAATTGAGCTAGCGGTGCTTTCCTAACGGGAGGTGAAAGATTAGCGAAAGAGTGCGGCTCGGCAAGTTTTTTTCGCAACCTCCGGCGGTCTTCTTTCACAAGCCAAACCGCCGCCCGTCGCGCAGCCGACGGCATCACCGTATTTCCTCCTCCGAACTGACCGGCATATGCTCAGCCAAAAGAGCTCTCGGGATTAGAGATAGCCCCCACACACACGCCTCGAAGAGTACTCCCATGCGCGTCCTCGCCGTGCAGCTTTCCTTCCCCTCAAACAATTGGAACGAAGGACCACAAGCCGTGCTACTTTTCCCCACTTCATTAGTTGAATAGATTGAAGTGTCCTCCAACTCATTCCAGTCTTTCGACCGTCTTCCACAATCACTATGAAGCAAATCCTCCCAAAAATTCTCGCGGGCTCCCTTTCGCTGCTCGCCGTTTCAGCCATCGCCGACGGCCCCTTTTACGGAGACCCGCCCAACGCCACCCATCCCTGGGGTGTGCACGACATGAACCGCCCCCAGCCCGTTCACGTCTACCCCGGCTCGTTCAGCTCGGACGAACACCCGGGCACTCCTCCCTCTGACGCCGTCATCCTCTTCGGCGGCCGGCCGGAGGACATTGAAAAGTGGCAGGCAGACAAGCCCACAGGTGAACCCACAAAGTGGATCGTCGAAAACGGCCTCCTGCAATGCGTTCCCGGCAGCGGATACATCCGCACCAAGCAGGAGTTCTCCGATTGCCAGCTCCACGTCGAATGGAGCGAACCGGAAAACATCGAAGGGGCCAGCCAGGGTCGCGGCAACAGCGGCGTCTTTTTGATGGGACAGGTGGAAGTCCAGGTGCTGGACAGTTATAACAACCCGACCTATCCGGACGGGTCCGCGTCTTCAATCTACGGGATCAACCCGCCGATGGTGAATGTCATCCGCCCCCCCGGCAAATGGCAGACTTACGACATCGTCTTCCGCCGGCCCCTCTTCAAGGACGGCAAGGAAGTCGACCCCGGCTACATCACGGTGTTCGTCAACGGCGTGCTGACGCAGGACCACACGGCCCTCGAGGGCAAGGGCGGCCACAAGAGCCGCTCGGTTGCGCAGCCTTTTCCAGAAACCGGTCCATTGAAGCTTCAGGACCACGGCAATCCCGTGAGATTTCGCAACATCTGGCTCCGTCCCCTGCCCAAGAGGGCGATCGATGGAGGGGACACAAGCAACATGAGCGAGGAGGCGACCACCGCAAAGCGCGCTGAGATCGCAAAGGGCATCCGCGAAGACGCCGCCAAGCTCGAAGGGACCGCAAAAATGCTCCGCCTGTTTGAGTCCATCGTCTACCAGGACGATGCAGCAGCGAGAAAAGAGGCAACCGCCGCACTGGACGCTTTCGCCGGAGAGGTGAAGGCACTGGATGCAGCCAAGCTGAACGACAAAAAGGGAGACATCTTAAAGGTCACAGCCGCCCTCCAGTATCTCACGAAGTTCAAGTTCATCGAACCGGAAAATGCCTCGAAGACCGCCCTTGAACAGTTGGTGAACACCAACGGGTGGCAGAAGAAGAAGTAGATCGTTTCAAAAAAGCCGATTCGAATCGGCCTGATCCGACCCCCGGCACCCCCTCGTCGAAGCCAATCGCGAGGGGGTGCTTTTACCCTGAAAACAGAAGTTCACGCGGAGGAGCCGAGACGCGGAGGAAATCAAAGGCTTTTTATTCAGATATTTCCAAAATCCCTCTCCGCGCGCGCGAGAACCCTTTTAACCTGTGGCTTCGGAGTTCGGGTTTACTTAAAGCCGTCGCCCGCAAGAGTCGCCCGCCCACCCCATGAAACAGTCCACCAAAACCGCCGCGATCCTTCTGCCGACGCTCACTCTGCTGAGCGCTTTCCTGCTGTTTCAGGTCCAACCGGTGATCAGCAAGTTCATCCTTCCCTGGTTCGGGGGGACGCCGGGCGTTTGGACGACCTGCATGCTGTTTTTTCAGATCGTTCTGTTTTTGGGTTACTCATACGCCCACGGGTTGATGCAGTTGCCGCGGCGCGCACAGTGGATGATCCACGGAGCGCTCATCCTCGGCGCAGTTTGCCTGCTGCCCATCGCCCCCAGCCCTTCGTGGAAACCACAGGGAAGCGAAGAACCTGCGGGCAGGATTCTGCTTCTGCTGCTCGCCAACGTCGCCCTTCCCTACTTCGTCCTCTCAAGCACAAGCCCCCTCGTCCAAGTCTGGTTCTCACGGGCGGATCAAACGGGCTCCCCTTGGCGGCTCTACGCCCTTTCCAACATCGGGTCCTTCGTCGCTCTGCTGAGTTACCCGGTGTTCATCGAACCGAAACTCGATGTGTTTCAACAGACCCGGGTGTGGTCCTGGGGATTCGCCCTGTTTGCGCTGCTCTCCCTGGCCTCGGCGTACAGGGACTGGAAGCATTCAAACCACACCGTGTCCGCTGCCGCCAACGACGAAGCAGACGCCGCGCCCCCCGCGTGGTGGAAGCGCATCCTCTGGGTCCTTCTGCCCGCGATTGCGAGTGTCATCCTCCTCGCCACCACCAACCACGTGTGCCAGGACGTGGCGGTCATTCCCTTCCTCTGGGTGGCGCCGCTGGGGCTGTACCTGATCACCTTCATCATCTGCTTCGAGCACGAACGCTGGTACCGTCCGGCAATTTGGGCGCTGCTCGCCGCGCCCCTGATCCTGCTGGCCTGCGGCTACCATTATCTGCCCTTTGATGCCGCCGGGCAATCCGGGCTGGCCAACCGTTTGTGCAGCCTCCTCAACCTGCAATCCACACCGCAGGCGCTACTCAAAAGCTTCTGGACGCAGCTCGTCATCTGCATGGGGGCGATGTTTTTCGCCTGCATGCTCTGCCACGGCGAACTCACCAGGCTCAAACCCTCCTCGAAGTACCTCACCGAGTTTTATCTCCTCATGTCGGCCGGTGGCGCGCTTGGCGGGCTTCTCGTCAGCCTGATCGCCCCGCGCGTGTTCGACACCTTTCTCGAGTGGCCCCTCGGACTGATGCTCTGCTTCCTTCTGGTGCTCGTCATTCTGCTGCGCACAGCCCTCCAGTTCCGTTCTCCAAAGCTCAGAATCTGTCTGGCGGCGGCGGCGATCTTGCTCGGTGCGCTCATGCTTCCCAGCATGGCCCACTGGGGATTCTCCATCCCGGAACGCGAGGAACGGGTCCGTAACTTCTATGGCTCGATTTCCGTGGAGAAGATCTGGGACTCGGACTGGGACAGCGAACGGCTCAGGTTCCACCACGGCGGGATCGTCCACGGGACCCAGCTTCTTCTGCCCAAGTGGCGAGCCGAACCGCTCAGCTACTACTCGAGAAGTTCGGGAATCGGCATCACCCTGGAGTCGCTTGAGAAAAAGGAAAATGCGCGCGTGGGTATTGTTGGAATGGGCACGGCAACCAGCGCAGCCTACGGCCAAAAGGGGCATTACTACCGCTTCTACGACATCAACCCGGAGATCGTACGCATTGCAATGACCCGCTTTTCCTACGTGACAGACTTTGAAGCCCGGGGAGGAAAGGCTGAAATCGTTTTGGGGGATGCCAGGCTCAACCTGGAGCGCGAAGAGCCCCAGAATTTTGACGTTCTTCTTCTGGACGCTTTCGCAGGCGACAGCGTTCCCGTACACCTGCTGACACGGGAGGCGTTTCAAATTTATCTCCGCCATCTGAAGCCGGACGGCATCATCGCGGTCCACGTCACCAACCGCTACCTCACCATTGCGCCGGTCGTGGAGGCCGTCGCGCAGTCGCTGGGATACAAGACGACGCGCATTGAGGACCGGGCCAAGAGCCCCTGCGAATACACCAACTACGTGCTCGTCACAAACAACGAGGCTTTCCTGGCCGAGAACCCGCGCGAGGTTTTCGGGGAGGACCGGAAGCTGGAGGTGCCGGTGTGGACCGATGTCAGGCACGATCTGTTCGGGATTTTGGAAAAGCGCTGAGCGCCTGGCCCAGCCAGCGTGTGACAGATCCCTTTTGTAGATCCGTGCTTTTCCAGCCGCCCGAATTTTGAGACATGTCAACAGATGAACCGCCCCCAGAAGCCGCCGCTCCTCACTAGGCGGTTCGCTTAACATACCCCCCGCTCCGCCCCCCTTTACCGCCCACCCCCTAACACTTCCACCAACCACCTCTCGCATGAAACACCCCGCACTTTCTCTTCTGCTTGCCAGCGCCGCTCTGCCGCTGCTGGCCCCCGTCAAGGCGTCCGCTGAAATTGCCGACTACCGCTTTCAAGTCGACGTGCTCGCCACAGGCATGCCCCAGCCGATGCAGCTCAATCTGGCGCCGGACGGCCGCATTTTCTTCAACGAAATCGGCGGCATTTTGAAGGTGTGGAAGCCGGAACTGCGCACCGTGGTGTCCTGCGGCAAAATCGAGGTCTTCAACGGCCAGGAAAACGGCTTCATCGGATTCGCCCTGGATCCGGATTTCGCCAAGAACCAGTGGATCTACTTTCTGTATTCGCCGCCGGACTTCGACGGTCAGCGCCTCAGCCGCTTCACGATGAAGGGCGACGTCGTGGACATGGCCTCGGAAAAGGTGCTTCTCACCTCTCCGGAGCAACGCCTCCAGTGCTGCCACCACGCAGGCTCCATGATGTTTGACCCGGCCGGCAACCTGATCTTTTCCTCCGGCGACAACACCAACCCCTTCGGCTCCGACGGTTATTCGCCCTCTGATGAAATCGCCGGCCGCGAACCTTGGGACGCCCAGCGCACCTCGGCCAACACAAACAACCTCGTCGGCAAGATCAACAGAATCCGCCCCACGCCCGAGGGCGGCTTTACCATTCCCGACGGGAACCTGTTTCCGAAGGACGGCTCGGCCGGCCGCCCGGAAATCTACGTGATGGGCTGCCGCAACCCCTGGCGCATCAACATCGATCCCAAAACCGGCTGGCTGTACTGGGGTGAGGTCGGTCCCGACTCCCGCAAAAACGGGGAACGCGGCCCGCGAGGCTATGACGAAATCAACCAGGCGCGGAAGGCGGGCTTCTTCGGGTGGCCCTATTTCGTCGGCAACAACTTTGCGTACGCAAAATACGATTTCGCGACGAAGGAAATCGGCGCGTTCCACGACCCCGCCGCTCCGGTCAACCTGAGCCGCAACAACGACGGCTTAAAGAATCTTCCTCCAGCACAGCCCGCTTTCATCTACTGGCCCTACGAGGATTCCCCCGAGTTCCCCATGCTCGGAACCGGAGGGCGCACCGCCTGCGCAGGCCCCGTGTTTCACCACAAGGCCGCCTTTGAAAAATCAAACGGCTTTCCGGCCGAGTACGACGGCGCCCTGCTGTTCTGGGACTGGCAGCGCCCCTTCTTGAAATGGGCGCGCATGACCCCGTCGGGAGACCTCTCCACCATCGAGTCATTTTCCAAAGCCCTCACCCTCGTCTCGGACAAGGTCAAGGATGAGGAGGTCACGGAGGGCTTCCTGGTGCGCAGACCCGTGGACGCCCGCTTCGGCCCGGACGGCTGCCTCTACATGCTGGACTACGGAACCACCTGGGGCGCCAATCCGGACGCCAAGCTCCTCAAAATCTCCTACCTCCGCGGCAACCTCCCGCCGGTGGTGAAGATCCAGTCCAGCGTCCAGGCGGGCCGCGAACCGCTCACAGTCAGCTTCTCCTCCGAGGGCACCCTCAAGCGCGAAGGCGGCGCACTCACCTACGCCTGGCGCCTCCAAGGCGGCGGCCCCGTGCTTTCGACGGAAAAGACATTCAACACGACGTTTACGAAGCCCGGAAACCCCTCCGTCGAACTCACCGTCACCGACGCGCAGGGAGCCTCCACCGTCAAAACCGCCTCCGTCGTGGTGGGGAACAGCGTCCCGTCCCTGAGTTTCGCTTCCCCACAGGAGGGCGACTTCTTCACGCCCGGAACGCCGCTGCCCTACCAGGTGTCCGTCACCGACTTGGAAGATGGCGATTCCTCCAAGCAGCCGGACGCCTTCGGAGCGCGGGTTGTTTTGGAAAGCCGCTGGCTCAAGAGCGCTGACGAAAAAACCAACATCGACCCGGGCATGTCCCTTGCAAAACAGAGCGACTGCTTCAACTGCCACCAGGTTGAGCAGCGCCTCGTCGGCCCCTCGTACATCGAGGTCGCCGAGCGCTACCGCGGCGTTGCGGGAGCGCTGGAGGCCAGCGTGCAACGGGTGCGCAATGGCAGCAGCGGGGTCTGGGGTCCGATCCCCATGCTCGCCCACCAGCAGCACACCTCCGACGAAATCGCGCAGATGGTGGCGTGGGTCTTCTCGTTGGAACGCGGCAAGACAGGCGGCGCGGGCGGTCAGCGCGGTCTTTCGGGAACTCTCACGCCCCCGAAGGACGGCAACCTGAAGTTTGCCGTTCTGGAAGCGGCCTACACGGACAACGGCCGCGCCGAAGCGCAGCCGCTCACCGGCAAGACGATGGTTCACCTTCGCGGCAGGCGCATCGAGGCAGAGGGCAATGAAACGCCCGGCGGGTGCAAAGTGATGGGCGGAGGGAACGCCTCCGGAAAGAAGGCGCTTGGCAGCATCGCCCACGGAAACAGCGCCTGCTTTAAAAACATCCCGCTCCAGCAGGTCGGCGCGTTTACCTGCCGCGTCTCCTCGGGCGGACCCGGCGGCAAAATCGAACTGCATGCCGGGGCAGTGGACGGTCCCTTGCTCGGGGAGTTTGACGTCCAGCCCACCGGCGGCTGGGACAACTGGGTGGAGCTAAAGGCGGCCCGCTCGTCAGCTGAAGCCCCCGCCCGTGCAGACGTGTTCGCAGTCTTCGTGAATCCAGGAAAGGGCGGATTGATGAACTTCGACTGGCTACAGTTCGACGCCCCGTCGAAGCCCTAAACTGAAGTATTTCAGCGTCCGGAGGCCGCCCGCAGGCGCGGCCTCCGGTAACGCATTAAATCAAGTACTCGGGCTCCCCCTCCCGCCGGCGGCGATTGCCACGGGCAGCAGAAGTCCCCTTGAGCAATTCCAAAATCGGCGGCGTTCCCCCGGAGGCCGTCCATCCGGATAGCGTCTTTTCGGCGAGCTCCTCGAGGGTCATTCCGTCAAACACCCTGCACAGCGCCTCCCTGGCCTCCAGCATGAGCTGCCGGACACCGCACTTCTTTTCATCGGGACAACTGCAACGCTGATAGGCGGATTCGCTCACACAAGAGACGGGTGCCAGCGATCCCTCCAAAAAGCGGATGATGCTTCCCATGGGAAATCCCGCCTCCGAGCGGGCCAGCGTATAGCCGCCGTGTTTACCGCGGGTTGAGACGAGATAGCCTCCCTGCCGCAGGCTTAACAATATCTGCTCGAGAAACGTCGATGGGATGGACTGCGCCTGAGCCAAAACGGCGAGAGGCACGAGAGGCTCGCCGGAAGACCTGGCCATCGCCAGGTCCACCAGCACGCGCAGCGCGTATTCGCCTCGTTTGGAAAGCTTCACAGCCCATCGTGTGCCAAAAACCAGGGGCACGCTCCAGACTAAACCATTTGCCGGCAGGCCTTTTTTTTAAAGTCTCCACCCATTCCCTCCTTCTCCAAACGGGCAAACAATGCCTAAGCAGCGACTTGGTTTAACTTCCGCCCCGCGCCAATCCGACTCTTGAATTTTGACAGACCGCTCCGCTCCAGGCGCGCCACGCCCTGCCGCGTCAGCCCGAGCCGCCTCGCCACAGCGGAGGCTTCGAGCGGTTCGCCTCCGGACAATCCAAAGCGAAGATTGAGAACAGAACGCTCCGGTTCCGGAACGGTTTCCAAATATTCCTCCACCCATTCCAACCCATGCGCTCCTCCATAAATTTGGGACAGCGAAGAGCAGTCTCCGAGACACTCCCCCACGCTGAACCCACTCCCCGGCGTCACAGGTTCCTCGAGCGAAACCGTCACCTGCCGCAGGCAGAGCAAAGCGCGCACTCTCTCCTCGCTGAGTCCCGTCTCATGAGCCACCTCCGAGGGCAGCGGGGCGCGGGACATCCGCCCCTCAAGCCTCAGCAAGGCACGATCCAACTTCCGCAACTGTTCACACTGATGCACTGGAAGCCGCACGGTGCGCCCCGAGTTATCAATGGCACGCAGCATTGTATTTTTAATCATACAAGTCGCCAGAGTGGAAAACCGCCAACCGAGCCGTTCATCAAACCGCTCAGCAGCCAGAAGCAGCCCGAGGTTTCCCTCTTGAATGAGATCCATCAACGGAAGCGTCCCGTGAGAAAGCTTTTGAGCCTGCTTCACCACGAGCTTCAAGTTTGCATCCACCAGTCGATTGCGAGCGCCCAAAACAACGCTCTCCAAACCGCGTGCAGTGGAAAGGAACCGCTCGAACGCCCCAGCACTCATCCGGTTCTTCGCCGCGTACTTTCGAATCGCCCTCTGCGAGGCTTCGCAATCCGGCTTCTGGTTCTTACGAAGCCGGTTCCATTCCAAACTCATCTCCCGCAGACGCTCCAGGCAGCGGCTCGGATGCAACTCCGTCGCACTGAAGAGTGCTAAAAACGCCTCCCGTGCGCGGAGTCTTTCGGCCTCTGGAATACCGCAGTCTAGGGCGAACAGCCCGCCGCATTGCTCGAAAACCTCCCCAGCCACACCAACCGCCTCCCTCAAACGCCCGGCCTGCTTTGGCGCGGCCAGAAGCAGTGCCCTGCCGGTTTCCAGCAACCATTCCTGCACGGAACCTGCCGCCACCATCTGCTCCAAAAACGCACCGAAACCAGCCCGGATGACGCCGGCAAGCTGCACCTCCTCGTCCCGGGTCAAACGCCTAAAAACAGCGACCTGCCTCAAATAGACCCCGAGTCCATCAGCACCGTCCTTGCCTTCCTCCCAGCTCGCGCAAGGGGCAACCGTCTCTGGACGACTTTCGCTGAAGAGCAGTCCTTTCGCGCTCACGAACCGATCCGGGCTGCCATCCCCACTCAGCTTTTCTCCAAGCCGGCTGGTCTGGCTTTTCGTCGGGGATGCCAACCGTTTGGCGCGGGCGTTTGCGGGAGCTTGTACTGGAGTGCGCATGAGGAGGTGGTGTGATGTAGGTGAATCAAGGCAGCCGGCGAGGGCATGTGTTTCGACTTTTCGAAACCGCCACCCTGCGTTTTGCGCGCCTTCAAACTCCGTGGACGAAAGCGCCCGGCGAACTTCGAAGACGGCCCAAATTTTATCAACGGGGGTCGGACATCCACGGGGTCACCCCAAAAAATCGGCAGCTTTTCTTCGCCCCACGCCACCGAATGCTTCCTGAACCTGAAAGCCCACGACTAGAGAAAAGAGGAGCCCACGCGGGGCCGTGGAGAGCGCGGAAAAAATCAATCTAAATTGATCCACACAAATTATTTACCTATCTCTCCGCGGCTCACCGTCTCCGCGTGAACTTCCGCTTTCGAGATAAAAACAGAAAGGGCGCGGTCCGCATCGCTACGGAACCGCGCCCAAAAGACGAGAGGCGGCGCGGCGGGACAGACCCGCTGCGAACCAGGCTCAAGTTGAAATAAACCTCTACGCGAAAAGCTTCGTAACAGGCTTCGCCTTCACCAGCTCACGGGGCTGGTTGAGGTGGTTGTGCACGATCGTCTCGGGATCGATCCCGCAGGCGTGGTACATGGTCGCAAGCAACTCCATCGGATGCACAGGATCCTCCGCGGGACTGCTTCCAGTCTTGTCGCTCTGGCCGTGCACATAGCCGCGCTTAATGCCGGCGCCCGCCATCATCGCCGAGTAACAGTATGGCCAGTGGTCGCGGCCGTCCGCGCTGTTGCTGTTTCCAGAGGTGCTCACCCCCTTGATAGGCGAACGCCCGAACTCGCCAACCGCAACCACGAGGGTGTCCTCCAAAAGCCCCCGCTGGTCCATGTCGTCGATGAAGGCGGAAAGGCCCTGGTCCAACATGGGGGCGGACTTGCCCTTCATCCGGTCAGTCAACCCGGAGTGATGATCCCAAGAGTGATTGTCCGAATTGGCAACCTTGGGCCAAATCACCTCGACCACCCGCGTGCCCGCCTCGACGAGGCGTCTTGCGAGAAGGCAGCTCTGACCGAATGTATTACGGCCGTAATTATCGCGCACCGAATCGGATTCGAGCGACAGGTCGAACGCCTTCCGCGCGCGGCCGGACACGATCAGGTTGAGCGCCCGCTGGTAGTAGTCGTCCAGATTGTAACGTTCCACGGCCTTCTCGACGTCGGGCATCGCAGACTCGATCACGGAGCGCAACTCGGCCCGGCGCTGCAGGCGCAGCGCGAAGACTTCCGGCGGAAGCTTGAGGTCGTCGACAGTGAGCCGCTCGAGCTTGTTCATGTCGAGGTCGTCCCCCGGAGGATACAGCGTATAGGGGTCGAACGCCTTGCCGAGGAAGCCCGCCGTGCCTCCCTTGCCCACCACGTTGCTCTCCTGCAAGGGCCGAGGAAGCATCACAAACGGAAGCATCGGCTCGGTGGAAGGCTTGAGACGGACGATGTTTGACCCGAAGTTCGGGTAATCCTTGGGGTCCGGCGGTTCGAGCTGACCGGAGGGGCTGACCTTGTCCGTCGTGTAGCCGGTCATGATCTGGTAGATCGCCGCCGTGTGATTGAATAGCCCGTTAGGGGTGTAGCTCATCGAACGGATCTGCGTGAACTTGTCGTTGAGCTTTGCCAACTTCGGCAGCATTTCCGTATACTTGATGCCGGGGATCTTGGTCGGGATCGCGGAGAACGCAGAACGGATGTTGTCGGGCACGTTTTCCTTTGGATCCCAGAGGTCGATATGGCTAGGCCCGCCCTGGAGATAAATCAGGACGACGCTCTTGGCCTTGCCCCAGCCGGGCCCGCCCTTGCCGGCCTCGGCGGCGCGCGCCTGGAGGTTCAGCATGGTTCCCAGCGACATTCCCAGAATGCCGCTGCCACCCAAGCGCAGGAGGTCGCGCCGGTTCATTTTCAACTCTGAGTTGCAAAGGTCGCTGCAGTTGCCGCCGGGGAGATGAATCATAACATTATTGGGAGCTTGAGGTTGGGGGAATGAGGAAACTTGCTATCTGTTAAACAGGAACGCGGGATTGTTAATCAATGCCCAAGTAAGGTCTTGGACGACTGTCAGACGTTTGTTTGCGATCTGGCGCTTGCTGGCCTCCGCGTCCAGGCGCAGCTGAACCAGTTGCGAATCTAGGACCACCGGGTCGGACGCCTTCTTGTGGGCGGCCTGCAGTTCCGTGTGGCGGGGATCCGCCGCCAGCGGCACCTTCGCATCAGCCACCTCCTTGCTCAGACGCCAGTACTCCACATCCGAGGAACGCACATAGGCTTCGAGCAGTCCCTTATCTTCGGGAGTGCGGACGGAGGCAGCCTTCGCCGACGCGGCAACCACCGAGGCAGGAAGGCCGTCCTGCAGAGGGTTGGAAGCCGTGGTGACATACACCCGGAACCGGCCCACCTGGTCGCCATCGCGCGTCTTGTGGACCATGCGGAAGGTGATCTTGCGGGCGCCCTCAACACTCAGCGGTTCAGTGAACTGGAACGCGGCCACCTGACGACGCAGCGTGCCGCCGCCGAGGGACCAGCCGTTCTGGCCGTCGTCGTCCTTGCCATCGATCGCCGCGGCCACGGGGAACTTGTCTTGCGAAAAGCTCGCCCAGGCGGCACTGAAGGATTCCGTCTTCATTTCACCAGGTTTGGCGGGGGCAGCATGCGCGAAGGTGATTTCATTCAACACGAAGTTGCCCTCCTTGGAACGTCCGGGACCGAAACTTGGCAGCGCGGGATCGGGAAGCGCCTCCAAGATCAGCCCGGTCACGCCCTTGAGTTCGGCGGCGAACGTCAAGGTGTAATCGGTGCGGGCGTTGGGGCCCGAGGAAACCACCGTGCCGTCCTTTTCGATGTTCAACTTCAGCTGCCCTCCGGCAGTCGCGCTGTCCGGCTTTAGCAAAGTCCACTGCACCGGGGTGGCGGCAGGAAGACGCGTGCCCACCCAGCCTTCCACCCTCGGTACGATCTCTGCGTCCCAGGCCTTCAACGCCCTGCCCGCCTTGGCCTCGCGTTCCTTCCGCACGGCTTCACGCTCGTCCCGGTAGAACTTCGTGGCGGCCTCGTACCCATCCAGTTCGGCCTTAGTTTTGGCGATCTGAGCCACCCGCTCCTTCTCCATTCTTGCGATCACAGGAGCCTGCTCCTTTTCCTTGGCCTCCCAAAGCGCGAGCACAGCCTGATGGTCGGAATCCACGGTCGACATGATTTTTTGCGTCGCCTCGATCTCCTTTTTGGTGGCCTCCCTTGCAAGCAGGCGGAGGAAAAGTTCGTTCGCGAGGACCGCATCGTCCTTCTCACGAGCCACAATCTTGGCCAGCTCGTTCTTGGGGTCCTGGATCGCGTTAGACACCGTGCTGCCGCTCAACAACGCCATCACGGAGCCGAGTTTCAACTCGCTGCTGCGCTCGCACTCGCAGGCACTCTCGCGAGGCGGCTTGCCGAGCGTAGCAAGGAATCCTCCCGCCCCCTCGCTGCTCGAATCCACCATTTGGGCCGCCCGCTTGCCCGCAGCCACCCCGGGCAGCGCAGGCGTCGATCCCGTCACCGCGAACACCGAATCAAAAAGCGTCTCCGCGGACAAACGCCGGGCGACCGCGTGCGAGTAGTTCACCGTGTCATCGGCATTCCACTTGTTTGTTCCAATAGAGAGTTGGTAGGTGCGCGACTTGCAAATCGAACGCAGCACCGAACGGCTGTCGAACCCCGACTTGATAAACTCCTTGGTCAGGTGCTCGAGCAGCTCAGGGTTCGAGGGCGGATTGCCTGCGCGGATGTCGTCCAGCGGCTCGATCACGCCCCTTCCCAACAAGTAGCCCCAGATGCGGTTCACATAACTGGTCGCGAAATAGCGGTTGTCCGACGCCGTCATCCACCGCGCCAACTGCTCCCTGCGCGAGGACTTCTCAGCTACCTCGGCCTTCGCCGCATAAGGGAACTGGGGAGGCGTCACCTTGCCCGTGCGGTCGTGTTTGATTTCACCCGCCGGATTTTCCTTCACGATCTCATACACGGGCTTTGCACCTTCCACAGCGGTGCCCCCCAACTTCGCCCCTTTGCCGGCCGGATCTTCGACGAGGCTGACCTGCGAAAAATAGGCGGCCGTCTGGTAGTACTGGTCCTGCGTCCAGCGCTCGAAAGGGTGATCGTGGCACTTGTTGCAGTTGAAGCGAGTGGCCAGGAACAAATGCGTCGTGTTCTCCATCGCATCAGCCGGCTGGCGCAAAATCTTCCAGTAGCTCGCGGCCGGGTTCTCCTTGTTCGACCCGCTCGCAGTCAAAATCGACTGCACGAACTGATCGTAGGGGACGTTCTTGTCCACGGCGTTGCGGATCCACGCCCGGAAACCCTCCGCGCCTTCCCGTCCGAGGAACTTGGCGTTCACCTGCAGAAGGTCGCTCCACTTGTTGGTCCAGTGCTCCACAAAATCGACATTGCCGATCAAGGCGTCGATCACTTCGTCGCGCTTCACCCTAGACTCGCGGGTGTCGGCCAGAAACGCCTTCAACTTTTCAGTCGAGGGAGGCAGCCCGGTGAGGTCCAAATAAACGCGGCGCAGAAACTCTCCGTCGGTGCAAAGCCCCGAGGGCTCGATCTGCATGCGCTTCCATTTCGCAGCCACCAACTCGTCCACCCGCGACCAGGCGAGCGGCTCCTTCCACTCGAAGCCGCTGCGGTCTCCCATTACGGTCACGGTCGTCGCGGCGTAGCTCCCTTCGTAGCGGGCGAGCATCGGCGCCTCGCCCCTCCGGAGCGTGGTCACAAGGCCGGAAGCGTCGACGGAAGCCACGTCCGTGTTGCCGCTCTCTACAAAAGCCTCGTTCGTCACGTCCCGCGTGGACCCATCAGCAAAGCGCGCCACGATGCGAACCTGCTGGCGGCTCCCGATGCTCTGTACCACCGGATTCTGCGGCATGAGTTCGATCCCAGTGACACGGGCGGCGGCAAGGTTAAGCTTTGCCCCGCCGGCGATCCACGACTTCAAAATATGATAGTACTTCTCATCCGGATGCGTCCGCCGACCGCCTTCATGCGGCACCTCGGCAACCGCCTTGAGCAGCATGAGGCTGTCTTCCGGAGAGGCCACCGCCACGCGCCGCGACGCCATGTCGTCCGTGAGGGAGCGCAGGTCGTACTCGGGATCGTAGCCGCGCAGCGAAAGCTTGAAGCCCGCCTTCCCGTCCTTGGCGCCGTGGCAGGTTCCCGCGTTGCAACCGAGCTTGGTCATCACCGGGTTCACATCGCGCACGAAATCAGACTCGAAGGCGGCTCCGGCTCCGGCCACTTTCACGGGCACCGAGACCGTCTTCCCCTCGAACGTCACCTTCAACTCCGTCGAACCGTCCGCGCGCGGATGCAGCTGTCCGCGGGCCGTCAGTTCCGCCAGAGGGGCGGCAATCTCCAACTTGGCGGAGCGCGTGACATCGGCCACGTCGCCTCCCTCGTATTTTGCCGTTACAAGCAACTGCACGTAATCGTTGCGGCGCTTGATCTCGACCGCCTGCGGAGTCACCTCGAGTCCGGCCAGTTTGCGCCCTGCCGGCAAAACATCCGCACCAGTTTCCTCCACCTTCTGCAGCCTCATGCCGCCTTTTTTCACAGCATTGCCCGCAACCGCCGCTCCGGAATTCACCGGCACCGAATCAAACGTATTCAACACCGCTCCGTCGGCCGCGTTGAAGACCCGAATCTTGCCGTCGCTTCCAGCCGCTGCTACGGCGCCGCCATCCGGACGAAACGCCACCGCGTACACTGCGGAGGCATCCACCTTGGACAAGAACACCCGGGTCCCGAGCTTGGTGTCGAAGTCCTTGAGCCTTTGCTTCTCAGCCTCGGTCTGCTTGCCGACGGGCTTGGAGCGGATCGACTGGATATCGGCCGGAACGTTCAGCGTCGATTCCGTCGCGTACACGGCCACCTCGCCCTTGCCGTCGAGCGAACTGCCGGACACGAACTTTTCGCCATCCTTCGAAAAACGGGCGGCGAAGATGCGCCCGGTCATTTCAGGATACTTTTTGAGCAAATTCGCGTTGTCGCCGATCTTGCGGGCGGTCGTCCGGAAAATTCGAAACAGCTGGGGAGCCCCATCCGAGCCTCCCACCAAAACGGCCTCCGAGCCGGGATGCCTGTCAACCGCCCCCAAACCTCCGCGAAGGGCGCCGGGGGTGATGGAGGTGATGTTGTCTACAAACCGCTCGCCGGCGACCTCGCTCAACTTGGCGGTCATGTCGCGTCCCACGGAAATAATATGGTCTCCCTTGTCGGAAAACGCCGTGTCCAGGACCCAGTCGTTGTGTGACCCCATCTGGAACACCTGCTTGCCGGTGGCCGCCTCGACGGCGCGAACCGTGTTGTCGGCACAGCCGAACGCCACCAAACGGCTGTCGGGCGACCAGCTCAAACCATACAGCGTGTCCCAGCCGGTGGGAGCGGACACCTTGAGGGCCCCAGTCGCCACCTCCCAAATCTGCACCTCCCCGAGCCGCGCGGGATCGCCCCCCGCTGCCGCGAGCCACTTGCCGTCTGGGGAGAACCGGACCGACTGGATGCGCTCCGAAAGACCGATCAGCCGGGATTTCAGACCTTGGCCGTCGGCTTTTTGGAGTAAAACCTCGTGGAAACCGGCAACCGCCAGAAGAGAGCCGTCCGGAGAATAGTCAATGGAACTGATGACGGGCAGCCGTGCGTAAACAGGGGGATGCTCAGCGTCAAAATGCTTTTTGGCGTCGGCGGGCGTGTCGTCCTTGGCTCCCTCCGCAATCCAGCGACGCACCAGATCAATTTCGTACTCGGCAAGCGGCGGCTTGTTCTTGGGCATTTCGGCCGAGCCGTTGTGCGGGGTGATCTGCTCCAGAAGGGATCCCTTGGAAACATCCCCGGGCACGACGGCTACCCCGTCCTTCTCGCCCCCGGCGAGGAGCTTTTTAAAATCCGTCATCACATAGCCGCCCTTCAGCTTGGCCGGCTGGTGGCACCCCTGGCAGTTCGCCTGAAAGACGGGCCGCACGTCCTGATAATAACTGACCGGACCGGATGGCGCCTTCACTGCCGCAAGAGCAGACGCCGCCATTGCGGAGGAGAGAACGAAGGCTGACGCTAGACTGGCGGACGAAAGCAATGCACGAAAAACCATATATTTGGGGAAAACGGCTACATCTCTGAATGATCCAGAGTCGCTTGCTTCCTTAGTGCTTCCAACGCAAAAAAAATTGCGGCGCAAGCCCCCTCCGAAACAGGCCCCCTACAGCAGACTTAAAACAGGCCCGCGCGGGGTTCCGAGCGGCACCCATCCGCCCCGAACTCGACAAACAATTTTCACTTGTGAGGCCGCGTCTTTTCATAGCTAACCCGCCGAGATTGATGCAATCTCTCGCCCCCTGCTTTTCCGAAATGTTCGACAACCTCCTAGAATTTTTACGGCAACACCGCGCCTGGGCGGAGGCAATCATCCTTCTCTGGGGGCTCATTGAGACGGATCTTATCT
The DNA here is from genome assembly GCA_947449735.1 of Chthoniobacteraceae bacterium. Classification (GTDB taxonomy): domain Bacteria; phylum Verrucomicrobiota; class Verrucomicrobiia; order Chthoniobacterales; family Chthoniobacteraceae; genus Chth-196. The sequence continues at coordinate 155,832 of CANFTB010000002.1, read as the reverse complement.
TTTTGGTGGTCGGCGCCTTGGCGCACAGCGGCGTGGTCCATCTCGCCTCGTGCGTTCCGGTGGCGATTCTGGGTGCGGTGCTGCATGATACCGTGGTCTTCTGGCTCTCCAAAAACCGCGCCGACTGGGTAAGAGCCCAAAAAGCCTACCAGAAGTTTGCCCCGTCCATCGAGAAGTTCGCGAACAAGACCGGCCCGTGGCAGCTCTCGATCTGCCGTCCTCTGTACGGAACCCGCTATCCGACCATCATCTTTTGGGGCCTGCAAAGTCTCTCCTACACACGCTTTTATATCAGCATTCTTGCGGGGCTCCTTCCTTGGGCGGCAGTCTTGGTCGGAGTCGGCTTCACCCTCTCCAACCATCTAGATGACTTTGACGACTGGCTGCTGGAGGCAAAACACTGGATTCTTGGCGGCATTGCCGTGATTGCGTTGATCGCGTACGTTCGCTACCGTCTCCACAGAAATGGTCCTTCCCACCCGGAAACCGGTTCGGGGTCCAATTCCGGATCCAATTCGGGATCGACTTCCCAGCAGTCAAGCTCCTCCGCCGACAAGATTTCCTAGAATCGGGCGCCCTCAGCCATGCTCACCCAGCTGAAAGTCGGGCATTTCCGCTGCTTCGAACAATTTGAGTGCTCCTTTGTCCCAGGCATCAATTTGATCATCGGCCCGAATGCCCGGGGCAAGACTTCCCTTCTGGAGGCAGCCTGCCTCTTGCTGCGACTTCAATCCCCACGGACCAGCAAGCTTGGGGAACTCATCCGCCACGGCGCCAGGGGCCTTTTGGTGGACGGTTATTACAGCGGCGCACACCTCCAGTTTTACTACAGTCCCCAGCGCAAAAAGCTGGCTCTGGATTCCGTCGAACAGCGTTCCGCCACGGAGTGCCTTAAACTGGCGCGCGTGGTGTGGTTTTCCAACGCGGACGTCGACATTATCCGAAACAGCGGAGAGACCCGGAGGCGCTTTCTGGACTTCGTCGCGGCTCAAACAAACCCCTCCTACCGTAAAGCCCTGCGCGACTATGACCGGGCGCTGCGTTCCAGAAACCTGCTCTTGAAGGCGCCGACCCCAAAGTGGAGGGAAATTCAGGCCTTCGATGAACCCCTGCAAACCGCAGGGCAAACGCTGATGCACATCCGCCTTGAACTTGTCACGGCGCTGAGGCCCCTGGCCCAGCTCGCACACGCCGGCATCAGCGGGGCCCGGGAAAAACTCGAGATGGACTACCTCCCCGGCGCGGCGCCCACCCTGCCCGAAGCCCTGGCGGCGGCGCGGGTGGAAGACACCCGACTCCGGCAAACAACCGTCGGCCCGCACCGCGACGATTTGCAGCTCACTCTGTCCGGTTCACCCGCAGGCCTGGGATCCGAGGGCCAGCAACGCACCTTGGTCCTTGCGCTTAGGCTGGCAGCTGCCCGCCTCCTGGAAGCCCAGTTCGGAGCGCCGCCTCTCCTGCTGCTGGACGATGTGTTTGGGGAACTCGACATCGCACGCAGAGCGTCCCTGCTCGAGCAACTCCCGGCAAACTCCCAGCAAATCATCACGACCACCCAGAGGGAATGGCTTCCTAAGGAACTGCAGGCGCACGTGGTCGACTTTAACTAAGGTCCCCTCCCTGCGGCCCCGCGTGAACTTTCTTTTCCCGGCTCAAACGCATCCCTCCCCTCGATAAGGCCCCAATATTACGCCTGTAGCCGATTTATAGTCTTAGACCGTCCGCCCCGCCCCCCTTCCCAACAAACATCCTTCCATCATGCCAATCCCCCGAACGCTCCCCCTCCTCAACACACTGTCAGCAGTCCTCCTGCTCGCCTCCCCTCTGGGACTCCGTGCCGCCGACATCGAACTGTCCGAGACGCTCCAACTCCCGGAGTGCCACAGCATCGGGTGGGTTCGTGCAAACACCCAGCCGAAGGATGCCAAGGAATGGAATGCAAAACTGGACGAAGCGAAGTGGGGAACTCCTTCGGAGAACCAGGCCGCCGCCAGAAACTGGGTCTGGAACCTGGACGCCCCGGCCTGGCGCAAGGCCGTCGCAGATAAGGGCGAGGGCAAGGATGAGGAATGCATATTCGACCTGTGGATCCCGGAAGAGGCGGGTTTGGTGAAAGGCGTCGTCGTCATCTCCGCCCACGGCAGCGGGCTCAACCTGTACAAACACCCGGAGCTTAGAAAGATCGCCCGGGAACTCCACCTCGCGGTCTTCAAGTTCATCGGAAATCCCGTGCAGAGAGGCTTCTGGCCCAAGGAAATGCTCTACGAACGGCTGAAGGACCTCGGAACAAGGGCTGCCCACCCCGAACTCGAACACGCCCCCCTCTTCCTCTACGGGCACTCCAACGGAACGGGATTTTCCGCCATATTCCCCGCCACCGAAAGCGCCAGGGTGTGGGCATGGGTGTCCATGCGCCCGGGAATCACCCACCAAGTCTACCAGCCCGGCGCCGCCAAAGTCCCGGGGCTCGTCATCTTCGGCGAGGACGACCCGTTTCTCACAAGGCCCTCCCGGGAGGAGAACCTCGCCGTCGTCCGCCTGATGCGAGAACAACACAACGCTGTCTGGAATTACGCCGTCGAACCCAAGACAGGCCACGGCCCAGGAGAAAAAACGTGGCCCCTCGTCTTTTCCTTCCTCAAACACACCTGGGCGGCGCGGGTGCCTTCCGACGCCGATCCTCGCAAGGGTCCGGTTGCCCTTACGGAACTGACTCCGGAAAAGGGCTTTCTGGGGCAGAACTGGGACGTCTCCACGGGCGGCCACCAGCTCCTGCCGATCGCAAGCTTTCCAGACTTTAAGCTCAAAAAAGAAACGGCATCCTGGCTGATCAACGCGGCGTACGCGGCCGACTGGCAGACTTTTCAAGCCAAGGGAAGCCTCCAGTAGCGCGCGCGCCGCCCCGGCAACGACATGTCCCCGGGCTGGCGCACCCGGCGCCGGCCTGCGAGCATACCGCCCCCAATCACCGACATGTCCGAAGCCATCTTCCAAACCCCGGGCCCCCTCGCAAACGGGTGGCGCCTCGACCACTCCTACTCGAGGCTGCCGGACCTCCTTCACAAACCCTGGCGGCTCAGTCCCGTCCAGTCCCCGAGTCTGGTGCTCTTCAACCGCCCGCTTGCGCTTTCCCTCGGCCTAGACGCCGACGCCCTGGATACCGCGGATTCCGCAGCGGTTTTCGCCGGAAACACACTTCCCCCAGGCGCCCTGCCCCTGGCCCAGGCTTACGCCGGCCACCAGTTTGGCGGGTTCACAAATCTGGGGGACGGGCGAGCGCTCCTGCTTGGTGAACACATCACACCCGCGGGGCAGCGCCTGGACATCCAGCTCAAAGGCTCCGGAGCCACGCCCTTCTCGCGCGGAGGGGACGGCCGGGCCGCGCTCGGCCCCATGCTCAGGGAGCACATCATCAGCGAGGCGATGCACGCGCTTGGCATTCCCACGACTCGCAGCCTCGCCGTGGCCGCCACAGGCGAACCGGTTTACCGCAGGGAAACGCTCCAGGGCGCGGTGCTCACCCGTGTGGCGGCCAGTCACATACGCATCGGCACCTTTGAGTTTCTATCCGCACACGAGGACAAGCAGGCACTCGCGGCGCTCGTAAACTACACCTTGGAGCGCCACTTTCCGGACCGCATCGGCGCCGAATCCCCCGCCTTGGAACTGCTCCGCTGCGCCATGGAGCGACAGGCGTCCCTCGTGGCCCGATGGCTCAATGTGGGATTCGTCCACGGCGTCATGAACACCGACAACGCGGCCCTTTCCGGGGAGACCATCGACTACGGCCCCTGCGCGTTCATCGACCGCTACGCCCCCGACACGACGTTCAGCTCCATCGACAGGGGACGACGCTACGCTTACGCAAACCAGCCTCCCATCGCGCAGTGGAACATTGCGCGTCTGGCGGAGGCACTGTTTCCACTGCTCCACCCAGAGGAAGCACGGGGCCTCGAACTGGCGAACGGCGTCATCGAGGGCTTTCAAGACGAATTCAAGCGCCACTGGCTGTCCGGCATGCGCTCCAAACTCGGGCTGTTCAACGAAGAACAAGGGGACGAAACCCTTTCCAAGGACCTACTCAACGCTCTCGAGGAAAGCGGCGCCGATTTTACGAACGCGTTTCAATCCCTCTCCTCGGAAGCCGCTCTGCAGTCCTCTCCGTTCGGTGACGGAGCGCTGGCAACCTGGCACGCAGACTGGAGCGCACGCCGGTCGAGGCAGCCGCAAACGCATGCCGAGTGCCTGCAACTCATGCGCAAACACAACCCCCGCGTCATCCCCCGCAACCACATGGTCGAGGCCGCCCTCGCGTCGGCATCCGCCGGCGACCTGGCTCCCACGCACCGCCTCCTCGCAGCACTTTCGGACCCCTACAATGCGGAGGCCCCGCGGGAGATCGCCTACCTTGAGCCCGCGCCTTCCGGCAGCGCGCCGTACAAGACCTTTTGCGGCACCTGATTTTCCACGGAACGGCGCATCGCTCAGGAACCGGGGCCACAGCCCCCGCACTTTGTGATCGAATCAGGTTGAAAACGCTTTAAAAGAGCGGCGGTCATCATGCACTGCCGAATGGCAAGCCGGCGACCCCCTTTCATTTGAAAATATCCCTCCTCCCCATGAAACTACTCCGCATTCTCCTGCCCTTGCTGACCTTCACGCTGGGGGCCCTGCCCCACTCGGCAGACGCAGCCTCGCCCATTCGCACCCCTGCGGCCGGCACGCCGGAGCGCAAATCCATCATGGACGCTCTCAGAGTTCCGGTTCAGGCGGACCTCCACCAGGCAGTCATTTTTAAAGTGAAGGATCTTCGAGTGACGGATGAATGGGCTTTCCTGAACGGCGAGCCCCTGCGTTCAGACAGTTCGAAAGTGGACTACCGCAAGACCCGATATCAGGAGCAAATTGACATGGGGTTTTTCGACCATGGGATTTCCGCCTTGTTGAGGAAAAGCCAGGGCCAATGGCAGGTGGTCAAGTACTCCATCGGACACACGGATGTCATTTACGACGGATGGGACCGGGAATATGGAGTACCGCGGTCCGTCCTCGGCCTCAGGTAACGGTGCATCTCGTCTGACATGAAAGTCATAACAAACAAAATGACTCAAGGCGCAGCTTGGCTTGCGATGGTCCTCGACATAAGTTAGCGAGGACGCGTGTAGCGGCCCGCCCCTCAAATGGGTTTTGAAATCGCCACCCTGCAATTCCACCACCAACGGTAAGACACCCCCCGCCTCAAAACCTATTTCGCATGAAAGCCAGCAAAGCCGCCGCACTGCTCCTCCTCCTCGCCTCTGTGGTTCCAGCCTCCGCCGGTGACGGAAAGACCACCAGGCCCCCGAAGCGCGACGCCAAGCCGCTTCCGCATCCCGCGCAGGCGCTTTCGACACCCTTCGAACTGGCCCTCATCACACCCGCCCAGGTCGCCGGCAGCGACTACGCGGTCGGCGGACTGCGCATCAACCTGATCTACGGCAGCAACGCAAATATGCGCGGGTTGGACCTCGGACTTCTCAACGATTCAAAAGGAGACGGATGCGGGCTGGAGTTTGGTGTGATGAACGCCGTGGGCGGCACCTACTCGGGTATCCAGGCCGGGCTTACAAACTTTGTCAAAGCCGACTTCGGCGGCTTGCAGGCGTCCTCCCTGAATACGGTCCAGGGCAATTCGAAGGGACTCCAAGTGGGCATCGTCAACACCGCCGGCCGCCTCGGAGGCCTGCAAATCGGTGTTTTCAATGTCGCCACCTCCATGCAGGGAATCCAAATCGGCCTAATCAATGTCAGTCGGGGCGAAGGCGGCATGCCCTTCTTTCCGCTGCTGAACGTAGCGTTCTAGCCTGGATCGAGGGCTGCGTGTAGATCCCTCAGGCATCCTTCAGGGCCCGCTCCAGGGGCGCCTGCAGTTGCGCAGCGAGCGGCGCACCGCAGGCAAAGCGTGCTGGCGCCGTCAGCCGCTATCTGTTTAAAGTACGTCTCGAGCGATCGATGGTTTCGTTAAGTGGACTAATCAATCGCTAGTCCACTTCACCTCAACCAAGCCATGTCCAGACACCCTCTCCTGCTCGTCCTCGCCGCCTGCGGGGCGCTCCTGCCCGCCAACGCCCAGACGCCTCCGCCAGCCGCGATCGCCGCAGCACCGATCAAATACCGCGCCTCGGACTGCCACCTCCACCTCGTCGACTTTCTTCAGCGTACGGACGGCATCAAGGCGGTGCTGGAAGCCATGGACAAGGCGGGGGTGGACCACACCATGATCTCCGGCATGCCGCTCGTGAAGGAGTGGTCGATGAACGAGACGGCGCAGCCCCAGTACTATCTGGATGACGACGCCCGCTGCTACTGGTACTCCGCAACCGACGTCCTGGTGGCGAACGAACTGGCAAAACTGAGCGGCGAGGACCGCAAACGTTTCCACCCCTTCATCTGCGGAATCAACTCCGCCGACCGCAACGCGGTCGACCACGTCAAGCGCATGATTGAGTGGTATCCGGGCCTCTGGGAGGGAATTGGCGAGATCATGACCCGCCACGACGACCTCACATCGCTCACCTACGGGGATCCTGCAAAAGCGGACTCCGTGAGCCTGGATCCCATTTACGAACTTGCCGCGGCGAACGATCTTCCGGTTGCCATCCATAGCAACCTCAGCTCCGTCTGGCGCCGCGAACCCATCTTCCGCGACGAGATGACAAACGCTCTCGCCCGGCACCCCAAAACCAAGTTCATCTGGTGCCACGCAGGCATCAGCCGCCGGATCAACATCCCGACCCACACAGAGGAGATACGCAGGATTCTCAAGACCTATCCCAACGTATGGATCGATATCGCCTGGGTGGTTTTCGAGGACTACATCACCAAGGACGGCAAGCCCTTGAAAGAGTGGATCGACCTGATCGAGGAGTTCCCCAACCGGTTCATGATCGGCTCCGACAAAGTGGGCAAGTTCCACAACTACTCGCCCGAGATCCAGAAGTACTACGTCCTCCTAGACGCCCTCAAACCCGAGACCGCGACGAAGACCGCCCGCGACAATTTCCTGAGCACGCTGCCGAAAAGGAATTAGCCGCGAGGTTCCCGCTCCGTTTCCCCCTCCCCGGTCGATGACAACTCCCGGTGCATTCACACCTGTCAGCACCCCCTCAGACCCCGACGAGGAGCGCGAACTTGCCTGGCTGGGGGACGCCGTGCTCTCCATTTTTGCCCGCGAACACGTCCTCAAACGCCTCGGACGCATCGACACTCCTGCCTTCCTGTCTCTCACGAGCAACGCCTTCCTCTCCGCGCTCGGCCGCGCCACGCGCGTCGAGGCGGAAATCGGCCTGATGTACAAACAGGAAGGCCTCGCCGCCGCCTTTGCCTACATCGAGCAGAGGGTCATGCCGCTCTGGAGCGCGCAGGAAGCAAGGCGCCTCAGGCAGCGCAAAGCATGACGGCCAGGCTGCTTTCGCCGCCCGAACGACCATCAGGAGGATGCGCGGAACCGTTTAAAATAGAAAGCGCGCCTGCATTGAGGCATGTTCAGGCACCGTCCGTATCGCCACAGGCATGAACATCTCCTCCGCAGTATTCGAACTCAGCGCCCCCGACCTCAGATCCTGCCCCGAGGCGTCCCTGCCCGAATTTGCGTTCATCGGCCGCTCCAACGTGGGCAAGTCGACGCTCCTCAACCGCATCGCCAAAAAACGGGACCTGGCGAGGGTGTCGGACACGCCCGGCTTCACCACGACGATCAACTTTTACAACATCAACAAGCGCTTCAGACTCGTCGACCTCCCCGGCTACGGCTTCGCACGCGCCTCGAAGACCGACAGGGACCGCTTCGGCGCCATGATCGAAGGGTACATCCTCAACAGAGAAAACCTGGCCTGCGTGTTCGTGCTCGTGGATTCCTCAATCCCCCCCCAGGCGGTGGACTTGGATTTTGTGCGCTGGATCGGCGAGGCGGGAAAGCCGTTCGCCCTCGTTTTTACAAAGACCGACAAGGCCAAGGGCGGCAAGGCGCTGGCCGTGACGGAGAAGTTCCTGCAAACCATTTCGGGCTGGTTTGTCGAAAGGCCCCTCATTTTCACCACAGCCGCCGATGATCCCAAAGGCGTCCGGGAACTTCAGGAAATCATCTCCCAGGCCGCTGAGGAGACAGGAGAGGAAGCCGAATGACACTCACCGACCTGGGCTGGAGCCCGTGGTTTGAGGAAGCCTACGCTCCGTTCCGCGATTCCGGATGGCAGCCGGCGCGCCTCATCCGGGACAACCGCATCTCCTACGGCGCCCTTCTTGGAGACGGCGAGGAGCGCGAAGTGGTGATGGGCGGCAAGGTCTACCACGACGCTCAAAGCGACGCAGACCTTCCCGCGGTGGGCGACTGGGTGGCGCTCGAGCTGGGCGGTCCCGGCGAGGAGACGGTGATCCGCGCGCGGCTTCCCAGGCGGACCTGCTTTTCGCGCCGCGCTCCGGGACACAGCGCGGAGGAGCAGGTGATTGTGGCCAACGTGGATGTGGTTCTCGTCGTGACGGAGGCCGGCACCGATTACAATCCGCGCCGGCTGGAGCGCTATTTTGCGATCATCGGAAGAAGCGGGGCAAAGCCCGTCGTGCTGCTGAACAAATCGGACCTGTTCACAGCGGCCGAAAACAAGGAGGTGCTTGCGGCGATCAAAAAGCTCAACCCGGAAGCGGAGGTGCACCTCACGAGCGCGCACACCGGCAAGGGTCTGCCCGCGGTGCGCGCCTATTTTCAGACCGGAGTCTCGGTCGCGTTCATCGGCTCCAGCGGCGTCGGCAAGTCAGCCCTGGTCAACCGGCTGCTTGGAGACGAATACCAGTGGACGGGCGAGGTCAACGAAACCACGGGAAAAGGCAGGCACACGACCTCCGCGCGGGAGCTGATGGTTCTGCGCAAGGGGGGGATCGTCGTCGACAACCCGGGGATCAAAGAGATCCAGATGTGGACGGATGAAACCACCCTGCGCGAACGCTTCGCCGACATCGAAGCGCTGGCCGCCCGCTGCAAGTTTCACGACTGCAAACACGGCTCCGACGCCGGCTGCGCAATCCGCACCGCCGTAGAGGCGGGTGAACTGGACAGCGCCAGATACGCCGGATACCTCAAGCTGGACGAGGAGATTGTAAAGCTCCAGGGCAGCCGTAAGAAACGGCAGATGACCATCGAACGCCGCTTCAAACGCGAGGGCCGCCAGAAGGTGCGCAACCTTTCCGACCGCAGGGAGCTGGAGCGCGAGGCAAGCCCGTGGAGAAAGTCCCACTACGAACCGTGAGTCCTTGCTAGTAGATTGCGCCCAGTGAGCGTCCTCCACCCCCTGAGAGGGATAACGCGCAGTATTCTCCAAAATTTGGCATCCCGTTCACGCACCACTCTAGCGACATGCCCTCCTACACAGCCCCTCCGGACCACCCGCGCATTAAAGTGGTGGGCAGCTTCGACGAACTCATCCACACCCGCTTTGCTGACGGCTGCAACGCGCTGTGCTGGCCGCGTTCGCTGGCGGGAGATTTTCAAGAAATCATCGCCCGCCTCAACTGCGCAGACGGCGTCAATCCCCTCAGCGTGGAGATGCTTCAGTCGCTTCCACTCAGCCCGACGGGGCGGCTTGCTGCAGAGGCGATGCTCGAGGATGAACGAAGGCTCCGGGCGCTGGATCTGTCACCCGTTCTGGACTGCATTCTCTCCTACCCGAGGGACGACGCCCCCGGCAGCCTCCCCACGGACGTCTATTCGTTTCACGCGGACAGCGCCCCGGTCGAGGCCGACACCTATCTTTGCACCTATGCCGGCGCCCCCTCGGAGGGACTGCGCAACGAGGACGCCATCCAGAGGATCGCCATTCCGCAGCACAGGGCGTTGCTGCTGGAAGAGTTCGGAGGCCGGGATGACGGGGATTTTCTCGAGTACCTCTCCGAGAGCTGCCACACCCTCCACTATTCTCCCACCGGTGGCGCGGTGCCGTTTTCGTTCGGGATCCAAAACCTCTGGCGGATTGCGATCCAATACCCCGGCTGCCCCGTGCCTCCCTGCATCCACCGGGCTCCCGAGAACCCGCCCGGCGGTCCGCCCCGCCTGCTCCTGATCAGCTAGACGCGCTAAGCGGACCGCCTCGCAATGTATCACCATCGAGCTCGGCGTCGCGGGGGTTCCGGCCTCCATCTTTTTTATGAAAGGCAAGCACATGTACATGGGCTCAGGTGAGCCGCCCTTCGGTTGCACCTGCGAAAAAAAGCGCAGGAAAGGCCGGAAAGCCCATTCCTAACTCAATCAAGCGCCCCCTGTGCGTCCCCGTCGACTGCTCAGTAGAATCCAACCAAAGGTTCCGCTTCGCACGGCGCACGCGATTCTGGTAACACTGACTTTCTTTATGAAAACCCCCAGCTGGATCCTGCCATCGGCCGCCTTCATCGCACTTGCCGCCCCCCACGCCTCCGCCCACAACGTTGAAGCCGATATGACCATCGCGGCCCAGCGCTTTCTCGTCACACTTTCTGCGGACCAAACCACCAAAGCCACCTTCAAACTGGAGGACGCCGAGCGCAAGAACTGGCACTTCATCCCCAGACCGCGACTCGGACTGCCCCTGAAGGAAATGACCCAGGAGCAACGACTCATGGCCCAGGCACTGCTTTCCTCCGGCCTGAGCTCGAAGGGCTACGGCAAGGCGCTGAGCGTCATGAGCCTGGAGTCCATGCTTGCAGAAATCGAAAAAGGCCAACCAGGCAAGCCGGTGCGCGACCCGGAGATGTACTTCTTCTCCATTTTCGGCACCCCGGCCGAGAACAAGCCCTGGGGCTGGAGACTCGAAGGCCACCACGTCTCGCTCAACTTCACCTGCTCCGGCCACGGCACGGCCTCCACCCCGTCTTTTTTCGGAAGCAATCCCGGGGAGGTGCGCCAGGGACCGCGGACCGGTTTGCGGCTGCTGGGCAAGGAGGAGGACCTCGGCCGCGAGTTAATGCGCTCGCTGAATGAGGGACAGCGCAAGCAGGCGCTCATTTCCGAGGAGGCGCCCAAGGACATCCTCAACGACCCGAAGCGGGAGGAGGTCACCCCCGCCGAGGGAGTGGCAGTCTCCTCACTGGATTCCGCGCAGCAGAAACTCGCCGAACAGATCGTCCGGGAGTACCTGGGCGCACACCGCCCGGAGGTCGAGTCCGCAGAGTGGGAGCGGATCAAGTCCACGGACTGGAATAACGCCCGATTCGCATGGGCTGGCGGCGTCGAGCCCGGAGTCCCTCACTACTACCGTCTTCAGGGAAAGTCCTTCGTCGTCGAGTACGACAACACCCAGAACGGCGCCAATCATCCGCACGCCGTGTGGCGCGACGGTCAGCGGGATTTCGGAATGGACCTTCTGAAAGAACACTACGCGAAGAGCCACGCGAAGTAGTCCGCGCTGCGTAGAGTTCATCCGCCTGACCCGCCGTTTACTGTAGAGACGGCATACGCCGGTCCCGCCGTTTGACAAGATGCAAACGGCGGGATTTTTTTGCACCCCCGCCCGGGGCGCCCGCCGCACGCCACTGCCAGAGTGGGTGCAGCCTTCCAAAAATCCGTTGACGCCCTGCGACCCGCGGCACTAGTGTACCCGCCCCCGATTTTCCTACGTTTTACGAAGGAAGAGCACCTTAGTATGCCTGCGTTAAGTGCCGCTGGATCCCCCGGTCCCGTGAGCTTGGGCGCGGGCTTTTTTATATGTCTGAAGAACTTTCCTACGTCCTAATCACACCGCACTCCATCCGCAAATCGCGCACGGGAGCCATCTTGTCGCGCCTCATTTCCAGGACGGCCCTCGACCTCGTCGCCGCGCGGATGTTCGCGCCCTCGGAGCAGCTCGCCACCGCCTTTGCCGACAGCATCGTCACGTCCGAGCATCCTTCCCAGAGGGGGATCCAGGAGCTTCTGCGCCGGTATGTAGTCTCCAATTTCTCCCCAAATGCAGGGCACCAGCCGCGCGTGCTCATGCTCGTGTTCAAGGGCGAAAATGCCGTCGAGAAAATCCAAGGCGCCGTCGGCCACATCCTCCACGAGGATCCGAACGCGCACACGATCCGCGACACCTTCGGCGACTTCGTGACGGACGCCAACGGGGATGTCACCTACTTTGAACCCGCCGCCCTCGCCCCTCGGGACGCCGCAGGCGCAAAACGCGACCTGCTTCTCTGGGCCGAACATTCCGACAAAGAAGGCGGCGTTCTCGACGGAGCCGTTCAATTTCCCGCAGGCGCCAAGGTTGAAAAAACCCTGGTCCTCATCAAGCCGGACAATTTCCGCGTTCCGAGCACCCGCCCGGGCGGAGTCATGGACGTCTTTTCGCGCTCCGGGCTCAACATCGTGGGCTTCAAGGTCCACCGGATGAGTGTGGCACAGGCAGAGCAGTTCTACGGACCGGTTTTGGAAGTGCTCATGGACAAGCTCCGTGAACGCTCCGGCGAACAGGCAGCGAAGGCCCTGGAAGAAGTTTTCGGGCTCCCGATTACCTCCGACGTCAAGACGAAGCTCGGAGACCTGCTCGGGCCGGTCAACGGCCGCGAGAACTGGGAACAAATCGTCAAGTTCATGGCCGGCCGCAAGCCCAGCGACTGCCCGGAGGAACTGCGTAACGCCCCCGGCACAGAGAAATGCATCGCCCTCGTCTATCAGGGCGTGGACGCCGTGCGCAAAACACGCGAGGTTCTCGGACCAACCGACCCCTCAAAGGCGCCTCCCGGATCCATCCGCCGCGAGTTCGGCCAGACCATCATGGTCAACGCCGCGCATGCCTCCGACGCCCCCGAGAATGCCGCACGCGAAATGGCGATCATTCAAATTTCAGAAAACAACTTCAAAACCACAGTGGAAGACTGGTACTCCCGTTAACCCTGTTGCATACTCAACTCCCCGGTTCCGGTCCGCTTCCGGAGCCGGTCTCTCAGCCTCCGCCCCTTAAAACGATCACTCACCTACGTCTGTTATGGAACTTGCCCACCGCGCCACCATCCTCACTCCGTCCCTGACCCTGTCCATCGACTCCAAGGCGAAGGCAATGAAAGCCGAGGGGCTTGACGTCTGCAGCTTCGGCGCAGGCGAACCCGATTGCGACACGCCCGAACACATCAAGGCGGCCGCCATGGCCTCCCTCGACGGCGGCTTCACCAAGTACACCCCCTCCAGCGGGATCCCTGAACTTCGCCAGGCCATCGCCGACAAGTTCAAGCACGACAATGGCCTGGACTACAAGCCCAGCCAGATCATCGTCTCTAACGGCGCCAAGCACTCCTGCTATAACGCCATCCTGGCCGTCTGCGAACCCGGTGACGAAGTCATCATCCCCGCCCCCTACTGGCTCTCCTACCCTGAGATGGTGCGCCTCGTGGGCGGCGAACCCGTGATCGTCCAGACCAAGGAAGAGAACAACTGGAAGATGACCCCCGAGGACTTCGAGAGCGCCATGACGCCGAAGACCAAGATGGTCATCATTAATTCCCCGGGCAATCCGACCGGCTCCGTCTACACCAAGGAAGAACTCGAAGCCCTGGTGGAAATCGCCGCCTCCGAAGGGATCTTCATCCTTTCTGACGAAATCTATGAAAAGCTCACTTACGACGGCGCCCAGCACGTCTCCGTAGCCTCCCTCTCGAAGACCGCCTACGACCTCACCATCACGATCAACGGCTTCTCCAAGGCCTACGCGATGACCGGATGGCGCCTCGGCTACTTGGGAGCCCCGGAACCAATCGCAAAGGCCATCGACGCCATTCAGAGCCATTCTACCTCCAACCCCTGCTCCTTCGCACAGACCGGCGGGCTTGCCGCACTCAAGGGCGACCAGACAGCAGTGGAGGAAATGCGCCAGGAATTCGACCTGCGCCGCCAGTACATGGTCCAGCGCCTCGGCTCCATCGCTCGCGTGAGCGTCGTCGAACCCAAGGGAGCCTTCTACGTGCTCGCCAACATTTCCAAGTTCGGCCTCAACTCCTCGGAGTTCGCCGAGCGCCTGCTCACCAAACACCACGTCGCAGTGGTCCCGGGCATCGCATTCGGAGACGACCGCACCGTGCGCCTCTCCTACGCCACCGGGTTGGACATCATCAAGAAGGGCCTGGACCGGATCGAAGAGTTCTGCAAATCCCTCTAACGCGCGCCCCTTCCGCGGAACCTGCCGGAAAGCTTTCCTGCGGGTTCCGGCGCCGCGGACACGGTTATTGGATCCAAAGCAGGCGGTAAAAACCCTCGAAGGCCCTTAAAAAAGCCCCGGGGGACCGCAATTCTCACTGTTTTCCCTTGCAATTGCTCCCGCGCCCGTATTTTCTTCCCTCCCCCTTTCAGACAGCGCACTCCTAAAATCTCACCGTTGGTCCTTGGGTGTCGGACATTTGTCCCGCCGCCGCCTGCGCCAAGGGAAACCCGGTGAATCCTGAACCCAAAGCCGCTCCGGCGGCGCTCACACACCATGCCAGTTCGTCTCGGTCGCTTCGAAATGCCGTCCTCGCTCGTCAAGGACGAGGCATCACGTACAGACACATACGGAAAGTTCATCGCCGAGCCCTTTGAGGCCGGCTACGGACACACCATTGGAAACTCGCTCCGCCGCGTTCTCCTCTCCTCCCTGGAAGGCGCCTCCATCACGGCCGTCAAAATCCACGGAGCAAACCACGAATTTCAGACCCTTCCCAACGTCGTCGAAGACGTCACGGACATCATCCTCAACCTCAAGAAGGTGAAGTTCAAGGCGCACGACCACGAGATCCGCAATCTCACCATTTCGGTGAACAAGGAAGGCGCCGTCACCGCCGCCGACATCCAGGACTCCGCCCAGTGCGAAGTGGTCAACAAAGACCAGCTCATCTGCACCCTCGACAAGAAGGTCAAGTTTGACGCAGAGCTCGAAGTCCGCGTCGGACGCGGCTTCGCCTCCGGGGACCAAAACAAGCGCCCGGAACAGCCCATCGGCGTCATCGCCATCGACTCCATCTTCTCGCCCGTGACCCGCGTGAAGTACTCCGTCGAAGCAACCCGCGTCGGACAGCGCACCGACTACGACAAGCTCATCGTCGAGATCTGGACCGACGGCCGCATCACGCCTGAAGAGGCTCTGGTGCAGTCCTCCAGCATCCTGAAGCGCCACTTCGAACCCTTCTACGGCTACGACGAAAACGCCGTGGAGTTCACCGAAGAGCAGCCCGCGCAGAGCCAGGAGAACCAGAAGCTCAAGAAGCTCCTGAATATGAGCGTCAACGAAATCGAACTTTCGGTGCGCGCCGCGAACTGCCTCAACAACGCCAACATCACGACCGTCGGCCAGCTGGCGCAGAAGTCCGAGAGCGAAATGCTCAAGTACCGCAACTTCGGCAAGAAATCACTCAACGAAATCAAAGACAAACTGCACCAGCTCGGCCTCTCGCTTGGCATGAAGTTCGAGTCGGGTCTGGTAGACATCAGTTCTGCCGACGCCGCCCTGGCCCAACGCTAATCACAACCAAAACACTCCTATGCGTCATAAACGGAAAACCGTCAAACTCGGCCGCTCGCAGGCCCACCGCGACGCGCTCCTGGCTAATCAGGTCATCAGCCTGATTGAACACAGCCGGATCAAGACCACGCTGGCGAAAGCCAAAGCCGTGCGTCCCTTCGCGGAAAAACTCGTCACCATCGGCCGGAAGAACAGCCTGCATGCGCGCAGGCTCGCACTCTCCTACCTGCACCACAACGAATCCGCTGTCCACCAGCTGTTCACAAACGTCGCCCCCCGGACCACCGGACGCCAGGGCGGGTACACCCGGATCATCAAGCTCGGACAGCGCCACAGCGACGCTTCCGAAATGGCCTATCTGGAATGGGTGGATCAGGCTCCCGAGGCTGAGGCAGCTCCCGCCGCCGCCGCCACGGAAGCAGCACCCGAAAGCAAGTAAGGCTTCCGGGGTCCAAGCCCGAAAACAGTTCGTCTCAAAGCGCGCCTCCTCAAAAGGGGGGCGCGCTTTTCTTTTTCACTTTCGGGTCACACCCCGCAAACCCGGACCTGCACTTACCTAGGGCGTCCGGGATGCAACGTCGAAATTCCAGAGCCCCGATTTTAAGGTTGTTCCCCGCGCCCAATTGGCTAATATCGTTCCACTCAACGGAAGGGTGGCTGAGTCCGGTTTAAGGCACTCGACTCGAAATCGAACGTGGGGTAATTCTCACCGCGGGTTCGAATCCCGCCCCTTCCGCCATCTTTATTACGCCCAGCGCCGCAGGCATTTTCTTTGGAAAAACTGGCGCTCCAATCCTCCAAAGCGTCCACCCGCTCCGGGTTGTCCTTCAGGAGCCTCGACGGTGCTGCTATCGGTAAGGCGGCCCTTCATCTCACAAGGCGTCAACTCCTCTGCAATCCAGCGCCGCGCATCGGACCTCAAACGAGCGTCCCACGGTTCACCAGGGTCTCTGCCCACGCGCTTGATGGGCACCTCGCCAACCTCTGCCAACAAAAGCTTACGCCCTTCTCCCCGATGGCGTGATGGCGCCCTCTCTGGAGGCCTTACGCCCCCAAACCTGGACTCGATTTGACGCCTATCCAAGGTTGGAAAATCAAATCCGCCCTGTGCCCAAGCAGACCGGGCGAAAGGCCACGGCCGAAGTATTGATCTCAAATTGACTTTCCACAGGATCGGCACGCACGCGGATATTTAGTGATCCTTGGACAAGCCGCACTTGGTTCGCCTGTTCCTCGAGATTCAAGCCCTGAAGCTTTGTCCCAACAGGCACGCGGATAGCGGCGGAACCCAAATGTATCTCGGCCCGCGCACCGCCTTTAGTCCCGTCTAAGGTAATAAGGCAAGGGAGAGCCGTGAGCCTGAAAACTTTCCCTCTGACAAACGGCCAAACGCAAGGTCCTCTCCGAAACTCTCTATGGGGACAGTCGGGAGGGCGGCAATCAACGCTCCTCCCCGCGGAGACGACAGCTTTCAAACTTACGGCGGCAAAACGCTCTGCACAACAGTTCCGTCCAAAGCCAGCACAGCATAAACGAACGAAGCGTATCACCACCGATGAAAACATTGACCCGCACATCCATTCTCGCGACTGCCCTATGCTTGGGATTCTCAGCCTGCGACTCTCAGGAAGAAAAAGCGCGCAAAGCATCCCTCGAGGGAACGGCGGAATCGCTCGAAAACAAGGCCGACGCAGTGCGTATACAGACCAAAACGGATGCCGCAAACGTTAAGGTGGCAGGAAAGCTTCAGGCAGACGTCGACAAGGAAGCCGCCGAAGCTCGGGCAAAGGCAGATAAAAAGGCTGCAGAAGAGGCTTCTAAAAACGTGAAAGTATCGGGCGAAAACGCAGCCGAAGCTCTGGAAAAGAAGGCAAAGGAAACGCGTGAACAAAAGTAGCTGGTAATCCCCGCCGACTCAAATAAGGAGGCCTGTCATTACCTCCGTCATCACCGCCACGGTGAGCCGTACGGATTGCATGACATCATTTCAGCAGGGCAGGCCTCCCTGCCCCACTCCGAATGCGAAGCGAATCCCCCCTGAATCCCTCCCAGATCAGCAGAACTTCGTCACATCACTTCGTCCACTTTCAAATCCCTCGCGACAAGCATACTGCTCCGGTCGCAGGCAAAGAGCATCAACCATATCCTCCAGACTAGTTCTTGCATTAGAGGGAGCACCTGCACTCTGGGAGCTCAGGAAACACTCCACGTGTAGCAGCACAACTTACCTTCTTGGCTTTATGGCGACTCGAAAAACAAAACGTTCACAAGAATCCGCAGACCATTCCCCACAGCCAAAGCATCAAACGGCCGCCCGTCCGGGGCAAACGCATCCGGAGGCCACTGCACCGCATCATCCCGGAGCCCACCTGGAGATCGTCGTGGAAGGACCTGTTGACCAGATTCTCGGGGCGGTTCTCGACGCCGGGTTAGTCGGTTTGCGTGAGCACGGAATCGGAGAACTCGTCGACACCAGTGTAGAACACGAGTTTTGGCGTCAATCCCATGCGAACCAGCTTCACGCAAGGGACGGTGAGGAGTATGCGATTTTTGAGCCTGCCTACCGGATCGGATACACATTCTATGTTCTCCATAGGGGACACGAGCGCAGCTTTGCCGATGTGGAGCATCATTTGCGTCGCGAATATGAGCTGACCGATTCCACGCTTCCGTGGGACAAAGCTCGAGCGGCTGCCCTCGCGGCATGGGCACGGATCCACGAGGCGCAAATCGCGATGCTGGAGTTTCTAAAGAGGCGACAACGCTTTTCACTCGAACATCCGCCCGTTTCACCGAGAGCCGTTTCGGAAAGGGCCTGGTTCATTTACGAGAATGCAGGGTATCCACAAGGCCACGCGCTGGACCATTGGTTGCAGGCTGAACATGAACAACAAGAGCATGAAGCCATAGCATTGCGGGCTTGGTTCATTTACGAGAATGCGGGCCACCCACAAGGCCACGCGCTGGATCACTGGTTGAAAGCTGAACGCGAGCATAAAGCACTACAGAAGGCCGCGTAGGAAGTGCCCCGCAACTTTACGTATACTCTCTGAATCCATTTCCGGAATGCAGCGCGTCGGGAGCCCACAAAAAGAACCCATAACAGACACAAGCGATTGCCCTCCAAATTTTTCCACTCCATCCACCCGAGACTGCTCGGGCAATGATCTCGCGACTACTACATCACAAAATGAAAAAATACCTCCTGCTAATTCCCTGCCTGCCCGTCGGCTGCCTGTTTCTGATCTCCTGCACCACCATTGTGAAAGAGCCCAGCCACACGATTTCCACCCAAACGGACACCACAAGAATGCCGACCGCAACAAGCACCACAGTCACCCGCGAAAGTACCGGACACTATTAAAACAGGCGGTTACGAACCCGAGGAAGGTTTACCCTGTAGCCTCTTGCGGATTGATGCTTGGCCGCTGTGCTCTGTCGATACCTGGAATTTTGTGCAGAGAACACAGCGACCTTGAAACCAGGGGGCCATGACCTCCTGGTGGAGCCGCATTGCAAGCGGTCCGCGATGTCTAGTCCCTCACCCCTCCACACTCCGGATCAAAATGGCTTTCCTTGGGTAACCCGCACCTTCCGGAGCTGCACCGAGTCGCCGGCTGCAAACCAACACCGCACCTTCGGCGTCGCCAAGTGCGGATGCTCGGCTTGTCGTTCCAAGCCATCAAGACGGGCGGCCATCCTTTCCCCCAGAGATTTGACCCTCAGCTTGTGCCATTCATCCGGTTTTAAATCCACTGCAGTATCGCTGGGCGTGTGTCTGGGTGGTTTGCCCTTCACCTCCGTGGAGTCCTCGCAGATCTTAAAGTTTTTGGGCCCGATCGCCACTCTTCCCACGTCCATCTGAGCATCGCATCCCACTGGACGCGACTTGCCCGCGTTGAAGCGAAATTCGCACTCCCCAAATCAGGCTCGCAGGCCCCGTCGCCAGATGCGGCGCCAACCGCAATTCATTTCAAAAACACCGTCCGTTCGCACTGTTGCTCATAAATACAACCGCAGTGCCCGAAAACGACCACCAGCACCGGACGTTCCCAGTCTCTAATCTGGCGGACAACACGGTAACTCCCAATCCGGTAGCGCCACAGTCCCGCTAGGTCTCCGTTCACCCCTTACCAAAACGGAGCAGATCACCTTGATTGGCGAACCGCTTGCCAGATAGACACTGATCTCGACTTGAGCCGGCCTGCCATGCGCGCGGAGCTCCTGAAGCGCCCCTTCCGGCCTGCTCGCACAAACCCGGTGGTCGCGTCGGCGCATTTCGGATACAGCATCTCTTGCAATGCTCAGTCTAAACTATCTTGCGGATTTGCTCGCCCGCCACTCGGAGGCCATTGACGCCGACGTCGCCTCCTTTCAAGTGAAGGGCAGGGAATTTCGTCCCGCTCCTTCCGTTTCCATGATGGGGGTGGTCAATCTCTCCCAGGACTCTTGGTACCGGGAGAGTGTGGTCATGAATGTCGATGCCGCCCTCAGGCGCGGAAGGCGCCTCCAAGCCGAGGGAGCGGACATCGTCGACTTGGGCGCTGAGTCCTCGGTTTTGACAGCCCAGCGCGCAGGCGCCGAGGCGCAAATCGCGAGGCTTGTTCCCGTCGTTCAACAACTGAGCGAGTGTGGCGTTCTTGTTTCCGTGGAGAGTTACTTGGAGGAAGTCACCGGGGCCTGCCTCGCCGCCGGCGCCGGGGTGGTCAACCTGACGGCGGCAAAGAACACCGAGTCGTTTTACAGGCTTGCCGCGGAACACGACGCGGGAGTGGTCGTGTGCTATATCCAAAACGCCGACAACGTGCGCTCCGTCGGCGATTTCAAGCTCCAGGACGACCCGGTGCCGGCTCTCTACGAATATTTTGCAAGACAGGCGGATCTGGCGGCGCGCTGCGGTGTCACCCGCCTCTGGCTCGACCCCGGGCTCGGGTTCTATTACAAAAACCTGACGGACAGCGCGGAGCGGGTCCGCTACCAGATGAAGACGTTTTTGAATGCCTTTCGTTTGAGAACGTTGGGCTGGCCCGTTTGCCAGGCGCTGCCGCACGCCTTCGAATATTTTGAAGACGAAGTGCGCTGCGCCGAGCCGTTTTTCGGCGTTCTGGCCTTGCTGGGCCGCACAGACCTGCTCCGCACCCACGAGGTGGCTAAACTGCGCGGCGTCATCGGCGCCATGTCCCTTTTGAAATGAACCAGAACAGGGAGTATCCGGCGGTTTTGATCACGGGCGCGGGAACCGGCCTGGGGCGCGCCCTGGCCCTGGGGCTCGCAAAGGACGGGTTTGCCGTGGCGGTCCATTACCGGCACAGCCGGGCCGGAGCAGAATCGGCGGCCGCTGAGATTTGCGAAGCCGGCGGGTTTGCGCGCGCCTATGGCGCGGACCTCGCCGCGCAGGCTGGCGCGGAGGACCTCGCCCGGAGAATACAGGAGGACTTTGGAAAGCTAGACGCTTTGGTCAACAACGCCGGAAGCTATCAGGAAACCCCCGGTCTGAACCTCACCGAGCAGCAATGGTTTGAAGGCTTGAACTCCACCGCAACCCAGACGTTTTTCACCTCTCGCGCGATGCTGCCGATGCTTCGCAGCAGCCAGCTCAGGCGCATGATCAACATCGGAGACTCCAGCTGTGACAGGCCCGGTGCGCGCGATCTTGCGTGGAGTTACCACATTGGAAAAACCGGCGTCTGGATGCTGACCCGCTCCCTTGCCGCGGAGGAGGCCAAGCATGGGCTTGCAGTGAACCTTGTGTCCCCGGGTTTTCTTGAAAACAGCGTGGGCCCCCTGCCCCGGGATCTTCCAACCGGCCACCCCTGCACCTTTGACGATGTGCTCACTGCAGTGCGTTTCCTGCTGCGGGACGCCCCACCCTCCCTGAGCGGCTCCAACCTCATGGTAGGAGGCGGATGGAATTTAAGATGAAGCAACTGAGCCAACTGTGGGTGCACGATTCGGCGCGCGCGAAAACATTGGCGCTGCGGCGCCGCGAGTCTCTGTTCCAAGGGGAGCTCGACCAGCGTTTTCATTACCTGACCGAGAAGCAGGCTCAGTTATGGATGGAGGTCCACAAGCACCATGCTCCCCTGTTCCGCGACCCCGAGTTTTTTGACATCTTCAAAAACGCTGCCGCCGACCTCGCATCCGAACTCGCCGGCGAATCCATCCACCTCATAGGCGTGGGGGCCGGTGGAGGAGAAAAAGAAGCGATCGTGCTGTCGGCTCTCCGGTCGGCCGGATGCCGCGTCACTTACACCCCCTTGGATGTGAGCCTGGAGCTGGCCCTCCTGTCGGCCGAGGCAGCTGCGGATCAAGGAGTCGTGGAAGTGACCCCTGTTGTCGGTGACATCAGCGCTTTGGAGGACATCCACCAGTGGCCGGAAGAGATCGGCGGGCGCAGGGTGTTCACCGCTTTCGGACTGGCGCCAAACATGATGCCCGGCGCCCTTTACGGACGCCTTGCTGGCGCCCTGCGACCGGAGGACGTGCTGCTGTTGAGCGCCAACCTTGCGCCGGTTTCGGAGGCCGATCTATCTGAAGAAGCCCGCAACCGCGCCTGCCAGGAAATACTGCCCCAGTACGACAACATCGAGACCCGCCGCTGGCTGCAACAGGTGCTCGTGGACTGGGGCATTTCCGACGCGCTGAGCGAGCCGGTTTTTGAAGTTCAACAGCTTGATTCCATATGGGGGATAGGTGCGAATTGCCACTGGCTGTCGGACGTTAAATTTTACTGGGAAGGGACGCTTTTTGAGGCGGAAAAGGGTTCGAGTTTGAGGGCGTTTTACAGTTTGAGATACACCCCCGAAGACCTTCGCACCGTCATGCGAAAAAATGGACTGCGCCTGGGCTCTGGATACACAACCGCATGCAAACAAGAGGGAGTGTGGCGGGCCTTCCGGGATTCGGACGCAACAAGTTAGAGAGCCCGTCCGGAGTCTAGCATGGAGTGTTAAAACCGGTTCTTGCGACGGGCGAAAGCCAGCCCCGCAGTAACCTGCACGTCCACAAAGGCGGTCCTATTTTTTCCGGGGCATAGGTCGTTCATAAATTTGAAACCCATGCCCTGTGATTTGAAAATTTGGTGGCGTCGGAATGGGTCCGAGACTGAGTGAAAAAGTTTCTTTTGATTTGACGAATCGGCCGAGGCGGGGCGTAATGCCCGCCCCTTGGGGTTGGTAGCTCAATGGTAGAGCAGTGCCCTTTTAAGGCATTGGTTGACGGTTCGAGTCCGTCCCAACCCACTCCCCTCTTCGGCGCAGAAACCCCTGTAAACCAACGGTTCAGGGAGCAGTTTTCAAAATTCAAAATTCCTGAAGCCGCAGGCGCGCTTTTGAATCAGCTTCATCTTTCAGTGGAAGGTTTCGGTAATGTCTTGGTTTTTGGTGAACCGCCACAGCGCGGCAAATCCACCAAACTTCTGCCGCCGTATTCAGGTTAAAAGGCCCCCCTCAACCCCCGCCGAAAGCCGCAGGGCCTCCTCCCTCACCATCAGGCGCATCTCCCGCGCACCAGGCGATTCCGCCCAGCCCGCGCGCGTCAAAAACGCAATCTCACGCTCCACAGGTCCCCCCCCGAGCGCCACCGCCACGCACCCCCCTCCCGCCGGCGGAGCCGCCAACCGCGGAAGCAGCGCACACCCCAGTCCCGCGGCAACCAGCCTGCGCAGCGTCTCCAGTTCGCTCGTTTCACAGGCGATCCGCGGCTCAAACCCAGCCCCGCGGCACGCCGAAAGCGCAGCCTCGCGCACCCGTCCCTTGTAGAGCAAAAACGCCTCCCGGGCGCATTCCCCCAGCCCGACCTCTCGCCTGCCCGCAAGCGGATGCCCCTCTGCCACAAGCAATACAAAGGGCTCCCTCCACAAAGTCTCTGCCTCAAAATTACCCGTCGGCGCAGGCATCTGCACCAGCCCAAATTCCACCCTCCCCCCCTCCACCCACTGCGCCACCATCTCGCTTGTCCCCTCAAAAAGCACCACCTCCACCTGCGGATGCCGCTCCCGAAACGCAGCCACCACCCCCGGCAGGACGCATGCCCCCACCGACGGCACGGTCCCCACACTCAGCCGCCCTCCCCGCAATCCCACCACCTCGGCCACTGCTCGACGGGCCGCCGCCGCCCTCTCTAAAAGCGCCTCTGCGTGCTCCCTCAAGGTTTCGCCCGCTGCCGTAAGCACGCTCTCCCGGCGGCCTCTCTGAAACAACGGGGCGCCCAATTCGGCCTCCAGCTTGCGGATCTGTTCGCTCAAGGCCGCCTGCGCCAGGTTCAGCCTCGCCGCCGCCCGGGTGAAATGCTTCTGCCGGGCCGCCTCCAAAAAATACTCGAGCTGGTAGAGTTCCATCGCTTTTTCCGCTCATATACATCGAAAAGAACTGTTTTACCAGCACTCCCGCTCCCTGTTCACTTCCCTAAATGAGCCTTCCCAACTCCAGCCCCATCACTCGCCTCGGGTCCCTCAAATCGCTGGAGGACTTCCACGCCCTCTGCGCCAAGCTGAACATCCAAATCCCAGCCGAGGCGCTCACCGACGCCCCTTCCCCCATCGCCGAACCCGCCAACATCACTATCAACGGCAAGCGCCCAGGAAACCGCATCGTCATCCACCCCATGGAAGGCTGGGACGGCACCACCACCGGCGGCGTCACCGACGAAATGCGCAGACGCTGGAAGCGCTTCGGGGAAAGCGGCGCCAAGACGATCTGCGGCGCCGAGGCCATGGCCGTTCGCCCCGACGGACGCGCCAACCCGAACCAGCTGATCATCAACGAGCAAAACAAGGCCGGCATCGCCGAGCTCCTGGACATTCTCAAAACCGCCCACGCCGACATGTACGGCACCGCCGACGACCTGGTGATCGGCTTCCAGCTCACCCACTCGGGCCGCTTCTGCAGGCCCGTGGACAAACAGAGGTGGGAGTCCCACGTCGCCTTCCGGCACCCCATTCTCGACCGCAAATTCAACGTCACCAGCGACGCTCAGATCATGAGCGACGCGGATGTTGAAGACCTCATCGCCGAATACGTCCGCGCGGCCCGCCTGGCCCGGGACATCGGAGCGGACTTCGTCGACCTCAAGCACTGCCACGGCTACCTGCTCCACGAATTCCTCGGCGCCCACACCCGTCCCGGAAAATACGGCGGCAGCTTCGAAAACCGCACCCGCATCCTCCGCGAAATCGTGGAAGGAATCCGGGCCGACGGTAACCCCATCGACTTCGGGGTGCGTCTCAGTCTGTTCGACAAGGTCCCCCACCGCCCGGACCCCGAGCGTTCGCAGCCCGGCAAGCTCGGGCCGGGCATTCCAGAGGATTTCTCCCATTGCTTGCCCTACCACTACGGATTCGGGGTCAGCCAGGAGGACCCCACGCAGATCGACCTCTCCGAAACCTTCGCCTTCGTGGAGGTAGTCAAGCAGCTCGGGGGGAAAGTGCTCAACACCACGGCCGGTTCCCCCTATTACACCCCCCACCTGCAACGGCCCGCCTCGTTCCCTCCGAGCGACGGCTACCAGCCAGCCTACGATCCGCTAGTCGACGTCGAACGCCAGATCCAGGCCGTCCGGGAGGTCAAAGCGCGGGCGGGCGACGCCCTGTACGTAATCGGCTCCGGCTACACCTACCTCCAGGAGTTTCTCGCCCCCGTGGCGACCGCGGTCCTGCGCGGGGGCTGGGCGGACGCCATAGGCCTCGGCAGGGCCGTACTATCCTATCCGGCGATGCTCACCGACGCCGCCGCGGGACGTTCGCTGGAAAAGAAGCTCATCTGCCGAACCTTCAGCGAATGCACGACCGCCCCCCGCAACGGCCTCATCAGCGGCTGCTACCCCCTCGACAAGTTCTACACGCAGCGCCCCGAGTTCGCCCAACTCAAGGAGCTCAAGAAAAAAGCCGGCCTGTAATCCCCTTCCCTCGCACCCATGAAACCGCTGATTTCAAAACCCGAAGACCTCGCGCCCGATACCGAATGGCTGGACACCCAATGGGCCTGGACGCCCGAGGAGTCCCTGGTCGAACACCAAACCAAGGCCCGGCTTTGCGCCGCCGCCCTGCTCCCCTTCCACAACGGCAGGCCCGACTGGGACGGTTTCGCAAAGAGCATCCGCTGGATGCAGGCGGCAGCCGACCATTTCGGCGTGGAACTGGTCGTCGTGCTCAACGCCGACACCGGCTACATTTTCGACCTGGACGACGCCATGTACGCCGAGGTGCTCACCCGGTTCCGGAAAGATTTTCCCCATGCCAGGTTCATCGCGGGAGTGACCGCGCGCGGGACGCAAGATGACACCTCGTTCAAAGCGGAACGCTACCGCCCCCTTCTGGACATCGTCCAAGAGCACGACAACTGCGAAGTCATGCTGATGACCTCCCGCTGGCTGGCGGCTCTTGGCCCGGAGCGGCGGCGCGACGCCTATTATGAAATCGCTGAGTGGCTCGTGCGGCCCGGGATCGTGCACGCGCTGGAGCCCTCCTTCGTTCCGTGGGCGACGCCTTTCGAACCCTGGTTGCTCTGGCAACTGGCGCAGCATCCCAAGTTTGTCGGGGGGAAAATCAGCACCCTCGACGAACCCCATTTCCTTTACTGGGCCGCCATGTGCAAGGATCTGGGGCTGGATTTCGCGCCCCATAGCGGCGACGACTTCGGCATTGCCACGGCCATCAAGCTGGGGCTTCCCCTACTGATCGGGGCCGCGGTGAGCGGCGCCCCCCTGATCTGCGCTGCAAAAGACATGTGGCTGAGCAACGGATCGCCACAGAAGAAACACAGGACGGCCAGGGGCGATTTCGACACGCGAGTGTACAAGGTTTTTGAAGCCTTCCAGTCGCTGGAGGACCAGGTGTTCCGGCTGGACGAACGCCTGAGCGCCTCGGCTTACAAGCACAGCACGGCGCACATCCTGCACAATCTGGGGCTGGTGGCCGCGCCCGATGCCCACCCCGCCTGCCGCGATTTGCGCGGTTCGGACGAGGCGGACCGCATGGCAGAGGCGCTGCGCCGGCCGGAACGCGTGGCGGGCAGACTGGGCATTCCCTTCCGGCATTAGGAGTCCGCAGAGCGGCTCCTGCAGGAAATACCCCCCATTCTTCTGGTACTTTTTTTGACGGGCGGCAGGTGAAGATACCGGACGGAAGCTGAGGCCTTCTGGCATGCAGCCTGCTGACCTCAAGTGCTCATTTTGACACTTTTTTAGATCGCCCGATTTTATGCAGACTCCTGCGAACGAAAGCCCCAAAGTTCACTTCCTGAGAGAAATGTTCACCGACCCTGCGGACACGCGCTTCCTGCGCTGGCAGGCCGTTCTGAACGTGTTCATTTTCGGTTCTTGCCTCTCGATGGCCTTGGAAACGTTCGAGCCCTTCGCGAGCAACAATCCTGGTTTCTTCAAGTGGATGGAATTCGGTGCGGTGTTTTTGTTCAGCCTCGATTATCTGGCCAACCTGTATTTTGCGGAAAACCGCATCAAATACATCTTCAGCTTCTGGGGCTTGGTGGACCTGATATCGATCCTTCCAAGCATCCTCATGGTGCTGAATCTTACCGCCCTGCAGGGCGCAAAGGTGTTCCGATTGCTGCGCGTCGTCCGAGTGTTGCGCGTGCTGAAAATTGCCAGGATGGCGGTGCAGCAGATGACCAGCCAGAAACACAAGTCCAGTCCGCTCGTGACGAACCTGAAAATCTACCTCATCGCCCTGTTCTCCGTGATGATGATTTCCAGCACCCTGATGTATTATGTCGAAGGCGGGATTTACACCCAGGAGGAGATGACGATCGGCCAAAAGGCGCTGGACGAGAAGTTGGCCGCGGATCCCGCGTCGAAGGACCTGCCTGAAGCGGAGCGAAAGTTCGTACCCGCCGACCCGGTGGGAGGCAATCCCATCCCGTCGGACAAGCAGTATTTCACTTCCATTCCGACGGCGATGTGGTGGTGCATTGTGACCCTCACCACCACCGGTTACGGAGACATGTACCCGTCCTCTTTTGGCGGCCGCATCATTGCGGGCGCAACGATGCTCCTGGGACTAGTCCTTTTCGGCATCCTGATGAACATTGTGGGTAAAACGCTCATGGTTATGCTGTTTGGCGAACAACTGGAGGAGAACGACAGCGACGCAAACATCAACGCCCTGCTGAAGAAGTTGTTCGAAGCCGGCCTCATTACCGGCGCCCGCTACGATGATTTGAAGTCTCTCGACCACCAGACGCTCAGAGACATGTTGAACGGCCGGCCCTGAGTTATTTCAGAGCGTCATTTGCGCTGCCCGATCATTTGCGCTGCCCTGTCGCTGGCTGAAATCGCCGGGCGGCCGAGCCTTTGTTTCGCCCCTGCATGCGGGAAATCCGAGCCGCTGCCGCCCCCGTTCCTCCCCGACCAGAAAGCGTCACGGAAAAATTACTATAATTTTTCTTCAACGAACCGATCCATTAGTGGTCTTAATTACTAAATTCCGGTGCGAACCTATTTCGTGAACCGCGCACGCTTCCACTCCCCACTGACACCGCCGCCCCTCTCTGAGCAACTTCCCAGACGTTTCGAGATCCCTCGCCATCGGCCTAAAGCATAGCGTCCCATGCCCAATTCTCAGGTGGTAGCAATCGGGGTCTCAACAGGAGGCGTCGACGCCCTCTCCAGTCTCCTGTCCTCCCTTCCCAAGGACTTCGCGGTCACGGTGCTCGTGGTTCAGCACATGCCCGGCCAGATCAGCGAGGAGCTTGTCACGCGACTAAACCAGTTCAGCTCAATCCCGGTCGAACTCGCCTCGCACGACACTGAACTTTCACCCGGTACGGTCTGGCTGGCGCCGGGGGGGCTGAATTTGTCTGTGAGCAAGCATTCAGGCGCTCTGATCGCATGCGTGGAGCGCTCCAAGGCCGAAAACTTTTTGCGCCCCGCCATCAACGTTCTTTTCCGGTCCGTGGCGGACATTTTCCGGAGTGGGGTGATTGCCGTCATACTCACAGGCATGGGCTGCGATGGAGCGGACGGATGCGAAACCGTTAAACGGCGGGGCGGCCGGGTCATCGCCCAGGATCAAGCTTCAAGCAAGGTTTGGGACATGCCCGGGGCAGTCGTCGGAAAGGGATTAGCAGACGTCGTGCTACCGCTCGACCTCATCGGAGCGGAAATCGTGCGCTTGATTTCAAATTACCGTCCGCACTGAGTGATTCTTGAACCGGGGATGGCCTAACATTGCGAAGCTCCGCACGCCTGCCTTACGCTGGGTGCGAGCCACGCGATGAAACTTCAATTCGCCACCGCCCCATACCCCAGAGGCTTGGCCCTCACAACATTCCTGCTGATGGCCGTGACGCCGGGAATCCGAGGCAGTGCCGACAACCCGACTGCAGCTGCGGTAAAAGAGCAGGAGGCTACCGCCTCCCCTCCCGCGGCTGCCGCCGGCGGAGCGCCGGTCGAAAAAACACCCGCGCCAGACCTTACC
The DNA here is from genome assembly GCA_947449735.1 of Chthoniobacteraceae bacterium. Lineage (GTDB taxonomy): Bacteria > Verrucomicrobiota > Verrucomicrobiia > Chthoniobacterales > Chthoniobacteraceae > Chth-196. The sequence goes on along the minus strand of CANFTB010000002.1, from coordinate 126,936 downwards.
GTCCATTTTGATCCTGCAGCCGGAACCCCCGCTCCTCCCTCGCGCCCAAAACAGGTGCCCATGATCGTGATCGTCATCATCTGGCTCTCGATCGTCACCTTCTGGTATCTCCACAAGACGCGCGACCCGGAATCGCCGGGCCGCTAACTGGATCGAGCTGGATTGCGTACCCCCGCCCCTCCCTCTAGCGACTTGGAAAAAGCGCTTCTCTGCCCTCTGCGTTTCTTTTCCTCCTTCGCACCGATGCTTTTTGAGCGCAGCCTTGGCTCATGACCCTCGCCATCCACTGGTTTCGCCGCGACCTGCGCCTCTGCGACAATACCGCACTCAATGCAGCCGCCGCCGCCCACACCGAGATCTTACCCGTATACATTCTAAGCTCGTGGACTAAGAAACACTCCTGGACCGGAGCCCCACGGCAGCAGTTCCTGGCCGACTGCCTAGCCTCACTCGACGGCGAACTGCGAAAAGCCGGCGGCAGACTGATCCTCAGACAGGGCGACGCGGTTGCAGAACTCGAAAAGCTCGCCCGGGAAACCGGAGCAACGGCCATCTACGCCAACCGCGACCCGGACCCCTTCGGACAGGCGGTCGAAAAGCAGCTCCACTCCGCCGCGAGGCGGCTGGGGATCACCCTGCACCTTTTCAAGGACGCGGCGCTGCACGAACAGGACGAGGTGCTCACCGGATCGGCCGCGCCATTCCGCGTCTTCACCCCCTACTCCAGAGCCTGGGCGAAGCTCGGAAAAACCTCCCCAGGGCCGACTCTGGCTCGGATCCGCACCCCGACTCACATTGCCTCGCAACCCCTGCCTACGCTCGAAACGTGGGGCCTCGAATCCGACGGAACCCAGCGGCTGGAGGCGGGTGAAAAGGCCGCCTCGGCGCGCCTCGAACGCTTTATTGAAAAGTCGGTCTTCTCCTATGCCGAGAACCGGGATCTGCCGGCGGTTTCAGGAACCTCGCGTATTTCGCAGGATCTGCGCTTTGGATTGCTTTCAATACGCGAAGTTTACGCCCGGCTTCAGGAGCGCCTGCGCAGCGCCGACAAATCAGGCGCGCACTCCCTGCAAATCTACATCAACGAACTTTGCTGGCGGGAATTCTACTTTCAGGTCCTCTGGAACAAGCCGGAGGTGCTCGAATGGGAATATTCCGTAGCCTACCGCGGGCTCCCCTGGAGCCATGACGAAAAATCCTTCCAACGCTGGTGCGAGGGCACGACGGGCTTTCCCATTGTGGACGCCGGAATGCGCGAATTAAAACAAACCGGCTTCATGCACAACCGGGTGCGCATGATCACAGCCATGTTCCTCACCAAAGACCTGCACCTCGACTGGAGGCTGGGGGAAAAATGGTTCATGCAGCGGCTTCTGGACGGCGAAATCGCCTCCAACAACGGGGGTTGGCAGTGGAGCGCAGGCACGGGGACGGACGCGGCTCCGTACTTCCGAATCCAGAACCCCTGGACGCAGGGGTTGCGGTTCGACCCCGCCGGCGCATACATCAAAAAGTGGGTTCCGGAACTTGCCTCAACCCCCGCCGAGCGGCTTCACAAGCCCCCCACACCGGGATTAAAGCTGGTTCCCTCCTATCCCCTGCCGATGGTAGACCACGCGCAAGAAAGGGACATTGCACTGACGACATACAAACGACACCTCGCAAAAACTCGCGGCTGAAAATTAAAAGCAATTTGAATTCTAATTTTGAAGGATTTTTTAGATCCTTCGAATTAGCTTTCCTTATCACAGCCGTGCCTTTCTTAACCCCTCTCGTTTCCCAGTTTAAGCGCTCCGACGTCCTTTCCATCGCGTTCTTCACCTCAGCGTGGCTCTGCGTGCTTCCTCTTTTCCACCCGCTGAATTCCGCGGCAGGCTCAGCTGAACCGCGTCTCGACCAACCGGCACCAGAAGCCTCCAAGGAGAAGGTTCCTGAGGCCGAAATGGAGACTCCGAAAACGTCTCTTTCCCAAAAAGGTCCCTGGGGTCAGCTCGAGTACTTCGAAGCGCTGCTGGAAGCCCCCATCGACCTGATCAAAGCCAGCCAGCCCTCCTCTGTGAGGACCCGCTGGTTCTTTGGCAAAATGGAACCCGATGCCGTCGCACGCCTACTGAGCGACCTGAAGCCGCCGCAGGAAATCCTCGAAGCACTCACGGAAAGGGACCGGTGGATGATCGAAAGCGAGGGTGTCACGATTTTTCCAAGGATTCAGGACATCGAGAGTCTGCCCCGTGACTTCCGAGCGGCCCTTTACCGGAAGCTCGGTTTGTGGCAGGAGAACTCCTACCATCTCGAACCGGAAATCGTTTACGGAGGCTCGGTCCACAAATGGCTCGAAGGCTTTAAAGTGAGCGACGAGGCTCTCGGCTTCATTGAAAAGACCTCCTACGGGAGCGGATCCAACCTGCTGTTCGCGGACACTCCAGCTCTGATGAGCCTGGTTCAGTACAACGACGAACGTGTCCGCATCCTCAGTGCATTCAGCCGCACACCGACCCTTGTTGCAAAACTCCAGCTGGATTCCGGTTCGACCGAGGAACTGACGGCTTACTGGAATAAGGGGGCGCGTTTCAAAGACGCCTCGACCTTTCTCGCGTCCATGAAACGTTACGGGAACCTGAATAAACTCGACCTCGTGCATCTCCTCCCGGCGAACATCCGCAAAATCCTGTTCACCTTTCCGAACACCTCCCAAACCCGTTCGGGTTACCTACCCGACTGCCACTGGTCCTCCCTAAACTTCTTCAACCCGGAACCGCTCGAACGCCTCTGCGACCCGCCCCAGGCCACAGCCTACACTTTGGAAAATTTCACAAAAGTTGATCCACCCTACGAACTCGGCGACGTCCTGTTCTTCACAGACACCCAGACTGGCGACGCCTACCATTCGTGCGCCTACATCGCCGACGACATCGTTTTTACTAAAAACGGACGCTCCCCCCTGCAACCGTGGGTCCTGATGAAACTGGACCAAGTCAAAAATCTCTACGACCTCCATTTCCGTACGAACACCACGGCGTACCGGCGCAATCCCTAGGCGCCAGGGAAAAAGGAGCCAACCAGCGACGCTCTCAAAAGGTACGCAAACCCTCGTTTTACATCACGGAATCCCGTGGCCCTTCGCCGCCGTCCAAAGCGCGTACCAGTCCTCCCGCTCGAGCCGGATCTCCGCCGCGGCAGACGCTCCCCGAATCCGCTCCATACGGTGCGTTCCAATCACCGGTAGCACACCTGCGGGGTGCGCCATGATCCACGCGTAGGCCAGTTGGTCCGCCGTCGCATTCCCGTACTTTGCTGAAAGTCCCGCGCACGCCTCCGCCACCCGCCGCCCCGCCTCATGGCCCGCGTCCATCAAAAGCCCCCCAGCAAGCGGACTCCACGCCATCGGCCGGTAACGGTGCTGCTGCGCGTGATCAAAAACCCCGTCGCACATCGGCTCCATGTGCAGCAGGCTGAACTCCACCTGGTTTGTCACCAGAGGCTGCGCCATCCGCGCATTCAACGCCTCGAACTGCGACACGCTGTAGTTCGAAACCCCGGCCGCCCGGATTTTCCCCTGCCGCAGCAATTGGTTGAGCCCCTCGGCCGTCTCGTCCGCCGAAGTCAGCCAGTCCGGCCGGTGCACCAGCAGCAGATCCAGATAATCCGTCCCCAGAAACCGCAGCGACTTTTCCGCGCTCTTCACTATCCGCTGTGCAGTCGCGTTGTAAAACGCCGTACGCCGGTCCGGATGATACTCGCAGGGAATATAGATCCCGCACTTGCTCACCACCTCCATCTTCGCCCGCAGCGATGCATCCTTCGCGAACGCCGCGCCCAGCGCCTCTTCCACCCGGTAGACGCCGTAGATCTCCGCCGTATCAACCGTGGTGATTCCCGCCTCCAGGCAGGCGTGCAACCGCTCCAGCAGGCCCTCAGCGGAGCGCGTCTCCGGATCATCCAGAACCCGCCAGGTGCCGAAGACGATCCGGGAAAACTCGGGGCCGAACGCAGAGAGGGGGGTGCGATGGGACATATGTCCCACATTCCCCCTCATCGGCCCGCAGGCGTCAAGCTGCGAGCGCCCGTCCGACAGCCGCCCTCCCCCCACGCCCCACCAAAAGCTTTGCGAAAAAAATCCCGCCTATGCTGCGATTCAGAAGCATGCTGGCAAAAGTGTTCTCAGCGGCGGTTCAAGGTGTCGAGGGGCTGGAGGTTGAAATCGAGGTCAACTCCGCCAGCGGCACCGCGGCCATCGTCCTCGTCGGCCTCCCAGACACCGCCGTCCGTGAAAGCCGCGACCGCGTCACCACGGCCGTCACCAACAGCATGCTCCACTGGCCCCGCGGCCGCACCACCATCAACCTCGCTCCCGCCGACGTCCGCAAGGAGGGCCCTTACTTCGATCTTCCCATCGCGCTCGGCCTCGTCGGCGCATGCGAGGAAACGCCGCTCCCCGACCTCTCCGGCTTCTGCATCATTGGCGAGCTCGCCCTCGACGGCGGGGTCAGGCCCGTGCGCGGCGCCCTGCCGATCGCGCTGGCCGCGCGCCGCCGCGGCCGCCGCGCCGTGATCCTACCAGCCGCCAACGCAGCGGAGGCCGCCCTCGTCGACGGCATCGATATCATCGGCGTTCAAAGCCTCGCCGAAACCGTCCGTTTCCTGCGGGGCGAAATCACCATCCCTCCCGCACCCCACAACGCCCTCGAGCTTCTCCGACAGCAGGCCACCCTCGCCGGCTGCGACGACTTCGCGGAGGTGCGCGGCCAGCACCAGGCCAAACGCGCCGTAGAGGTGGCCGTCAGCGGCGGCCACAACCTCCTCATGCTCGGCCCGCCCGGCTCGGGCAAGTCCATGCTGGCCAAACGCATCCCCTCCCTCATGCCGCCCATGTCGCTGGAGGAGGCCATCGAAACCACCAAGATCCACAGCACCTGCGGCCTCCTCACCGGCAGGCAGCCCGCCTTCGTCGGCACGCGCCCGTTCCGCTCCCCCCACCACACCATCTCCGATGCCGGCCTCCTCGGCGGTTCTGCAAACCCCACCCCCGGCGAAGTCAGCCTCGCCCACAACGGCGTCTTGTTTTTAGACGAACTGCCCGAATTTCGGCGAGCCACCCTTGAAGTCCTCAGGCAGCCGCTAGAGGACGGCTCCGTCACCATCGCACGCGCCGCCGGCAGCCTCACCTTCCCTGCCGAATTCGTCCTCGTCGCAGCCCTAAACCCCTGCCCATGCGGATTCTACGGCGACCGCAAACAACGCTGCCGCTGCTCCCTCCAGCAGGTGCAACGCTACCGCCAGCGCATCTCCGGCCCGCTCCTCGACCGCGTCGACATCCACCTCGAAGTCCCTGCCGTTACCTACAACGAAATGGCCCGTGGCGAACCCGGCGAGACCTCCGCCCAAATCCGCTCCCGCGTGCTGGCCGCCAGGGCCCGCCAATCCGCCAGATTCTCCGGCTCCGCCCGTTGCAACGCCCGGATGCGCCCCCGGCAGATCCGCGAACACTGCGCCCTCAGCAACGAAGGCGCCGCCGTGCTGCAAGCCGCCGTCCAGGCCCTCCACCTGAGCGCCCGCGCCTACGACAGGATCCTCAAAGTAGCGCGCACCATCGCCGACCTCGACGCCGCGGACCACATCCAGATCGAACATATTCAGGAAGCGGTCAGCTACCGCACCCTCGACCGAAGTCTGTGGCAATAGCCCGGGCGCACACCCATGGGCTCCTGGCAGTCCATCTGCCGCAACGTCTCGCCGAGAAGCCGCGCCAGATCGCCCTGCAATAGGGGCGGCTCCCGCCCCCAGCCCAATCCCCCCGCGCGACGGATGCTGGGACCGGCGACTGGGCCTTGTTTCGCGTCTCCACGGGTGAGGGGAGGTGGTGCGCACCGGTTATTTCGACGAGTCTTCAAGCCGCCCCCTTCCCCTCGAACCCTGACGCCCCGAGGAGTCGCCGCAGCTTCCATCTTTGATTTCAGGCTAGCCTGCCGCCGTGTGCCTCATAGATTCCCACGCAATGTACCGGATATTCAAGCGCACCCCCTTGCTCCTTTTGATTGGGTTCTTTTTCAACCTGCCGGCGCTCCAGGCGGTCCAACTTTCGGAATACGCTGATGCCGGCGAGTTCCAGGGCGTTTTCAAAGGCATCGCACCGGGGAAGCACCGTCTTCAGGGCAGCAAGAAGAACTTTCAGGGCTGGCTGGTCCAAAGCAAAACCGGCGAAATGAACGTCTTCGCTATTCTGGAAGCGGAGCCGTCGGTGACCAAGGTGGCGGCCTCCCCTCAGGCGTACATTGGTAAGGAGTGTGTCGTCGTCTGGGACATGGTGGAGGAGGTTCTCGCCGGTCAAAGAGAACCGACGGACCTGACCAGGATTCGTGACGTAAAATGGGGCGCCGCCAAATCCGCCCCTCCCGTCAAGGCGGCGTCCGAGGCGCAGGGGGGCTCGATCGAAGCCACGGTCCGCTCCTTTTTCAAAGGCATCCAAGATCAAAATCTCGGCGCAGTCACCCAGCTTCTTGATGAACAGGTTCAATATTACCAACTTCGGCCGATGTCCCGTTCCGCCGTGCTAGCGGACATCAAATACGACTGGAAGCGCTACTCGGAATGGAAGGGCGAAATCACAGATTTCAGATCCAGCGGACCGTTTTCATGCGCGTTTAAATTGAGCTACACAATGAGGGAGGGCACCAAGCCCCGGTTTGGCACGCTTCAGTGCTCCTTGTCGGTCAATCCAAAGCGTCCGAACGCCATCAGCAAAATCACCGCAGCCGAGGTCAAGAACGCGTCCGTCACGACCCCGCCTCCGAAGCCCGTCAAGCAGACCGAACAGCCGCCCGCCCCGTCCAAGGCTGCGACCCGGCGCTTCCAGTTTCACCGACCCGAGGACGACGCCGCCGTCGCCGCACTGCACACCATCGACATCTCAATCGAGGAGCGGACGGTGACGGGGACGTGGCACGTCCAGACGGACCAGGATGAAAAAGAGGCGTCGAAACCGGTGCAGTTCACCGGCCAGGTGCTGACCGGCGGCACCGACAGGGAGATGAAGCTCTCCGTCAGTTTCAAGGGTGCCGAACCGTATTTTCCCGTGTCGAAGAGCATCGTCTGGTCGCTCACCACCAGCGCCAACCTGGGCACCACCATTCAGGTCCCCAACTACTGGGTCTACGGCCGCACCCAAAAGCCGGTCATCTGGAACTTCCGCGAAATTCCCCGGGAGTAATCCGCTCGTAAATTCAGGCGCACTCGTAGAGTGCCCCTTCCAAAAATTCTCCTGAAGTTCAGACTTCAGAAACGAGAACCTGTCCCACGCAAGGGGAAGCTTACACACGCTTATGCGCGAAATTGCCCGCGGCGGGATGGGGCTGATTTAATCCAAGAAAGACCCCCAGCTCAAGCGGCGGAGAGGCGATTGCGGTGAAGGAATACCCACGCGCCACCCTGCTGGCCATTTTCCCGAAGGCGTGCGACGCCATGGCCTTTGGGCTTGCGAAGGTGTGCTACACCGGGATCTCAAGCTGGGGGGCGTTTTCTTGAAGGCTACGCCAGCAACTGGCGCACGACCTCGGCCTTCTCCACGCCAGTCAGCTTGAAATCCAAGCCCTGCGTACGGAAGGTGAAGCGTTCGTGGTCGATCCCCAGCAGGTGCAGCACGGTCGCGTGCAGGTCGCGCACCTTCACCGGGTCCTTCACCACGTTGTACGAGAAGTCGTCCGTCTCGCCGTAGATGGTGCCGCCCTTCACGCCGCCGCCCGCCATCCACATGGTGAAGCACCGGGGATGATGGTCCCGCCCGTAATTTTCCATCGTCAAACCGCCCTGCGAATAAATCGTCCGGCCGAATTCACCGCCCCAGATGATGAGCGTGTCTTCGAACATGCCGCGGCTCTTGAGGTCGTTGATGAGGGCGGAGGTGGCCTGGTCGATGTCCATGCACTGGGAGGGCATCCGCTTCACGAGGTTGCCGTGGTGGTCCCAGTTGTTGAGGTAGAGCTGCACAAAGCGCACGCCCCGTTCGACCAGACGCCGCGCCATCAAAGCGCAGTTTGCAAAAGTGCCAGGCTTGCGCGCCTCTTCGCCGTAGAGCGCGAAAACGCTCTCCGGTTCCTTCGCAAAGTCGGTGAGCTCGGGCACGCTGCTCTGCATCCGGAAGGCCATCTCGTATTGCTCGATCCGGGTCTTGGTTTCGGGGTCGCCCAGCGCCTGGAGGTTCAGCGCGTTGATTGCGTTCACGCTGTCCAGGCTCCTGCGACGCAGGTCGGAAGACACGCCGGGAGGGTTGTTAATGAAAAGAATCGGATCGCCCTTGCTCCGGAAGGAGACGCCGGCGTGCTCGCCCGGAAGGTAACCGCTGCTCCAGAGCTTGGAGGAAATCGCCTGCTCCTGCTCGCGGTTGGTGGGAGTCGCCACCAGCACGACGAAGGTCGGCAGGTTGTGGTTTTCCGAACCGAGCCCGTAACTGAGCCAGGAACCAATGCACGGCCTGCCGCCGATCTGCGACCCAGTCTGCATCTCGGTGATGGCCGGTTCGTGGTTGATCGCCTCGGTGTTCATCGAACGGATGAAGGCCATGTCATCCACGCACTTCGCGGTGTGCGGGAGCAGTTCGCTCACCCACATTCCACTGCCCCCGTGCTGCGCGAAGTTGAACTTCGAGGGTGCGACAGGAAACCGCGCCTGGCCGCTGGTCATCCCGGTAAGTCGCTGTCCGTTGCGGACGCTGTCGGGCAGGTCCTTGTCGTACATGTCCCGCATGGCCGGCTTGTAGTCGTAGAGATCCAGCTGGGAGGGACCGCCGACCATGTGCAGGTAGATCACGCGCTTTGCCTTCGGTGCGAAGTGCGGAACCGCAGGCCCACCCCCGGCAAGCGCACCAAGGGCGTTACCCTGCCCCAGCAAGGAACTGAGCGCCGTAGCTCCCAAAACGCTGCCACCGGTCCCCAGAAACTGGCGGCGTGTCAGCGCGAGCTTCACCTCGGGAGGGAGGTTCTGAAACAAGTGTGAATTGCAGTTCATAATTATTTGTTGAGCGTTTCGTCGAGGTTGAGCACCTGGTTGCAGACCATCGTCCAGGCCGCAAGCGTGGGCGGCGGCACCGCGCCGGACGGCTTCAATTCCCCCACCGCGAGAAGCGCCGCGGCGTCCTCCGGTTTGGCATTGTAGTGCTTGAGGAAGTCCTTGCTGCTCGCCAGCAGGATGGACTTTTCCTTGTCCGAGGGCGCGCGGCCCAGCGCCTTGAGGACGATGTATTCCAGCGCCTTGCCGTCTTCGGAACCGGACTCGCGCAGCGCGCTTTCCGCCAGAAACCGCGCCGCCTCCACAAACTGCGGATCGTTCAACGTCACCAGCGCCTGCAGCGGCGTATTCGTGCGTTCACGCCGCACGCAGCTGACCTCGCGGCTCGGGGCGTTGAAGACATCAAGGTTCGGCGGCGGCGCCATCCGTTTCCAAAAGGAATACAACGTGCGCCTGTACAACGACTCTCCCTTGTCCTGGGTGTAGTTGCGCGTGTTGCCGCCCGGCAGCCCGACCACCTCCCAGATGTTCTCCGGTTGGTAGGGCTTCACCGAGGGTCCGTACATTTTCTGGGACAACAGTTCGCTGACCGTCAGCGCGTAGTCGCGCACCATCTCGGCGTCCATCCGGAAACGCGGACCGCGCGACAGAAGGGCGTTTTCACGATCCTTCTCCAGCTTCAGCGGACTCACCGCGGCCGACTGCCGGTAGGCCGAACTCGAGAGCATCATCCGGAACAAATGCCGGACGTCGCCCCCGTTGTCGCGGAAGTCGGCGGCGAGCCAATCGAGCAGGTCCTGGTTGGCCGGGGCGGCGCCCATGATGCCGAAATCCTCGGCCGTGCGCACAAGGCCCTGGCCGAAGACCTCCTGCCAGAAACGGTTCACCGTGACGCGCGGGGTGAGCGGATTGCCCTTGTCGACGAGCCACTGCGCGAGGCCCAGGCGGTTCTTGGGAGCGCCCTCGGGGAGCGGATGCAGGGCGGCCGGCGGCACGGCCTCCACCTGATCGCCCAGCTTGTTGTACGCGCCTCGCATCAGGACGTTTGCCATCGGCATCTTGTCCTTCACTTCCTCCTGAATGTGCGTCAAGGGACTGCGTTCACGGATTGCGTCCCTCTCCTTTTCCATAGCGAGGGCCTTGGTCTCAAGCTCCTGAAACGGTTTGTCGTGCCGGTTCAAAAAGTGATCCATCAGCGCGTTCGTCTGCGCCGCGGTCCGTTTCGTCGATTCCACAGCAAGCGCTCCCATCAACGCGGGGAGCGCGGCGAGGCGCTTCACCTCGTCGAGTCCCAGGCTGCGGGCGTATACGCGCACGTCCTGAACGGAGCCGCCGACGAACGGTGCGCCTTCGCTGCGCTGCCCGACCAACAGAGGCGTTTTGGCGCTGATCTTAGCGTCTGGCTTGAGAGTGTTTGTAGCGGCCTTGAGCTTTTCCTCCTTGCCGTCCAGAAACAGTTTCACCCCTGCCATTTTTCCAGAACCATCGTAGGTGACGAACACATGCTGCCAGGAGCCGGGTTTGAGCACGTTTCCAGTGGCGACCTTGAGGGCGTTGCCGGTCCATGCGTCGATGATGTGCACGGCGAAAGCGCGGTCCTCCTGATAAAGGTCGTACCCGCGGAACGCAGCCTTTGCATCCATGCGCGCCAGAATCGCACCGCTGACCCCGGCCTTGCCCGCCTTCACCCAGGCCCCGTAGCTGAACGCCTGCTTTGTATCAAAGTCACCGATGTCGCCAAGAGACAACGCCACGCCGGCTTTGAGTTGGGGCGCCGGGCCAAAGTTGCCGCCGGGCAGCCATTCCAGTTCCCCAGTCGCGCGGTAGCCCGCCTCCGTTTTTCCAAAAACCTTCCCCTCGCCGCCGACGCCCTCATTGAGAGGGGCGCGCAACACCAGATCGCGGTCCGGCATGTCCGCCATCAACGACTCGGCGCTGGCGGAGGCCTGCCATTTTTCAAAGTCCGGCTTCACAGCTGCGCGGCGGGCACCCTGCTGGGAGCGCGCGTCCGTGATGAGCCCCGGAAGCGCCTTCCAGCGGGGACGGTCGGCCTCGGAGGGCACTACCAAGACTGGGCCCTTTCCATCCTTCACGTTTCCATCCATGCCGCCTTGGGTGGTGTTCCGGAAAAAAGCGGCCATCGAATAATAGTCGCGCTGGGAAATGGGGTCGAACTTGTGATCGTGGCACTGGCTGCAATTCATGGTGAGCCCGAGATAGACCCAGCCCATGGTTTGCACGCGGTCGGCGGCGTAGTTAGCGAGGTTTTCCTCCACGATCGTTCCACCCTCGGCGGTCGTAATGTTGCAGCGCTGAAAGCCGGTGGCGATGACCTGATCCTCGCGGGGCGAAGGCAGGAGGTCGCCTGCGATCTGCTCTACTGTAAACTCGGAGAATGGCTTGTTACTGTTAAAGGCACGGATCACCCAGTCTCGGTAGAGCCACATCTCCCGGTAATTGTCGATGTGCAGGCCGTGGGTGTCACCGTAGCGCGCGGCGTCCAGCCAGTAGCGGGCCCGGTGCTCGCCCCAGGCGGCCGTATGCATGAGACGGTCGATCCAATTCGACACCGCCGACTCGCCGAGCGCGGCGTAGTCGGTGACGAACGCCTCCACCAGCGACGGCGAGGGCGGGAGACCGGTGATGTCGAGATGTAGGCGGCGGAAAAACACCCGCGGTTCGGCCTCTGGCGCTGGAGCTAGACCGGAGGCTTCGAGCTTGGACAGGATGAACCGGTCGACCGGAGTGCGGATCCACGCCTCGTTCTTTACAACCGGAAGCGGCGCCTTCTGCGGAGGGATGAAGGACCAGTGCGGCTGCCAGGGTGCCCCGGAGTCGATCCAGCGTTTTAAAAGTTCGATTTCAGCGGGCTTGAGCTGCTTGTGGGCCTCCGGAGGCGGCATGACCTCATCCTTGTCTGTGCTCAGGAGCCGCTTGAACAATTCGCTTTCGGTGGCCTTCCCCCGGACCACGGGCGCCGGGTCGTCCTTCCGTTTTTCAAAAAGACCCGCCGCCGTATCGAATCGCATTCCCGCCTTGCGCGTGCCGGGGTCCGGACCGTGGCAATGAAAGCAGTTTTCAGCGAGGATGGGCCGGATGTCCCGGTTGAAGCTGATTTCGCCTTGAAGCGCGGCGGCGGTGGAGGTTCCGGAAAAGGCGGCTAGAGAAACAGCGCAGGCGGTGGTGAGGGAAAGAGGGGAACGCATGGTGAATTCGGAAAAAAAGTCAGAGGTTGCAGGCTGCCTCGAGGAATGCCCGGCACTCTACAACCGTTCAGAAAATGGGAGCTTTTGATAAAATGGATTTTGTCTCGTCTCTGAAACGCACGCCCCCCCCAGTGGCGGTGTGCAACTTTCAGGGGAGCCTGTTTCTAGAGAGATAAGGCACGGGTTGATTTGTACCAAATCCTACCCCGCATCCATGCAAAACTTAGGCCTGGCGGAATCTTCCGCCTCCCGCCTCCCGCCTCCCGCCTCCCCGCTCCCCGCTCCTGCCGACTCATAGACACCGTGAACCCGCTCAAGTGAGCAGACCGAGGGCATCGAAATGCTGAGACCGCTGCGGGAGGCTAGAAAAAGCGGCCGCCGTCTCCTCAATGGTGCCCAGTATCAAAGCAGTTTTTGGGATGACTCCGTTTCGAGCCCCCCTGTAGTGCCTTTCATATATATGCCAATAAACGGCATACGCACCTTTTGTCTGGCTTGCGTTCTGTTATCGGGCACTCGCATCCATGCTCGGTGGAGTCGCCCACTCAAGCGGGGCGGCGCCCAGGACGATGCCCTCCCAGCGGCGCCCTCCCAGCGGCGCCCACCCACTGAAGCCTTCCCTGTCACCCCACATGGCCATCGCACGCCACGAGTTGATCGAGTTGATCGAGTTGATCGAGTTGATCGAGTTGATCGAGTTGATCGAGATGTAAGCATTTTGAAATGATCGTGCCATGATCGTTCCATGGTCGAACCATACCCCGGCCTGCATTGCCCTCCACCCTTCAGTCTCTCTTCGGCAGAACCCCGCCAACGCCTCCGCCTTTGCCAGCTTCAACATCGCTGACAAACGAGCGGCGCTGTTCCTTTTCAATTACCGTTACGCTGTTCACCCGGCGGCGAGTTTTTCACGCCCCCCCTCGGGGGCCCGCTATAAAAAGCCCATCGCGATCCCCATCCCCGGAATGCCCCCTCCAATTTACCTTATCAGCCACAGTAAGATCCGTTCACCCTCAAAAGTTCCACCGACACGGATCCCGGCGCATGTAGACAGTAAAGCGCAGCTGAGCGCACCGCCTGAAAGACAAGATCCTCTGCTCTGTTACCTAAGTGCGGCGCAGATGAAGCAACTCCATGAATGCCACTGCCGCCTCGCAAAACCTCAAGCAGAGTCAGCCTGACGCCCGCTCCTGCAAGAAACTTGCGTCTGGCTTCCAGCATCCGGCTTAGCATTCCCCAAGCCAGTCCACGCGCGCCCGGCCCCTCCCCCCTTCCTGCGCCTCCCGAAAAGCCCGACGGACTGCTCCGGGCGTCCACACTGGGAGCCCCCCCGGAACGCACTCCGATTTGCACAAGATGCCCTCCCCGGCGCAGGCGCATCCGTGAGGCCGCCTCCAGCAAAAGCTCCAAAGGCGCCAAACACTGCTCCTCCAGTGCGCCGCGCCAAAGAGCGACATCACCATCCTGAAAAAGGTTCGAGCTTTTGCCTCGCTCTGCACCCCCGGGCGGGCCGTGCCCCCCATCCTCCATGTCCTCCATGTCCGCAATGTCCGCAATGTCCTCTATGTCCTTGATGTCCAACACACTCACTAGGGCGTCCAACCGGGGAAGCATGCCGTCCACCCAGCGAAACACACGGACGATCTCAGAGTGCCTCCTCAGGTCAACAGTCAAACCGCGCACCAGACCGCGCACCAAGTGAGGCGACGCGCTTCCCATGCCGCCAGCCACCACCTGCGTCAATTCGCAAGCCTGAGCCGAAGCGACCAGAACATGTGCCCCCTCCGCCTCCAAAGCCCCCACCACGCCTCTGACGGTTTCCAAGCACCCCGCAACCACCAGAACCCCCTTCCCACGAAGGGAAACCAAAGGCTCCTCCGAATCAGTAAAGTTACACATTTGCCCATAGCTACGGAGATGGACGGGGGAAACGGGCTAAAAATCATTTACTCGCCGAAACAAACATCGCTTCCACCATCACTCGCGACAGAAGCCTGCCGAACCGCACACCAACCTAGTGGCAAAAACACCAAATTTCCACAGTCCGTCCGTGGCTACATTCCGGGCAATCCACACTCAGCCAGTCCAATTCCTAAAATCACGCGGCAAGCCTCCTCAAACGAACCCACGACATGGTCGGGCTCATCCGAAAGCGCCTCAGCATAGCCATAGTCTATAAAAACCGTCCTGCAGCCGGCTGCCTTGCCCGCAGAAACATCCCTCCAGCGATCCCCCACCATGAAGGAGGACCCCAGGTCCACTTGAAAATCAACGGCCCCCTCAAGCAGCATCCCGGGAAGGGGCTTCCTGCAAGCACACCGGTCCGCATCCACATGGCGGCAAACCTTGATCGCGTCCAGAGGCAAAGAGGCGCTTAAAAGGGAGTGCATTTCCTCTAGTACCGAGGCATCCAGCTTTCCCGTGGCGACATCCGGCTGATTGGTGACAACGATCAACCTCCAACCCGCCCTCTGCAGCGCCTCTAGGCATTCAAGAACCCCGGGCAAAATCCGGAAATCCTCAAGCCGTCTGGGCGCGTAAGGCCTGCCATCCCGCGTTTCGGACGAGGTCAACACCCCGTCCCTGTCCAAAAAGACAGCTCTGGCCATCACTTGCTCGGCTTCACGTCCAAACCTTCCCACTTGTTTTCCTGCATCAGCACCGCCGGATGCGTGACAAGGCAGTGCCAAATCACCGCCTGGAAAGCTTCCGCGTGCGGCGTGATCGCCGAGGCGTCCACGGTAGGCACGACCACAACCAAGTCACCAGCCTTCTTGGTGTATCCGCCATCTCTCCCCACAATTCCGAACACTCGCATTCCCCGTCTCCTTGCCTCGTCCACCGCCCTCACCAAATTCGGGCTCACGTTGCGCTCGGCGTCTCCGCCTCCCACCGAAAATATCAAAATCGCATCCCTTTCGTTGCCTCGGCTGACCTTCAACCACCCCTCAAACACCGTCGGCCAGCCCTCGTCATTCGTGCGTGCAGTCAATTCGGCCACATTGTCGCAGGGGCTGTACGCCTCAACCCCAGCCAACTTCCGGAAGTCGTTTACCGCATGACTGCAGTTGGCAGCACTCCCTCCAACCCCGAGAATAAATAAGCGTCCGCCGCGCTCCCTGAGTGCAGCAATCTCCACCGCCAACTCATCAATCAAAGCGGCGTCCAGTTCATTTGCGATCTGCCGGACCTGAGCCAGATATTTTTCAGCATGCATCTTAATTTAAGAGTGGGGATAAAGTTGACCTGCGGCGATATTCATAGGGCTATTTAGACTGAAGGGCAAACGATCGCCATTTTTTTTCACCCGCGCAGTGTGCCCAGCACGCTCCCTTCAACAGGTCTAGTGAACCAACCAATGTTCGAAAAACGCCCCCGGGCCTTGGCGGATTATTCAACTTAGCTCGCGATGCTGACAAGTGAGTCCAAAGCAAAAACGGACTCAGAGAAATTTGGGCAAAAAAATGCCACTACAGCAACCCGGTGGTACCTATAAAAGTTTATCGCTCCTCACGTCTAAGAAGATCCTGTCCGCCCACATTCTCCCTTGCGCTGAGCAGAGATGCCCCTTGTCATTCCTTCCACCTTTTTCACCCTATCTCCATGCACCTCCTCGAAAGCATCGCCCACTGGGTCAAAGTCACCCCGGACAGACTCGCGCACATCAGCGACGACCGCAGCATCAGCTACGGTGAACTCGGAGCCCGCTCCGACGCCCTGGCTGCATGGCTCGACGGAGAACTCGGAAACCGCAAGGTGCCCGTCGCCATCCTAGGCCACAAGGAGCCCGAGATGCTGGTGACCTTCCTCGCCGCTGTGAAAACAGGGCGTCCTTACGTGCCGATTGACAAATCCACCCCCCCTTCCCGGGTGGAGCGCGTCCTGGAAATTTCAGAGGCGGGAATGTTGCTGACTCCGGAAAAGGTGGCATCCCTTTCAGTGAGCGGAGGGCCCTACGAGGCGTCAAACCGCGTTTCCGAGGGCGACCCCTTTTACATCCTCTTCACGAGTGGAAGCACTGGGGAACCCAAGGGGGTGGTCATCACCCTGGCTAATTTAAACCACTACCTTGCCTGGATGACGGGAGATTACGCCTTCGCTCCTGGAGCGGAGATTTTCCTCAACCACGCCCCCTTCACTTTCGATCTCAGCGTACACGACATTTACCTCTCCCTGAGCACGGGTGGAACGCTGTTTTCACTCACCAAGGAAACCACCTCGGACCTGAAACGCATGTTTGAGCTGCTCCGGTCCAGCGGGATCACTCAGTGGATGGCAACCCCCTCTTTTGCACAGATGTGCATGATCGAAAAGCGCTTCAACCAGGAAATGCTGCCCGGCCTGCACCGCTTCTTTTTTTGCGGCGAAGTGTTCGCCCATGAAACAGCCGTCCAGCTTTCGGAGCGCTTTCCTACGGCGCGAGTTTTCAACACCTACGGTCCGACGGAGGCCACAATCGCGGTGACTTCGGTGGAAATCACCAAAGAGGTTTTGGCTGAATGGAACCCCCTTCCCATTGGAAGAGTGATGCCGGGCACTCGCATCTTGATCCGCGCTGAAGACGGCCGGGAGGTTGCACCCGGCGAACGGGGGGAGATCGTGATCGCAGGGCCGAACGTCAGCCCCGGATACCTGTTCCGACCGGACCTGACGGAGAAGGTCTTCGCCGCCTTCGAGGGGACACGCAGCTACCGCACTGGCGACTGGGGCAGGGACAGAAACGGCATGGTGTTCTGCGAAGGCCGCATGGATAACCAGATCAAGCTCCACGGCCACCGCATCGAACTGGGCGACATGGAGTCCAACCTTCGCGCATTGGACGAGGTTGCCGACGCCGTGGTTCTGCCTGTCAAAAAGGGCGACAGAATCGACAGCGTCGCCGCATTCATTGTCCTCAGCGGCCAGAAGGCGGGCTCCGACTTCGAACAGGCCGCGGCGCTCAAAAAGCAGCTCTCCGAACGCGTCCCACCCTATATGATTCCGCGGAAGTTTTTCTTCCTCGAAAGCTTTCCAATGAACGCAAACGGAAAGGCGGATCGAAAGAAACTCGCGGAGTCACTCGGTTAATCCATTCCGTCACGCGCGGGGCTACATCCGTATCAGGATGTCGGCCGAGAGACAGCCCCGCAGGTGGGTTCTTCCAGCAAGAAACACTCGCGGAGGAGTCCGGGCCGTCCTACCTCACGAGGCCCTCCCACAGGACCGCTCTCCCAGACCTCAAAGTTTGATTTTCAAAAACGCCACCTCGGCCCTCTCCATGGACTCCCACCCGCCGTTGTAGACAGCAAGGTTTCCCTCCTCCCACAAAAGAGGAAACACGCGCCCCCGGGATACGATCGGAACTGTCTTGGTGTGCTTTGAGCGCGTGTCATAGACGGAGAGGCTCAGTCGTCCCGGCAGCCCGGAGCCATCCAACGGCTGCGAGGTATAGGCCACAAGTGTGCCGTCAGGCGAAATGCACGGATGCTCTGCATGCACTCCGGATGCGCTGATTTTTTCAGAGCGGCCGTCTTGCACAAGCCACACCTCGGAGATGCCGACCTGCCAGCGGCCGTTTTTGAAATCAGTATCTTCCTCGGCCCGGGCTGCCGGTTTCAGTTTCGAGTCGTGTGCTGCCAGTGCAACGGCCCCCGCCGAGGAAACGCTCGCATCACCAAGCGAGTAGCCTTCAAACACCACGGCTCCGTTTCTCATCAGTTTCTGTTTTCCATCAGCGCCAGGCACCATTTCCTCAAGGCGTTGCTCCATCGCCCTGCGAACCACTTCCTGCATCTCCGCTTCGGTCTTCAAGGAGCGCACCGTCTTCGCCACGGACTGACCCGTGCTCGACCCTGCGGAGACACGGGGCGGCTCCGGCGCTTTTCCAGGGCTTGCGGCGGCGTTTGCGAACCCGCCCTGAGACAGGCCACTTTCTTCCGACTCGACCGCAAGCCCGGAAGACCGCGACTCGCTGGATTTACGGCAACCCAACTTCAAAAGACTGCAGGCCAGCACCAAGCCGATAGCTATCACGCTTCTGTGTGCCACCGCCGATTTCGTCGAATTCATCATTGCAAGTTTTCTACAATTTCCCGCCTTAAAATATTCGGTGACAGGTTCAACGTCACCTGCCACCCCGGACATTCCGTGGTCTCGTAGTTGGGTAGGAGGTCGGCGAGACCGCGGTGCGTGCCAACCTGCCCCTCCCCTATCTGATATCGGCGGCAGAGCGCGGAAACAGTCTGCGCCAAACGCCGCGCCCGCAGGCTGGTGAACGCCTGACCCTTCCTATCGTAATTCCCTAGGACACATAGGTGCAAACCCGCCTGCGTGTTCTTCTTCAAAACACCGGAACCCTTGGTGTAAGGCCCTCCCGGAAGCCCCAGCCCCTCCAGTTGGCGCCCTTCAAAAATCACCCCCGGGGAGGTCTCGTCTCCATTCGACGCATCCAAGAAAAAGTGATACCCGATATCAGCCCATTTTGGATGGAAGAAGTAGTAAAGCCCCTTCGCCATATGGAGCCCTTGAATCCGCAACAACTCTTCCACACCAAACGCATCTCGCGAGGAATGATGAACCGTCAGCGCGTTCACCCCGGCCATCCCCTCTAGTCCCGACAGCACCGGAGGGGCGGCACCCCAGACACCACGTGAAACAATCGGCAGCACCTCCACAGGTTTCTCCCAGCAGACATCCCCCGCAACGCTCATCTGGAGCGTGTTACGCCCGGGCGACTGGGCGCGCTGATGACCGGATGCGTCTCCCCTTCCCTCAACCCCCGCTCGAAACCGCACCAGATTGCCTCGCCCCTTAGCGTCCCATTTGTCCGCTTTCTCCTCCTGAAACATCCCCTGCGCCCCATCCTTTCCCTTCAGCGTCCATTCAATGTCCAGTGCGAGGGCCGCGCTCACAGAAAGCTCCACAACATCGCGATCGTGCCCGGACAACATGAAGAGATCTTTTGCCGTCGGGCTGACAGGAATGAGCAGAGCTTGCCGCTCCTGCGAGTTTTCCAGAATCAAACCCGTTCCGGAGGTGGGCCTGACATCGGCAAGGCCCACACCCGAATACGTCGTCCGCAGAGGCTCGACATTCCAGGCTCCGGCCACGCTGCAGTCCTCCCGCTGCAGCCGGCAGGTCAGCGAACCGAACCTTCCGCGACGGGCCTGGGCGCCGGCAAGAGGCTTTGGAATCCAGGTTCCGGCCTTCCAAACCCAGAGCGTTTCCATGCCTCTCCAAACACCGTACAGAACAGGCTTTCCATCAAACTCCGCCGGCTCGCTGATTGCATACAGCGTGCCGTCGGTTTCCACGTGCTCGCCATTCCATTCATAATCGCAGGCGTTCCGCGCTTCATTCCAGCGATACACAAGGGTCTGCCCCGCAAGACTGACATCCTGAAACCACGCCCTCGTGGGAAATCCAGCGCTCTCCCCGGTGGGCTGTAATTTCGGGACAAAGCCGCCCTTGTCCATTCGCCCAGTCTGCCACTTCGCCATCCCTGTCCCATGCTCCCACCGGAACATACCTGCCCGGGGATGGGACGTTGTCACGTTTCCAAACTCATCGACAACGGTACTCCCTGAAGCGTCGATTCCGACCGGGCCGAGAGCACCCTTTCGGAACAAAAGACAGACGCCCCCTGTGCCGTAAACCACACCCTCGTTGTCAATCCATTCTCCCGACATCCCGAAGAGCCGGCTGCCATTGCTCCAGCGCGGCCATTTGCCGGACCGTGAAACCTCGATCTCCTCCGTAAGTTCGACCAAGCCGGACGCCTCGCTCCAGACCGCGCAAACCGTCACCAGCAAAGGCTCCAACTCCCACCGGTTGGCCTCCTTTGGCAAACTGTACTCTTGAGGATACCAAATCTCCTCTTCGCCACCGAACCCTACCAGCAAACCATCCGTGTTGCCCGCCTCTCGGCCGATGGAAATTGCGACATTCAAGTCATATTCAGAAGCCTTGGCGGGCCTGTCATAAGTCAGCAAGACCTGGTCCCGATCATTCATCGCCACAACCCTGGCATTGGCACGCAGCACCACCGTTTTTCCATTCCGCCACAAAACTGCGCCCTCGGTGCTGTTGCCCGCAACACTTCCCCTTTCATTCACAGACATCCAGCTGACACCTGAGGGAAGGGGCAGCACGGCTAAGGACGGCCTCGGTACAACCGGCGGGGCGTAGTCCGCATCGTCCGGCCACGCATCCCGGTAGTCCGGCACTCCGTCTCCATCCCGGTCCGAGGTGACATCCAATGGCGGCGGATCCACCGACTGCCGGCGCTCCACGGGGCTCAGCAGGGTCACCGGCCCCCAAATACCATGCGCGGCCAATTGAATACCAAAAGCGAGGTAGGTTTCCTTCCATTCAGCGGAAACTAAAAATTGAGGCTCGCTCAAGACGCTTGAAATCACCTCGTAAACGGGCATGTCTGCCACTGTCTTCACCCCAAGAACGCGGTATTTGAGGGCGCTGCCTCCGGGACTCCAGGAGATCTTAAGGCCTTCAACGGTCTCATGGACGGACACTCCGGAAACGGATGGCGGTCCCAGATCGATATTAAAGAGGGCCTTCGCCTGGCCCAGGGTGGCGTACGCGTAATCGTCGGGCGGAGCCTCTGAATAAGGCGAGGGGGCAGGCCATCCGGCCGCATTAATCCTTTCCAAAAAAGGCGCGGCAACGGCCTTCAACTGCCCCAGATTGACGGTTGCAAAATCGTCGGCGTCGACTGTTTTTTTCGGCACCCGTTTGCCTGCCGCGTCGAAGGTGGTCCAGCGCTCCACCAATTGACCGAGCTCCGGTCCGGCGCCGCCGGACAACTGATACTCAAGCTCTTCAAAAAGCCCGAGCGCGAAATGCTTCAACTGACCCTGGTTTAATACAGCGTAGTCGTCCGCGGCCTGTTCCGGATCCAGCACAGCCCGCTCGAACCACCAGGAAGGCGCCCCGGCTGAAACAGGGTTCGATGACGACAAAAACAGGCACCCCAAGGCGGCGGCAAGCTGCCGCCACGCGCCGCACGAATGACTTTTCATGTGATTAGCGCGTTAAGGTTTGACCCCCTGCGTGAACTCGCCCATCGAAACATCCCCGCGCGGCAAAAGGCGCAGAGTGGCAGGCCCCGGAGAACCGGCCTCTCCTTGTGGACCTGCAGGACCCGCAGCTCCCGCGGGCCCACTCGGCCCTGCGGGCCCCGCCGCACCGACTAGGCCCGCGACTCCAGGAGCCCCATCCCGTCCGGGCGTTCCGTTCAGTCCCTGCGGCCCGCGCTCACCCTGCATTGCAGACGGCTGAGAAAGGACGATCTCTAGCATGGCTCGATTCGGCGACGCCCCCTCCTTGCACCCCAGCACCGCGTACACCTTTGAATCCTCGGGCGCCAAAATCAGGCCCGCGTTGGGAACGGAGCCGTCGACCCAGTCGCGCACCAGATCAGTGACATCAAAGCTCAGCCACTGAGATCCAATCTCAGCCACCGCCCTGGCGTATGGTTGTCCGCTGTCCGGGTTCACCAGTGCACGTGGAGCGGTTTGTTCGCCAAGAGAGAGTTCACTCCACGGCGCTCCCGCTGCTAGAACCTTGATGCCGCCTGGAAAGAAGAGCCGGCTGACGTATACGGAAAGCGTCGCCCGTCCGATGTTCTCCCAGGATGCCCCGGGCACGAGTGCGGGCTTCAAATCGAACTGCAACCAGGCGCGCCTCGTAGCCGTGGTCCGAGCGTCCACAAACAATCCCAAACTGTTGTTTAACACCGACCGGACCTGCGCCGGCGCAGAGCTTGTATACGTATCCTGCTGAAGCACGGCTTGAGCAGCGCCCGCATCCAGCAACCCTCCGAAAAACACCGACCCAACACCCCCGACCACAGCCAATATTTTGTTTTTCATGAAATGAACTCGCTTTAGCGGTCACCTTTCAAAGTGCGGCGAAGATTCAACCGTCCGTCTCCCCAGAATCCGCGCCACTCCCCCGCTTCGCCGGCAACCGCACCCCGCCTCAATGGGATGCCGCGCCAGCAGAAAACCGCCTTCCAAAATCAGCTTCGCAAGAAACGGTCGAAACGCCCGCCTCGACGTCTTCCAAACCCGCGCCCCAGTCTCTCAACGCGGGGCAGCCCCTACCCCGCGAACCATCCCGCCGCGAACCACCCGCCGCAGCCCGCGAGTCTTCCCCGAACAAGCGCACCCCTCAAACTCGGGCTAGACAAAATCCAGCGGCCCGCCGCCCTCCTCCACCATGCCGCCTTTCCACAACTCGGAGCGAAAACGCTCAAGCCCCTGCCTTTCCTCCGCACCCAAATCAAAGCAGATGTTCTCGCGAAGATAACGCAGCGCCAGCGCCTCGCCGAACTCGGTGTCCTCCCGCGCAATCCGGGCCAGCGCGCCACGCCCGTCGGAGGCCACCTTGCGAAAGGCGTCCGCCACCGAGCGCACCCGCGGCAACCCCCGCCGCAGCACCCATACCGCATACACAAAGGGAAGCCCCGTCCAACGCGTCCAAGCCTCGCCCAGATCCCAGAACAGTTCGCCGCCCGACTCGTGTTGAACGCGGTACTGGATCGCCTGATTGCCAATCAACAGGCGCCCGGTCCTCGGATCCGCCAGCGCACCGGGGGTCTCCGGAACCAGGCTAGCCATTCCTCCAAGCACGCCGGCCGACAACACCCGGAACAGGTGAATCGACGTCAGCGACGCGGGGTCCGCCGTCACCACACGCAGCTCTTCAACGGGCCCCCGGTGCGCCACAAATACGCTGTAAACCGGACCGCGGCTGGCGATCGCGACTCCGTCTACCAACAGGTAATCCAAAGGGGACCGCAGCAATTCAAACACCGGCACCAACGCGGCGTCGAGTTCGCCCGACCTCAGTCGGGCCGCGAGCTCGCTGGGATGCGCCAGAACAACCTCATCCAGGCCGTGAATCAATGGCCGGCTGTTGAGATACTGGACGCATCCAATCCGCAGGCCGGCAAGTGCGTCGGGTCGGGACATGAATTTGAAAAATCGGCCGCTCCCCCGCGCTAGGCCACGGCTTCAGGTGCCAGTTTGCGGTACCAGGTGTCACGCGCCACTGGCTCCCGGCCGGCCTCGCGAATCGCGCTGACAAACGCCTCCTGACTCTGCCCGACGGGCGTCTTCGCGCCGGCCATGTGAAAAATCTTCTCCTCCATGATCGTCCCGTGGAGGTCGTCCACCCCGTAGTTTAGGGCGAGCGCGGCAAGCGGCAGACCGTAGCTGATCCAATAAGCGGTGATATGCTCGAAGTTATCCAGATAGATGCGGCTCACCGCCAGGGTACGCAACTCGTCAGCCGCGGTCGCCGGGACGATGTGGGCCATGTCGGTGGTTTCAGGTACAAACGCAAAGGGAATGAAAGCAGTGAACCCACGCGTGCGGTCCTGTGCTTCCCGAAGCAGGCGCAGATGGTCGACGCGCTGCTCCAAAGTCTCCACGTGACCGTAAAGCATCGTCGCCGTGCTCCTCATGCCCATGCCGTGCCAGGTCTCGTGCACTTCGAGCCATTCCCTGGCGTTTTCCTTTCCCCTGCAGATACGGTCCCTCACGCCGGAATCAAAAATCTCCGCCCCGCCCCCCGTGATCGCGCCGAGGCCGGCGGCCTTCAACTCCCCGAGCGTCTCTGAAATCGACTTCTTGAAAATGCGCTCCGCCAAATGCCGGATTTCGATAGCGGTAAACGCCTTGATGAAAAGATCCGGATCCAAAGCCCTGAGAGTCGTCAACAGCTCCAGGTACCAGCTCGCAGGCAGCGTGGGATGCAGTCCCCCGACCATGTGGACCTCGGTGATCCCCTGCTCCAAACCCGTCTTCACTTTCTCGGCCATTTCTCCAATCGCCAATTCGAAGGCGTGCGGGTCGCGCTTCTTCGCCCCGAAGGCGCAGAACTGACAGGAAAGAATGCAAACATTCGAGTAGTTTACATAGAGGTTGCGGATGTAGGTCGCATAGTTGCCGTTGTGCCTTTCTCTGAGCACGTTGGCGATGACTCCCAGGGCGTTCAAATCGCGGTGCCCGAAGAGGTGAAGGGCGTCGTCCTCTCCCACGCGTTCACCGGCCACGACCCTGTCGTACACGGAACGCAGATCCGGCGGCAGAAGACGCGCGGCGATGAGGGATGAATGGACCATGAGTGAGGTTAAGCGCGTCCAAAGCGCATTTCAACTTCAGTCGCAGGCCGGCCTGAAGGGGCAACTTCCTCTTATACCTGACAAATCGCGTTTTCTGGGGCGCCACGCCCCATCTCGCTTTAGCGCGCCCCGCGACGATACCGCGCGAGCAAACTGCGGAAACGGAGCGAAAAGCAATTTCTTAACGACGACCTAACAACTGGGCCTTCCGCGTCTATCGAGAGGGGCAACGTTCCCCCGGCTCAAGCAAGCTGCATCATACCGCACGTCCACAGCCAAGTTTGCGTTTAGGGCCCGGCCTTGCGGACGAGCCTCATTCCAGTGAAATTGTCCTGAATCTCAGGGCCACGTCCAAGATGCGAAGCTGAACGGGCTTGGCCACCGCGCAAATCACGCCAGCATGAACCTCGAATGACACGGTTTCCATTCCGTGAATCCCCGTCCGACATCCATTCATAAACATTCCCTCCCAGGTCATAAAATCCCAAAAGATTTGGCTTAAAAGATCCCACTGGGGCCGTCCCAAAAAAACCATCCCCCCCCACTCTGTTGGGATCACCTTGCCCATTTTCCAAAATCGCATAATTTCCATCATCCCAATGAGGTGGAAAATAATCACCCCATGGATACAGGCTCGTCCCTACTGCTGCGTCCCATTCCGCATTGGTGGGCAGGCGCCACTCCTTCCCTGTATTTGCTGCTAGCCATTTGCAAAAGTCTCTCGCTTGGTACCAACTGATTTTCACGACTGGATGCTCGTCCGTCTCCTTCCATTCTTTCTGCGGTGCCCATGAAGGCAGCCCCTCGGCCTTCAGATACAACTTCCACTCCCCAACCGTCATCTCCGTGCTGCTCATCAGCACGTCCCTTCCCGGCACTGGCAATAGCTTCGCCTCCAGACGTTTTACTAATTCAGGCAACGCACGTGGATCCTTCTTCTGATCCTTCCAGAATTGCCCCAACCCCTTTCCAAACGCCATCGCTTCATACTGCCGTCCCTGTGCATTGAGCGCTTCAAACAGGGCTACATTGGCCTTCGCCTCCCCCTCGTTTTTAGCGCGCGTCATCAAAACTTCCGTCAAAGCCAGATTCTCTTTCACCAAGTCTTCCGCCCCCAAACGCACCGCAGCCCGGTATGCCCCCAAGGCTTCCGGCCAACGCCCAAGCACCTGCAGGACGTTTCCGTGCAGGGCATGATACTCGCCGGTCGTGGGCTCCAGATCCAAGGCGAAATCAATACTCCTGAGTGCCCCCTCAAAGTTACCCTCCCGCAGCGCATCCTCCGCCCGAGTCAAAAAGGTCGGCGCGGTTTCCTGCAAACGCGCCAAAGCTCGTGTCGCCTTGCGCCCTTCCGATACCACCTTCACGGTGAATCCGCTCACCACGACGAACATCGCAACCGCCGACCCAGCGAGCACCTTGTTGCGACCTACCCACAACTTCACTCGCTTCCATGCGCCCGCATCCTCAGCGCTCGTGGCAAACCCACTCTGGTAGGCGTCGATGTCCACCGCAAACGCCTCCACGCTCGCGTAGCGTTTCTCGCGCTCGCGAGCCATTGCCTTCAAAGTCACCGCCTCCAATGCCTCAGACACCTCTCCACCGATCGCCAAGGGCGTCCCTACGGAGACGTCCTCATTGTTTCCGCGCTTCGTGTGCATCGAGCTGATCTCGCCTTTTTTCACCTTGGTGAGCACCTCGTTCAAACTCGTCCCGTCGACAGGTGGACGCAGCGTGAGAATCGCGTACAGGATACCGCCCAGCGAATAAATATCCGAGCGAGCGTCCAGTTCCGCCACCATGCCTTCCGCCTGCTCGGGCGACATGTACTGCGGCGTGCCCATCACCTCGCCCTCCAGCGTCATTCCATAATCGCCCGTATCCCTCGCAGGAGCATTCATCCCCCCGATTGTCTCCTCCCCCCCCAGAACCTTGGCCAGTCCCCAGTCCATCACCAGCACCTCGCCATACTCGCCCACCATGATGTTCTCGGGCTTGAGGTCTCGGTGTAACACACCTTTCGCGTGCGCAAAGGCCATGGCGTCGCACACCTTCCGGAAGATCGTGAGCAGGGTGGCCCGCGGGTATTCCTTCACCGCGGCCGCATCGCCGTCGCGGATTGCGTTGAGCACCGCCTGCAGGGTCCGTCCCTTCACCAGCTTCATCGCGTAGAACGGACGGCTCTGAGCGTCCACGCCGATGTTGTAGATCGGCACTATGTTCGGATGCGCCAGATGCGCGAGGACCTCTGCTTCCTTCGAAAAGCGCGGGTCCTCGCCTCCCTCGCTGATGCTGCTGACCTTCACCGCCACCTGACGCTTGAGCTGCGGATCCTCGCCAAAATAGATCTGCCCCATCCCACCACGGGCGATTTCACGCACAAGCGTGTAGCCTCCAGTAAGAGGTGCGTCTGGTTTTGCTGTCGGTGAGCTACTGGGAGGCTGCGAATTGGCATTGCCCAAGCCTGCCTTTGTGGGCGTCCGCTGCGGGATCGTCACATCCGTACTCGAAGCAGTCTTCGTCGGCGTCCGCTGGGGAATGGTGACGTCAACCGACGGTTCGGCGGCGACCGCCTTCACCTCCACAACAAGAACGAACTCCCCCACCTGCACCGACGCTGGGTACTCCGCCTCCACCCGTCCCTCGATCGGGTTTCCGTTCACCAGCGTCCCGCCCGCGATGTCCTCCACCTGCATCCGGCCCTCCGCGATCCACACCCAAGTATTCCTTGGCGCGATGCCTTCGCCCGCAACCGTCAGCACATCGGGCGACTCCTCCGTCCCGAGGACAAACTGCGCTTCCGCAGAGTCAAACTGACTGAGGATTCCGCCGGGACCGTGGAGGGTGAGCAACCATTGATTCACGGGCATATCATTTGTCGGAATCATTAACCTGAGCAAGCGCGCTGAAACCCGCAATTAAAGTGCACGTTGCAAAGCCGGGACAGCGCACCATTCGATCTCACGCGGGGCTGAGTTTTAGGCAACTCAGTACCCATGTGAAGCTCGCCCAGTGAAACCCTTTGCAAAGTTGCGCGGCGAGGTGTTCGTCGCGCCCGGCTGGTGCAGCGCCAGAAATATCCTAGCCCCTTGTCTTTCCATCATGACTGGTGTAACGTATTCCCCATGGAAGCGCTTCTAGAACGCATCTCTTTCAATCCAAAGCAATGCGGCGGCCGTCCCTGCGTGAGAGGCATGCGCATTAGGGTGAGTGACGTTCTTGACTTGCTGGCAGCGGGACTGAGCATGGCTCAGATTGTCGAGGAAATGCCGGATCTGGAGATAGATGACATCAAAGCGTGTCTCTCATACGCTCGGAGGAGAATTGACCATCCCTCCATAGCGGCATGACGATCTGGCTGGATGCCCATCTGTCTCCGCGAACGGCAGTTTGGATTACATCTGAGTTCGGTTTTGCGGCGAAGCCGCTCCGCGAGATCGGATTGAGAGACGCTGAAGACTATGCGATTTTTCAAGCGGGTAAAGAAGCTGGTGCAATTCTTCTCACCAAGGACAGCGATTTTCTGCACCTGCTGGAGAGGCATGGAAGCCCGCCGAAGATTTTGTGGTTAACATGCGGTAACACGAGCGAATCGGCCCTGAGACAACTGCTGGAGAAGCATCTTCTGGTGGCAATCAGTCTTTTAGAATCGGGCGAAAGCCTTGTGGAGATAGGCGTTCCTTAGAAAATCAAGGCCCCTCGCATAGGTTTTTGAAATCACTCAAACGCAATCCGGTGCAGGTCCGTAAACTGTCTCACTGCCTGCACATCCTTGCTCAAATACCGCTGCACAAAGGCTTTGTCCTGCGACAGCGCCCCAATCTCCTCCGCGGCCTCCTCCTTGCTCTTTCCAAGGCTCCGCCCCGCAGTGCCTCCCGCAAAGGCATGGTTGCATTGAACCGGCGGAGGTCCCAGAGAGCCGTGCCTCGAAAACGTTTCGAGGGTTCTGTGTCACCTCTCAAGGACGACTCTAACGCTTATCCCAATGCCACCTAAAAGTTTGGACCGTGCGCCTGCCGTATGAGGGCCGAGGGTCAACAACTCAACTTTGTCCCAGTTAAAATAAGCACCGCCGACCAAATACTCCTTTAATTTAGGGGACGTCTTGTACTCTGAAAGCCATTCCCAAGCATTGCCCCCAAGGTCCAGCATCCCAATTTGATTGGGCTTGCATGTCCCCACCGGTTGGGAGGCTGTGCGTTTCATATTCACACTGTAAACCCCGTCCTCGTCTTTTGGCGGCCAGTAATCTCCCCAGGGATACAGTCCGCCGCCCGCCGCCGCCGCCCACTCTACGTCCGTTGGCAGGCGCCACTTCCTGCCGCTCACACTGCTAAGGATTGAACAGAATTTGTTCGCCTGTTCCCGGTTTACATGATTCACGGGATGCTCCTCGTTCAGGCCCGTGGGAACATCTCTTTGGGGAAGCCCTTGGGACAATAGGTACATATTCCATTCCCGAAACGTGATTTTGGTTTTGCACATCAACACCTCCGTCCCCGGGACCGGCAATAATTTAGATTCCAGTTGTTTGATCAAGGAAACCATCAATTCGGGATCTTGCTTCTGCTCCTTCCAAAACTCCTTCATGTCCTTGACCAGCGTCATCGCCTCGTAGTTTCTCCCCTGCTGGTTGAGTGCGGCAAACAACACGCCTTTTGCCTTGGATGCGCCTTCGCTTTTTGCGCGCTCAATCAAATCCTCCGTCAAAAGCAGGTTCTCCTGCTCGCGCTCGCTTGCACCGGAGCGCAACGCGATATGGTACTCTTCCATCGCCTCGGGCCACCGCACAAGCACTTGCAAGACATTCCCACGCAATCCGTGGTATTCGCCTTTTACAGGCTCCAACTTCACAGCAAACGTCGCCGCCTTCAGCGCCTCCTCAAACTGTCCCTCCCGCAACGCGTCCTGAGCACGCACTGCGAATGTGGGCGCCGTCTCCCTCAAACTTTGCAGCGCCTCACTGGCCTCTCGCCCTTTCTGCACCACCCGCGCAGTGAATCCACTCACGACAACAACCAACACCGCAGTCGCTCCCGCCAGCACCTTGTTCCGCCCCAACCACAGCTTCACACGCCTCCACGCCCCCGCATCCTCCGCACTCGTGGCAAACCCATTCTGGTACGCCTCGATGTCTCCCGCGAACGATTCGACCGTCGCGTAGCGCTTCGTGCGGTCCGTGACCATCGCCTTGAGCGTCACCGCCTGCAACGCCTCCGGCACCTCCACGCCGATTGCCGCCGGGGTGCCGACTGTCACATCTCCCTTGCTGACCCGCTTGGTCGCCATCGAACTGATCTCGCCCTTCTTCACCTTGGTGAGCACCTCATTGAGCGTCTTGCCGTCGATGGGCGGCCGCAGAGTCAGGATCGCGTACAGAATTCCTCCCAGCGAATAAATGTCTGAACGTGCGTCCAGCTCCGCCACGACACCCTCCGCCTGTTCCGGGGACATGTACTGCGGCGTCCCCATCACCTCGCCTTCCATCGTCATCCCATAGTCCCCCGTATCCTTCGCCGGCGACCTCCCAGTCGCAACGTCCTCCGTGCCCCCCGGAACTTCTGCCCCCCCCAGAACCTTCGCAAGCCCCCAGTCCATGACGAGCACCTCGCCGTATTCCCCCACCATGATGTTCTCCGGCTTGAGGTCGCGGTGTAACACACCCTTAGCGTGCGCAAACGCAATGGCGTCGCACACCTTCCGGAAGATCGTCAACAAGGTGGCACGCGGATACTCCATCACCGCCGCAGCGTCGCCATCGCGGATCGCGTTGAGCACTGCCTGCAGGGTCCGTCCTTTCACCAGCTTCATCGCGTAGAACGGACGGCTCTGAGCATCCACCCCGATGTTATAGATCGGGACGATGTTCGGGTGCGCCAGATGTGCCAGCACCTTGGCTTCCTTGGAAAAACGAGGATCCTCGCCGCCCTCACTGATGCTGCTGACCTTTACCGCCACCTGGCGCTCCAGTTGCGGATCCTCGCCAAAATAGATCTGCCCCATCCCGCCGCGGGCAATTTCACGCACCAGAGTATACTTGCCCTGCAAAGGAGCCTCGTTGATTGAGGCCGGTTGAGATTCAACGATGGCTTTCCCATTCCCACCCCGGGTTGGCGTGCGTTGAGGAATCGTCACATCCGTACTTGAAGCGCTCTTCGTTGACGTCCGCTGGGGAATGGTGACGTCAACCGACGGTTCGGCGGCGGCGACCTTCACTTCCACCACAAGCGTCACGTCACCCACCTGCACCGACGCAGGATATTCCGCCTCCACACGTCCCTCGATCGGATGCCCGTTCACCAGCGTCCCGCCCGCGATGTCCTCCACCTGCATCCGGCCCTCCGCGATCCACACCCAAGTATTCCTTGACGCGATGCCTTCGCCCGCGACCGTCAGCACATCGGGCGACTCCTCCGTCCCGAGGACAAACTGCGCTTCCGCAGAGTCAAACTGACTGAGGATTCCGCCCGGACCGTGAAGAGTGAGCGACCATTGATTCACAGGTACATCATTTGCCTGAATCATCAACCTGAGCAAGCACGCTGAAACCCGCCACCTAATGACGTCAACCCGAGACGGCACATCTCAGTATCCTGACGAAGTTGTTGTCTCGGCAACTCAGTACGAGGGGCACCTCTTGGTCACAACGTCACAAAAGCTGTTTCTCCGTGTCAGAGGACCAGCCGCAATCTGGGATGCTTGGCAGAGTGCAGTCTATCCGAGGATCAACAGGCTGGCGTCTTGGTCTTCCTGAAACCTGCTGATCGCATGATGATTGTCTCGCAGCACGGAAAGGATCTTTGCAGTTGTGCAGTTACCGACTCTGAGAAAAACCAATTTTTGGAGGCGCGCCGAATAGAAGGCTCCGTTGATGAAAATCCGAGTCTTTTGAGACGATGCAAAAATGTTCGGCGCGTGCCCGGTTCCAAATGATGGAGTCATCTGTCCGTGTCAGACCGAGCAGGCTCACGTGCGAGGATCCGGGATACAAATCCATGATATCCCCCAAAATTCTAACGGATAGATTTTCGTCGAGAAGGAGTTTCACGCGGCGACAAAAAGCTTTCGCTCACGATCGGCCGCAAACGCCAGGCACGCCCTGATGTCTGAAAGGGTCAATTCAGGAAAATCCACGACGATTTCATCAGGAGTCATCCCGCCCGCGAGATACTCTAAAACGTCCTGGACCGTGATTCGAAGTCCGCGAACGCAAGGCTTTCCACTCCGCTTGTCCGGCTCGATGGTAATAATCCCTCGGTACTCCATGGCAGGAACGTACTCCGAGGAGGACCTGGGCGCAACATCGGACCCCTGCGGTCACAAGGCCGCTGTTCTACTCAAACGCAATCCGGTGCAGCTCGGTAAACTGTCTCACTGCCTGCACTTCCTTGCTCAAATACCTCTGCACAAATGCTTCGTCCTGCGAAAGGGCCGCAATCTCCTCCGCAGCCTCGTCCTTGCTCTTTCCAAAACTCCGCGCCGCAGTGCCTCCCGCAAAAGCGTCCTCCTTCAAGCCGCGCCCCATCTTCGCCGTGAGCTTCAGCAGTTCGCCCGAACCAAGCGCCGCCTCAAGCTTTTCGACGCTGCTTTCCAGTCCAACTCGCGCACCGCGCGTTTGCCCAGGCGCAGGTTCTCGTCAAACTCGCCGCCCCATTCCTTCCGGACCGCCCCCAGCTGTTGCACACGCTGGACCGCTGACTCGTCCTTCACCCGTTGCTCCTCGGCGGTGACGGACAACGGAACGCGGCACACTGAGGCGCGGGGTGCGGCGGCAGACGGACGATGGTGTGGAGACGGAGGGCGGTGCAGACGTGGAAGCGTACTGGCTTTGACTGAGCGCGCCCCGCGACGTTCGCGCGCGCGCGAGCTGCGGAAACCGGGCGCGCTTTCTCGGGATGTGGGGCGCTGACGCGTTTCAGAGCCAGTTGGCTGTCTCGGAGGACTTCGCGCAGCTGCGTAGCGGGCGGGTGTTGTGAGGGCGTTTGCGGATCCACGCCGCAGCTCACAGTTAGAGAGCGCTACGGTGGTGATAAAAACGGGTTGCGTACCCGTACTTCGCCGTACTTCTGCCCGTGGCCAAGGTCCTCAGAGTAGACAACCTCACAGCCCAGTCGTTTCGCAGCGACCAAAATCTGAGAATCAAAATGGGAGACTTGGAAACGATCCCCAAGTGCCACTGCTTCAAGAACCATAGTCCCGTCAACCGGCACCATTGGATAGGCCATCCAGAGTTCCACCCACTTGGCGGCCGCCGCGCGACTCATCGTGCTGTTCCTTTTGGACGAAGCGGCACGGATGAACTCGGCAGCGACCTGAGCCGACCAACCCCAGTGAGTGTTTTGAATCAGACTCCGAGCGACTTCTGTCTTGGCCGCTTCAGCTGGGACGGTGCTGACGGCGTAGAGCAGAATGTTGGTATCTATGAAGCAATCAGGAACGCGCATTACGCTCCTCGCGGGTGAGCGGGGTTCCCACTGCGAAATTCCAGTCCGGTGCAGCAAACCTCCGGGCCATTTCCTGTCTCGCCTGCTCCATGGCGCTTGTACGCCGGGGCATCAATGTGGCAGCGACCTCGCCGCAGGACAGGATTTCGAGCGTCTCTTGGCTGGCAATCGCCCGATCCAGAATCGCCGGATCCTCATGAATTTGAGCAAGCGTGACGGTCATGGCATTAGGATACCACCGGGGGGCTGCTACTGGCAACAAGCGCAGTCTCTGCACGCAACGGAGTCTCCCGAGTCTGCTCACCAATAAAACGCCCCCGCTGCGGTTGCGGTACATCTTGCAGATGACGGATGCCTCCCAGTGGGATCCCGCTTTTGCCAAAGTGCTGTGAGTCGCCTCGCCATTGAGCTGCAACCCGAACTCGCCCCCCTGCGATCGGACGCCCAACTGCACAACGCCTGCAAGCAGTCGGTGTCGCTCGCGATTCGCTCGGGTGCCATCGACGCCCCGCTGAGCAGGGCTAGGACCGCCCAGAAGCTTTTGCTGAGATAGATGGTGTTATGTTCGAGGTCGATGTCACGCCTGTTGAGGCGGTGGAGTTCCTCGGGCCGGATCCCGCCAAACGCGCAGAGTGCGATGTGGGCGCGCATCGAGCTGCGGGCGGGTTTCTGGAGGACATCACAGGCGAGGAGAACCCGGGCGACCTGTTTGGGCGAGAGGATGTGGACCTCGCACCGCTCGATGCGTAGGCCGATATTGAGGGCGTGGTTCTTTTCGATCCAACCCCGTTTGAGGGCGAAATTGAGAAAGGTGACCAGATGTTTGCGCTCGGTGTTGAGGGTGCCCGGGGTGAGGCTGGTGCCGAGATAGAATTTTAGCGCCCCTCGCGACGATGCCGCGCGTGCGTGCTGCGGGAACGGGGCGAAAAGGAAACCCCTATCAATAAAAGGAAAATCCTATCACCTGGCAACCGGCCACGGCTTGCCGTCTTCAAACACACCCCGGACGATTTCGGGGCTGAGCGGAGCGCTCCCCTTGTACTCGCGCTTCGTTTTTTGTAACGGCCCCACGACACTGGCCTGAAAGGCGACACCCCCGGCACGGCCGTTGGCGATCGCCTCGATCTCAGGGAGCGACTTTCCGGGTGTAAACTTAAAAACGAGGGGCTCGACCTCCAAAACGCTGCCCGCAATGGCCCCCCGCAACACCAGACGGGCTTCGCCCTTCCACTCGGGTTTTGCCGCGGTGCCGGCGGCGGCCAATTCCACGCGAGCCGCACCGGTTGTGCCGACCACAGCCGCGCCCTCGCTGCTCTTCACCTGTAGCTGCATTTTCCAGTCCTTGATGAAGCGATTTTCCGTGCCCCGCAGCGTGAACTGACCCGGATCCACCCCCCGCCACAGCAGGCGCAAATCGGGCACACCCCCGAAATCAACCGACTGCAGGACCACTTCTCCAGTTAGCAGCGGGGCATCCAAGGGTCCGGACGCCTTCCAAAGGGCACGGCCGTTCACCACAACCGAGGCCAGGGGAGGCTGGGAGGCTTCTGTGAACGAGGCGACCGGAAAACGGAGCCCCATGGGAGCCTCCCACCGGGCGTTTTCACAAGCCATGGTCAGCTGTAACTTCGGCCCGCCCTCGCCATTCCAAGTGAGTGATGCGTTCCCCTCGTACCTGCCGGAAGCTGACTGCCACGCCAGCTTCGGCACCTTCACCACGGGCCCTTCCCAGGCGATTTCGGTATCCACTCCGGAAATGCGCCCTCCTCCAAGCGCCCAGCTCCCTTGCTGCAGCTTCAAATGACCCTTGCCGGCGAGCGCCTTCAGCGGTCCCTTCATTTCCCACTGGCCGTCCAGGCTACCTGCAAGCGCCCTGGGCATTCCGGGCAAGCGGCCGAGCAATTCAAGGTTCAAACCTTTGGCGACAAGCCGGGCATCCACGGGCGCACTGCTCTTGAGGAAGGAGGACCAGTCCACCTGCGGCCACGCATTCCAAATCTCCATGGGGAAAAGCATCTCCCCCTCCAGCGCCGTGGCCTGCCCCTGGACCACCTTGAGCCCCTTCAATCCGACGCCAGAAGAACCAAAAGAGACAGCCGTCTGCACCTGAACCGCGTCGTCCCCGACGGTCAGCGCGTCCAACTCCACCCCGGCCTTGCTGTATGTCCCTGAAAAACTCCCCGTCATGGGCTGCGGCCACGCCGGATGCTCGCGCATGGGGCGCAAATGCCGGAACCGCGCCTGCCCGCGTCCCTCGTGGCCCGCGGCGCTTCCCTTGCCGCTCCATTCAATGTCGGCGCCGCCCGCATAGGGTTCGGAGGCGATCGGCGGCTGGAAAAGCGCTGCGTACTTTCCGAGGTCCCTGACGTTCCCGTGCAAATCCCCCTGATAAGACCAGTTTTCCCCCACCTTCAGGCTTCCCTTGCCCCGCAGCAAATCCATCCCCTGGGCAAGTTCCACGTTCAACACGTGGATTTCCGTGCCCTGAAGTTTCACCGCCGCGTGCAACTCCTCGATGGGAGCGTTGCGCCAGGTGAGGTTCGCACCAGAAACGATGAGCGCCCCCCCGAGCACGCCTGCCTGGCTGCGGACTGCGCCGTCCACCGTGAGGGCTCCGGCTGCGTACTTGAACTCCGGAAGGAGAAGCGCGGAAAGCTCCGTCAGGTTATCAACGCGGGCGGTGATGTTGACTCCGAAATCCGACTTCCACCAGGGGCTGTCGCCCCCCGGCCACTGCATGTCCCCGTTTAAGACAAGCTGGTTGTGCCCCTGGCGCAGGGCGAATTCGGGCATCTTGATGCGCTGGTCCATCAAGAGGGCGCCCAGCACCAGGGAATCCCACTGGCGGGACTCCCATTGAAAGTTTTTCGCTTCCACCCGAAGGCTCGCCGTGCCCAGCTCGGGCCGCGAAGTATTGCCTCGAAACGTAAACTGGCCCGCCTCCAGCGTTCCTCCCGCGGCCTCGGTGACGTTCAAAAATGCGGCCAGCGGCGCCACCCCAAGCTTGGAAAAGGTGCCGCTCGCCTCGAAGGGAGTCTCCTCGGATCCCGTGTTGGACTGGGTTTGCACGCGCAATTCTCCGCCGAACGCCTCCACTTGAAGCTCCACATCCATTCGCCCCGCAGCCACTTCGGAGAGAACCGCCGAGAGGCTCACAATCTTCAGGCCCTCCATGAGCTGCGCTTCACCAAACTGGACGCGTCCACCCTGAAGGCTCGTCTTTCCCCGGACGTCCCGAAAGTTTTTCGACCACCCCTTCACATTGACCTCCAGCCGAGCGGCGTTCCATTCGCCAGGCTCCAGTTCGCTGAGCGAAACAGCGACTGCCTCCGCCGAGAGGGCCATCTGGGGAGAACGCACCAACGCGCTCTTCCATTCCAGCTCGAGCTTTGCGGGAAGCGGCACGCTCAAGGGTTCGCCCCAAATGAACGGTCTTAAATCAAACCTGCCGGCAGTACTGCGTCGCTTCGCACCCCCCATTTCCCATGCCAGCCTGCCCTCCTGCATTTTGAACTTTTCAAAAAAACGTCGGTTTCCTTTGTACTCCCACAAGGCCGGCCACGAGCACTCCAGGCTCGCACGCTCCCAGCCCCATTCCAATCGGCCGCCGTCCGCGCAGGGAATCGAAAGCTGAAACCGCTTCAATACCACCGGCTCCCACAGGCTGCCTTCCACCTCCCCGATGCGCACCGTCCCCCCCTGCCGCCACGCCTCCTCGTGAATCAATAACCACAGCGCCCCGCGGAACACCTGGGGAATGCACAGCAGCAAAAGCCCCAGCAAGGTCAGGAGCAAAAAGTTTCTCACCGGCCGGCGCCTGCGCAAGGGGACGGCCGGAAGGGAGGATGAATGATCTGAAGCCGATGCAGACACGAGGGTGGAGGAAGGCTGGCCAGACTACTCTAACGAGGCTCGGGAAAAAAGGCAAAGCCGCGCAAACGGCCGTCTTTTCTCAATAAAATCATTCCGGTCAAAAGCCCCAGCAAGCTCGCCGCCACCACGTCGGAGAGGTGGTGCGCCCCGGCCCAGACGCGCGCCCAGGCCATCAACCCCGTTCCCCCCACCGCCGCCAACACGCCGAAAAAACGCACCCAACGCCGGCGATTCCTGAGGGCAACCAACGCCAGGGGGGCGAAAAAGCCAGCCACCACAGAGGTATGGGCGGAGGGAAAGGACTGAAAGTCCCTTGCGCCGCGGCTCCACACCCTGAGCCCCGGCCCCGGTCCGTACCATCCGGGGGCGGCTTCTGTGAAAGGACGGGCCCGGCCGCTCACCGAGCGGATCACATTCGCGGAGATTCCGCTAACTGCGGCGCAAAGGCCCATGACTAAAACCAGCTTCTGCAAGGCAGCCCATCCAGGGCGCTTGCCCGCCAGCCAGATCAACACCCCCAGAGCGACCACACCGTACCAGTCTCCCCAGTAGCTCACCCTGCCCGCCAGCCAGCGGCTCCAACCGGATGCGCGCAGCCGCACCAATTCCACCACGCCGGCATCCGCCCTGAAGGCAGCCCAAATTAAAAGTAGGCCGGCCGCCGCCCCACCCAGCGCCATCCATCCGGAACCGCGGCTCCAGGATTGAGCCGTGTTTTCTCGTGTGGATGATGGGAGGGGATTGGACATACCCTCCCTATACAGTCCACGGTCGGGCGCCTGCTCAAAGACAATCCGCTCCGAACGCCCCTTTTTTTGACCTCTTCTATGAACGCCACCGCCACCCAGGAGACCCCGGAGTCCCGCTCCCCGAGTCCCTCCCGAGCAAAGC
Source organism: Chthoniobacteraceae bacterium (assembly GCA_947449735.1). Taxonomy (GTDB): domain Bacteria; phylum Verrucomicrobiota; class Verrucomicrobiia; order Chthoniobacterales; family Chthoniobacteraceae; genus Chth-196. The sequence continues at coordinate 89,395 of CANFTB010000002.1, read as the reverse complement.
TGATCCTGCTTTTCGCCGCGCTGACCCTCCTCTTTTGCCTTGGAAACGAATCGCTTCCCCTAATCGACCGGGACGAACCGCGCTTCGCCGAGGCCTCCCGCGAAATGCTCCAGAGCGGCGACTGGATCGTCCCCCGCTTCAACGACGCCCCCCGCTACGACAAGCCGCCGCTGATCTACTGGATGCACGCCGGTTGCTACAAAATATTCGGAGTGAATGCATTTGCCGCCCGGCTCCCGGCCGCTCTCTGCACCGCCGCGACGGCCGTCGTCGTGCTCCTCTGGGGGACGCGCATGGCGGGGCAGGCGACGGGACTGCAGGCAGCACTGATTTTCGCCCTCTGCGTGCAGTGTTTCGTGCACGGCAGGGCGGCCGTCGCGGACCCGCCCATGATCCTTTTCTCGGTCATCGCGGCATGGGCGGGATGGGAATGGCTGCATCAAAGTAAAAAGACCGGCCTCGCCCTAGTCTTCTGGGTGTCGCTCGCCCTCGGTTTTCTTGCGAAAGGTCCCATCGCGTGGATCCCCATCGGCATGTTGGGCTGGGCAGCGTGGAAGAGACGGGGTTCCGGGGAGGACACCCCTTCCCTATCCTTCTGGCTGGGCGGCTCGCTTTTGATGCTGGCCCTCGTCTGTCTCTGGGGCATCCCCGCCCTGCTCCATACCCGCGGGGAATTTGCATCCGTCGGCCTTGGAGACCATGTGGTCAAACGTTCGCTCGTTTCCATGGAGGGTCATGGCGCAAAGAACCTCCTCGGCTACATCGCGACTCTTCCCCTGTACTTTATCACCGTTTTTCCAAGCTTCGCCCCGTGGTCCTTCTGGCTGCCTGCAGCGGTGCGATTTCACTGGAGGCGTCCCACGCCGGAAAGCGCCTACCTGCTCTCGGGCGCCGTGCTGACCTTCGCCATCTTCACGCTGAGCCGCACCAAGCTGCCGCACTACACGCTGCCCGCGTTTCCCTATCTCGCACTCCTCGTCGCCTTCTGGTGGAAAGACCACCGGCCCGCACGGCTGTGGCGCAAAACCGCTCTTTCCACCGCCATCGTATTCCTATTCGTTCCGATTTTCGTCTTCCCCCTGGTGCACTCCCTCTCGGCCACCGAATCGCTCATGTCCAAATTGAACCCGCATCTGAGCGCAGACACCGCCGTCGCGCTGGTCGATTACCAGGAACCCAGTCTGATTTGGTCCCTGCGGGGACGGATCACGGGATTTCCCAAAACCATTCCCCCTGGGGAAGTGGCCGGCTGGATGGAGGGCCCTGGCAAGCGAGTCTGCATCCTGACGGCAGACCTTGCCAAACAGCTCGGAACGGGCGCTCCCCGGGTGGAAGCCCAGGGCTGGAATTTTGCCAAAGGCAAGCGCCTCACCCTCGCCGTACTCCAGAATTCCGAGCCAGAACCCGCCCCGGCAAAACCCTGAATCTGGCCCGGCGCAGGCCCTAGCTGGCCTTTAAGAGGACAAAAATCCGCTTCCCCTGTCTTTCCACCTGAAGCAGGGCGCCGCCGCTACCTCCCCGTCCGAGTGCGGAGCGGATCGCGGCCACGCACTCCGCAGCGGAGCGCACCGGGCGATTTTCCACCTCGGTGATCAGATCCTGCGCTTGCAACTCGCCGCGAGCGGCCACGCTGCCCTCTACAACAGTGTCCACGCGAAGCCCCCGCCCCTTCAACTCATGTAAAGTCAGCCCAAAGCGTTCATGCGGTCCGGAGGCCGGCCGCGCTGAACGCTCCGCCTCAAACACCGGACGCGGGGCCTCGGGGAGTTCGGCAAGCTGGATCGTCACAGCCTTGCGGCTTCCCTGACGCCAGACCACCAGCCGCACCAACTGCCCCGCCTTGCGCTCGAACAGCTCCCGCTGCAATTCCAGCGCCGTGGTCACCGCTTTTCCATCCACGGACTGAATCACGTCCGCCGGCCGCAGATCGGTCCGGAATGCCGGCCCGTCGGCCTCGACCGCCAGCACCACGGCTCCCGCCCCTGCCCCCCCAAGGCGCTCCCTTAGGGCGGCCGTTTCGCCCAGAGTTTCCGCACGAATTCCCAGCCACGGACGCGACACCCTTCCCGACTCCAGAATCTGGGCGATCGTCTGCTGCAAAAGATTCGAGGGCACCGCGAACGCCAGACCCCGGTCCATCCGCGTGATCAGGGTGTTCATCCCTAAAACCCGGCCCTGACTGTCCAGCAAAGGCCCGCCGCTATGCCCCGGATTGATGACCGCGTCCGTCTGCAGATAGTCCTCGTACAAGGGGACGGGGCTCGTCGGCGCCAGCAAACGGGTACGCCCCTTTCCACTGAGCATTCCCGAGGTGAAGGACCACTCCTGGCCGAAGGGCACACCGATGGCGCATACAAACTGGCCCACGTTCGCAACATCGCTGTCGGCGAATTCGAGCACAGGAAGATCGATCGCATCCACTTGGACCACTGCGACATCCGTACGTTCGTCTGAGCCTGCGAGACGGCCCTCCAGGCGCCGTCCATCGAGGAAGCGGACGACAATACGCCGCGCCTGGGCCACCACGTGCAGGTTGGTCACCACGACCCCGTTTTTGCGCACCACAAACCCCGAACCCTCGCTGCGCACAGGGGGGCGCGGCTCCGCCCCCGGCTTGCGGCGACCACCGGGGTCGGCAGACTCGGGCTCGGGTTCAAAGGCATCCTGCTGGAGCTCCACCTCCAGAATCACCACCGACGGAGCCCCTTTCTCAAAAATCTCGACGCGCGCCCGCTCCATCAGACGCAAAATCTCCGAGGGCTCCATGGATCCGGAGCCAGTTGTATTCTGAACCGGTCCCGCCTGCGGGACGTCCGCTGCTGCCGGCGCACTCTGGGAAACCGCCTTGGCGCCCTGCGAATGTGCCGGCCCAAGCGCAGAGGCGGCCACCCCGCATGCGGCTAGGAGTTTGGAGAGTTTGCGGTTCAGGATCACCCCGAGAAGACTGGCACGGGCGGAGCTTTCATGCCAGAGCAGGATGCGGGATCTCGCCGCGCATGCGTTGACTTCCCGCTAGGAGGTCCTAGCGTCGTGGCATTCACTCATGGCAGGTCTCATTGTTCAACCACGCGCACGCCTCTTCCACGGTCACGACTGGGTTTATTCCACCGAAATCCTCAAGACCTTCGGCGAACCCCAAAACGGAGGACTTGTCTCCCTGAAGGACGGCCGGGACCGCATGCTGGGCACCGCCATTTATAACAGCCGCTCGCACATCGTTGCCCGGCGGTTCTCCCGCCAGAGGCAGGACCTGGACTTGGACTTCTTCAAGCGCCGGATCACGCAAGCCCGCAATTTCCGCCTCCGCCACGGCCTGCCTGAGGAACTCGGACGCCTGGTGTGGAGCGAAAGCGACGGCCTCCCCGGGGTGGTCATCGACCGTTACGGGCCGGACTTCGTCCTGCAAACCCTGACGCTTGCGATGGACATGCGCAAGGACCTGATCGTTCAGGCGCTTGTCGAAATCTTCTCCCCCCGCAGCATCATCGAGCGCAACGACACCTCCATCCGCAAGGCTGAGGGCATGGAGCTCGTTTCCGGCATGCTCTTCGGCGAGGACCCCGGCACCACGACCATCGTCAACGACGGCATCGCCTTCGAAGTCAGCCTCCTCACCGGCCAGAAAACGGGCTTCTACCTCGACCAGCTCGCCAACTACCGGGACGTCGCACGCCACGCCCCGGGTCGCAGCGTTCTGGACTGCTTCACCAACCAGGGCGCCTTCGCCCTCGGCTGCGCAAAGGCCGGCGCCACGGAGGTCACCGCGGTCGACATCAGCGCCCCCGCCATCGCCCAGGTGCAGCGCAATGCAGCTGCCAACCAGCTGCAGGTGAACGCCGAGGAAGCCAACGTCTTTGACTTCCTCCACGCCCGCGAAAAGGCCGGCGCCACCTATGACATGATCATTCTGGACCCGCCCTCCTTTACAAAATCCAAGGGCCGGATCCACGATGCGCTGCGCGGCTACAAGGAAATCCACCTGCGTTCCCTCAAGCTCCTCAAGCCCGAGGGACTGCTGGCCACCTTCTGCTGTTCACACCACATGTCCTCCGAACTCTTTCTGGGCGTCATCAACGAGGCCGCGGTCGACGCCAAACGCACGCTGCGCCAGCTCCAGTCCTTCGGCCAGGGACTGGACCACCCGGTGATTTCCACCATCCCGGAGTCGGGGTACCTGAAGGGATTTTTGTTCGAACTCGTCCCGGGGCGCTAGGCCTGCGGAGGCGATGCCCAGCCCCGTCATGATTTGGGGTTTTCGTCAACCCTTTGTCTCCACTAGAGCTAAAATCTTGGCAGTCTCACGTACCCCGGAGCCGGCGGAATAAAATCGTCAGGTTTTCCGGGGAAAAATCTGGCTTCAAAAAGGCCCGTGTGAGAAGGCTTTGGTACTACCCTCTACTCCATGGCCGAAAACCAACGTTCCAGTCACGAAAACTATGAAATCTCGGAAGACGAAGTGTCTCCCGAACACCTTGATTCTCAAGTACAAAAGGCCCAGGAACAGCTGATGGTGCTGAAGCGCCAGCAGGAGGTCATCGAGCGCCAAAAGCGCGAACTCGAGGAACTCAGCCGCCGCCAGGAACAACTGCAGGCCGGCCGGGCGGAGATGATTGAAAAGTTCACCCGCGCCCTGGTCGTCATCGAACGCGAGGAGTTTGAGACGCAGCGCCGCGTCGAAACGCTGCGGGGCATCAAGGAAAGCTTCACGCTGCACCTGCAATACTTTGAGAGCGTCGACTTGAAGGGCGTCGAAGGCCCCGACCTCAGCCGCGAACTCACCCGCGCGCTGAGCGCGCTGGACGACGCACGTGCGGACTACTCCCGGACCATCCCCCGCATCAGCCCTCCCGAAAGTGAATCGCACGAAGCGGGCGGGGATCTGGGCCACTCCGGCTACGATTCCGACCGTGGGGGCAAAGACTTCAACTACTGGCTCAAGGCCGGCCTCGCCTTCACCCTGCCGCTTGTCATCGTGGGCGTCCTCCTGTTTATCGCCCTGATCATGGGCGGACCGGGCCGCTAGTCGATTGCGTAGCGGGGATCGAGCGACATGCCTTCCATTGGTACCCGCCTCCCGGCTTTATAAAATTTCTCCCGTCTCGCTCAACCCCAACCGAACTCTTCGCTCCTTCACCCGCCATGAGGCTCCGCCCCTCCAAACCCACGGCTCAGGCAAAAAGCAAAACTCCGAGCCTGGAAACCCCCTTCGAAACCCGACGCCGCGAGCTTGCGGAACAGGAGGCCGAGTTGAAGGCCGCAGCGGATCGGCATGAAAGCTTTATCAAAAAAGCCCCGAAGATCGCCGAGCGGATTCAAAAGGAACAGCGGGAGCGTTTCCTGATCAACGCCTCGACCGTCAACCGGGGCGGCGGCCAAAACCCCTACAGGCTTCCCGACGACCGCCATCTGGACGACCGCATGTTGCGCGGGGACGCCACCGGCCGGCCGCGGGAGCGGCGCCGCGAACGGCAGCAGGGCAAATGGATGTTCTTCGTCCTCGTCGCCACGCTTTTCATAGCGGCCTGGTGGGCGTGGCAAACCCTGTTCCAGCCGTCGTTCTGATTCGTTGGTTTTTTTCAAATGTCCGGCACACGCACGCCTCCCCCGGGACGCGGATCCGCCGGGACAACCAGCGCGAAAGCCACCGCGAAAGGCAGGAAGATCGCTAGAGACAAAGCCGGTTTCTCGTTCCAAATCCGTGAATTCGGTCCGCTTCGCCTGGAGCTGACACTCACCGAAGGCGGCGGTCTTGCAGCCGTGCGTCTTCCCGAAGAGCCTCCCGGCGGACTCTCCGCCAGCCATCTCCGCCAGGCCCTTCAAGCGCTTCAAGACATTCCCCTCGCCCCGTCAAACAGCCCGCCGAGGCAGGCGTTTCAGGCAGCCCTCTGCCAGATCCCGCCGGGTTCCACCGCCTCCTATGGCGACCTCGCCGCGCGTCTCCAAACCTCCCCCCGCGCCATCGCCAGCCGCTGCGCCGCCAACCCCGTTCTTATCAGGATCCCCTGCCACCGCGTGACAGCAAAAACACACGCAGGAGGGTTTCAAGCGGGACCCGTATGGAAAAGCCTGCTCCTGCGGCTGGAATCCGAACTTTGCCCTTCAGGCTAAAATTTAGCGTTATTTAAGCCCGATTCGGAGGCATGGTTCCGGGATGTCCCGCATCCGGTTATTGTCCGAAGAAGTCGCCAGCCAGGTCGCCGCAGGCGAGGTGGTCGAGCGCCCAGCCGCCGTGATCAAGGAGCTGGTCGAAAACTCCATCGATGCGCAGTCCACGCGGATTGAAGTTCTCACGCGCAGGGGCGGCATCTCCCTGATCCGGGTGACGGACAACGGCATCGGCATGGACCGCAACGACGCCCTGCTCTGCCTGGAGCGCCACGCCACCAGCAAGATCCGCTCCGGGGCAGATCTCGCCTCCATCCACACCCTCGGCTTCCGCGGAGAGGCTCTTCCGAGCATAGCCTCCGTGTCCCGCTTCCGCCTCTCCACGCGCGAACACGGGGCCGTGGCCGGCACGGAGGTGCTCGTCAACGGGGGCAAGCTCGAGACCGTGCGCGACGGGGGCGACGCTCCCGGAACCCAGATCGAGGTCCGCTCCCTTTTTTACAACCTGCCCGCCCGCAAAAAGTTTCTCCGCACCGAGGCCACCGAGGCCAGCCACGTCGAACACCAGCTCCACCTCCTGGCCATCGGCCACCCCCAAATCAGCTTCGTCCATCTTCAAGACGAACGCGTCGCCTTCCAGCTGCCCGCCGCCGCTTCGCTCCGCGATCGGATCCGCGACCTTTCGGGCGCTGAGCTCGCAAACGAACTGCTCCCGATTCCCGAGTTCGAAACAGAGGGCATCCGCATCTCGGGCTTCGTCGGACGCGTCGGCCTCAGCCGCTCCACCCGGCAGCAGCAGCTCTGCTTTCTCAACGGGCGCGCCGTGGAAAACATCTCCCTCAGCCAAGGGCTTCGCGAAGGCTACCACACGGCCCTGATGAAGGGGCAGTACCCGGTCACGTATCTCTTCATCCAGATGGACCCGGCCGCGGTCGACGTCAACGTGCATCCCGCCAAGCGGGAGGTCCGCTTCCGCGCCCCCTCCGAAATCCGCGACGCCGTGGCAACCGCCGTGCGTGCGGCCCTGGAGGGGGACCGCGCCCGCTGGTCCTCCACATTCCAGCCGGGGCAATTCCCGCCTCGGCCGCTGGCACACGGCTCTGCCACGGCATACGCGCCCAGCCCCGGACTTCCGGAACCCCACCCACTTCTGCAACTCCCGGAAACCCCGAACCGCGACTCCATCGCGGCACCCGCGAGAAATCCGACATCACCTTTCCGAGAGCCGGTCCCCGCTCCTTACCTCGTCACGCAGCGGACGCAGCCCCCTATTTATGCCCCCCCTGACGCCACGCACCCCCACACGGTAGAGGCAGATCACGCGGACTACCGCGAGCCTGAGACCGAGCCCGCGCCTGCTCCGGTACCCGAAACCTTCCGCTTCATGGGGGTGCTTGGAAAACTCTACGTGCTCATGGAAAACGCCTCGGGGCTTGTTTTGGTGGACCAGCACGCGGCCCACGAGCGGATTCTTTTTGAACAAATGCAGTCCAGAATGGAAGCGCAGGGTGTTCCTTGCCAGAGGCTTCTGATCCCCCAGACGCTCCAGCTCGCGCCACGGGACGCAGACTGGGTGGAGCGCAACCTGGAGACGCTCGAGCGCGCGGGCATTTCCCTCGAACCCTTCGGCGCGGGGACCTTCAAGCTCGATGCGCTTCCGACCTTCCTGAAGTCGGAAGACCCCGTTCAACTGCTTCACGACATCATTGATGAATTGCGTGAAACCAACTCCCAGGGGGCGCGCTTGCGGATGGGACAGGACATGATCGCCAAGACGGTGTGCCGCCACGCGGTCAAGGCAAACGACACCCTGCGGGAACCCGAGCTAGTGCAACTGGTGAAGGATCTGCTCGCCTGCGAACTGCCCTACTGCTGCCCCCACGGCCGGCCCACGATGATCCAGATCAGCTATCTGGAACTGGAGAAGAAGTTCGGCAGGAAGGTCTGACTGCTCACGGCTCAGACGCCCGACGGCCTTGTTTCGCAGCTCTGCATCCAGAGTTGCGATCCAAATTCCAGCGCTACGCGCTCCATCAAGCCCCCCGCCGCGGATGCCTCGCGCAGCACCGCAAATACCGTGGCTCCCGAACCCGACATCAAGGCTCCCTCCACCTCCGGTTGGGCCAAAAACCAGCGTTTGAGGTCCGCCAGCAGCAGGTACTTTTGAAACACCGGCCGCTCCAAATCGTTCACGAGCGTCCCCGCCCGGGTGGCCTGCTCCCCGTAGGGAACATCCGGAATTTCCAACGAATCTTTCCACTGCTTGTAAGCCCAGGGCGTGGGCACGCCAAAGGGCGGCTTCACCAGTAGCAAAGGCACGGGCTCGAGTCCTTCCACGGGTTCGACAATCTCGCCCCGCCCTCCAATCCACGCCGCAGAACGCGCCAGAAAGAAGGGCACGTCGGAGCCGATTTGCGCGGCGATCTCACACAGAGCCTCCGGGCCCATCCCTGTCTTAAAAAGGGAATCCAGCGCAAGAAGCGTCGTCGCGGCGTCGCTGCTCCCGCCCCCGAGTCCCGCACCGTGCGGAACCGCCTTCTCCAAAACGATTCGCAACCGCGGCGCAAGACCCGCAGTTTCACAGAACAGCCGGACAGCCCTGACCACAAGGTTGCCCTCGTCCAGTGGGATCCCGGGTGCGTCGCATGCGAACTCGAGGTCCCCCGTGTCCTTTAGGGCAACGTGCAAGACATCGCACACCGACACCGGAACCATAAGACTCTTGAGCTCGTGAAAACCATCCGGACGCTTTCCCAATACTCTAAGGGAGAGATTGATTTTTGCGGGAGCCAGCCAGCGCATGAGCACGTTTCTGCGAACACCTAGGATTTCGCCCCTAACGCCGCCTTCTTCAACAGGCGCACCACATTCCCCTTCATATCCACCTCTACCCCCACCTCCACACGTCCCTGGGAGGCAGGCAGCGGTTCCGACCAGAGAACGGTCCACTGCTTGGAGGAGCCCAATATCGATGCCGCTCGCAAGGTCACAGACTCGATGTAAACGCTGCCCTGCAAGCCGCGAATCTGCAACTGCTCCTGGGCGAGAGCGACGGCCTCGGCCACGGGAACGGTGGGCCCGCCTGCAGGCGCGGCGGACAGCGTTCCAAACGCGGCAACCACCGCAACCGCCCCAAGCGCGCCCGCCAAGTCCACCAGCCTGCGCCGGCGGAAGGAAACGGTAAATGACTCCCAACTGGAAGGGCTACTCCCTTTCATCATTGTATTCGTGCAGCTTGTTGCGAAGCGTCCGAATGCTGATTCCAAGGACATCGGCGGCCCGGGTACGGTTGTTCGAACAGGCATTCAAAACCTTCAGTATGTGAAGTTTTTCAATATCCGCGAGCGAGGGAAGCACTCCGCTGTCCCCGGTCACGAAAACTTCGCCCTCTTCAGCCACTTCAGCCACTTCAGCCACCCCGGCCTTGCCAACCGGCAGCGCCACCTCGGGCGCGACGTGCGTGATGCTGGAGTGGGTTTCCGAAAGCCCCAAACCCGCGACAAACAACGGCATGCCCGGCTCGCTCATGATCACCGCGCGCTCGACCGCGTTTTGAAGCTCACGAACGTTTCCTGGCCAGTGATGGCCCTCCAGCGCAGAAAGGCACTCCGCGCTGAGACGCAAGTCCGGCCTGTGATACTGCCGGGAAAACTTGTCCAAAAAGTACTGGGCCAGCACACGCACATCGCCGGTGCGCTCCCTAAGGGGGGGAACCAGCACCGGGAACACGTTGAGGCGGTAGTACAAATCCTCTCGGAAATCTCCCTTCTCCACCGCCTTGCGCAAATCCCTGTTGGTTGTCGCCAAAACCCGGACGTCCACCTGGATCGTCTTGGTCCCACCCACGCGCTCAAATTCACGCTCCTGAAGCACCCTCAGCAGCTTCGCCTGCAGACGCGGCGAAATCTCGCTGATTTCATCCAGGAGAAGCGTCCCGCCGTTGGCCAACTCGAAGCGCCCCTCGCGGCGCTCCATCGCCCCGGTGAAGGCGCCCTTTTCGTGGCCGAAAAACTCGCTCTCCATCAAATTCTCCGACAAGGCGGCGCAGTTCACCCGAATGTAAGGTGCATGCGAGCGCGAGCTGCCCTGGTAAATGGCCTGCGCCACCAGTTCCTTGCCCGTGCCGTTCTCACCGTGAATTAAAACCGTAGCCTCCGTCGGCGCCACCTTGCGCAGCATCTCCACCAGCCGGCTCATTTGCTCGCTTGCCCCCACCAGCTCCCGGGCGCCAGCCACCTCGGCCGACAAATATTCGTTCACACGAAGCATTTGCCTGTAGCCTTCAGCCTTCTTTACCAAAACTTCAATCTGACCTATCGAAAAGGGCTTGGTTAGATAATCGAAAGCCCCCGCGCGCATGCACTCGACGGCGGACTCGATGGTTCCAAAGCCGCTCATCATGATCGCCAAGGGGGGTGAACTCGCCTTGAAGATCCGCTCCAAAAGCGTGATCCCCTCGCCGTCAGGCAGCCGGACGTCCACAAAAACGACGTCAAACTGCTCCTTTTTCATGAGGCGCTCGGCCTCAGCGATGGAACCAGCGCTACTGACCCCGTAACGCTTCCCTCGCAAAACTTCTTCAAAGGTTTTGCGGATGAAATGTTCGTCATCGATGACGAGTATTTTTTCGACAGCCATGTTTGGTGCGTGGGGGCAGCGCACCCCTTACATGCACCCACTCGGCAAAAAAGTCATGCCTAATTCTGCGCCTCGTATCTTTTCCTGACCTGTTTGGCCGTCGGCTTGGGAATAATCTGCACGTTGCCTGAAGAGGAAGACAAAGCATGCTTCAATAGCAACTGCTCATTCTCCTTGTCCAAAAGCATCGCCTTTAAGAGCACCTGCTGCGCCTTGTTTGCCACAGAACGCAGTGCCGTCGACTTGGAAACGGCGGAAGCCCTCGCCGCCAGGCGCATTTCCTGAAGAGAATCATCTAACGCCTTCAACAGCATCCGCTTCTTCTCCAAAACTCCACCCTCTTCCAGCATCCCGGAGCCCCGCAAAATACGGTTTTCGTCCAAGAGCAGGTTGTACACCTCCTCGCACAACAGGGAGTGCGAGTGGATCAGGTCGATCACCGAGATCCGTCGTGTTTCTTCGGCTTCCATCTGGAAACGTTACCGGGAGGCGGCGGGCACCACTTCCGTACCCGCTGTGCTGCGAAGCTGGCCCCGAACAGAGGAGTCCCAGCTGAGCTGCTCGACCCTCCAGGAGGCCATTTTTACTAGATTACCTACGCTCTGCGGCATTTTTTTCCACCGAAACTCGGGCTTGCCGTTCTCGTCCACAATGTACTTGTAGCACTCAAGAGCCCGCGGTTCCTGGCGCAGACGCTCAAAACAAAGCCCCATTTGATAAACCACGGCCCAGCGCCACTCGGGGGTCGCCTCAAGCGCGGCCAACGCCTGGTAGATCGTCACGGCATTCACGATGTCGCCCCGCTGATAATAGTCATTGGCAAACTCGTTGCCGGCTTTCTTACGCCAGAACGCCCAGGCCTTGGGATCCGAGTCAGACTTGCCCTTGGCGTCACGCAGCAACTCGATCACAGTGTCGTACGCCTCCTGAGCGCGGCCAAGGACCTTGTAAGCGGAGGCAAGCATGTAACGGGCTTCGGCGGCGGAGGGATGCCGGCTATAATCTTTCAGGAAACGCTCGAGAGCGTTCACCGCGCCGTTCATGTCACTCCGCATAAAGGTGCAGTGCGCAGCCCGGAACATGGCCACAGCCCGCTCCTCCTTGGTGAGGTCGGAGCGGAGAGCCATGTTGTAGAACTTCTGCGCCTGCTCGAAGTCGCCTTTCATGAAGTAGGTGTTCGCGATCTCACGCTGGGCCTGCTTTGTCAGGCCCTTGTACCTTTCAAAATCCGCGCTGCCGATCTTCATTCCCAGCTGGATCACTCCATAGTAACGGGAGATCGCCATTTGATAGGCCCCGGCGTCCCGGTAAAGCTGACCCAACTTCAACAACCAGACCGGCACATCCTGATCCGACTCCAAGACCGCACACAGCTTTTCGTGGATAGCAATCGGCTTAGTGAAGTCCCCGCGCTCTTCGTAAATCTCTGAAACCTGCTGGAGCGCGACCTTCTTCTCGCTCTCAGGCAGATCGACCGCCACGAGGGATTCCAGAAAACCCTGGGCAACCTCAAACTCGCCCTTTTTGATCGCAGCCCTCGCCTTGTCGCAAAATGCGGTAATCTCTGCCGCTTTCTTCTGTTCGGGGGTCAGCGGAACGGCAGCCTCCTTCGGCTTGCGACCCTTCTTCAGCAAAGCATCTTCGCTATCGCCATCAGCGGCTCCGAAACGGGACTTGCGCTTGGGCTTTGGAGCGTCCGAGGCCGCCTCGGCGGTGGCGCCTTCCGTCTTGGCACCTTCCGTCTTGGGGGCTGCATTGGCGCCCGCAGCCGAATCGCTAGGAACGACCGCGGAGGTGGGAGTCGCTGGTGGCTTGTCACCCTCGGCCTGGGCGGCAGGTTGGACCGGAGCACCGGCAACAGGCGCTTCCGCCTTCGGAGTTGGTGCCGCAACCTTAGGCTCGGGCGCTTCCGCCTTCGGAGTTGCTGCCGCAACCTTGGGCTCGGGCGCTTCCGCCTTCGGAGTTGCTGCCGCAACCTTGGGCTCGGGCGCTTCCGCCTTCGGGGTCGGTGCCGCAACCTTGGGCTCAGGCGCTTCCGCCTTCGGAGCTGGTGCCGCAACCTTGGGCTCGGGCGCTTCTGTCTTCGGGGCGGGAGGCACTGGATCAGCAGGCAAAGTCAGAGTAGAGGCCGGAGCCTTCGCTCGGGCCTCAGGAGTGCCGGGAATCGGCTTCGTAAAAATATCATCGCCCTTCTTCGAACCCGAAGCCCCTTTGGACGCGGCAGTCGACTGCTGGCCGCCTTTCGTGCCAGAAGCGCCAGAGGCGCCAGAATCATCCTTGGACTTCGCCCCTGCTTTTGACTTGGATTTCTCCTCGGGTTTAGAGGAGGCAGCAGCCATGGCCTTGGTGGAGGCAAGTTCCGCCTTAGCCGCCTCGGAGGCAGCCTTCAAAAGATCGGTGGCGGCGGCGTCTGCCGGACCTGTCGCCCTTGCGGCCTCAAGCGCCTCGCGAGCAGCGCGAAGTGCGGCACGGGCCCTTCCTTCGGAATCGTCCGCGGCTTCCTTGGAGTCACGAAGCCCCTCGGTCACAAAAGAGCCCTTCGCAGGTGCGGGTTCGCCTGCCTCAGGCGCGGCTGCTGCACCGCCTGAAAAAGTCAGGCCCAGACACAGGGCGAAGAGTCCACGCACCGCTTTAGTTTTGGCGGAATGTGGCACGGCTCTGCGGCGGGTTACCAGGCGCCGGGGCTGGCGCAGCCTGGAAAATAGGATCGAACAAGAACCGGTTCTGGCGCTTCTGGACGTCCGGTTCAGGAGGAGGCTGCTGGAAGAATTCCATCACCTCGTTTCCTCCAGAAGAGATTCCGCCCTGTTCGCTAAAGGGATTTGAAGGGCCGCCCGGAGGAATTCCGCCGGGTGCGTACCCGGGGGGAATGGGAACCAAACCGCCATGCAAGCTGCGGTACGTCTCAATCGCCTCGGTCCGGGCCAACGCTTCTGCCGTGTCGCCAAGCTCGGTCCTTTTGTTCTGGGCCGGCACCCGTGGGGGCGTGCGCAGGTTGCAGTCGGGGGTCGGCGCACCAAACCTGAGGGGCACGGGGCCCACCGTGGCCAGGTACCCGACCTTTCTCAGAACGAAGGGTTGAGCGGGTGACACGGAGCGGTCACCCGGGGATGGCCGCGAGGCGGCGGCGCCATTGGTCGGCAGCGCCTCCCTGCCGGCTCCATCACCAGGAGCAGCCAAGGAGACTGCCAGGGGCAGGAAACCAATCGTTAAAATGGAGAGTACAGAGGAAGTACGCATTCGGTTCGCACAGGTACAGCACACACCTTGCCATATCTTTGGAAAACTGCCGCTGGAATCTGCATCTTTAATGATAAAACTTTTCTTAACCTCAAGGCGACCGCATTTAAACCAGCGGCTCCCTGCAAAATTGAAGCCCTTTCAGCAGCCTCCCCGTCTTCTTTTGCAATTCAATACCGGATCTCCTAGCTTGAAAGGCGTGCCAAACCAAACCCCATGGCGTCCCATCCTGCCCGAGACAGATTTCGACGCCTTTATTTTCGATTGCGACGGAACCCTTGCCGACACCATGCCGATTCACTACCGCGCTTGGTCCAAAGCCCTCGGTGAACATGCCCGACTTTTCCCCGAACCGCTCTTCTACGAACTCGGGGGCGTGCCCACCTGTCGCGTGGTTGAAATCATCAACGAACGCCACAACCTCCAGCTCCCTGTAGAACTCTTGGTGAGCCAGAAGGAGACAATTTTCGAGGAGCTTAGCTCGGAAATACTCCCCATTCACGGGGTCGTCGAAGTGGCGCGCAGGTTTCACAAGGTCAAACCCATGGCCGTGGCGTCCGGAGGCCACAGGCACATCGTCCTGAGAACCCTGGAAACCCTCCAGATCCTGCCGCTGTTCGACACCGTCGTGTGCTCAGAGGATTACACCAACGGCAAGCCAGCCCCAGACCCTTTTCTTGAAGCCGCCAGGCGCATGAACGTCAATCCCGCGCGATGCCTTGTCTTCGAGGACTCCACCACAGGACTCGCCGCTGCGCAGGCAGCCGGGATGGAATGCATTTTAGTGCCCCAAGTCTATTAGGGATCCGTCCGGCGCAGCCCACCCGCTCATGCAACGCGAAGCACTGCTCGCCCTCCTTAAAAAAACATTTGGTTACTCCTCCTTCCGCCCCCTCCAAGAGGAAATAATCACCGACATTTTTGCTGGGAGGGATGTTTTTGCCCTCCTCCCCACGGGCGGCGGCAAATCCCTTTGCTTCCAGCTCCCCGCTCTTGCCCAGTCCGGCCTCACCCTCGTCGTCTCACCCCTCATCGCCCTGATGAAGGACCAGGTGGACAACCTCCAAGCCAGCGGGGTAGCCGCCACCTTTCTCAACTCCACCCTCTCGGCCGAGGAATCCAAAGCCCGGTTCCGCGGACTCTACCGGGGCGAATACCGCCTCCTCTACATCGCCCCGGAGCGCCTCATGCTCCCGGGATTTCCAGAGCGCCTTCAAGAGCTGAACGTGCGCTTGGTCGCGATCGACGAGGCCCACTGCATCAGCGAGTGGGGACACGACTTCCGGCCAGAATACCGCCAACTTGCGGAACTGCGCCCGCACATTCCCGACGTCCCCTTCCTCGCCCTCACCGCCACGGCCACCCAGCGCGTCAGGGAGGACATCACCCGCCTCCTCGCACTGCGCACCCCGCGCTGCTACGTCGCAAGTTTCAACAGGCCGAACCTCACCTACAAGGTCCTGCCCAAAGACAAACCCACCGAGCAAATCGTCCGGTGGATCCAGGATCATCCCGAGGACAGCGGCATCGTCTACTGCCAGAGCCGCAAGGCCACCGAGTCGGTGGCCGAAAAACTCCGCGCCCGCGGCATCTCCGCCCTGCCCTACCACGCCGGACTCGAGGCCCGAGACCGCGAAAAAAACCAGGAAAGGTTTTTGAAGGACAAGACCCGGGTCATTTGCGCCACCGTCGCCTTCGGCATGGGCGTACACAAACCCAACGTGCGCTTTGTGCTGCACTTCGACCTACCTAAGAGCATCGAAGGTTACTACCAGGAAACGGGACGGGCGGGGCGCGACGGACTGCCCGGCGAGTGCGTCCTCCTCTACAGCGCAGCCGACGCCATCAAGCAGCGCGCTTTCATCGACGAAAAGCCCGACCCCGAGGAGCAGCGGATCGCCCGCGAGCAGTTACAGCAGATGATCCACTACGCCGAGTCCGCCCGGTGCCGGCGGGCGACGCTGCTCGAATATTTTGGAGAAACCCAATCCACCATCCCCTGCGAAGGCTGCGACAACTGCCTGGAGCCGAGAGAGGTTTTTGACGGAACTCTGGCGGCGCAGAAGTTTCTCTCCTGCATTTTTCGGCTCCGGCAGGCCTCGCGCTTCGGCGTGGGACTCAACCACGTCATCGAAGTTCTCACGGGCGCGGCCACCGAAAAGATCAAGCGCTGGGGCCACGACAAAATTTCCACCTACGGGGTCGGGAGGGAACACTCGCGAAGCGAATGGCAGGCCATCGGCCGCGAACTCATCCGCATGGGCCTTTGCACCCAGACCAGCGAGAGGCTCAGCGTGCTGGAACTCTCGACCGAAGGCATGGCCTGGCTGAAGGCCAGGCACCCGCTGACACTGACGCGCCCGATGAAATCAACCTCGAAACAGCCGCGCGTGAAAATCGAGGGAGACATTGTTTGCGACGAAGCCCTTTTCACTCAACTGCGCGCCGTGCGCAGAGAGATTGCGGACGAAAAAAACGTCCCTCCCTACATCATTTTCGCGGACGTCACCCTGCGCCACATGGCGGCCAGACAACCCGTAAACGAGACGGAATTTGCCGAGATTCCCGGCGTTGGCGAGCGCAAGCTGCGGGACTTCTCGGCGCCCTTCCTGTCCGCGATTGACCAGTGGCGCTCGGGCCGCGCCCGATGAGGTCATGCGCCCGCGCTCGGACGGCCGTAAAACCATTTCTACAAAGCAGTCACACGCCTGCACCCCTCGTCTGTTTACGAGTCCCTCCCCAAATTTTGAACAAGCCGAGGCGCCTCCCAGGGCTCCGGAGGCAGGTTAGAAAACCGCTGCGCCTCCCCTTTTTGGAGGACCACTCCAACGTGCTCCCGCTGTGGACGGCGGTGCTTGCAGAAACGCATTTGACCCGTGCGCCGGGAAACGTGGCGAGCCTGCTTTTCCAATGCTTTAGCAACCCCTGCGAGCCGGCTTCGACGATCATCACCACAAGCCCCACAAGCACAGCGGCTCCGCATCTTCGCCAGGCGCGTGAAGCCGACCGCTACGCTGCCGGAGGGACAGCCGCCCGATTCGCAAATTCCTGTTGATTAGTGACATAAGCGTCACTTTTCGAGGCCTGATTAGCAACGCCAACGGCGGATCCATCGTAGCGAGGAGGTGGGAGGAAACGCCCTCCCCCGCACTCCGGCGGCCCTCCACTTACAAACCCTCAGGATCCATCCGCTTTCGCGCCGGCCCTCAAGGCGATGGTGCCTGATATTGTATTTGAAGCCGGCGATGAGCGCTCAGATTTGGAACCACACGGTCTCCAAACGAAGAGCATACAACGGTGCTAAAAAACGACGATTCACGGACAGGCTTTAAGATAATTGCGCAGAAACCACTCATTTTTCTTTTTCCAGACAGCTAACAAGTTAATAAAGTTCACCATGCTGTTCGACCACTGTGCCCAGTGCCGATTGTGCTGCCACATCGACCCAGGCTATCCTCCTCTTGAAGTTACCCTTAGCAAAGAGGAGAAGAAGCGGCACGGCGGCATCTGCATCGAGTCAAACTGCAAAAATCTTTCGCCCACCGGTTGCACTCTTGGAGATGACAAACCATTCAGCTGCAAGCTTTACCCGCTCTCATACAACCCGCGCTCGCGGAGTTTTTACTACGACTTGTCTTGCCCTCTTATGCCGGCCTACATCGAGCAGTTGTCGGACACAGACAGCGACGCGTCCTCGCACCTGGCGGAAATGACCGCAGCGGTAGTCAGGCTTGAAAAAAGCGACCCAAAGTTTCTGAAAAACAACCACGCCGTAGACGTCGATTACTTCGATCTAGCGGAACTTCCTGAGCATCACCACCCAACAGATACGGTTGAATGAACGCAACACCCAACAACTTCAAGGTTACCCGAAAACACAACCAGAACGGATCGCGCGTGAGAGAGGTTGGATATCAAAGCTGGACCTCGAAAAATTTGTCTGTCGAAAGTTACCACAACGATATCCTGTATTACACCTGCCGGTGGGATGCTTTGTGCCCCTACATCGCCGTGGACGAGGAACTGCTCGCCAATGTTCAGAAGCCGTTCATCGTATACGCCCTGCCTCCGGACAGTCCCTTTGGTGTGCCGATCAATGACAAATACGGACTTGTGAACGTCGCATCAGAAGATTTCGAGAGCGACCCAAGACGGGCCCGGAAGTTTAAGGATATTTCGAAGGGATTTCGAACCTTCACCCACTCCGAGACCGTCGTTTCGGGCAAGGAAATCACCTTTGAGGAAATCAACAAACTCGGCGGGCAGCACTTTGAGGACTGCTACATAGATGACCGGGAAATCCACGGGTTCGTGGACTATGTTCGAAAGCTTGATGTGCTCATCATCAAGGTACACAGCGCGGAAGGTGAACTTGTCCTGACAGATGTGTCCATCCTTTTGCCCGCCTACTCACAGGTTTACGGGAGCTTCTGCCAGTGGAACAGGGCATTCAAGAACAAGTCGCCGGGAATCTACGCCTGCCTGTTGGCCAGCCGCTGGGCAGCACGCAACGGCTACAAATTTTACAATCTTGGCCCAGTAGACGACTACGGCTACAAGTCTTTGTTTGTAACCGATTACGAGCCTATTTACGCCCTCGCACTCGCGGATCCGGAACATCCGTTGGCTAAGGACCCCAGCTCCCCACTCCATACCGACTTTAGACAAGAGGAGTGGAACCGCATCTACAGGCAGCCCGCGGCACTGGCAAATCGGGAGCCTGTCGAAAACAGCACAGACCGTTCGGACTTTAGACCGCTCCTTGAGACTCCAGCGTTCGCATGACGACCTTGCCTGCGTTCCATTCAGCAGGCACCAACTTCTGAGTTTGAGCCGCGTTGCAAGGGAGGTTTCCCGTGGGAAGAGGCACCGGTTGTAACTGCCGGCCTGTAAACCCCGGAGGCGACGGGACTCCTCCTCCTCTCATCCCTATTTAAAAGTGTGGATCGCTCCGAAACTGATGTCGTAGTCGATAAATAGTTCCTCGCCCTTGCGGATTTTTTTCAGGGCTTCCAATGAACCATTGCGTTTAAACTTCAGATTCGGCTGCTTCGAATGGTTCAGATAGACGGCCATGTCAAATGAGTTGATCCCTATGCTTGGGACCAGCGCCACTTCGTCTTCTATAAAGCAAAAAATCTCAATCTGCTTTTTCACTTCTTTCGGAAGCCTTTTCAATTCCTTCATTGAAATCGCCACCTCCTTGTGTCGCCTAAGACTGCGTAGCGGCGTAGCTCCCTTAGGAATCTCCCTGATCGCAAAGACACCCACTCCGTGTGTCTTCGACACCCCTATCTTGCAAAAAATATCTGATCGTAGGTGGCGCAGAATTTCTTTCTTTGTTCGGGGCATAACTTTCTCCTAAAATCTCGGCGGTCCTCAGGCTGAGCGGTGGCGGGCTCGCTCGGGGGTTACAAAGACCATAACATGACGGATTGTTCCACTGGGCGCCAGAAACTTTAAGGGTCACATCCCGGCGTCTAAGTCATTCAAATCCCCGAAAGCTCCACACGATTCCCGCTCCAGCAGGCATGCGTTTGAGTCGAGTCCGTACATGCCGCTGAAACCGCTTCATGCCTCCGGATTTGATTCGATTTCCGGGATTGGCGTTTGGCAAGGAATGAGCAATCCTCAGTGTGTGCTGACACGCCAGCCTCAGAACTTAACAACCAGACCCACTGATCTTATGTACAAAACCATCGTCCGATACACCCACGCCGTCGCCTTGGCGGGGCTGGTTTCGCTTCCTGGATGCGTCATGGAGGAACAGCAGGGTTACGCCTCTTATCCAAGGGCAGTCAGGGGTCAGGCGATGCAAGTGTATGAGGTCCAAATCTTGCAGGTAAGGCCCGTCGTGCTGCGCGGAGAGTCGTCGATTGTGGGTGTTGGGGCAGGAGCTGTCACAGGCGGGGTTCTGGGCTCTTTTGTTGGCAAGGGAAAGGCGAATACACTGGCCACAGTGGGCGGCGCGATTGCAGGCGGATTTGCTGGGGACGCCATTGAGCGGCAGGCGACGACGAAACGCGGCCTCGAGATCACCGTCAGAACTCAGTCGGGACAGACATGGAGCGTGGTGCAAAATAATCACGGGGAGAATTTCTATCCAGGTGAATGGGTTCGTATGCTCGTGAACGGCGACACCCGCACGATTACCCGCTAGAGGGCGGCTGCCGCTCCACTTCTCCGCCCCCCCACCCGGCCGCAGGCCGACAACTCTCGGCATCCGCATGACGCTGGGGCAATGCCTAGCGACCATGTCGAGTGCTGTCAGCATTTCGACGTTAAAGCACCCCATTCAACATCTGGATCCGGGAGACCGGTGTTAACGCACCTTCGTTACCCTAGAAACCAACGGTGAATGTAATGCCACCGCGGAGGACGTGTCCACCGCTCTGGAACTGCTGGTCGCCGTAGATTTTCATGGTCTTCCTGTCGCCCACGGCCAACTCGAGCGAAAGCCCTGTCCGCAACGCATCTACAGCGCGCCTTTCGCTTTCGATCTTCCAGGCGGAAGCTCCAGGAATTTGCATGCGGGCTGAAAGCATTTTTGGATCTGCTTCAAAATCGTGCAGCCAGGAGGCGTTTCCAGCAAAACGCATGGGAAGACCTTTCACATTCAGTTCCTTTGCCAATTCGATTCCGATACGCGAAAACGTCGTCGACTCGGAGGCTGCGGAAACTTCCGCCCCAAGTGCCCCCATTCCAGATTCCCTGACGGATCCTGAGCGGACAAGACCGTAGGAAATCTCTGCTCCCAAAACAGCACTCCAGTTCACCTCCGAAGGCGCAACCTGCACATTCATTCCCAAGTGGAAGAGCGTTTCTTCACCCTCCATTTTGCCGCGTCCGACACCACCCAAAGACAGGCCGGAAAGGGAACGTTTAAATACGTTGTCGCTTTGGCCGTAAATGGCCGCGCCATTGAGAAAAACACGCTGTCCAACCGGCAGGCTGGAGTAGAGCCCCATGTGCCAACTGTCCGAGGTGATTCGCGACTCAAGTTGATTTAACTGTTCGTTTGCCGACCCCGCAGCACCGAACAAGCCCAAAATCATCGGTCCGAACGGGTGCTCCACGCCGGTCATGGATCCATAAGTGCTCGAGGAAAATCCGCCATTTTGAGACGCACCAGCAGATCTCGCCGCGGAACCTCCGTAGGTGTTCGTCCAGGCAGTCCACTCTCCGCCTTCATCCGAGGCTGACCCACCGTTTCCTTCAGCCAAAGTTGAGCGCCCGGCTAGACTTGTGAACCGGTCAGAGAGCGTCTTCCCAACGTCCTGCAACCGGCTCACGGAAAGTCCATAACCCTCGGCGTAGGCGCTTGGATTTGTTCTCTCCAAAACCGCCTGCACTTGCGCCTGCGTGGCCAAACCATCCAATAAATCCAGAAGCGAAGACAATGCGGGATCGACCGTGGAAAGATTCAAATCCAGAGCCGCGCCATAACGACTCCTGGCCCCTCCCCCTCCAAGAACCTCATAGGGAACACGCAGAAGCACCATGGAGACTGAATTATTAAGTGTCCCGGCGCCGACCAACGGGTCGCGGAAGGACCCCAATGCGCCTCGGATGACCGCCGTTTGATAAATTCCATCAAAACTTCCAACCACTCCCGAGGCCGCTGTTAAAATCGTAAAAGCATGCGGGACGAAATCCGGAAGCCTTCCACCCCCCCACACTTTTGGATTCACCTGACCCCCGTTGATGGTCGCTATCCCGAAAGCTCCCGAAGAATCCGAGGTAACTCTTATCAAATCGCTGCTTCCTCCGCTGAGCGCTGAGTAAGCGTACTCGGCGTTAAATGTCGCACCGGGGTCTATCGTGAAGTCCCCCAGCGCATGCGTGAACGCGGTAGCTCTGATAGTAAGAGTGTCTATCGAGTTACCGGGCTCTAAAACGCCATGCGCTCGGATCGAAACACTTCCCAGAATGGTTCCCCTGCCCTTGAGGGTCTGCTCAGAATTCGGGCCCACAATCAACCCGGTTGGAGCCGCCGAAACGTCGAGCAGCGTGCCGGAAGAATCTTTGCCTCCCACAACCAGCAAGGGAACTTTCGCGAGCGCTGAGTTTTTATCCACAACAATCGTCCCAGACTGCAGCACCGTCGTGCCTTCAAACCTGGAGTTACCTAGCACTTCGAGCTTACCCGACCCCAGCTTTGTCAGGTCGATCAGAATCTGGTCGCCGGAAACTTCAAGGGTCCCGCCATTCACCTGCGCGGCTCCCTGCACAGAACCGGCTCCACTCCACTTGAGCGTACCCTCACCGTTTTTGGTTAACCCACTGGCTCCACTCTTTGCATTGACGACCTCCAAAACGCCGGTATCGACAGTCACCTTGCCACTGACCTTCAAAGCACCGCCACCTGAAGCAGAAAGTTTTCCAACCCCTTTCAGGTCGCCAGCAAGTTCACTCGTCGCCCCGGTGGCCGTCTCCAAGGAAACACTCCCAGCCATCGTTACTGGGATGCCCATCGCAACGCTGGACGTGAGGCTGAGCGTCCCACCATTCAGAAGCAGCGCCTTGCCCAACGAATCTACAGACCCCACGGCAAGCTTACCCTCCTCCAGGCGTGTCCCCAGCGTCAGCTCATTTGCACCGGTTACCGAAAGGGTCCCGGGCGACGACTTTACGAGCCAACCGTCCCCTTTCAGAGGATTGCTCAGAGTAAAAGACTCGTTAGCCGCGACACTCACCTTAAATGACGCAGAAGCACCAACTGTAATTCCACCACTTCCCACGGCTCCCGAATTCCGAATTTCAAGCGTACCGGCGGCGATCTCTGTTCCGCCTGTGTAGCTGTTTGAAGAATTGCTCAAAACGGTAAGCCCCGCACCGCTTTTCATCACCTTTCCAGATCCATCCAGGAGCAAGGTAAAGTCGAACGAAGCTCCGTCAGAAGCGGCATTCAAATTTAGCGCAGTCCCTTCTCCGATGCTTACGTCTCCCGTTCCCAAGGCCTTGCCTCCTCTTACCTCGAGGGTCCCCTGCCGGATCTCAGTGCCCAGACTGAAAGTGCTGTCTGCACTCAAGATCAAATCGCCCAGACCAGTCTTAATCAATTTGCCCGGAACAACATTTCCAGCGTCATCGAGTCCATTGGAAATCACACCGTTCATCAAGACGGAGCCACCGCCAGGCACCAAAACGGGGACCGTACCGGAAAGACGCGCCGGGTTCGTGACAGGCAGTTCCCCCCGGCCGATCATCTTCAGGGTCCCGCCGGAAGAGATCAGCGTAGTATCGGGACTTTCAAGGGTATCCAGAATCAGACCATCGCTCCCGGCTTTTACAAACGGAACAGTCGACCCCCCATCCCAGAAAACGTTGTAGGCTGGGTTTAGATTAAGCACCGTGCCGTATGGAACCTTTGTCCCGTCAGGTCTGAGCACTCGATTGGTGATGTGACGGTCCGCCGTCAGCTGGAAGTTTAGGTGTGCTCCGGTGGCAATGGTGATCACACCGTCTCCCACAGTCCCTGCCATTGAAATCTCCAAGCTTCCCGAGTTGATCGTCAAGGCACCTGAGAACGTGTAACCAGCGTCCAGGTAGAGCGTCCCTGCACCGTTTTTGACCAAGCCCTGTGTACCGGCAAGCGTCGCTGACACCCTTCCGCTATCCACCACAAACGCGGTCCCCAATGACACCAAAGTCCCATTGTTTACCGCACCTCCTGCGATTGTCACGAGACCTGATGTGGTCTGCTTCGCCCCCCCCAGATCGAGCGCTCCAGAAACAACCGTTATCGAACCGCTAGTGGACAACCGGTCATCGCCACCGCGCAGAAGCAACGAACCTCCCGTTACAGTAGTTCCGCCGGCATAGGTATTCTCTCCGCGCAGGGTCACCACCCCGTCCCCAGACTTCAAGAGGGCCTGAGAGCCTTGCAAATCAGCCGACACCGTTCCGCTTCGCGCAATGTAAGGCGACGCCGTCGCAACCAGAGTTCCATGCTGCACCTTCCCTCCGTCAAAAGTAATCGTGCCCGAGGTCGACTGAATACCTCCGCCGAGATCGAGGACACCGCCGAGCGCGGTGATAGCGCCTGTGGTCGAGAGCGGGTTTACCCCTCCTGCCACAATCAAAGACCCGCCGCGCACAGTCGTACCGCCCGCATATGCCGTCTGAGATGCGAACCAAAGGGAGCCCGCTCCATCTTTGGTAAACCCAATGGTTCCAGCGGCAGTCAGAGGCTGCTCCACGGTCACGTCACTAAGCACTGTCCATGCAACATCCCTGGTGAGCGTCACAGAAGAGACAAACCGGACAGGCGCACTCAAGAGAGAATCGCCAATCGAGGCATCGCCGCCTCCAATCACGTTATTCGTCACATTCCTTACCGTGGAGGAATCCGTGCCCGTCAGGGTGCCGCCGTTCAAGTACAAGGTACCGATTCCAAGCGCCGCGGGATTTCCCATTCTCAAAGCCCCGCCGAGAAGCGTCACCCCTCCCTCGAAAGTATTCGTCCCGCTGAGCACAAGAGCGCCGGGGCCGTCTTTGAGCAGCGAGCCCATCCCGCTGATCACCCCAGTGAAGGTTGTGTCCTGCGGTCCTGATATCGTCAGCGTCGAACCGGGCAGCAGAATCTTGCCCAGTCCCGAGATGGCTCCCAGAGTTCCGGAGGATAAAAACGCCGCACTCGCGGAGGCATCAAGCTCTAGAGTTGCGTCCCCCAGAGGCTTGCCCGCACCAATCAAAACGGTTCCGCTCGTTATTCTAAAGGTTCCGCTAAACAAAGGACTGCTACCGTTCAGAGTAAGGGCGCCGGACCCAAGCTTTTCAACGGTCCCACTTCCGGAAATTGCACCGCTGAAAACCGAGTCCTGAATCATGTTGGTCGTCAGCTTGAACGTATTCAGAGCGAGCGTTCCGCCGCCTGAGAACACCCCGATCGTCTCGTCCGCATGCAGCTCCAACGTGCCCGGGCCGGAGAGGTGGACTGTGGAAGAGTCCAAAAGCGCGTTGCCGCCTGCCAGTCCGAGCGTGCCCTGGCCGACGAGAACCGTTCCGGAGAAAGTATTCGTTCCAGCAAGAAGCAACGTCCCCGCGGACTGCTTTTGAAAGCCCTGGGTACCGGCCAAAACCGCTGTCACAGTTCCACTAAGCCCGGCGAAGTCCTGGTCCACCGCAATCAGAGTTCCGTTCTGAACGGTTCCCCCGGCGAAAGTGATCAAGCCGGAAGTGGATTGCGAGAACCCTCCGAAATCCAGAAGCCCGCCGAGCGATGTGATTGCCCCTGTGGAGGCAAGGGAGTTGTCTCCGCCAAGGAGGCTGAGCACGCCATCGCGAACCGTCGTCCCTCCCGTGTAGGTCTCAACGGCCCGTAACACGAGCCGTCCCTCTCCGGTTTTAGTGAGTCCGAAAGGCCCGCCTCCAATCACCCCACCTACCGTGAGCGTGCTGGCAGTCACAGTTACAATGCGGTCCGCACCCATCGTGACGTCGCCGGTTCCCAGATCCAAGCTGTATGGGCCCACAAAAGTGAAGTCTCCCAACCAGCGCTGGACGTTGTTCGTGGAGATAATCACCTCGGAACTCGAAGCGTTTCCAAGGGACCCTCCAGCAATGGTCAATGTGCCCGTTCCCAAAGCCGACGAAGCGCCGCCGCCGCCGTTGTGCAGATTGAGAAGCCCGTCCTCCAAAGAAACACCACCCGCGAAGGTGTTTGCCCCAGCCAGAGTGAGTGTACCGCCGGTGAACTTCCTGAGACCGTTCACACCCACAACTTGAGCCGTGACTAACCCGCTTTCGCCCCGGATCGCGAGAACGCTGCTTTCAAGCGTACCGTTTTGAACCGTACCCCCTGCAATCGTAATGGTTCCGGATGTCGTCTGCGAGTGCGCCCCCAAATCCAATACGCCACCAGCAACAGTAATCTTGCCAACGTTAGAAAGCCTGTCGGATGCCCCTGAGAGCAAAAGCAGACCGTCTTCAACGGTGGTCCCCCCAGTGTAGGTGCTCGGTCCGAGAAGCTCCAAGGTTCCGCTGCCTCGCTTGGAAAGTCCAAAGCCCGAGCCTTGAATCACCCCGCCCACGCTCAATGTTCCCGAAAGAACGTCCACCGAGACCGAGGAAACAAGCGAAACCACTCCAGCTCCGAGGTTCAAATCATTGCTGCCAATGAAGGCAAAATCTCCAGCCCATGTCTGGCTGTTGTTGGTCGCCATGGTTAAAGGCGCGCCCGAGGTGTTGTCCAATGATCCGCCGGCAAGCGTTAACAATCCGGTTCCCAATGCGGACATTGTGGAATTACCGCCATTGTTCAGATTCAAGCGTCCCTCCAAAAGCGAGATCCCTCCCGACAACGTATTGGCTCCGCTAAGAGTGAGGCTGCCTCCTGTGCGCTTCACCAGCCCGTGAGAACCGCCCAAGGTGGCGGAAACCCAACCGCTCTTGCCGACGAACGCTGTTCCAACAGAGACCAGTGTTCCATTCTGGACCGTTCCACCAGCGAAAGTCACCACTCCGGAAGTGTTTTGAGTCAATCCACCGAGATCAAAAACACCTCCGTTACTTTCGATATTCCCAGCAATCGAGAGACGGTCATTTCCTCCCGAAAGCACCAAGGAGCCTTCGTTCACAACGGTTCCGCCCGCGTAGTCGTTGGAAGCGCTCAATAACAGCGACCCGGCGCCACTCTTTACTAGGCCCTGAGTGCCGGACAAAACGGCGGAAACCCTCCCGCTCAATCCCACAAACGTGGTGCCACTCGAGATCAAAGTGCCGTTTCGAACCTCTCCGCCCGCAAAAGTAATCAACCCACTCGTGGTCTGACGATTCCCTCCAAGGTCTAGAGACCCTCCATTAATCGAGAGGGATCCGCCTGTGGACAACCGGTCATCTCCTCCAAACAGCTCCAGCAAGCCGGCATTCACACTTGTTCCACCCGCGTATACGTTCGAGGCGCTCAAGCGAATCACACCTGCACCCGATTTCACAAGTCCCTGAGAACCCGCGAGGACTGCCGAAACGGAACCGCTCTCTGCCGCAAAGGCCGTGCCGCTTGACACCAGCGTCCCGTTCGCAAGCGTTCCACCTGCGATTGTAATCGTAGCGTTGGATGTCTGAGAGTTGCCCCCCAGATCCAAAATGCCTCCAATCAGTGAGATTGCAGAACTGCTAGAGAGCCTGTC
The DNA here is from genome assembly GCA_947449735.1 of Chthoniobacteraceae bacterium. Taxonomy (GTDB): domain Bacteria; phylum Verrucomicrobiota; class Verrucomicrobiia; order Chthoniobacterales; family Chthoniobacteraceae; genus Chth-196. The sequence goes on along the minus strand of CANFTB010000002.1, from coordinate 62,279 downwards.
ATCACCACCGGCGAGAAGAAGGGTTCCTTCATTCACCCGCGTTTCACCTGCGTAAAGATTGACCGCGCTCAGCGTGAGCAGGCCCGCAGACACTTTTGAGAGTCCGTAGGACCCTGCGAGAACAGCGTCCACGTTCCCGGAGAACCCAAGGAACGCGCCACCCGCGGAGGTCAATGTCCCATTCTGTAAGGTTCCACCTGCAAAGGTGATCGTTCCCGAAGCCACTTGAGCGTTGCCCCCAAGATCAAGAACACCACCCGTCAAAGTGATGGCCCCGGCTTGTGCAAGGCGGTTGTCGCCGCCGGAAAGCAGCAGCGAGCCGGCTTCCACCGTTGTTCCACCCGTGTACACATTCACTGCGCTCAGGGTCAACGCCCCGGGTCCTTGCTTTACCAAACCCTGCGCTCCAGAAAGCACCGAGGAAACCGTACCGCTCCGCCCCAGGAATGCAGTCCCGGTGGCAACCAGAACACCGTTCTGAACGGTGCCTCCGGCGAACGTCACCACACCAGACGTTTCCTGCCGGTATCCCCCCAGGTCCAGCACGCCAGCGTTCGAGGTGATCGCGCCGGTCGTGGCAAGGCGGTTATGACCCACCGCAAGGAGCAAGGATCCGGCATTGACGGTAGTGCCGCCCGTGTACGCCTGAACCGCGGATAGAGTCAGGTCCCCAGCGCCAGTTTTGATCAGCGATCCCAACCCGGTCATCACTCCTCCATAGGCGCTTGAGAGATTAGTCGCGTTCCCAACACTCAACGCAACACCGACTCCGACTCCATTCTCCAATACCAGCCCCCCGCTTCCCTGCAGAGCGCCCACGGTATAACTCGTATAAGCTCCAAAATCGATGAAGCCGCCGTTCATCGTAAGAGCTCCAGAGTTCGCAGGCGCGCCCAACTCTGTTCCTCCCGTACCAACCAATGAAAGGGTCCCTGCGTTCACAGTCGTCCCGCCGAGATATTCATTCACCCCACTAAGCCTGACCGTGCCCAGTGTGTTTTTGACTGCTTCCCGGGCTCCGGAGAGAGTCGCCGCTAGGCTGCCACTTTCCAAAATGAACTCAGGCCCCATTGCGAGCAGCGTTCCATTTTGCACCACCGCTCCTCCGAATGTGATGGCCCCCGAGGTCATCTGAGTGTAGCCGCCAAGATCCAACACGCCGGAATTAAGCGCAATGGCGCCAACCGACGACAAACGGTTGTTCCCCCCTGAGAGCAACAGAGAACCCCCGCTCAAAGTCGTTCCGCCTGAATAGGTCTGCATAGCGCTCAATGTCAGCGCTCCAGCGCCTTCTTTAATCACCGCGCCGGAACCGGACATCACTCCGGCATAAGCGCTCGATAGATTTAAGGAACTGCCAATGGTCAGGGTGAGGGCTGCCCCGCCAGCGTTCTCCAACAGAAGACCGCCGCTACCCGCCAAAGCACCAATCGTATATCCTGTGTAGACCCCAAAGTTGAGCGATCCGCCATTGATCGTCAGCAACCGCGCATCAGCAACGCTGCCAAGTTCGGTTCCCCCGGCACCGGCCAAAGTCAATGTTCCAGCGAGTATCGTAGTGCCGCCCGTATACGCATTGGAGGCGGCGAGAACCAACTCACCGGCAGTTGTTTTCACCAAGGCCTGAGTTCCAGCGAGCACGGCCGTCACGCGTCCGCTCTGCGCAACAAACGCGGTGCCGGTGGCGATCAACGTTCCGTTTTGCACGACTCCGCCAGAAAGGGAGATCGTCCCCGAGGTACGCTGCACATTCCCTCCCAAATCCAGCACACCTCCATTTGAGAGAATGCTGCCAACCGTCGACAGGGTGTTGTCTCCTGCTGCAAGGTACAATGATCCAGCGGTGACCGTCGTGCCGCCTGTGTAGGCTTGAGGCGAGGCCAAGGTAAACGCTCCGGTGCCCGCCTTCACCAAGGAACCTGCCCCGGAAAGGACCCCGGTGTAGGCACTCGAAAGCCCCAAGGCGTGCCCCACCGTGACCGCCACCGGAGTGGCGGAATCGTTCGCAAGCACCAGACTGCCAGCCCCCGTCAAAGCCCCAAACGTGTATGCAGTATAATTGCCAAAGTTCAGAACGCCTCCACCAAGGTTCAACGTCCCTGAAGACCCGACCGCGCCGAGTTCCGACGCCCCCGAGCCTCCCAAGACAAGAGTCCCAGCCACAAGATCGGTTCCGCCCGTGTACAAGTTTGCTCCGCTCAAAGTAAGCACACCAGTACCCGTCTTTCTCACACCACGAGTTCCGGCGAGCACGGCAGAGACACTTCCGCTTTGTCCCTCGATCGCCCCGCCTGTGGCGATCAGCGTTCCGCCTTGGACTGTTCCGCCGGAGATGGACACCGTGCCGCTTGTTGTCTGGCTGTACCCGCCTAGATCCAAAACTCCACCCAAGGACGTGAGCGATCCTGTCACTGACAACCGGTTGTCGCCGCCATTCAACAACAACAAGCCGTCGATCACATTTGTGCCTCCAGTGTACGTATTCACACCGCTGAGCGTCAGCGTACCTGTCGATGTCTTGTTCAGCGACAAAGCACCAGACAACACAGCAGTCACAAGTCCACTCCTGCCGTCAAAGTCTACCCCGGTCGCAGTCAAAATTCCGTTCTGAATCGTTCCACCCGAGAGAATCACCGCTCCACTCGTGCTCTGGCCATGACCTCCAAGATCCAGCACCCCGCCAGACGCAGTGATCGCACCCGCAAGAGACAACCTGTTGCTGCCGCCGCTTAACAACAACGACCCGCCATTCACATTCGTTCCGCCAGTAAAAGTATTCTCCCCGCTCAAGGTCAACGTTCCTGACCCCGACTTGCTCAAGGCCTGGGTCCCGCCGAGCACCGCACTCACGTTGCCACTCTGGCCCACAAAGGCGCCGCCGCTCGCAATCAACGTCCCGTTTTGAACCGTGCCTCCCGAGAACGTCACGGCTCCACTGGTGCTCTGGCTGTATCCTCCCAGATCCAAAACACCTCCTGCTGCGTTGATTGCTCCGGCACCAGACAACCTGTCACTGCCGCCACTTAACAGCAACAAACCGGCGCTGATGTTTGTTCCTCCCGTGTAGGTGTTCACCCCGCTCAAGGTCAGAACACCAGAGGTCGTCTTGTTCAATGATCGGCCTCCCCCCAGCACTGCGCTTACATTACCGCTTTGGGCGTCAAATGCGCTGCCGCTCGCGATCAACGTCCCGTTCTGAACAGTCCCTCCCACCAGAGAGATTAACCCGCCTGTCTCCTGGCTGTACCCGCCGAGGTCCAGCACTCCACCCAATGCGCTGATCGCCCCGGTTGTGGATAATCGGTTGCTCCCGCCGCTTAACAACAAGACGCCTTCACGGACGTTCGTTCCACCGGAATAGAGGTTCGCACCGCTCAAAGTCACGGTGCCAGTGGTTGTCTTGTTGAATGCCTGGGTTCCGGCCAACACAGCGCTGATACTTCCAGCCTGTGCGTCGAAAGCGCTGCCACTGGATGTCAGCGTCCCGTTTTGAACTGTGCCCGATGACAAAACGACCGCTCCTCCCGTCTCCTGAGTGTAACCGCCAAGATCCAGCACGCCCCCGGAAAGCGTGATCGCGCCGGTGATCGAAAGGCGGTTGTTTCCGCTACTCAACAACAAAACGCCGTCCATCACATCGGTTCCGCCACTGTAAGCATTCGCGCCACTGAGGCCGAGTGTGCCGGAGGTCGTCTTATTCAATCCCTGCGTGCCCCCCAACACAGCACTCACATTTCCGCTCCGGGCGTCGATCGCCACCCCGGTGGAAATTAACGTTCCATTCTGAACAACACCGCCGGAGAGCGTGATGATGCCACTTGTGCTCTGGCTATTGTTACCCAGATTCAATACTCCGCCGGATGAGGTGATTGCGCCAAAGAGCGACAGCCTGTTACTTCCACCGTTTAAAACGAGCAACCCATCCGTGATCGTTGTTCCTCCGGTGTAGTTGTTCGCTCCGCTCAACGTCAAAATACCTGCGTCTGTCTTGATCAACCCCTGAGCACCGCCAAGAACAGCACTCACACTCCCGCTTTGGCCGGCAAACGCAGCGCCAGTTGCCAGCAAGGTTCCGTTCTGAACCGCACCCCCGGACAGCGTGATAGTCCCGCTGGTACTCTGACTGAATCCCCCAAGGTCCATCATCCCTCCAGACACCGTGATCGCTCCGCCGATCCACAAACGGTTGTCACCTCCCACCAAGAGCAACGAACCCGCAGTGACATTGGTACCCCCCCGGTAGCTGTTTAAGCCGCTCAATGCCAGAACACCGTTGGTCGCTTTATCCAATGCCATCGCTCCCCCCAATTCCGCGCTGACCACGCCGCTGCGGGCATCAAACGGACTGAGAGTCGCTACGAGCGTTCCATTCCGGACCGTTCCGCCTGAAAAGGTGATCACACCCGCAGTCGACTGCGTGTTTCCACCTAGATCCAATACTCCACCATTCAGTCGCAGAGAACCAGATGTGGAGAGGCGGTTGTCGCCACCAGTCAAAATCAACGAACCGGCGTTCACGGTTGTTCCACCGAGATAACTACTCTCACCACTCAAAGTCAGCGCACCCGTCGACTCTTTCACAAGGGAACCACTTCCCGAGAGCACGCCGCTGAATGAGCCCGACAAGTTAACACTGTTGCCCACACTCAAAACCACGGCTCCTGAAGCAGCGTTCGCGAGTTCAAGCCGGCCAGTCCCGGAGAGAGCTCCAATGGTATAGGCCGTATAGGCGCCAAAATTCAGAGTCCCACCATTGATGCTCAAAACCCCCGAGGTCGACTGCGGGCCCAATTCCGAGCCTCCAGTTCCAGACAGGCTCAACACACCATCCGACAGAGTAGTTCCGCCGGTGTAAACATTGCTCCCGCGCAACACCAAGTCGCCGGCAGTCGTTTTGACCAACTGCTGTGTCCCGGCAATCACTGCCGACACAACTCCGCTGCGCCCGTCATACGCGACGCCGGTTGCCATCACCGTTCCGTTTTCAACGGTCCCACCGCTAAAGGTGACAGTTCCCGAAGTGGCCTGCAGGTATCCCCCAAGATCAAGCACGCCGCCATTCACACGGAGCGCTCCTGAAATCGACAGCCGGTTGCTCCCTCCGGAGAGCAACAACGATCCTTCTTCAACAACGGTTCCCCCCGAATACGTGTTCGAAGCACTCAAGGTGATCAATCCCGGCCCGCTCTTGCTAAAGCCCTGGGATCCGCCAAGCAGCGCCGTGACCAAACCGCTTCGTGCTACGAAATCTGATCCGCTCGAAAAGAGCGTACCATTTTGAACCACTCCTCCATCAAAAGTGATCACTCCGGAGGATGTCTGGCTGCTGCCGCCCAAATCCAAAACGCCATCAGTTACGGTAATGTCTCCGGAAGCCGACAAGCGATTGCTACCGCCCGAGAGAACCAGCGATCCAGCGGCAATGGTGGTGCCCCCAGTGTACACGTTCAACCCGCTCAGCCTCAGCGTGCCGCTGCCGCTCTTCACCAAACCCTGACTCCCGCCCAGCACAGCGTTTACCACGCCGGACTGTCCGTCAAAATCAGTACCGACCGCAGTGAGAGTGCCATTTTGCAACACGCCGCCAAGGAAACGTATCAACCCACTAGTGCTTTGACGGTACCCTCCGAGGTCCAGTGTGCCGCCAACATTGATCGCGATGCCACCAACCGCCGGAAGACGGCCATCCCCTCCAGACAGCACAAGCGAACCGCCATTGATGGTTGTTCCACCCTCGTAAACGTTCAGAGCACTCAGTGTAAGCACTCCTGCCCCACTCTTGACCAAGCCCACCGTCCCGGAAAGAACCGCACTCACACTTCCAGACTGTCCGACAAACGCACTTCCGTTCGAGTTAATCGTTCCATTCCGCACCGTCGCTCCCGCAAGCGTGACTGTCCCATCGGTGATCTGACTGCCACCCCCTAAGTCCAACACACCCGAGTAAAGAGACAAATCGCCAAAGGGCGAAAGCCGATTGTCTCCACCCGAGAGCATCAGCGTCCCTCCATTGAGATTCGTCCCGCCCGTATACGAATTGAGTCCGCTCAGAGTCAGGATGCCGGCGGTGGTCTTGTTCAATGCCGCGGTACCAGCCAGGGATGCCGAAACCCATCCGGTCTGCATCGCAAAAGCGGAACCTCCAAAAGAGAGCACTCCATTTTGAATACTTCCTCCAGTCAGCGACACCTGACCGCTGGTGGATTGTGAATTCCCACCAAGATCAAGCACACCGGCAGTGACCGTAATTGAGCCGCTTGAGGAAAGCCTGTCGTCCCCCAGCGCCAGAATCAGCGTGCCCGCGCTGACAGTCGTTCCTCCGGTGTAAGCATTCTCCCCACTCAAGGTGAATATCCCGGACGTCGTCTTCCTAAGTTCGACGTTGCCCGCAAGCGTCGCAGAAACGACTCCCGACCGTGCATCGAACGCACCTCCCAGGGAAGTCAGCGTTCCGTTTTGAACCGAGGCCCCTGCCAACAAGATCGCCCCTGAAGTCCGCTGCTGATATCCTCCGAGATCCAAAGTGCCCCCGAGCAAATTAAGAGCCCCGGTTGTCCCCAGGCGGTCGCTTCCCCCGCTGAGGAGCAGAACACCGCCGTTCAAATTGGTTCCACCGCTGTAGGTGTTCGCGCCCCCCAGAGTGAGGTTTCCGGCTTGGAGCGTCACCGACCCGCTTCCGCTGATCACCATCGACATCGGAGCGTAGTAATGATCGGTCTGGTTGAAAACCAGCGACGCATTGTTGAGGATCGAAGACAGGGAAGCTATTCCGCCTCCCGATCCGCCATTGCCGATCCTCAATGTGCCGCTCTGAATTGCGGCGGAGCCGGTGTACGTGTTCAGGCCCGTGAGAAGCAGGTTTCCGCTTCCCGCCATGGTAATCGAGCCTCCGCCCGAAACGACACCCCGGATGGCAATGTCGCCGGAACCGGCAAAGCTGAGCAGCGTGCCACCAGTGTCCAAGGCCCCCGCCATGACCAATTGATTTGCGCTGTCATTTCTCCAAGTCTGCCCCTCCGCGAGCGTTATCGAGTTGTTGAAAGTCACAGTCCCGGCAGATGCGGCGACAGTGACCCCGCCAGCAGCCATGAACAAACTGCTGCCGCTATTGTCAGAGAGAGTCATCGGGTTCGTCGCTGTGATCGTTAATCCCCGAACCGACATGTCGGCCCCTAGCGTCATCGCACTCAGAGAACCAGCAGAGGCGAGATTGGTGATGAACACATCGGTGCCCAAACCCGGAATCAATGTTGTCGAGAGGGTGCCAGTGGAATTCAGAGCCCAGTTCGAATTCCCGCTCACCACATCATAAGTTCCAACCGAAGTCAGCGAACTGGCCGTCCAGGTACTTCTTTCGCCATCAACCACTCCCCCCATCCAATAAGCCGTAGTCAGCCCCCCCACATACGTGGGCGTGATCTTGACGCTTCCGGCGGCCTTCCTGAGCGTATAGCTGTAATCGGAAACCCCGAGCAGCCCGTATCCAACAGTATCCAGGCCACTTGGAGCTGTCAGAACCGTGTATTCCGTGAGGCTGCTGTATGCGCCCGTCATGTTCAAACGCACCGTTCCATTCAGTGTCGGAACAGTCGCGCTGGAAATCGTCTTTCCCCAACGGATTCCAAGCGTACTCGTCGCACCAAGAGTCAAGGAACCCACAGTGAGGGTTGTGGGAGAAGCGGAGTTTGTCGCGAGAACAAACCGCGCCCCGTCGGAGACCTCCAATCCAGCAGCGCTGCCGATCGAGCCATACTCTGACAGTTTCAACATCCCGCCGGTCACTGTGGTCGTCCCAGTATAATTGTTCTGACTGAAGAGGACCTGTCCCCCAGCCCCTGACTTAACCAATGAAAGGCTGCCGGCAATCACCCCCGAGTAGGACAAAACGACTCCTGAGGAAGGATTCAACGTCAGAGATGTCACAGCACTGGGCAGCGGCACGTTCCCAGATCCAGTCAGGCCTCCAAACACGGGCGCAGTGACGCTGGACCCGAACGCAAGAACTCCAGCTCCCGAGGAATCAAACGGGCTGTTTTGAAGCGCTCGATTATTAGTCAGCAAGAGCGTTCCGGCAGTGACCAGTGTTTTGTCCGAAAACAGGTTTGTGCCACCCAACTCCAGCGTGCCCGGACCTGTTTTCGTCAGCGAATACGCCCCCGAAATCACTCCACCCACACGCAAGGAACCTGCAGAAACAGTCACAACCCGGTTTCCCCCAAGCGATACGGCCCCTGTTCCCGTATCGAGACTCTTGGAGCCCATGAACGTGAAGTCCCCGTTCCAGTTCTGGGGGTTGTTCGCCGCCAGCGTCAGAGCACCGCCGCTGGTGTTGTCGAGGGACCCACCCGAAATCGTCAGCGCACCTGATCCAAGCGCACTGGCATGACTCACGTACAACCTGCCGGCGCCCAGAGTCGTGCCGCCCGAATAGCTGTTGGCGGAATTTAAAACCAACGTTCCCGATCCCAGCTGTTCCACCGCACCGCTGCCACCAATGGCAGAGGCAAAGTCCGTTCCTTGAGTGACGGTGTTAGTGCGATTGAACGCCAATATCCCGTTATTTGTGATCGCGCTCATGGCCGACAAAGAACCGGTGGTTCCGCCGTTACCAATTTGCAAAACCCCCGCCTCGATCACAGTCGGGCCCGTGTAGGAATTCGCGTTTCCAAACACCAGCGTGCCTACTCCAAACTTCGAAACGCCGCCAGTACCGGCAATGGTTGATGCAAAGTCCGTTCCTTCAATCACCAAATCCGAACGGTTGAATGCAAGCGTGGCATTGTTGGTGATGAAGCTATCCGGCGAGAGCGATCCGGCGCTTCCCCCGTTTCCAAGCTGAAGGGTGCCGCTGCTGATCAAAGTCGACCCAGTGTAAGTGTTTGCGCCATCGAGAACGAGGGTTCCCGCCCCCGCCTGAACCAGATCCCCAGATCCCCCTATCACAGAGGCAAGTCCAACGCCCTGCACAAGCAGGCCGGACATCTTAAATCGCAACGTAGCGTTATTGGTAAGCGCTCCCAGGGGAGAAAGACCGCCACTCGCGCCCCCATCTCCAATCTGCAGCGTTCCTGCAGAAACCGTTGTGGAACCATTGTAGGTGTTGTTGCCGCCCAAGATCAGCAACCCGGAGCCTGCCTTCGTCAGCGAACTGAACCCGCTGATGTCCCCTCCCACGGTTAAGGTTCCTGCGGCCACCGTGACTTTGGAATCCGCGTTCAGCGCTACATCACCACTCCCAAGATTGACGTCTTTGGTTCCTGCAAACGTGAAACTGCCCCCCCATGCTTGGCGATTGTTTGCAGAGACGGAAAGTGCCGAGCCCGATAGGTTGTCGAATGCGGTTGAGTCTCCGATCGTGAAGAGACCTGTGCCCAAAGCGCTGTTCGAATTGATAATCAACGTGCCCGCGTTCAGATTGGTGCCCCCGGAGTAAGTGTTGGCTCCGGAGAGAACCCAGGTTCCCGCACCACTCTTTGTCACGGATCCCGTTGTCGTTCCGATGATGCCGGACACGGTGCCACCGCTCGCTCCGCTCAACGTCAGGGCCCTGCCTGCCCCGGTGATGCCGCCGCTCAATGTCAGCTGCCCTGAGTCGGAGCCTACAACGGCGGCGCCGGCAAGTGTGATTGCGCCGCCAAGCTCGTTTGAACCACTCAAATTGACCAGAGCACCGGTCTGTCCAGTCATGCCGCTTCCACTCAGCGAAAGAGCCTCGCCCGCGAGTAAAATACCGCCTTGAAGTTGCAACGTCGCCCCGGAACCAATGGTCGTACCCGCGGCACTGGACCCAAGCGACGCACTGTTCTGGATGTTCAAGATCCCCGCACTGACCGTTGTTGTCCCGGAGTAAGTATTGGCTGCGCCCAAAACCAGGCGACCGTTCCCCTCTTTCGTCAGAGTGAAGGCTCCTCCTATCCCTCCGCCCACAGTCAATGTACCCGCGCTGACGGTCACACTGGAATCAGCATTCAAAGTCACCGCGCCTGTTCCAAGATTTAGGTCCTTGGTGCCGATGAAGGTGAAACTACCGTTCCATGTTTGAGGGCTTACCGTCGACAGGAGCACCGCTGCACTCGAAGTGTTATCCAGGGCCGCGTGGTCGCCAATGACCAGCGAACTCGTTCCCAGAGCATTGGCGGAATTGATGACAAGCGTTCCAGAGAGCAAAGCGGTTGTACCGCTGTAAGTGTTCGTTCCCGAGAGTACAAGCATTCCCGAACCGGCTTGGACGACACTCCCGCTTCCACTCACGACGCTCGCAAAGTCGGTTCCTTGTGTCACGGTATTCGAGCGGTTGAACATCAGGCTGGCACCAGCGCTAAGCGTAACACTGCTCGCAGTATTCAGTGAACCGGTTGTCCCGCCCAAGCCAAGAACCAGGGTGCCCTGGCTGACTGTCGTGGCCCCCGAATAGGTGTTTGCGAGGCTTAGCCACATTAAACCTGAAGTGGTCTTTGTCAGCCCCTGGGTTCCCGCGAGCACGACCTCAGCCGTGCCGCTTTGCGCCACAAAAGCCGACCCAAGTGCGGTGAGCGTTCCACTCTGTAGAGTGCCGCCCGCAAAAGTGATGGTACCGCTCGTGCTCTGGCCGTTCCCCCCGAGATTAAGCACGCCGCCGGACGACGTGATGGCTCCAATGTTGGACAAGCGGTTGCTCCCCCCGCTCAACAACAGCGATCCCGCACTCACGTTGGTTCCACCACTGTAGGTGTTCGCTCCGCTTAAAGTCAGCGTGCCGTTGCCCGTCTTATTTAACCCCTGCGTCCCGGCCAGCACAGCACTCACGCTGCCGCTCTGAGCCACAAATGCCGTTCCGCTAGAGGTCAATGTCCCGTTTTGAACCGTCCCCCCGGACAACGTCACCGTACCGCTCGTGCTCTGGCTGTTGCCTCCCAGATCCACCACCCCGCCATCTATTGTGATTGCCCCGACCGTAGACAACCGGTTGCTGCCTCCACTCAAGATCAAGGAACCCTCGCTCACATTGGTTCCACCACTGTAGGTGTTCGATCCCCTTAGCGTCAGCGCACCGCTGGTTGTCTTGTTCAACGCCATGGTTCCGCCAAGCACGGCGCTCACAGTCCCGCTCTGGGCGACAAATGCAGTTCCACTGGCAGTCAATGTACCGTTCTGAATGGTCCCGCCCGACAACGTGATTGTACCGCCCGTGCTCTGCGTGTTTGCACCAAGATCCAGAAACCCTCCGGATGCGGTGATCGCACCGCTCGTCGACAAACGATTGCTGCCGCCGCCCAGCAACAGCGAACCTTCGCTCACAGTCGTGCCGCCGCTGTATGTGTTCGCTCCACTCAAAGTCAGCGTTCCCGTACCCGACTTCACCAAAGCCTGCGTCCCTGCCAGCACCGCACTCACACTCCCGCTCTGAGCCACAAATGCCGTTCCAGTCGCAGTCAGCGTTCCGTTTTGTACCGTCCCGCCAGACAACGTCAACGTCCCGCTTGTGCTCTGAACATACCCGCCAAGGTCCAGCACCCCTCCATTCGATGTAATCCACCCGGTACTGGACAAACGGTCGCTACCACCGCCCAACAGCAGCGAACCGGCATTCACCGTCGTCCCGCTGCTGTATGTGTTTGCGCCTCTCAATGTAAGAGTTCCGGTACCCGACTTCACCAAACCCTGTGTCCCTGCCAGCACCGCACTCACACTCCCGCTCTCGGCCACAAACGCCGTTCCAGTCACAGTCAGCGTTCCGTTTTGAACCGTTCCTCCGGACAACGTCACCGTACCGCTCGTGCTCTGACCATACCCTCCAAGATCCAGCACGCCACCAGTCGTTGTCAGCCACCCCGTAATGGACAAACGATCGCTGGCTCCGCCCAGTGCAAGCGAACCGGCGCTCACAGTCGTCCCGCCGCTGTACGTATTCGCTCCGCTCAAAGTCAGCGTTCCCGTCCCCGACTTCACCAAACCCTGCGTCCCCGCCAGCACAGCACTCACACTCCCGCTTTGGGCCACAAACGCCGTTCCAGTCGCAGTCAGCGTCCCGTTTTGTACCGTTCCCCCGGACAAAGTCACCGTACCGCTCGTACTTTGACCATACCCTCCAAGGTTCAGCACCCCTCCAGTCATTGTCATCCACCCGGTGATAGACAAACGGTCGCTACCACCGCCCAACAAAAGCGAACCGCCACTCACAGTCGTCCCACCGCTGTATGTGTTCGCTGCACTCAAACTCAGCGTTCCCGTACCCGACTTCACCAAAGCCTGCGTCCCTGCAAGCACCGCACTCACACTCCCGCTCTGGGCCACAAACGCCGTTCCAGTCGCAGTCAGCGTTCCGTTTTGTACCGTTCCCCCAGACAAAGTCACCGTCCCGCTTGTGCTCTGAACATACCCGCCAAGGTCCAGTACTCCCCCCGCCGATGTGATCGCGCCCGCTAGCGCCAAGCGGTCGCTGCCACCAGTCAACAACAGGGAACCAGCGCTCACAGTCGTTCCTCCGCTGTACGTGTTCACACCGCTCAAGGTCACAGATCCCGTGCCGGACTTGACCAATGCCTGGGTTCCGGCAAGCACCGCACTCACACTCCCGCTCTGCGCCACAAACGCCGTTCCGGTCGCAGTCAGCGTGCCGTTTTGAATCGTTCCCCCGGACAAAGTCACCGTGCCGCTCGTGCTCTGACCGAACCCGCCAAGATCCAGCACTCCCCCAGCCGAGGTGATCGCGCCCCCTAGCGACAACCGGTCGCTGCCGTTAGTCAACAACAACGAACCAGCGTTCACCGTCGTTCCTCCGCTGTACGTGTTCACTCCGCTCAAGGTCAAAGATCCCGTGCCGGACTTGACCAGTGCCTGGGTCCCGGCAAGCACCGCACTCACACTCCCACTCTGCGCCACAAACGCCGTTCCGGTCGCAGTCAGCGTTCCGTTTTGTACCGTTCCCCCAGACAAAGTCACCGTCCCGCTTGTGCTCTGAACATACCCGCCAAGATCCATTACTCCCCCCGCCGATGTGATCGCGCCAGCTAGCGCCAAGCGGTTGCTGCCGCCGTCCAACAAAAGCGAACCGGCGCTCACAGTCGTCCCGCCGCTGTAGGTATTCACACCACTCAACGTCAAAGTTCCCGTGCCAGACTTCACCAACGCCTGGGTCCCACCCAGCACCGCACTCACACTCCCGCTCTGCGCGACGAACGCCGTTCCGCTCGCAGTCAGCGTTCCGTTTTGCACAGTTCCCCCGGACAACGTCACCGTTCCGCTCGTGCTCTGAATGCTTCCGCCGAGATCCAGCACTCCACCGGCCGCTACGATAGACCCGGTACTGGACAAACGGTTGCTGCCACCGCCCAACAAAAGCGAACCGGCGCTCACAGTCGTCCCGCCGCTGTAGGTGTTCGCTCCACTCAAGGTCAGCGTTCCCGTACCCGACTTCACCAACGCCTGGGTCCCACCCAGCACCGCACTCACACTCCCGCTCTGCGCGACAAACGCCGTTCCGGTCGCAGTCAGCGTTCCATTTTGCACCGTTCCTCCGGACAACGTCACCGTACCGCTCGTGCTCTGAGCGTACCCTCCAAGGTCAAACACCCCTCCATTCGCTGTGATCGTCCCCGATAGCGACAAACGGTCGCTACCACCGCCCAACACAAGCGAACCCGCGCTCACCGTCGTCCCGCCGCTGTAGGTGTTTGCTCCGCTCAAAGTCAGAGATCCCGTACCCGACTTCACCAAAGCCTGCGTCCCTGCCAGCACAGCACTCACACTCCCGCTCTGGGCCACAAACGCCGTTCCAGTCGCGGTCAGCGTTCCGTTTTGTACCGTTCCCCCGGACAACGTCACCGTACCGCTCGTGCTCTGAAGATACCCTCCAAGGTCCAGCACTCCCCCAGCCGAGGTGATCGCGCCCCCTAGCGACAACCGGCCGCTGCCACCGCTCAACAACAACGAACCGGCGTTCACCGTCGTTCCTCCGCTGTACGTGTTCACCCCGCTCAAGGTCAAAGATCCCGTGCCGGACTTGACCAATGCCTGGGTCCCACCCAGCACCGCACTCACACTCCCACTCTGCGCGACAAACGCCGTTCCAGTCGCAGTCAGCGTTCCGTTTTGAACCGTTCCCCCGGACAACGTCACCGTCCCGCTTGTGCTCTGAAGATACCCGCCAAGATCAAGCACTCCTCCTGCCGCAGTGAGAGACCCTGTAGTCCACAACCGGTCGCTGCCACCGCTCAACAAAAGCGAACCCGCACTCACAGTCGTCCCACCGCTGTAGGTGTTTGCTCCACTCAATGTCAGCGTTCCCGTACCCGACTTCACCAACGCCTGCGTCCCACCCAGCACCGCACTCACGCTTCCGCTTTGGGCCACAAACGCCGTTCCAGTCGCAGTCAGCGTTCCGTTTTGTACCGTTCCCCCAGACAAAGTCAACGTCCCGCTCGTACTCTGAGCATACCCTCCAAGATCCAGCACTCCACCCGCCGCCGTGATCGACCCTGTGCTCGACAAACGGTCGATACCACCGCTCAACAACAACGAACCCGCACTCACAGTCGTCCCGCCGCTGTAAGTGTTCACGCCACTCAAAGTCAGCGTTCCCGTACCCGACTTCACCAACGCCTGCGTCCCTGCAAGCACCGCACTCACGCTCCCGCTCTGGGCCACAAACGCCGTTCCGGTCGCAGTCAGCGTTCCGTTTTGAACCGTTCCCCCGGACAACATCAACGTCCCGCTCGTGCTCTGAGCATACCCTCCAAGGTCCAGCACCCCTCCAGTCGTTGTAATCGCCCCCGATAAGGACAAGCGATCGCTGCCACCGCCCAACATCATCGAACCCGCACTCACAGTCGTTCCGCCGCTGTACGTGTTCACACCACTCAACGTCAGCGTTCCCGTACCCGACTTCACCAACGCCTGCGTCCCTGCCAACACAGCACTCACGCTCCCGCTCTGGGCCACAAAAGCCGTTCCGGTCGCAGTCAGCGTCCCGTTTTGTACCGTTCCCCCGGACAACGTCAACGTCCCGCTAGTACTCTGAGCATACCCTCCAAGGTCCAGCACTCCCCCCGCCGCCGTGATCGACCCCGTAGTGGACAAACGGTCGCTACCACCGCCCAACAACAGCGAACCGGCGCTCACAGTCGTTCCGCCGCTGTAGGTGTTTGCTCCTTTTAAAGTCAGCGTTCCCGTACCCGACTTCACCAAACCCTGCGTCCCTGCAAGCACCGCACTCACACTCCCGCTCTGGGCGACAAACGCCGTTCCGCTCGCAGTCAGCGTCCCGTTTTGAACCGTTCCCCCGGACAACGTCAACGTACCGCTCGTGCTCTGAAGGCTTCCACCCAGATCCAGCACTCCACCCGCCGCCGTAATCGACCCTGTACTCGACAAGCGGTTGCTGCCTCCACTCAACAACAGGGATCCACCGCTCACAGTCGTCCCGCCGCTGTAGGTGTTCGCCGCGCTCAAGGTCAGCGCTCCCGTACCCGACTTCACCAAAGCCTGGGTCCCTGCCAACACCGCACTCACGCTCCCGCTTTGGGCGACAAAGGCCGTTCCTGTCGCGGTCAGCGTTCCGTTTTGGACTGTCCCGCCAGAAAAAGTGACCGTCCCGCTTGTGCTCTGGATGAAACCACCCAGATCCAGAACGCCGCCGGACGCAGTAATCAGTCCTGTGCCTGAAAGCCGGTTGCTGGCGCCACTCAGCAACAACGACCCTTCCGTTACAGTTGTTCCACCCGTATAGGTGTTCGCCGCTGACAGCGTGAACGTACCGCTGCCCGCCTTGATCAGGGCACCGCTACCGGAAAGAACGGCGCCGTACGTGTTGGAATAGCCGTTCGCATTTCCCACGGTAAGGGAGAGCGCCGCACCGGCGTTGTTTGAAAGGGTCAAAGCACCGGTCCCGTCCAGTCCTCCGATCTTGTAAGCAGTATAAGCCCCAAAGTTCACCGTCCCTCCGCTCAAAGTGAGCGTACCAGAAGTCGAGGGTGAGCCTAACTCGCTTGCCCCGGTCCCTCCCAAATAAAGCGTGCCCGCCGAAACTTCAGTGCCTCCCAAAAAAGTATTGGTTCCCGAAAGCGTGAGCTTTCCGCTTCCCTGCTTGGTCAATCCGCCGTCGTTTGAGATTCCACTGACAAGATTGGCGGCAACAGTGATGTCAAAACCGTTGGAATCGAATATCGCCCCACCGGCTAAAACCGAGTGCGTGGCAGACGAATTTGCAGGAACAAAGCCGCTCTGAGAGCTCTTCGCCTTAACCGTAGTGCTATTAAAGTTCAACGACGCAGCGGAGGCTTGGTAGGTAATCGAATTCATCTGGAGGGTCCCGCCGTCCAGATTTATGGTCCCCAGAGCAGCCTGAGACAGCCGCAACGCATTCAAATCCAGAAGCCCAGTCCCCTTGACGGTGAGCGTCCCGCTCGAACCGTAGGCATTCAGAAACTCTGCGTTATTCGTGAGGGTTCCAGCAGAAACGACCACGGTTCCGTCGTGGTCCACCGTCAAATAGCCACTGCTCGAGGTCGAGCCTCCAGTGATATTTAGTTGCCCACCATTGATATAAAACCCGTTCACCGCAGTCGGAGTCCAATTGGCGATGCTCACGTTTAAAACTCCGCTGGCTACCGTCAATGAACCGCCCTCCACAGAAAGCGACCCCAGCGAGTTCGTGACTCCCGCCCCAGGGTCCAGTGTCGCTGTTCCCGATCCCGACTTGATCAGGGTCCCGGAACCTAGAAGCCTTCCCGTGAAGGTGCTGGAAAGCCCGGCACTGTTTCCCAAAGTTAAAAAAACCGCAGTGCTGTTCGCATTTTCGAGAGTCAAAGAGCCGCTCCCGGCGAGCGCGGAGAAGGTGTAAGCCGTGTAGCTTCCAAAATTCAACACCCCGCCGTTCATCGTCACGGAGCCGGCAGTGGTGGTCGGCGAACCAAGCTCGCTCCCGCCCGAACCTCCCAGATAAAGCGTTCCCGCCGAGACCGTCGTCCCGCCCGTGTAGGTGTTGGCTCCCGACAAGTTGACCAATCCAGTACCCGACTTCACCAAAGCCTGGGTTCCCGCCAGCACCGCACTCACACTCCCGCCTTGGACCACAAACGCCGTTCCGGTCGCAGTCAGCGTTCCGTTTTGTACCGTCCCGCCGGACAACGTCACCGTCCCGCTCGTGCTCTGGCTGTACCCTCCAAGATTCAACACCCCTCCAGCCGCTGTAATCCATCCGGTAATGGACAACCGGTCGCTACCACCGCCCAACAACAGCGAACCGGCGCTCACAGTCGTCCCGCCGCTGTATGTATTCGCTCCTCTCAACGTCAGCGTTCCCGTACCCGACTTCACCAAACCCTGCGTCCCTGCAAGCACAGCACTCACGCTCCCGCTCTGGGCCACAAACGCCGTTCCCGTCGCAGTCAGCGCTCCGTTTTGAACCGTCCCCCCGGAGAACGTCACCGTACCACTCGCACTCTGAGCATACCCTCCAAAATCCAGCACGCCTCCGGACGCTGTGATCGATCCGGAGGTCGACAAACGGTTGCCGCCACCGCTCAGCAACAGGGATCCCCCCGTCACATTAGTCCCACCTGTATGAGTACTCGCCCCGGACAAAGTGAGTGTGCCGGATCCGCCCTTGGTAAGACTGCCAGCTCCCGAGAGCACGCCAGAATAAGTCGAGGAGTATCCCGCACTGTTGCCCACAGTTAGGGCCAGACTCACGCCGGAATCATTGGTCAATGCAAGCGCGGCGCTTCCGGCCAACCCTCCCAGCGAGTAAGTGGTGTAACTGCCAAAGTTTACCGACCCACCGTTCAGAGTTAGGACACCGGCCCCTGTCGTGGTGCCAAGTTCGGTCCCGCCAGAACCTCCAAGGTACAGCGTCCCAGCGGAAACAGTGGCTCCCCCAGTGTAAGAGCTCGAACCAGTCAGCTGCAGCCGCCCCTGCCCCGCTTTGGTGATGCCGAAAGATCCGGAAATAGCGCCTCCCACAGTCAGGGTTCCAGCACTGATCGTGACCGTCGGACTCGCTCCAAGCGTGACGGCGCCGGTTCCCAAATCCAGGCTGCTACTCCCAACAAACGTGAAGTCTGCATTCCAACTTTGCGCGTTGTTCGTGGCCATCGTCACGGCGGAGCCGGTGCGATTGTCCAAGGCGCCACCATTGATAACCAGCCGCGCCGTCCCGAAGGCCGAGTTGCTGGAGGAAGTCGTATCCCCAATATAAGACAGCTTAAAAGTTTTAACAGTTCCACTGCAGGGGTCAGTAAAATTGCCATTGGAGGCAAGAAAGGTCAGCGTTCCAGAATTGACATAGCCCTGAACCTTGGAAGTCACATCGATCGTTCCATTGGCAACAGCTGTACTGCCATAGATCGCACTGACTATCACCGCATTTGCGGGGAGAGAGACACTCGCATTCTCACCCACCTGCGTTGCTGCATTGGCGCCTACGATGTTCACTTGGCCGCTGGACAACAGAAGCGAGCCGGAAAAGGTGTTTCCTGTCTGCAGAGCAAGAATCCCGCTTCCCGTCTTAAGCAATGACCCGTTTCCGGAGATTGTTTCGGAAAAATCCACCCCCTGCGTCAGCGAATCTGAGCGATTGAATGCCAGAGTACCGCCGGACAGAGTCAGAGAACTTGACGGGCTCAGGGATCCAGTCGTGCCGCCTGCTCCAATTTGCAATGTGCCGGAGGAAACACTCGTCGCTCCCGTATAAGTATTACTCCCCGAAAGAGTCAGAACGCCACCACCTGACTTGGTGATCCCATAACCCGCACCGCTCACCGTGCCGCTCACCGAAAGCGTCCGACTGGTCTCCACATTCCACGACTGGGTTGCTCCAAGTGAGATATCAGTCGCTATCGAGACATCCCCTCCCGAAGCGCTCATATTGATACCGCTCGAGCCCAGGGAAAGGGAACCCGCGGCCGTCATGTCCACAAAAGCAGAGGCCGGCACAACAGCTCTAACACCACCCGTCTCTGAGACATTGGACCAATACAGCTTGGCCCCCGCACCACCTCCAGCTTCGTAGTACTCCACCGAAATGCTGTAAAGAGAGTCCGCCACGAGGCTCAAGGCAGCGCTGTCAAAATACGTCATTCCATGAGCCGACCAGTCGGTGATGATCTGCTGCCCGTTCAACGTGACCCGCATCCCGTCGTCCGCGTACGCCGAAATGACATAAGATCCGGTGTACGTTGGCATTAAATACCCGGTAAACTTTGCAGACACGCTGTCAGAATACCCCGTGATAACTTGACCCGCGCCCCAATTGTAATTTAAGTTCGGGATGTTCGTCGTGAGAACCGGAGTCCCGAAGCTTGCCCCCTGAGCGGTCCCCGAATTGCTACCGGCATAATAATTCGCCGTCAGGCCGGCGACATATTTTCCGGGCGACCCCGACAGGGTGATGGAGGAACCCGTGTTAACGAAATTAAGACCCTTCAGAGAAAGCACCCCTCCAGTGTAATAACTAGTCGCGGCGGTACTGTTCAGACTCAATATATCCGAACTGCCCTGCAGGATTCCCGTTGAGAGATGGTTGGTTAACAAAAGGTTGTTACCCGTAGCCGTTGCGTCGGCAAACACGTTGGACGGAACGAGCGACGACAGCAATGCGGCGAGAAGCACGGCGGTCACAAGCTCCGCAAACCTAGAGGCAAATCTACTGACAAAACGGGAATCGGCGCCGGGCACCGGCAACCGACGCATCCGCGCAGCAGAATGCCCGCACCTTCCGCGCTCGAACGCAGTAGGGACGTGACAAGAACTCAGCCTGCCGCGGCGATTACGGCCCTCGCCGCGCGCTTTGAAAGTAGACATAAAATCTAATCGACAAAAACTAGTTAGGTTTCTGCGGCGAATAAACCCCGTAATTTACAAACTAAATGAAACAAACCATACAGGCCTAATTTACGAAATGGGCAAAAAAGTGCACGAATCGGGCTCCGAGACGGGGCCCTTGGCGCCTCTCAACGCGTCATAAACCTAGTGAGTCCTGTAAACCTGCGCACGAATCCTTCCATTTGAAAATAGATCACTTAATCACCAACCCTGCCTCAAACCATTATTTGCTATCGGCAGGAATCGATTTCACCAACCGGACCGTCTCCTCAAACTGGCGGGTCCAAAGCCCCTCCAGTTCCTTGACCCGCTCGGGCTGCTCGGCGGCCAGGTTCCGCGACTCACCCCGGTCCTTTCCCAAATCGTAGAGCTCCCAGGGGCCGTCCGCGAGCGCCACCAGCTTCCAGTCCCCCTGCCGCAATGCGCGATGTTTGTCATGCATCCACCAGAGGGATCCGCGCATCGCCGGCTCATCCCGCCTGAGCACGTCCGCAAAACTGTGACCGGGTGCTGCGGGCACGGCCACCCCGCCGCGCTCCGCCGTCTTCTGGATTCCAGTCAGCTCCAACAAAGTCGGCACGACGTCCACCAGATGCCCCGGATGATGCCGGAGTTCGCCACGCGCGGAAACTCCGGCGGGCCAGTGGACAATGAAAGGCGTCGAAATCCCCCCCTCATGCACCCAGGTCTTGTGCCGGCGGAAGGGCGTGTTCGAGGCGCTCGACCAACCCGGGCCCAGACACAAGAACGTCGAGGCCGATCCAGGAGCGGCTGAGGGGTCGTGCCCGTCGCCCCGGATCATCATCTCCGCACTCGCGCCATTGTCGGAGGCAAACATGATCAAAGTGTTCTCAAGGGCTCCCATGGCTTTCAATTGTGCCAGGACCCTCCCGATTTCCTGATCCATGCGGTCCACCATCGCGGCGTGAATCGCCATCTTCGTTGCTTGAAAATTGCGCTGCCCCCCTGAGAGCTCGCCCCACGGCACCGGAAACATCACCTCGTTCCCTCCCAGCTTGTCCATCACCTCAGGAAAACGGTAGGGCGGTCCCACTTCCCGTTCCATCTCCGGCAGCGCGTTGCGGGTAATCCCAAGCGCTGTCATCCTCGCATGACGCTCAGAAGAAACGGCATTCCAACCCTTTAAGTAACGGTCTCGATACTTTGCAATATCCGCTTCGGGCGCTTGGAGGGGAAAATGGGGCGCAGTGAACGCGATGTATTGAAAGAAGGGTTTGTCCGAAAACTTCTCCGCATGATCCTTGAGGCACTTCACCGCATGCCCGGCGACAGCCGTGGTAATATAGTAGTCGGGCGTCTGCTCCACCTGGCGGCCCTCCTCGGTTGTTCCAAAAGCCTTGAAATAGTTGCTCTCCCCTTTTGCCGCCGCTTCAAAGCTGCGCGAAAAACCGTTCTTCAAAGGCTCGCCGTCCACGTGCCACTTACCCGAATGGTAGCACTGGTAGCCGTTCTCAGAAAGCAGCGTACTCACCAGAGGCGCCCAAACAGGCCGGGCTCCCTTTCCTCCAGCACCTTTTCCCCCCGCGAATGCGCCGGGAAGCACGTCGCGGCGCACCTGCTGGGCATAATAACCTGTCAGCAGAGCGGCGCGCGAAGGCCAGCATCTTGCGGTGTTGTAAAACTGGGTGAATCGAAGACCGTTGGAGGCAAGCGCGTCCAAATTTGGGGTCTCGATATCCCCTCCGTAGCAACCAAGGTCGGAAAAGCCCAAATCATCCGCAAGAATGACGAGCACATTGGGGCGGGTCGCAGCGTTGGAGGCGCCGGTCATGAGACAGCCCAGAACGAGTGTCAACGAGGCTAGGAAGACGCGTTTCATTTTGTTTTCAGAATTCATCTTTTCGCACCTAAACAAATCAAATCGAGCAATATATATTTACGCAAGAAGGTGCGGCGCATGGGATGGTGAAGCTAAATGGAGGAGGACTGACTAGCCCACCCTCCCAGAACTGACGCATCCCTACAATCCGCTAAAACCTCCCCCCGCATCCGATTTAAACACCGGTTGCGCAAACATTCGATTCAACCTGGCGCAGACACTATTCCAGAAACAGCAGTACGCGCCGCACCGGAGCGCTTCCCTATCGACCGCGGCCCTCTCTTTCCGTAGAAGGTCGTTTCCATGACAAAAACCACGCTCCCCCTACTCACGCTGGCACTGTGCGGCGCAACATCGCTTCTTGCTCAAAATACCCCTCCTGCTCCGGCTGCAAATCCGCCAGCGGCCAGCGCTCCGGCGGCGACAGTCGCTCCGCTTCCACCCCAGGCTCCCGATGTTGCAGCGCCAAAAATGGATCCGAAGACTGGCGACGTGAATGCGGGGTTTCTGGCCGCCCACACGAATTTCGTAAAGATCGCCAAGGAAAACCAGGCCAAGCTTCTCTTCCTAGGGGACTCCATTACAGCCGGTTGGGGCGGCAAAAAGGACATCTGGACTGCTGCCTTCGGACAATACAACCCGGCTAACTTCGGCATCGGCGGCGACCGCACCCAGCACGTGCTCTGGCGCATCCTCAATGGCGAACTCGACGGTTTCACTCCGAAAACAGTCGTGATTATGATCGGAACCAACAACTCGGGCAGTGATCCGGCGGAGGGCATTGCCTCCGGCGTGGTTAAAATTGTCGAGACCTTCCGCCAGAAGACGCCTGCCACCAAGGTGCTCCTTCTGGCCGTATTCCCGCGGGGCGAAAAGCCCAATCCATCGCGCGAAAAACTAAAGGCTGTGAACGCGCAGATCTCCAAACTGGATGACGGCAAAAACGTCTTCTTCTTGGACATCGGAGACAAGTTCCTCGAACCCGACGGCTCCATCTCCAAGGACACCATGCACGACTTCCTGCATCTCACCAACAAGGGCTACCAGATTTGGGCGGACGCGATCGCGCCTTCCCTTGCGAAGCTAATGCAGTAATATCGAGCCCGAAAACGACTCGTAAAGGAGCCCCCCTATGGGAGCGCTCTTTCGACCCGAGCCCGGCGCCACCCAGTGCCGGGCTCGCCATTTTGACAGTTAGACTATTCAATCCGAACACATTATAACGCCCAAAATGAAAGCCCTTCTTGCCCTAGCCGCCGCTCTCGCTGTGACGCTGCTTTTCAGCGCTTGCGAATCCGAACTGCCCTCAGGCTCGCAGGGCATCGGCGAGAAATTTCAAAAAGGCGTCATGGGCCAGGGAACTCTCTATATCGCAACGCCTGACTCTGCCTCTTCCTCCCTCAACCAGAGCCGCTAACTCCATTTTCCCATGTCTACCCCGTCCGCACACAGCCGTCTGCTCATCCTGGATTTCGGATCCCAATACACGCAGGTCATCGCGCGCCGCGTCCGCGAGTCGCACGTCTACTCGCAAATCGTGCCCTTCGACACGAAGGCTGCGGCGATTCGAAAACTCGCTCCAAAAGGGATCATCCTCTCCGGCGGTCCGGCGAGCGTGTACGGCAAGAAAGCGCCGCAACCGGATCCGGAGCTCTTCAACCTCGGCATTCCGGTGCTCGGTATCTGCTACGGCATGCAGCTGATGGGACACCATCTGGGCGGCAAGGTGGAGCATTCAGAGCAGCGCGAGTACGGGATGGGAAAACTCGAGGTCGTCCGAGAAAGCGCCTTGTTTGAAGGGCTGGGAGAGTCGCTGGACATCTGGAACTCGCACGGGGACAAGCTGACCAAACTGCCGGCCGGATTCCGCACCGTGGCAAAGACCGCGAACAGCCCATACGCCGCAATCGAACATCCTTCGAAAAAATTCTTCGGCCTCCAGTTCCATCCGGAAGTCGTCCACACGCCGAAAGGCAAGGAGATCATCGCGAACTTCCTCTTCGAGGTGTGCGGCTTTGCCGGTGACTGGACCATGGGCTCCTTTATTGAGGAAACCTGCGAACGCATCCGCGAACAGGTGGGCAAGGACCACGTCATTCTAGGCCTCAGCGGCGGAGTGGACTCTAGCGTGGCGGCGGCGCTCATCCACAGGGCCATCGGCGACCAGCTCACCTGCGTGTTTGTAAACAACGGCCTCCTTCGCGCCAATGAAGAGGAAGCGGTCCGCAAACTCTTCGGGGACAACTTCCAGATGAAGTTGCAGGTGGTCAATGCGACCACCCGCTTTCTCACGAAGCTCAAGGGCGTCACCGATCCCGAACGCAAACGGCGCATCATCGGGCGCGAGTTCATCAAGGTGTTTGAAGACGCCGTCACGAAGCTCTCCAAGCGCAAAGGAAAGGGCGCGGCGCCGGCATTCAAGTTTCTGGCGCAGGGAACGCTTTATCCAGACGTGATTGAAAGCGTTGCCATCGCGGGGAACCCTGCCGCGCTCATCAAGAGCCACCACAATGTGGGGGGCCTTCCGAAGCGGATGAAGTTCGCACTGGTCGAGCCGCTGCGCGAATTGTTCAAGGACGAAGTGCGCGAAGTCGGGACCGAGCTGGGACTTCCGAAGGAGGTCGTCCAGCGGCAGCCGTTCCCGGGACCAGGGCTTGCCGTGCGTATTCTGGGAGACATCACACGCGAACGCCTGTCCGTATTGAGGGAGGCCGACTCCATCGTTGTCGCCGAGATGAAGGCGTCCAAATGGTACTACAAGGTTTGGCAGAGCTTCGCCGTGCTGCTCCCAGTGCGTTCGGTTGGCGTGATGGGCGACGAGCGCACCTACGAGAACACGGTGGCGCTTCGGATTGTGGAGAGCCAGGACGGCATGACCGCCGACTGGGTCAAACTCCCCTACGCCCTGCTCGCGAAGATTTCATCGAGAATCATCAACGAGGTCAAAGGCGTGAACCGCGTGGTTTACGACATCTCATCGAAGCCTCCGGCAACGATCGAGTGGGAGTAGAAACCGTAGACACCGGATCCCAATGAAGGCGCCAACTAGAAGGAGAGCCCGTATCGCGGCTCTCCTCCTGCTTGGAGGGCAACCCCTCTTCGCGGCCCAATCGCCCAAAAAAGAAAGGGAAGCGCTTCAGGATGCTCTGCAAAAAGAAGATGCAGTCAGCATAGAAGCTCTAGTTTCGTCATCGATTAACCGCCTTGGGCCAAAGGCCGGAACTCCGGAAAAGAAAGACACGTTCCACCCTGTTCCCGGCGATTCCAAGCCTCTCTCAAAGGAAGAAGCCTTCGCCGCCTTCGAACCGTTCTTCGTAAAGTTAGGTCCGAGGCTGCCTTGGAAACCAGACACGCGCCCCGAAACCATGACCGTACCGCTTCGGGCCGTGGCCTCGGTTCTTTCCGGAGCGACTGCTGCTCTGCGGGCCGGTTACGATACCACCGAGGTACGGGACTTGGCCGCTGCAGCGTCGGAGTTTTTGATGCGAGCCCAAAAGGAATGCGGGGCTGACTGCTTCCCGTTTCCAGCGGCTAAAGGGACTTCAGACGCTCGCGCGATGGAAGTCGCGTCCGACTTTATCGCCAGGGCGGAAAAAGACGGAAGCATCTCGCAAATCGCACGCAACGGCTGGGTCTTCGACGACCGGAACGATGGAGGCCTGCAATTCGACAACGGCGAATGCGGCGTTGCGATGTGGGAGTGGTTTACCACATCAGGAGACGAGCGGGTCAAAGAGTCCGCACTGAGAGCAAGCGAATGGGCGCTGACAAGGCCGCTGGTTCCCAACTGGAACTACAACAGCTTCTCAGTCTTTTTACTCGCAAGAGCCTACACCGCCACAGGCGACGAACGCTTCCGCAAAGGGGCGATCCGCAAAGCAGCCCTCGGCGTTCTCCCGGGCCAGTTAAAGCACGGAATCAACGCCGGGCGCTGGGCTGATCCGCACAACGCAAGGCCTGCGTACCACTATATCATGGTGCGCGCGCTTGCGGAGTTGGCGGCGGTTCTCAAAGTGGACGACCCGGATGCGCCGGCGATTCTGTCGGGGTTGCGCATGGCCTTGAGCACCCGCAACCAAGAGATCATCGACAAAGGCGTCATGAACAAAGACAAGGCGTTTCAGGCTTTGCTTCTGACGGGCAACTACTTTTCGGACAGACCAGATATCTGGACTGAAACAAGCTCTCCAAAAGCCTTCAGTCTACTGGGTGCGTTCATCAGCGAGGAGTACAGAAGGGGCAAATTTCCGCTGTCCCCCGGCGAATGGTGCAGGTTTTTGGAAACCTTCTCCAGCGGACGGATCGCTTTGCCGTGAGCAAAGAGCGCCTTGGCTACAAACCGGTGGGATGATCGATAAACTCCCATGGCAGACCGAATTTCCCGGACAAATGCTCGGCCAGCGCTTTGACCCCGAATGTCTCCGTGGCGTAGTGGCCTCCGTAAAACAAGTTTACGCCGAGCTCTTCCGCCAGTGTGTAACTCCAGTGCGGTCCCTCACCCGTGATGAAAGTATCCACGCCGGCGGCAGCCGCCCGGGCGACCTCACTACCGGCACCGCCGGTCACGACCCCCACCCGGTGCGGGCGCTCAGGACCGGCTGCGCAAACGTGGACCGAGGCGCCAAGTTCTACCTCAAGCCGTGCATGCAGCTGGTCCCGTGACAGGGCGCAGTGTCCTGACACCCCGGCAAGCTGGCCTTTGATTGGAAGGAACGGCTCCAAATCGTGGAGCCCCACAGCTTTTGCCAGAAGGATGTTGTTTCCCACCTCGGGGTGAACGTCCAGAGGAAGGTGGGCACTGTAGACGGCTAGGTCGCCTGCAACGGCAGCGTGCACCTTGCGGTACATCGCGCCGGTCAGGGTGGCGGCATTCCAAAACAAACCGTGGTGCACCAGCAGCAAACTGGACCTGTGTTCCGCCGCGGCAACCATCACCGCCTCGCACGCATCCACCGCCGCCACAATCCGCGTGACCTCACCGCGATTTTCCAGCTGCAGTCCGTTGAAAGCTTGCGGGTAGTCGGAGACGCTCTCAAGAGCGAGATAACCGCGTAGATATTCCGTAATCTGCTGAAGGGAAACCATGGGGTCAGTCTAGCACCTCCATTCAGAGCGGGCGACCATTCGCTTCCAGAATTCAGACGCCGCGCCGCGGGATTCTTCTCCCCCCAGAATCCCGCTCTTGCGAAAAATCGCCGCCTGCGTCTAGCCTGTGCTTTTATGGCTCACAGCGTCTATCATCCCTCCATCGAAGGCGCCCAACACGGCGCAAAGTCTCTTGGCGATTTCCTCGCGTATGCCAAGCGTTCAGGCGCCGCCGGCGCGCAACCGAGCAACTACATGCTTCAGGACGGCAGCGGATTCAAATCCGCCAAGGAAATCCTGAGTACATTCGAACAGCATGGGCTTCGTCTGGACGGAGTTTCGGGCCACTGCCCGATCTGGGTCCACACCACGGCGTGGACAGGTTCCCCGACCATACGTCCCTTCATTCCCGAGGACGTTGCGAGGCAATCCCCCGCCGCCATCGAAGCGTGGGCCGAGAACTACGTGCTTCACCTCCTCGATCTGCTCGCCGAGATGAACATGAAGATTTTCCCCATGTTCTGGGGCGTTGCGTTCGGCTGGGAAATGGCCACGGGATATCCTTGGGGATTCTGGGGCGGTCCAGGCTATGATTTTATCAAGGAAGGTCAGGAGCGCTTCGTTCAAAAGACCGCCAAGATCCGTGCCCATGCGCGCCAGTTGGGAATCAAGCTCTGCCACGAGATCCATCCGGGCACGGCGGCCGCCACGGCAGAAGAGTTCCTCTCGCTGGTTTCCATTTGCGACGGGGATGAGTCTCTCGCAGTGAACGCCGATCCTTCCCATTGCTGGGAGGGCGAGTCTTTTGAAAGCCGCTTCCTGAAAGTCGGCGACCGCGTGTTCGCCTGCCACATCAAGAACCACACGGTGCGTCCCGGCATGCCGTTGCGTTCGATGGATCCGCTCTGGTCCAAGCGCGCCATGCAGTTCACAGACCTCGGATCGGGCGACCTGAACATGCAGCGGTATGCAGAGCTGATGCTGCAAATCGGTTACCCGCAGCGTTATTGCAAGCTCACCGGTGCAGCCTCGGCTCCGCTGGTGGTGGAAGCGGAGAGCGCCCACAAGGATCTGGATTTCACCAGCGCCGACGGAATCGCCTATGTGCGGGACCACTTCAACTGGCCTGCGGCCGGCGGATCCTTTGAAGACGGCATGGGAGCGTAAGCCGCCGATCCACTTACATTAACTCAAAAGCCCCGGCACTCCCGGGGCTTTTTGTTTTCTACAACGCTCTCGCGACCATTTACATGCGCTCCGGAACCTCGATTCCGAGAAGACCGAGCCCGGTTTTCAACAGCCGCGCAGACAGTTCGCAAAGTTCAAGCCGGCTGGCTTTTTGAGCGCCCTCGGACTTCAACACAGGACAGGCTTCGTAAAATGAGTGGAACGTGTTTGCCAGTTCGTAAAGATAGTTCGCCAGGGTGTTCGGGCGGTGGTCTTCAAGCACCATCGGAAGCACCTCGCCAAACTCCAAAAGCCTTTTGCCCAGAGCGATCTCGGCAGGATGCTCCAGAAGGATTTGCCCGCCGCCAGCCCATTCCACGCCGGCCTCGGCAAGCTTGCGGAAGATCGAACGGATCCGCACATAGGCGTTTTGCAGGTAAGGCGCGGTGTTGCCTTGAAAGCTCAGCATCCTGTCCCACGAAAACACATAGTCCCCCTGACGGTGCGGAAGAAGATCCGCGTATTTGACCGCCCCGATGCCGATCACCCGCGCAATCTCACGCTGTTCTTCAACTGACAGCGCAGGATTGCGTTCCGACACCTGCGCAAAGGAGCGCTCCTGAGCCTCATCCAGCAGGTCCGCGAGGCGGATCGTTTCGCCCGAACGTGTTTTAAACGGCTTGCCGTCGTCCCCAAGGATCGAACCGAACCACACGTGCGACAGTTTTACCGAAGCGGCCGCCTCGGGCAGCCAGCGGCGGAACACGGCGAACATCTGGCGGAAATGCAATTGCTGGCGGCCGTCGGTCACGTAGGCAATTTCGTCGGGATGCCATGTTTCCAGCCGGTACTGCAAGGTGGCGAGGTCCGTCGTGGTGTAGTTTGCGGCGCCGTCGCTCTTGAGCACCATGGCCGGGTTGTCGCGCCAACCCTCCTTGTCCTTGATCAAAAAAGGATCCTGCTCCTTGGGCTCCACTCCGTCTGAGAAGACACACGCGGCACCATCGCTTTCACGTGCAATGCCCTTTGCGAGGAGCTCTTCAACAACGGGTTTCAGGCGCTCATTGTAAAAGCTCTCTCCGAGCGTGACGTCGAACCGCACTCCCAAACGGCCATAGATTGAGTCAAACTGGGACTGGGACAGCCGGATCATTTCCTTCCACAGAGCCAGGTTTTCGGCGTCGCCGGCCTGAAGTTTGACGAGTTCATGGCGGGCGGCTTCGAGAACGGAAGCGTCTTCCTTGCATCGGGCGCTGACGTCTTTGTACATCCGCTCCATTTCGAGCAAAGGATCGGCTTCCAGCGCGGACGGAATGAGAATCGTTTTCCACGCGAGAAGAAGCATCCCGAACTGCGTGCCCCAATCTCCGATATGATTGTCGCGGACAACCTTGTGTCCAATAAACTCCGCGACACGGGCGAGTGAGTCCCCCAAAATAGTGGACCGGATGTGGCCCACGTGCATCGGCTTTGCCACGTTGGGCGAGGAGAAGTCGAACACCAGGCAGCGCGGTTTGGAAGGTGCGGGCACCCCCAACCGTTCGTCTCCGCGCATGCTTTCCACCCGGGCCTGAACCCATTCAGACCGCAGCCTGAAGTTTAAAAATCCCGCCCCGGCGATCTCAACAGCACTGCAGATATCATCGACCTGCAAGCGGTCGAGAATTTGCTGCGCAAGAGCCCGCGGGTTGGCCTTGCGCTGTTTGGCCAGCACCATGGCGGCGTTTGCCTGATAATCGCCAAAGCGCGGATCGGAGGTCTGAGTGATACCAAGCACGGCATCGCCCGGATCGTCAATCGCGGCGAGCAGGCGATGCTGCAGCAATGAGGGAATCGTTTCCATAAAACAAAAGGATTAGAAAGGGTGGCGTCCTCAGCCGCGAGGCGAACCTTGGAAAGGCACTCAAAGACCTCCCCTGCGGAACACCCGCACGGTTCGGTGTTCCGTGCGATTAACGTCCCGGGGCGCGGAATACGTCCAGGATTTGCGCGGCGGAATCCGCGGAGGCCAGTCTTTCGCGGACACCCCGGTCGTTTAAAAACTTTGCGATGGCGGCAAGCGTTCTGAGATGGATTTGAAACTGGTCTTTGGGAACGACAAACATCACCAAAAAACGCACCGGCGCATGGTCTAGCGCGCCGAACTCAATGCCTGTGGTGGACCGTCCAAACGCGGCCACCACATGAGGCACCTTGCTGGAAGAAGCATGCGGTATCGCAATGCCAAAGCCTATTCCCGTGCTCATGGTGTGCTCTCGGGACTCCAGAGCATCAAGCACCTCCCTCTTGTCCTCCGGGGCGATCTGGCCGCGGGTGACTAAAAGATCCACTAGTTCGCGGATGGCAGACCACCGGTCCGCCGCCTGCATCTCGGGGATGATCTGGTCAACCGAGAGTAAGTTGGCGAGTGTCATTGCGAGGATCAGTTCAACAGTTGAAGCACGGGCTCGGGAACATACCAACGGAACCGATTCTGACAAGCATCTTAGTCCAAGATCGCCTTGGAAAGCAGCGACACGGCTACTTGGCCATCATTTTGACCACCTGCGCCCGAATGCTTTCGGCCATCTTGCCCTCTTCCGAAGCCTCGTCCAGCGCCTTGACGTCCTCAGCCAACTTAAGCGCGACGGCATTGTCCTTCGGCGGCATCAAAAAGTTAAGCACACTCAAAAGAGCCTGCTGCTTCTGTTTGGCGACGAGCTTGGGTCGTGAGGCAACAAACCGGTCGGCCTCCGCCCTGAGCGCCTCGCCGCCCTTGGGGGCAGCCTGTTTGAGCGTCTCTTTCAGTTCATCAAGCACTTGAACGAAACCAAACTTGCCGTCGACCCCGAGGCTGTCCGCGGTATCGAGAGCCCGAATTTCATCCAAAGTGGACTTGTAGTGGGCCGCGACCATCTCCTCGGGAACCACATCCAGCCCTTCCTTAAGAGCCTTGGCCTTTTCCATGCCGCCGAGTCCCTGCGCCTTGGTGAAGGCTGCGTCCCGTTTGCCGAGGTTGGCGCGCAGCTCTTCAAGCTGCTTCACATACACCTCGGGGCCGCCCTTTTCGTATCCCGTCTTGGCAAATGGACGCCCGGTGGCGTCTGCCAGCAGGATCGTCGGATAGCCGCGGATCGCGTACTTTGCCTGCAGTCCTTCGTTTTGTTTACGAACGGCGTCAGTAACCTTTGACTGATCCTGCGGGTAGTCGAGTTCGAGAAGCACAAACGACTTGGGTGCGGCTGCTTTGAAAACCTCGGTGTCGAAGACCTCTTTCCGCAAACGGATGCACCAGGTGCACCAGTCGGATCCGGTGAAATCCATGAGCAACGCCTTTTTCTCTGTCGCGGCCTGTTCCTTGGCTTTCTCAAAATCTGTCAACCAGCCCTCGGCAGCGAAGGAAGAAATGCAAAAGGACGCCGAAAGAGCAAACGCAGCCAAAACGGGGGATTTCATACTTTGAAATCATCCCTTTTGGGACATCTGTACAAGCCGCTTTTATAAGAAAAGCGCGCGTAAAACGCCCTCCCTGCACGTTGCAGGCGTATTGAACGAACTGAAATCCTGTGAGATATTTCAAAAATGAACGCACTTGGAGTTGATTTGGTGGAGGAAATCTTGGCGCTGAAGAAGGCAAAGAACGCCGTCATTCTCGCTCACAACTACCAGGTCAAAGAGATCCAGGAAGTGGCGGACTTCGTCGGCGATTCACTCGGTCTTTCCATCCAAGCTGCGGAAACCAGCGCGGATGTGATTGCCTTCTGCGGAGTGCATTTCATGGCTGAAACCGCCAAAATTCTGAACCCGGCGAAAACTGTCATCCTGCCGGACCTCGACGCGGGCTGCTCCCTTTCCGACTCCTGCCCCGCGGATGCGCTTGAAAACTACCTCAAAGATCACGCGGACAAAAATTACTACGTCATCGCCTACATCAACTGCTCGGCTGGAGTGAAGGCACTCTCTGACGTGATTTGCACCAGCGGAAATGCGGTTAAGATTGTGAATAACGCCCCCTCTAACCGAAATCTGCTTTTTGTCCCCGATCAAAACCTGGGCCAGTGGGTCATGGAACAAACGGGCCGTCCCATGGAGCTTTGGAAAGGGGCGTGCTATGTGCACGTGGAATTCACCCGGCAAAGCATCCAGCGCATCCGGGCTGAATATCCGGATTCCCCGGTCGTTGCGCATCCGGAATGCACCACCGCTGTGAGAATGCTTGCCGACGAGGTTTGTTCGACGGAAAAGATGATTTCCTTCTGTCGGAACCATCCCTCCCCCTCGTTCGTTATTGTAACGGAATCAGGCATGCTGCACAGGCTTCGCCGAGAAATGCCCGAAAAAACCTTCATCCCCGGCCCCACGGACGCATGCGCTTGCGCCGACTGCCGCTTCATGAAGCGCAACACTCTTGAAAAACTCCGGGACGCCCTCTTTACGCTGTCACCGGCCATCGAATTGCCGGAAAAAGTGCGCGCCAGAGCAGAACTGCCCATCCGCCAAATGTTGGACTGGAGCGCCTAGCCGCGGCGCAAGGCACTCAGAAGCAGGCGACAGGTTACGGCGCCAGACGGCTAATTTGCCATCCTCCCTCATCGCTGCGGGCGTAACGCAGGCGGTCGTGAAGCCGGCTGCGGCGCCCCTGCCAGAACTCGATGGTAGCTGGCTCCAGCAGGTATCCCCCCCAGTGCTCTGGGCGCGGCACAACCTGGCCCTCGTAACGCAACTTTTGAGTTTCAAAGGCCTGCTCCAAAGAATGCCTCTCCGGCAGGACGCTGCTTTGGGGCGATGCCCACGCGCCCAACTGGCTGGCCAGGGGCCTCGACGCAAAGTAACTCTCGCTCTCCTGAGCCGAGGTTTTCGACACCCGTCCGGTGATGTTCACCTGCCGCTCGAGTCCGCCCCACCAGAAAGTCAATGCAGCGCGGGGATTGGCCTCAAAGTGTGCGGCCTTCGCTCCCTGATAATTGGTGAAAAAAACAAACCCCCTCGAGTCGCACGCCTTGAGCAGAACGGTGCGGCTCCACGGCTGGCCGGAAGCGTCCACCGTGGCCAGAACCATCGCATTCGGTTCAAGAATCTCGGCTTGATGAGCCTCCTTCAACCAGGCCTGAAACTGAACCAAAGGATCCGCGTCCAATTCTGAGAGATCGAGTCCGCGCTGGGAATAATCCTGCCGGAGTGCCGCAAGAGCCTGAGGTGAAAGTGCCATGAGCCAGTCTACCAGCTCAGGCGTTGACGCCAAGCTCTCCTCCGCAGGCACCGATCCCTACAACCTCGCCTGATAGCGTTGCCGGGCACAGCAGTTGCGGCACCGTTTAAAACGGAAGAACGCCTCTCCGGCTTACGCAGGAGAGGCGTTCTCTGTTGTCTGGGGAGACACTTTAGTCTGGGGAGACTGTACTTAGGGGGAACAATCTCTGGGGGTGTTCAAAGTTCATCCTAAGAAACGCCGCAGTGCAACCCTTTTTAAAAGTTTTTTGCACTTTTGCTGACGAAGGGAAGGATTGCCGCTACTGCGGCAGGCCTCAAGGCTCGCAAGCCCCCCCCCTTTTCAAACGCCTCAAGTCCCTACTCCAGAGGCAATCGCTGCCGCATGAAGGTCGGAACATCCAGATCCTCGCCGTCCACAATGGTGGGATCCGTTTTTTCAAACCTTCCGCCTCGGTTAGGAGCCTCGAAGCGCATCTGCTCCTGAACATTGTCCTTGGCACGACGGACAGCCCCCTCTCGGTTCGCGAGCGTATCCGCTTCCGGAGCAGCGATTGACTCAGGCTCGGCATGGCGCAATTCGAGCTGCGGCTCTGGAGCAGGCGCGGCTGGGGAAGCGCTTGGAAACAAAAGCTCCTCCTCAGATGGCCGCGTCAGCGAATCCACAACAAGAATGGATTCATCGGGATAAGCATCCGAAGCCTGCTGCAGTTCCTGCTGCGCGCTCGCCAGAATCGCCGCCTCCCGGCGGCGTTCCTTGGAGAGTTCATACGGAGGGACAGGCGTCTGGCGAACCGGAACTGCAGGTGCCTGTTGAAGAGTCTCTTGATTTTCCACCACATCCGGTTCCGGATCGGGCTGTGATTGAGCAAAATGTTCGGACTGCTGAGCCGCGACCGGCTCACTGAACTCCTGATGCCCGACCGCATGCGATTCGGGGTGCTCGTCTGGTGGCGCCCCAACTGGACCCGGAGTCGGCGCGGCGGCCATCCAGGAAGGCTCAGGAGCGGCTGGAAAGGATTTTTGGGTGACGGCTCTAGAATGACTGACAGGGGCCTCCACTCCAGTCGGAAACCCAGGAAGGCCTGCCAGCAAAGTCACCGAAATAGAGCCAGCCAAACTGGGGTCCACAGCAGCTCCAAAATACAGCCTGACCTCGGACGGCGTGCGCTCGGTCAACTCGCCCATCAACGTCTGGACTTCAGACCACCGCACATCGGGGCCCCCGGCGATATAAACCCAGAGACGGGAGACTGACTGCAGCGCTCCACCGGCATCCAGCAGCGGGTTTGAAAATGCCTGCATCAACGCGGCGCGGGCACGCTCCTCCCCCTCTGCAATTCCATAGCCGAACAACGCCGAGGAACCGCGCTCCGAGACCGTCGCTGCAATCTCGTCCAACCCGCTGTGCATCACGTTGCGCCGGCGAGTCATGGCGACTAGGGCGCGCAAGGACTGCGCGAGAAGACTGTCGACGGCGGCGAAGGCGTCCTCGATTCCAGATGAAGGATCCGTGACGGATGGCATCCGGTCATTCTCGAAACAAATCACCAGATCCGCCTGCTCCCGAAGCGCCTCAAGCGCCTCCAACGCCTGCTCTCTCCTCCTGCGTCCTTCAAAAGAAAAAGGCAGCGTCGCCAGAACAGCCACTTGAGATCCCTGCTCACGGGCGATCTGAGCGATACAAGGCGCTGCTCCAGACCCTGTGCCTCCTCCCAAGCCGACCAGCAGCAGGACCAGAGAGGCACCCATCAGACGCTCTCCCACCTGTGCGATGCTTTCCAGCGCCGCGGCCCTGCCAAGATCCGGGTCTCCTCCGGCTCCCAGTCCACGGGTGAGCGCCTGGCCAAGCACAATCCGGTCGGCAGTCACGCAGCTCGAAAGGGCTCTCAAGTCTGTGTTAGCAGCGATCAACTCGACATTCGAAAAGCCGTCCCGGGTGAGCCGGTCGACAGCGTGCGTACCGGCGCCGCCTATGCCCACGGCCTTTACACGCCACTCAGAGTGGGCCTCATAGGATCTCGTAATTTCAATCATCTTTAAACCTAATTGATTTATCCTCAGCGGCTTGACCAGAAACGGCCAAACAGTTTTTTGATACTCGTCTTGGAAGCCTCGGGCTGCATCGTTTGGGCGAACTTGATCAGACCAATGGCGGCTGAAAGCTGCGGATTCTCATATGCGGACGCGGGGCCCGACATCGCATGGGCATGAGTCAGGCGCACTGAAACGCCAAAAACATCAGAGGCCAGCTCATCGATTCCTTCAATCAGGCTGCACCCTCCGGTCAGCAATACACCTCCCCCAAGATATCTCAACGCGTTGGCCGCCTCGAGATCCCGTTTCACCAGGTTCAATGTCTCCCTAACGCGGCAAGAGATGATGGTGTTCAGCATTTTGCGCTCCACGGCGCATCCCGCAAAACCCGCTTCGGGCTTTAGCACCACCCTTCCTTCCGCAGCCTCACCGCTCAAAAGCACCCCGCCCTCCTGAACCTTCAACCACTCAGCACGCGCCATCGGAAGCCTCAACCCGAGAGAGACATCGTTCGTGATGTGGTCTCCGCCCACCGCCAAACTGCCGCAAGCAACGGCTGCGCCACGGTCATAAGCAATGTAGTCGGTGGTGCCCCCACCCATGTCGATCATCACCACCCCGGCGTTTTTCTGATCGGCATTCAAAACAACCTGAGCTGCAGCCACCGCATTGAAGGCCGGCTGAGAAACCTCGACTCCCAGGTCACGCATGCAGCGGATTGAATTCCCGATGCGTTTTTGGGATCCGTGCACAATTTGAAAATCAGCTTCCAGGCAGCTCCCCTGCAAGCCCACCGGGTTCAAAACCTCGTCCTGCCCGTCAACGTAGTAGTGCTGCAGGATGGAATGCAGAAAGCAATGGTCCTGAGGAATCTGCACCTTTCGAGCATCCTCCTGCACCTGTTGAATGTGCTCGAGAAAAACCTCCCCGTGGTCCGAAGGAATCATCACCGAACCCCGGCTTTGAAACGACTTCACATGCGCGCCTGCGACCCCGAGATATACGGACCGAATGTCCACCTCGCTCGCAGCCTCTGCTTCGGCGAGTGCGTCCCGCACGCAGCGCGATGCGGTCTCCAAATCCACGATCTCCCCCTTGCGCACACCTCTGGAGGGAGTGAGGCCCACTCCAAGAATGTGAATCGGCTGGTCGTGGCGGACATCGCCAACCACAACAGCCACCTTGGAGGTGCCGATTTCAATGCCAACGACGATCTG
This sequence comes from Chthoniobacteraceae bacterium, assembly GCA_947449735.1. Taxonomy (GTDB): domain Bacteria; phylum Verrucomicrobiota; class Verrucomicrobiia; order Chthoniobacterales; family Chthoniobacteraceae; genus Chth-196. The sequence goes on along the minus strand of CANFTB010000002.1, from coordinate 25,946 downwards.
CTCTTTAGCCATGGGGATTGAATAATTTCCTTAGCGATTCATTTGGAGGAATGCTCGCCGGTTCCGAACGCGGCGAAGATTCGGACCTCTTCTCTTTCACCGGCTTAGCTTTTTCTACGGCAGAATCAGCTTTTTCAATGCTCCGCTCCACTCTTTGCACTTTCGGCGGACTCTCCTGCTCCGGTTCAGGGGCGCGGCGCTTCGGCTTCTCCACAGGGACTGTCCTTTCAGGAGGGACAATCTTTGCCACCTTGATTGGGGCGGGCGCCGGCAAACTAGCGGACTTCATGGGGAGGCTCTTCAACGAAGGCTTGGATGCCGTTTCTACACGACCCTGAACCTCCTCCACGGCGGTTGTTTGAATCCGAGGGATGGGATTTGCGTCAAGCAGCGGTTTGTCCACAACCGCTCGAGATGACGACTGGACCGCGCCCGCCGCGCCGGAACCTGCGCCAACCGCAGCAGTCGGGGCGATTTGAGCAGAGGCTCCGCCCTTTAAAGCAGTCGGTTTTCCTTTCAGCGACTTGCCCTCGGGGACCACCACAGGAGGCGCCGGAGGCGGGGCAAAAACAATCGGAACGCTTCGCTCCAACATCAGGTTCACGGACTGGAATTCCCTCTGCGAAGGTTCCACGTAATCCATGACCTGGCGCAAACGGTTCAACTGCCCCTCCAAGTTGTCGAATCCAAACGTGATCTTCGCCTTCTTTTGGTCGGTCACAACCAGACAGTAACCCTTGCCCACATCTACCACCCTGGGCTGCCATCGTAAATCTTCGGCGCTCAGGCGGATCAATTCTACTGCGGCTATCGCCTCGGCAGTCGGCAACTTCTGGCCGGGAGCCACATCTTCCATCACAACCCCAATCAAAACGGGTAAAGCCAAGTGTTCCGGAAGCACCTTCCTGGTGCGCATCACATAGCCGCGTGTGTCCACCAAAAATGCCCGGGTGTCGACCCCCAGCACGGTATCGGCAGCAGGCGCCACCCATGCCACAGGCTGGCGTTCGGATATACGCACGTCCAAACGGTCTGGGAGGATTCGACGGATATCGACCCGCTCCACCTGCGGAAGCACGTCCAGCGCCGCCCTGGCCTTCTTCAGGTCCACCGTGAAGATGTTACGGCCCTCCTCGATTTCCATGAGTTCAAGGATCTGCACGCGGGTCAAAAGCCCGTCCGTTGTCACCCGGATGTCATCCAGCGCGTAGGTGGGATTTTGCCAGATCAAGCGGTTGACTGCGGTCTTCCCCCCGAAAGCGATCCCGGACAGAGCACCCACCAACGCCACAACTTTCACTGCGGAAAATACTTTTCGCCACGACTGCCGGCGCTGTTCCTTGTCAGGTGCTGCCGTCACCTCCAGGAGACTGGAAGGACGTCTCGCGCCGCTGCGCTTGATCCTACGGTTGGAATTTGGGGCGGAGAAGAAACTCATTTGACAGAAAGCCTTTGGATCGAACGGTTAATCACCACGGCACAAAGCGCTGCGTAGGAAATCCCAGCAGCGGCGGCAGCCTCGGGCAAAAGACTTACCTGCGTCATACCCGGAATGGTATTTATCTCAAGAACAACGGGGCCCATTTTTTCGCTCCAGAGGATGTCCACCCGAGAATAAACCTCGAGTCCGAGCGCGCGATGGGCTGCGAGCGCTGTTCGCTGCACCTCGCCCGTGACAGAGTCCGAAAGGGGGGAGGGACACCAATGATCGGCCCCTGCGGCCGACGGGTTCAAAAAGGGATACTTGTTCTGAAAGTCGTAAAAACCTTTTTTCGGGCAGATCTCAACAACAGGCAGCGCCTGATCCCCAAGAATCCCAACCGTGAGCTCGCGACCTTCGACGTACTCCTCCACGAGAATGTCCCTGGCATAAGCACGCACTTCCTTAAGACGGGACTCCACCTCGCCGGCCTCCCTAACGATGTAAACTCCGACACTCGAACCCTCCCGGGGAGCCTTGAGTACAAAAGGCAAAGGCAAGGTGGGACTCTCCTCGATACGCAACACCTCGAACCCCGCCGTGGGCACGCCATGCTCCAACAAGCGCCGCTTCGTGGCGATCTTGTCTATCGCCAGTTCGCTCCCGGCCACTCCTTCGCCGGTGTACGGCACCCCCCTCGCCTCCAATATCCTTTGCAGTTGGCCATCCTCGCCAAAAGTGCCGTGGATCACGTTAAAAGCCACGTCCACCTCTGCGGGGATTTCAAAATCCGGCCCTTGGACGTCCACCTCCACGACCTCGGCGCCAATGCTACGCAATGCGGCCGCAACACCCGCGCCGGAAGCCAGTGAAACCTGCCGCTCAGAACCAGGCCCGCCCATGAGCACTGCAACTCGCTTGCCCTTTATCCTTCTCACTTCCTCGTCAAGATTAAGCATAAAGTCCTTTCTCCTCGCCCACGATTTGCACTTCGGTTTCCAGTCGGATGTTTCTGGCGGTCCAGGCTGCCCCCTGGACCAATGCGATGAGCTCGAGCATGTCAGACGCACTGGCGTTGCGCTCATTCACCAAAAAATTTCCATGGATCTCGGAAACCCTCGCCCCGCCAACCCGCGTTCCCTTGAGTTCAAGTTCCTCGATCAAACGCCCCGCGGGAACTTCCCCGGGATTTTTAAAAATGCATCCCGCACTGGATTCTCGTGGCTGGGAACTCCGCCGCTTCTGAATGGACGCCTCAAGTCTGGCCTCAATTTCCGAAGCGCTTGAATGTTTTCCAAAAAACGTCGCAGAGACCACGAAATGATCCTTCAAAAACGGGACATTTCGATAATGCACCTCGATGTCGGACGGAGTGCACGTGTGAAACTCACCCTGAGCATCCACATGCCTGAAGCTCGCGACCTGCGCAAAAGCCTCTGCTCCCATCGCTCCAGCGTTCATCCGCAGTGCCCCTCCCACGTTGCCGGGTATACCCTCGAACCATTCAAACCCGCCGATTCCCGCATCCCTCGCAGCATGGGCGAGTTCCTTCTGTCGAACGCCGGCGCCCGCCGTGATACGGTTCTCGCGGACATCTATGCGACGGAACTCACCCCGTCCCAGATACACAACGACTCCTCGAATTCCTCCGTCACGCACGAGCAGGTTGGAGCCCCTTCCGATCACAAAAAGTGGCAGTCCATGACTGGTGCAATACTGAACGACACGGGCGAAGCCCTCCTCCGTCTCAGGCTCAAGCCAGTACTGCGCAGGCCCTCCAATCCTCAATGTGGTATGCTTCGATAGCGGCTCATAAAGCCTCGCCTCGCCCGAGACCATCTCCTGCTTCAATGCCTCTAAAACGGCCAGATCAGCGGACAGCAGCTTCGCCTGCTCATGGATATTCCCCGCCCCGAGCGTGACGATGCAGTCCCCTGGCTGCAACGAGCGTCCCAACTCAAGCAACATCAGGCTCCTGTCAGGTTGGTAACGGGCGTGCGCATGCCCCTCCCTCTGCATTTGTTCCACTAAAACAGCTCCCGACACCCCTTCGATGGGCGGCTCACCCGCAGCATAAATGGCGCTCACCCAGACCTGATCGGCATCCTCAAACGCGCGGCCGAACTCCTCTTTGAGCGCCGCGGTTCGGGTGTAACGGTGCGGCTGGAACATGGCGATAACGCGTCCCGTCCCCGTGTTTTTCACAGCGGCCAGCGTCGCCCGCACCTCGGTCGGATGGTGGCCGTAATCATCGACTACCATGTAGTTTGGCGAACGGTATTTGATCTCAAACCTGCGCCGGGCACCGCGGAAACTCTCCAAAGCCTTGGCGGTGCATGCAAAAGGCACACCCAGCTCGCAGGCGAGGGCGATGACGCCCACTGCATTGCTGGCATTGTGGCGCCCGGGAATGTTCAATGTCACCGCGCCGAGTGAAACGCCGTCCCGCAGGACCCTGAAGTGAGTCTGAAACGCCTTGAGATGAACATCTTCAAACCGGTAAAACGCAGAGGACTTCTCTCCGAAGGATACGGCGCCTGGATGCTGTCCACAAACCCTCACGGCGTGCGCATCGTCGGCGCAATAGAATACGGTTCCGCGCGTGTTTCCCAGAAGACGGCGGAATACCACCTCGATCGCATCAAGATCAGCGTAATAATCGAGATGCTCTTCCTCTATGTTCAACACCAGAGCACACTCCGTCTGGTACAGTGCAACCGTACCGTCGCTTTCATCGCCCTCGGCAACAAACCATTCCCCACTCGGATCCCAGTGGGCGTTTACTCCCAGAACAGGTATCTCCGCGCCGACATAATGGGAGGGCTGAAGCCCTCCAGCGCGAAGAACATGGGCAGCCATCGCGGAAGTGGTCGTCTTGCCGTGCATTCCAGCCACGACAATCCCGCGCCGGATTGCGAGCAGCGCCGCCAACGCCTCCGCGCGACGCACCATGGGCGTCGCCATGTCTCGGGCAGCCGCAAAGTCTGGATGATCTTCGCGGATAGCTGATGAATAAACGACGAGCTCTGCGCTGGTAACCGCCTCCGGTCCAGCGGGAGTGTAAAACTCGAGGCCCACACTCCGCAGACGCTCCACTTCGCTAGTCACAGCCTTGTCAGAACCGCTCACCTTGTGGCCAATCGACAGCAACAACGCAGCGATGCCACTCATTCCGGATCCAGCAACCCCGATCAAATGAATCCTATGGCTTCCAGTCTGGATCCATTTCGCTAGGACCTCCGTCGTTGTGCACTCAAGCCGTGAAGTCATCGCCCCCCCCTTTTGTCCGCGGCATCGATCAGCACTTTAGCAACGCGTTCGGCCGCGTCAGAGGCAAACAAGGCCCGCGAGGCGGACGTCATTTGATAGCGCAAGGATTGGTCGCTTTGAACCGATGAAATGAGCTGAGCCAATTTCTCGCCATTCGCTTCACGTTCCGGAAGAAGAATCCCGGCGCCGGCATTGCTGAAAATCTGCGCATTGAACGTCTGATGATCCTCAGCGGCATAAGGGTACGGAATTAGAATGGAAGGGAGTGCAAAAAATGAGAGTTCGGTGAGCGACGCAGCCCCAGAGCGAACGATCGCAAGGTCCGCCGCTGTATAGGCGTCCTGCATCGCGTGGTGAAACGCGCCCGTCCATGCCCGAATTCCAGCCTTTGCGTAGAAGGCTTTCACCGTCTCTTCATCCGAAGCACCAGTGAGGTGGATAAACTGAATCCCAACGCCGGCAAAGCGGGAGGCGGCCTCCATGACAGCCATGTTCAAACCGGTGGCACCCTGGCTGCCACCCATCACAAGCACAGTGAATGCATCTTCGCTGAGCCCGAACATCCTGCGAGCGGAGGCCTTGTCGTGGTGCTTTTCAACCAAGGCCCGGCGGACGGGGGTCCCGGTGACGTTGCATTGAGTTGAGGGAACTCTCGAGGCGCATTCCTTGAACCCGATCAGCAACCCCCCAGCAATCCTGGCATTCAACCGGTTCGCCTTTCCCGGAATGGCGTTCGACTCGTGTACGAACACCGGCAAGCCGCGCATTTTCCCAGCGAGAATGGGAGCGGTAGAGGTGAATCCCCCCATCCCCAGGACTGCGGCAGGTTTAAATTCAGAAAAGATCCGGCTGCACTGGAGAACCCCCGCTGCGAACCGAGCGAAAAACCGCAAGGTCGCCGGTGAAAGTCCCCGCGGCAGCCCCATTCCGGGAAGACGCTCAATCCTAAATTCGGAACGACCTTCGGTCGCAACGGCATCAATGTGCTTCTCCGAGGTAAGAACCATCACCTCGTGTCCCTGACTGTGCAGCACCTCCGCCACGGCCAATCCCGGGAAGAGATGTCCACCTGTTCCACCTGCAGCAATGGCGAACCGCGTCATAAGCGCACCACCCTCTTTTCAATTTGAAGCGCCATCTCCATCTGCTCCATCTGATGCTCTTCCTGTTCGCTGATACCCTGTCTGTAAATGTTCAACAGGACGCCAACGCCTGCCATACAGAAAACAAGGTTCGACCCTCCGTACGAGATAAATGGCAGCGGGAGACCCTTGTTTGGAAGGAGTTCAGTGGTAACTCCCAAATTAACCGCGGCCTGAATGGCAATAATCATCACGATTCCCATGCCGAGCAGCAGGCCAGCCCGATCACGCGCCTTAGCGGCGATCGAAATGCCGCCCAAGATGAAAATGATGTAGGCTAAAACCACCCCCAGCGTGCCCGCGAGTCCTAGTTCTTCTCCTATTACAGGAAAAATAAAGTCCGTATGGGCAAACGGCAGGTAGAGCAGTTTCTGGCGACCGTTGCCCAAGCCCAATCCGCTGATTCCTCCACTGCCCAGAGCGATCAAGCCTTGCTGGGTCTGATAGGCATCCGCTGGGAATTTGTCCGGCTCCAAAAACGCGCGAAACCGCCCGGTACGCTCAGGCATGAATGCGATCGCGGCGGCGATTCCAAGCACTCCAGCACCGCAGATGGAGAGCACAAACCGCCACCGTGCTCCTGCAATGAAGGCGAGAATCATCGCCGTTGTTCCTATTAAAGCCGTGGAACCGACATCCACTTCAATCACTATCCAAAACATGAGAACCCCTACGATCCCCACAGGAACTACGAACCCGCGAAGAAACTCACGTTCCACTCGATCTTCCTGTGAATACCACCATGCGAGCATGCTTACGCTTGCAAACTTAGCCAACTCTGAAGGCTGGAACGTCATGAAAGGAAGCCGTATCCAACGAGACGACCCGTTGATCCTAGCGCCAATATGGGGCATGAAACAGGCGATCAGCAGCAGCAGGGAAATGCCGTATATCCATGGCCATCTATTTATCCATTGGTGGTAGTCCACCATGGAAAAGATCCAACAAGCCACAATCCCAACCCCTAGCCAGGCAATCTGGTGCGTGAGAAAATAGTAGGGCCGGCCGTGCGCATCCTGCGCGAATTCACCGGTACTCGCCAGCATCACGATGCCCACGGCCAGCAAGGCGCCCACCGCAAGCAGTAGCAGGAGAACACTCCGGCGATTCATATAAACTTCGGGATGCCGTTGAAACCAACCCCCTAGTTGGACTGCTTCTTGACGGGAAGCTTTAGGACCTGGCCGATCTGCAACTTCTTCGGATCCTCAATTCCATTCAGCTTCAGCATCTCCTCGTAGTTCACGTTCATGCGCTTCGCAATCGCCACGGGATTGTCTCCCTTTACAACAGTGTACGTCTTCGCCGCCGAATCTACCCCTTGGGCGACCGCAGGCTGCGCTGGTGCGACTGAAACCGGGGCCTTCACAGAAGCCCCACCTGGAGAGGAAGCCTTTAATGTCGCTTGCGCCTGAACGGGCACCGTTCCCGCTCCGACCTTATTCTGCGTGAGGACGGCCGATGGCCCGCTGTTGGGCGCAGGAAGTTGATTGATAGCCTTCTCTTGGTGCGCGCCAAGTGCTCCCGCCTTTGCCGTGACAGGCTGCGCTACTCCAGTTGCAGCTCCGGGCAAGCCCACCGGTGCGGGAGCGGCAGGCAAAGGAGCGGGTACTGGATTCTTAGCCGTTGCCGTCTGCCCGCTCGTTTGCGGTGCAGTGGATCTCGCGATCGCGGCGGTTCCATCTGCATCCCGACGCTTTGCCTTGATGCTGTGGAAAGCGTAAATACCGCCCACGGCGACAAGGTGCAGCACTAGAACAACCACAAATGCTGTGGACAGCTTGGTCGTGGGCTCCTCCTCATAGTCATCGTAAGCGGGAGGGGCGAGCCGTCCGGCATGTGCAGTCAATTTATTCAATTGGCTGTTTTGCTTCCGGACTTTGGGTTGCGGCATCAGTGCGCGCAGTCTGGACAGGTTGTGTTTCTTCATGGGGCAGCGTTGCGGTGGTGGGTATGATTGGGATGAAAGGTTTACGCGGAAAGATTGGAGACCAGCGCCCGGAACTGGTTTCCGCGGTCGGCATAGTTCTTGAACATGTCGAATGAAGATGTTCCCGGACTGAAAAGAACCACATCTCCGGGGAGGGCCTCCCTGCTAGAAATTTGGACGGCTTCGGCGAGGGTCTCGGCGCGGCGGCATGGCACTGAATTGCTCCATTGAGCCTCGATGCGCTGGGCCATTTCTCCAATCAACACAGCGCTTCGGCAACGAGATGCGACAAGGCTGGTGATGGAATCAAACTCAAACCCCTTGTCCTTTCCACCCGCGATCAAAATAACACGCCTCTTCTCCGATGCCAGGGCCTTTTCAACAGCATCCAGGTTCGTCGCCTTTGAATCGTTTACGTATTCCACCCCGTTGAAAACACCGACAACTTCACACCTGTGCGGCAGCGGCCGGTACGCGCATAAAGCGGCCTTCATTGAATCCCAGCTCAACCCCCATGCGTGGCCAGTAGCAAGCGCAGCCATGAGATTTTCGGCGTTGTGAACTCCGCTCAAGCGAGTCTCTGCCATGCTCAGTACTGGGCTCCCGCGAAACACAATGGCCTCTTGCACGAGGCCAAAATCCGCACCCGGATTTTGGGCGTCGAAGGTCAGCTTGCGCGCCTTCAATGCCGGCAGATTATCCCGCGCGTTTACCACCGCCCAATCATCGTCGCCCTGATTTTCAAAGATGCGGAGTTTGGCCGCGAAATACTCTTCCATCGACGCGTAACGGTCCAGATGATCCGCGGCAAAGTTCAACCAGACTGCGATTCGCGGCCGGAAGGTTCTGACCGTCTCCAACTGGAAGGACGACACCTCGACGGTCATCACATCAAGATCCTTGCTCCCGCTGACATGCGCCGAAAACGCGGGCCCGATATTGCCGCAGGCCTGAGTGCGCACACCAGCGGCGTTAAACATTACTTCGATCAACTGGGTCGTCGTCGTCTTTCCGTTTGTTCCGGTGACGGCAACCACGGGACACTGGCACCGCTCCCAGGCGATCTCAAGCTCCCCCGATAGTGGCACACCGGCCCGCACGAATGACTGCACCTGATCAGATGCGGGGTCAACGCCCGGGCTGAGAACGGCCAGCGTGGTTCCTTGCGGAACATCTGTCGCACGACCGCCCATGATCAGTGGAATTCCAAGCTCGGCAAGACTGGAACTGCGGGCTTCGAGAGCCTCGGGCGGAGCGGTGTCCAGAACGTGAACCTGGCTTCCTTCAGCGGCGAGCAACCGCGCGACAGAAACGCCGCTTTCTCCTGCACCAAGGACCGCCACATTGCTGTAGTTGTAGGCGTCCGTGCTCATCGCAGTTTCAAGGTTGCCAGACCGAGAAGGGCAAAAAGGATGCTCAAAATCCAAAACCGCACGATCACCACGTTCTCGGGCCATCCCTGCAGCTCGAAGTGATGATGGATCGGAGACATCTTAAACACCCTGCGGCCCTCGCCATACAGCCGCTTGGTGATCTTAAACACAGTTCTTTGGATGAGCACCGAGGTGGCCTCTATCACGAAGACCCCGCCCACCAAAACAAGCAGCAGCTCCTGTTTGCAACAGATCGCCACAACGCCCAACAGGCCGCCGATAGCCAGAGACCCCGTATCCCCCATAAAGACGCGGGCCGGGTGGGCGTTGAACCACAAAAAACCAATAGAGGCTCCCGCCAGAGCCAGGCAGACGATGGAGAGCTCTCCGGCGAACGGATAGTAGGGTATTTGCAGGTACTGGGCGACCTTCAGGTTTCCCGCCGCGTAAGAAACCACCCCGTAGGCCAAGGCACTCGTTGCCGTGCAACCGGCAGCAAGTCCATCCAGACCATCAGTAAGGTTCACTGCGTTGGATGTTCCAACAATCACAAGCGCGAAAAACACGATCGTCCACCACCCGAGATTTTCGATCACAGGAGCTTTGTAAAAAGGTACATACAACGCCCTCGCCTGCACATCTGTGGCCGGGTTCAATAGAAAGAAGGCCGCCACGACTGCAGCTACCGAAAACTGACCGATTAACTTGGTTCTCTCGCTGATGCCTCCCGAGTTTTTCTTGGCTACTTTCAGCCAGTCATCCCAAAAGCCCAGCGCTCCACAGGCCACAATCGTAAACACCAAAAGCCAAACGGCAGCGTTGTCGGGCCGAGCCCATAACAGAGTCGATCCAATCACCGCACCGTGAATCAAGACTCCACCCATGGTCGGCGTTCCTGCCTTTTTTCCGTGCAGTTCGTAAAGCTTGTGCACCTCCTCGGCGCTGCGCACAGGCTGGCCGATTTTGAGGGAAATGAGGCGCCGGATCACCCAATGGCCCAGCAAAATGCACAGCAGAAACGCGGTGAATGCGGCGGCCACTGCCCTGAATGAAATATACTGGAAGACATTAAGCCCCTTCAGCCAGTCCTGCCCGCCCTCGCTCAACTTGTAGAGGTAGTACATCATGGCAGGGCAAGCTCCTCTATGACGCGCTCCATGCGGGCGGACCGACTGCCCTTCACCAATACAATATCTCCTGGCTCCAGCTCAGATCTGAGAGCGGCCACGGCGGCGAGATGGTCTTCAAAATGGTAAGCGTCGCCCAATCCTGCATCTTTGGCTGCGAGCGAAATCCAGTCAGCCTCAGATCCAACCGTCAAAAGCTTGTCGATGCCCACTCCTGCGGCGCGACCGACCTCCCGGTGCCCGGCCTCGGCGAAGGAGCCAAGCTCTCCCATTTTTCCCAGAACGGCGATCCGCCTGCCATTTGCTGGCCAGTGCGCAAGAGTCGAAAGCGCTGCCCGCATCGAGTCGGGATTCGCGTTATAAGTATCGTCTAAAAAGTGAATTCCCCGGAGTGTCCGCATTTCCATGCGCCCCCGGGTCAGAGTCATTCCGCGAAGCCCTCTCGCCGCGTCGCTCAGGGACACCCCCATCGCCAGTCCGGCCGCGACCGCCAAAGTGGCGTTCCTCACCATGTGCAGTCCGGGCACAGCCAGTTCGCATTCTGCGCGCTCTCCCTCGTAAACCACCGCAAACCTCGCGCCTCCTTCAATCGGTTGAACATCAACCGCCTGCACGTCGCCCCTTCCGATCCCGGCGGTCAGGACCGCAGCCGTGGTCATCCCGGCAATCATCGCGGAAAAGTCGTCCTCGGCGCTCAACACAACGGTCCCGCCGACTCCCACCGCCGCCGCCAGGCTGCCCTTCTCCCTGGCGATTGCCTCGCGGCTCCCCAAGAATTCAATGTGGGCCACTCCTACATTAGTGATAATCGCTACATCGGGCTTCGCCATCTCTGCGAGAGGCGCAATCTCCCCGGCATGGTTCATTCCCATTTCAACAACCGCAAACTGGTGGCTGGAGTCGCCACTCAAAAGTGTCAGGGGAACTCCAATGTGGTTGTTCAAATTTCCCTGGGTGCACCATCCAGCAAGGGACGTGTTGAGAACGGCGAAGGCGAAATCTTTCGTGCTTGTCTTGCCACTAGACCCCGTGATCCCAACGACTTTGACGGGAAGTGTCCTGCGGTAACCGGCCGACACACGCTGCAAGGCATCGAGCGTGTCGCCCACCTCGAGCACAGCAAACCCTGCGGGCCGCGCACCCCTCCCAGATTCAGCGATCGCACACGCGGCCCCCTGCGCGCAGACATTGGCAATGAAATCATTCCCGTCGAAACGCTCCCCACGAAGCGCGACAAACAGGTCCCCGGCACCAGCCTTGCGCGAGTCGGTTACGACGCGCCGAACCATGGGAGCAGCCTCCCCCGAGCGGGTCTGGCTTCCGCACCATTCGGCGATCTTTTGAAGGGAAGTTGAGTCCATATCAACGTCCAAAATCAACGGGCCTGCTCTCAAGAGCCGCACGGGCCACCCCCACGTCGCTGAAAGGCTCAAAGCGACCCGCCGTTTCCTGGGTGACTTCGTGCCCTTTGCCTGCGATCAAAACGATGTCCCGGGGACCAGCCATTTCCACGGCCTTGGCGATCGCCGCCTTGCGATCCAGTACGACCTCGTAGCCCGAACGGCGCATCCCGGCGGTAATCTGTGAGACGATCTCCCCGGGAGCCTCGCTTCGCGGATTGTCCGAGGTCACGATCACCCAGTCTGAGCCCTGCTCGGCAGCAAGCCCCATGAGGGGACGCTTGGCCTGATCCCTGTCGCCACCGCATCCGAAAACAGTGATCAGCCGGCGGGGGTTCAGATCGCGCAGCGTTCTGAGGACATTATTGAGAGCATCATCCGTGTGGGCGTAATCTACAAAAATTCTGAAAGAACGCTTTCCAGGAACAGGCTCAAGACGGCCCGGAACTGTGGCCGCGGAGGCAAGCGAAAGCACTGCCGTGCGCAAATCTACTCCCATGGCATGCGAAGCCGCGAGCGCGGCAAGCGCATTGTAAATATTGAACATGCCGATGAGAGGAAGGCGCACCAACCATGATTTTCCGCAGGCGTCTAATTGAAAGCTGCTTCCTTGAAGATCCGTGCGGCAATTGCTGGCGCGAAATTCCGCCCGGCTTCCCAATCCGTAACTGATTGTTTTAACTCCGGTCTGGAGCAGCCTGTCATAGAGCAGCGCGCCATACCGGTCATCCACGTTTACCACGGCAGTTCCGACCTTAAACCGCTGTCCGTCAAGCCCGAGAAGAAAGCCAGCCTTCGCCTCGAAATAGGATTCCATCGTCCCATGGTAATCAAGGTGATCCTGGGTCAGATTGGTAAAAACAGCAGTATCGAAGTCGACGCCCCTGATCCGATTTTGGACGACGGCATGGGAACTCACCTCCATGGCCACACTTTTGCAACCTGCATCCCGCATCTGCGCGAGTAGAGACTGCAGCTCGACCGCGTCCGGCGTCGTACGACTCGCCGGAATCGTTTTGTCGCCGATCTGGTACTGCACCGTTCCGATCATTCCACAACGCAACTGAGCTGCGTCACAGATGTGGCGCACGAGAAACGCCGTCGTAGTCTTACCGTTTGTGCCCGTGATGCCAGCGACCTTCAAACTGTCAGAGGGCTTGCCGTAGAACGCCCGGGCGATGTCCGCGAGCGCCTTCCTTGCATCGGCAACTTCTACTGAAACCACCCGCCCGTCGGAAATCGGTGCCTCAGAGACTATCGCAACAGCCCCCTTCTTTACCGCTTCAGAAACAAAATCAATTCCTTGCGCCCGCGCTCCCGAGACCGCAACGAATACGCTGCCTGGCACAACAGTCCTCGAGTCGGAACACACCGAGGTAACGCTTGAATCAAGCGATCCGTACACCCGGGTAGTCGCAATGCCTGATAGCAACTCAGAGAGTATCATCTGTTCCTCCCGTCGTCGTTTTTGGCCAGAGCCCCGGCAACCTTCATCAACTCCGGATTCGGCGTTAGGTTGAGGTGCCTGGCGGCGCGTTGCGCGATGCGTGAGAAGACTGGTGCGGCGATATAACCTCCGTAGTTGGGTGTGGATCCCGGAACCGGGTCGTCAATGAGCACAAGAGCGCAGAGTTCAGGTTTGTCCGCCGGCAGAAATCCAGCGAAGGAAACAACGTAATGCCCGTCCCAGTAACCTCCGTTCGGCGAAGTCTTCTTTGCCGTGCCTGTCTTGCCCGCCACCGAGAAGCCGGGAACGTGCGCCAGCGCGGCCGTCCCCTTTTTACTAACTACCTCTTTGAGGGCGGTGACAAGGCTCTCTGCAACCTCGGGCGGAACAACCTGCCGAATCTCCACGGGCGGATACGTTGCGACCGTTTCGCCGCCCGGTGCCGTAATCGACGAGACGATCTGGGGCATCATCATTTTCCCTCGGTTGGCGATCGTGCAGAGAGCACTTACAACCTGCATGGGCGTGGCGCCGACCTCGTGCCCCATCGGAATGTGCGTGATCGAGATTTTGCTCCACCGGTGAGGCGGATGCACGATCCCGCCAATCTCGCCCGGAAGCTGGACGCCTGTGCGCTCCCCGAACCCAAACCTCCTGATATATTCGTACAGCCTCTGGTCCCCCAGCATCAGGCCCATTTTCGCGACTCCAATATTGCTGGACTTCACGATGACGTCATTGACGGTCAAATCACCGTAGCCGCCGTGGCTGTCGTGAAGGATGTTGCCTCCGTAGCTGAAATGACCCCGCTCGCAATAAATGCTAGTATCGGGGCGCACGAGCTTGTTGTCCAAGGCCGCCGCAGTCGTGACGACTTTGAACGTCGAACCGGGCTCAACCATGTCCATGATCGCTCTGTTTTTACGGGCTTCGTCAGCCACTCCATCGCGCTGGTTTAGGTTATAGTGCGGACGATTTACCATCGCGAGGATTTCGCCGGTGGCGGGACGCATCAAAATGCAGGTCGCCATTTTCGGACGGAACTGTTTCACCGCGACATCCATTTCGTTCTCCACGATGTCTTGAAGCACCATGTCGACCGTGAGCCTTACCGAGGCTCCGTCCCTTGCCGGGCGCTCCAGATGCCTGAATGCAGGAATCTCTCTGCCCGTCCGATCGCGCTCTGTAAACCGAACCCCATTATGCCCATTCAGAAAATCATCCATCGAGCGCTCAACTCCCTCAACCCCCTTCAAGCCAGCCTCCTGACGGCTCACAAACCCCACCACATGGCAGAGCATGCTGCCGTTCGGATAGACCCGCACCGAGTCCTGCTCGAACACCAGTCCACGCAGGTTGCGCTTGTTTACCTCGTCCTTCAAAGCCTCTGCCACCTGCTCTGCGACCTCCTTCTTTATGACAATATAAGGACTCGGCGTGCGCTTCCCCTCGGTGGACTGCTTCTGCCTCGCCAGTTTTAACTTCACCTGCGCGAGCGGTAACTCCAGATGACGGGAAAGAACCTCCGCCATGACGTCGAGATGGTTTGGCTTGATGACGCTTGCATCGATGACGACCGTCTTAACGGGCTCGTTCGAGGCCAGGGGAACGCCGTTGACATCAGCAATGGGACCGCGGCGTGCATAGATAGTCTGCTGGGTCGAGTGCTTTTCAATCGCCAGGTTTTTGTAGTGATCCGCTCTTGCAACCTGCAGTTCCACCAAACGCAACGAGAACACGGTGAAGCCGAAAGCCACAAAGGCTCCCAGATATGCAGCACGCTTTCTCGAAGAAACAGCCATTTACCGCGCAGGGTGAAGGTTGGATACCGTTCTGACCTGGGGTTCACCAGCGGCGGGAGCTTTGTCCTGCAGCCTGACCACCATGTTGTCCGAGACTGGAATGAGTTTGGCAAAGACCTCGCGGTCCTGTTGCTGCCTCTTGCGCAGAGAGTCGAACGACGAGAGTTTTGCGATCCTGGAAAGAATCACCTCGTCCTTCGTCTCCAATGCCAGCAGTTCGCGCTCGAGGTTTTTCTTAAGCTGCCCGTTGCGATGCACCTCGTTCTTAGCGTTGACATAAAACAGCGCGCCGCCTCCCACGGTGAGAAGCAGCATGCCGATCAAGAGAATCTTGGCGACGGGGAGCAAGTTTGCGTTTCGGCGACGATTGGATGACATGCGGATGTGAATTGAGAATTGTTTTAAGAAAATTTATCCATTCGAACGCGTCTCATAGCGCCCTTCCAGCGTCTTGGCGCCCAAGCGCTCGACCACCCTGAGTTTGGCGCTGCGGGCGCGTGGATTGGCCTTTTGCTCTCCCTCGTCCGCGACCACAGGCTTTCCTGTCACGCGCCTGTAGATGCACTCCGGATTCACCCGGGGAGCAGCCCACTCGGGCCGGTCGAGCGTGGGAAGCGAACGCCTCTGGAAAACCTGTTTTACGATGCGGTCCTCAAGGGAATGGAAAGTAATTACCGCGATGCGCCCTCCCGGACGCACCCAGTCTCCCAGCTGCTCTATGGTCCTCTCGAGAACCTCCAGCTCACGGTTCACTGCAATCCGCAGGGCCTGGAACACACGCGTGGCAGGGTGCGCCCTTCCCCGGCGTGGCGAGACAGACTCAACAGCCTCGGCTAGGTCGAGCGTGGTTCGGAAGGCCTGAACCATGCGCGATTTCACAAGCTTTTGAGCGATGCGCCGCGCGTGGGGCTCTTCTCCATACTCCCGGAACATCCGCTCCAGCTGCTCGGCGCTCGCAGTATTGACCAAACTCTCAGCGGTAACCAGCGCCTCGGGATTCATCCGCATGTCCAGAGGACCCTGAGTCTGAAACGAAAAACCCCGGGAGGGAGTGTCCAACTGGTGCGAGGAAACCCCCAGATCCATCAAAAACCCGTCAACAGCCCCGACTGACATGCCGCGCAAGACGGACGGGAAGTCCGCAAAGCTTGATCGGACCGCCTGAAAGCGGTCGCCAAACATCGCAAGCTTCCGAGATGCAAAATCTATGGCCTCCGGATCCTGATCCAGGCCGATGACCTGCGCGCCTGCCTCCAGCAGCAACAGGGAGTGTCCGCCGCCTCCAAGCGTGCAGTCGACAATGCATTTGCCCTCCAGAGGCGCAAAAGCGCCCAAAACCTCACGGGGCAAGACCGGGACATGGTAGCCATCACGGTCCGCTGCGTCGGCCAAAAGAATTTCATCCATTGGCGCGATCATAATCCGATCAAATCAGCGACCCGCTCAAAGGTGGATTCTTCAGTCTGCTTCGTGGCAGCCCAAGCAGCAGGACTCCAGAGCTCGAAGGTCTCGTGCGTCCCCACCAAAACCACCTCCCCTTCCAACCCCACCGCCTTGCCGAGCTCTTCCGGAACCAACATCCTCCCCTGCTTGTCGGCGATAACCTGCTGCGAACGGGAGTAAAACTGTCTCAAAAACACGGCGCGATCCTTCGGAGTAATCGCTGGATTCGACGCGAGCTTTTCCCCAACCGCGCGGAATTGCGCCGGAGGCATCGCCTTCAAAAACAGCCCGGACCGGTCGGCAATCAGGAAAATCTCCTCTCCCTCACCGGAACGCCAGCGGGAGGGAATGGTGACCCGGTTCTTGGGATCCAGGGCATGGCAGAACTCGCCCGAGAATATCGGAATCGAGTTTTGCAAAGCATTCATAACAAGAAGGATCGTCTGGTTTTTAGAGTGGTTTCAGGCTCGGGATCGCAGTTGGAATATTACTCCACTTCGCCCCACAACGCCCCACTTTTTGCCACCACACCCCCCCGTCGGTCAATAGCCGCCACTCTTTGTAACGCGTTTTTTTCTTAGGAAGGCGACCGCCCGCTTTTATCCGACCGATTTCGCCAGACACCGACCCCAAAAGGACCCGCTTGCAGTGTCCTTTATTCTAGAATCGCATGAGTCCGAGGCCGCAACCCCGCGGCGTTCCATACCGAGCCTCCTCATGCCCGAACCCAGTTTCGCTCTCCGCCGACCGCCCCCCCCTCGCGCCGCCCCCCCCCTCGCGCCGCCCCCCCCCTCGCGCCGCCGCCTTTTCCGCTAGAGGACCCGCCGCCTAGGCGCCGTTCCGCCTGCGCCACTCCTGCCGGCTCTCCCCCATCATCCGTACGATGCCGTCCCTCACCGAGAAAATTTGCTCCTTCAACTGCCGGTCGCGACTGCGCCCGAACAGCCGCTCGCGGTGCATTTCGGCATAGGCATTGAGCGCCAGGTTAGCCGCCCGCAAGGCGCGCTTGAGGTAGGCGATGGTCATTCCCAGTTCAGAGCCTTCCGGATCACTCAATGCTGCGGCAAGCTTGCCGCCCAGTATGCACATTTGCCTGGATAGCTCCAACGATGCGGGATGCTCTGAAACCCGCTCTCCTCGCGCCTCGAAAGCTTCATCCAGCCAAAGTGTTAACTCAAATGAAGCCTGGTAGAGCGGATGGACCTCCGCATGGTCGGCAGCACCGTCCTGTTCCGCAAATCCAGAGGCCTCAAGCTCCTCCCCGGCCGCCGCCTCATCCCAAATCATCGACTCCCCCTGTTCGGCATCTGACCATCCCATCTCCCTGGCAATCAGTACGTCACGCTCGGGATGGTCGACATAACGTTCCAGGAGCTCAAGGTAACGCTCCGTGCGCAAGTCCTGCTCGCGCAGGAAGTTCTCCCACTCGTACTCGTCCCATGCTTGCTCGGGCTGCTCTTGCTCGTCGGCCATGTCTCACTTTCTCACCAGAGCTCAGCCGCGGTGTAAATCGAAAACTTTTCACATATCCGCAAAACGCTTCGGACAAACATGATGAAACTTTCTATTCCGCGACGGCCGGCGCCATGGTCTGGCGCCTCAACTGGCCGCAGGCCGCGGCGATGTCGTGCCCCTTCTCCCTTCGGATCGTCGCGGTGACCCCGGCGCGCTTTAAAACGGCCATGAACGCGTCCTGCCGGGATTCCTCCGGCCGCACCCAGTCAAGCCCCTCAACCTTGTTGTAGGGGATACAGTTCACCTTCGCATCCACCCTGCGGGCAACCTCCACGAGCGCCTTCGCGTCCTCCAGGGTGTCGTTGACTTCGCGGATCAAAATGTATTCGAAGGTGATACGCTGCTTTTTTCTTTCCGCATAGTACTCACAGGCGTCCAACAAATCCTCCAGCGGGTACTTACGGTTGACGGGCATGATCTGCTGCCGGACCTCGTTGCGGGCTCCGTGCAAAGACACAGCCAGACGCACCTGCATGCTCTGCTCGGCCAGTTCGCGGATTTGCGGAGCCAGACCGCTCGTGGAAATGGTGATGCGGCGCGCCCCAATCCCCACCCCCCACGGAGCGTTCAGAATTTCCAGTGCCAGGCTCAGGTTCTTGAAGTTGGCCAGCGGCTCGCCCATGCCCATGAACACGAGATTGCTCACCCGCTCGCCGCTCTGTTTTTCAGCCTGCAGGATCTGCCCCACGATCTCGCCGGGCGTCAGATTCCGGCTCCAGCCATCCAGTCCGCTCGCGCAAAACTTACACCCGTAGGCACAGCCCACCTGGGTTGAGACGCACAGGGTGCGTCTGTCCGAGGCTTCCCCGTAAAGTGCCGGAGACGCAGGAATGAGAACAGACTCTACCATCGCTCCATCCGACAGACGGAACAGGTACTTCCGGGTGATATCCTCGGCGCCCAAAACACGCACAGTTTCGAGCGCATGGAACACGAAGTGTTCCTCCAGCGAGGCCCTCAGCGCCGCGGGAAGGTTTGTCATCGCGGCAAAGCCGTCCACGCGTTTTGAGTAGACCCATTCCAGGACTTGGTCCGCACGATAGGCGGGATGGCCAAGTCCCGACAGGCGCTCCTTGAGGTGCGCAGGCGTGACCGCGTGTATGGATTCCTTTAACTCGGCAGGGCTCATGCCTTCATTCTTTCTGAATCCAAAGCCCTCGTCAAAAGCCCTTCCTCTGGCAGGAGTCAAAAAGCCGCGGCAGTTTCCGCTTCCGCTTTCCAAATACGCTCTTAACCTAGGCGCTCTTCGTATGCTCAAACCCCACGAGATCTTCGCCCGTATGCCCTCCGCCACAGCCACGGGCATCTTCGCGTTTCTTCACGAACACCAGAAGCCCCTATACAAGGCCACGCTGGATTCTCTCGCCAAGGCGCGCAGCGTGCGTCCCGTTTTCGTCGAGCGCAAGCCGCGCACCGAACAGCATTCCTGGCTCGCGGAACAAATGCACAGGCGCCACAACGACGGGTCCGCCGCGCAGGTGCTGCAGCTCTGGCTGGTCGGCGCCCACAAGAACCTACTGTGTGATTTTTTGGACGGGTTCAATATTTCCCACGATGAAAACGGCACGGTCGACATTCTTCCGGAGCCCCCGCCTCGCGAGGAGCTGATCCGCGTGATTGACAGCCTGAGAGCCCGGTATGACGCGAGTGTTTTGGCCGTGTACCTCAACACCTTTCAGGCTCTGGACTCCGAGGGATGGCCCACTCTGGGCGCCCTGATTCAGGAGGATTCCACCCTACAACTGTCCGAAGCCTAGCCCCGTAACAGGCTCCGAGCTAGGGAGCCAGACGCACGGACTCGATTTCCAAAGATTCGCCCGGCTTGAGTGATTCGAAGCGGAGCATCAGTCTCTGAAGACCTCCCTTGTACCCAGGCTGGTCCTTGAGATTGAACGAGTGCTCCTTCCTAGAACCGCCAACCGGGACTTCAAAGACAGCACTGCCTTCCGGATCCTCCGCACGAATCGTCTTCCAGGCCACCCTGAGCCGGCCGGCCTGAGCCTTTAACAAAAGGCTCACCTTGAGCGAACCGGCCGTCTCCGCGCGCCAAAACGTGGCCGGACCCTCCAGATAAACGACCGTCGACTGCGACTGGACCTTCCAAATTCCAGGAAGCGGCAGCCCTGTGTCCGTGGCTCCGCGGATCGTCCATCCCGAGCGATTGGATTCAAACCGGTAGCAGGGCAGCTCCCGGCCGCGTTCCCACGAGGCAACCAGCGCGCGGATTTCGTTCACCGCCCCAGGAACGAGGCGGCACTCGTATTCGTAGGACGCGTTGTGATCCAGATGCTCCAGTCCCACAGGTGCCAGATAGCCAGTGGCGTCATCTCGGGTCCCTTTGGCGCCCGCCGACCCGGGCACCTCCCCCTGTTTCCAGTAGGTAGACGCCGGCTGCCAGACTCCCAGTCCCCAGCCCTTGGAATCCACCAGGGCGGCCCAACGTTCGGAAGCGCAGAACGTTTTCCAGGGCGGCCCTGGATCGAGCCATTCGTTCAAGGCTCCGTTGGTGAAAGGCCGGTCCCCCGAATAGGTGACCACCCGGTTGAACTCCCCGGTGGTATAAACGGCCGGAAGCTCCTGGTGTTTCGCGGGATAGAACGTCTTATCTTCGCGGGCGTTTTTCAGGCGGCAGCGAAGGTGCACGGCCTGTTCCTCGAGCCATATCCAGCTTTCCATCTGACAGTCTCCCTCCACTTCGGGCAGGGGCCACTGCATCGGCACGAGGCGCGTGTAGATTTCCTTGCCCGTGTTCCGGTGCTCCAAAACCCTGGAGGGATGCCCCGCCCAATCCCCCGACTGCACCGGGTTCCACCCGAGCGCACGCCAAGCGGGGTGGGGCTGCTTGCCCTTGGAGAGGAACGGCACCGGGCCGCTGTAGAAGGACATCTGGACCTGACGCCCGTGGTCAAAGTTGTTGATGAGCTCGCGGCCGTCCTTCAGATCGCAAAGGGAGGTGATCGAGCCGCCCATCTTCAGGTCCACGCCCACGCGGATCCGGTCGTTCTGAAGCCAGCTCATTTCGGGTTCCTGCCTTTGGGCACCTTGCGCGAGGGAGACGGATAGGAACAGGAGGGTTCCCGCCAGGAGTCCGCGGTGAAGGGAAAGCAGACACTTCATGGCAGCGTGTGTTGGGGGCGAAGGGAGACGGGGGGAATGATCGGGGCGTCCATTGCGGCAGGGTTCCCTTCTTAGACGGAAGCGGCACCGCGGAAAAGTAAGGAAAAGGTATTTGTCCACCAGCTGCCGGAGGGCGTGGATGGATTTCAAAAAATCTCGTGGCAAGGAAATCTCCGGGGGGAGTGCGGGGACCACGGTGCAAGCCGCGCCTGCCGCAATTTTTTTAAAACCTTTCGCCCCCCCGGCCCGTAGCGATTTCCAAACCACGACCCCGCCCCGGCAATCCTTGGAAAAATTGGGAAAAATCTCCGACCATGCATCTCAAGCCTCCTCATTTTATCGTCGTCACGGATCGCGGAGCACTGCGCGCCGGCTGGATCCAGAACACGCCAGCGCCCGGCCCGGGGGCGGCAAACCTCCACCAACCCGCCGGACTGCGGCGGGCGCCGGGGATCCGCTGGGTGGAGGAGATCTCCTTCGTGCAGCCGAGACAGCACCTGGTGGAGCAGCTCTCGGACATGGCCGGAGCGTACTCGGCCGCCGCGTCCTCTGGAGCGTCCGCCGCCTCGGGGCCGCCACGCAGGATGGGTTCTTCGCCATCGGAGACCCACTGGAGGCTGGAGGCGGACCGCCATGCGGTGGAAGACCTGGCGCAGGCGGCGGCGACGGTTCTGGCGAGGGAAAAGCCGGAGTCGTGGAGCCTTTCGGCCCCCGTGGACATCCACCACGCGCTTGTGGAGGCGCTGCCGGAGGTGTGCCGCGAGCGGCTGGCGAGGGTGCTCCCCAAGAACCTCGCGGACGTTCCGGTCCGGGACATTGTCGGGCATTTTCTGGCGGACGCGCCGCCCGACGAGGCGACCTGAGCGCGACCTGAGCGGGGCTGGGGACCGGCCGGGGGTGCCACTAACGGGCCACTAACGGGCCACTAACGGTGCCGTGACGGGGGAGAGGACGCTCAGGGCGGGCACTCCGCCCCCCACCTGCTCCCACCTCCCCCCGGATCCTGCCATCAAGCCGGCTTGATGCCGGAGCGCAAGTCCTGTAAACAGACCCGGCTGCAACTGTGGCCCCGCAGCGAGCGGGCCCCCAGTGATCCCGGCAGTTGCTCAGGGCCGCCTCCGATCGGGGGGTGTTCCCGGAGGCCGGGGCGGCGCCATCGATGCCGACTCCCTCCACTGCCAAGCGACCGCCCCCGAAACGGCGCAGCGTGGCAGAGGCAAAAAACTGCACAGCCTGATCCTCTCCAACAACAACCACAGCTAACCCCCGCATCCTATGCAACTCCACCGCCATCTTCTCCCCGTAGCAACCGCCGCCCTGTTCGCCGGCGCCCTGCCCCTCCCCGCACAGACCGCTCCGGAAACCTTCCCTGTGGGCTCGCTGACTTTCAAGCGGCCCGCCGACTGGGCATGGATTGTTCCGCAGTCCTCCATGCGCAAGGCGCAGCTGTCGGTTCCGGGAACGGAGGCAGGCAAGAACGCGGACATCACCTTTTTTCATTTCGGCCCCTCGGGAGGAGGAGATCTGGACTCGAACGTGAAGCGCTGGCTGGCGCAGTTCCAGAGCGCGCCCGGGACAGAGAAAGTGGAGGCCAAGACGCTCGGGGGCCGGAAAACCACGCTGGTCACCACTGAGGGAACCTTTTCCTCCGGGATGCCCGGGCAGCCGGCAGCGCCGATGGATAACCACGCGCTTTTGGGAGCCATCATCGAGGATCCGGAAGGCAGCATTTTCGTTAAGATGACAGGCCCCAAGGCGACCGTGCAGGCAGCGAGGGCAAAGTTCCTGGATTTTCTGGAGTCGGCCCGCCGCTAGCGGGAACGGGAAAAACAGTACGGTGGAGGCTGACGGAGCGTCCCGGGGCGGCGATCAGGATCCTCGGGGGCGCCCGCCGCCTCCCTAGGAGAGGGATTGCGTTTTCCGGCGCGCCTGCCACCCTCCTGCCGCCCCCAGTTTCAACGGATCACACCGATGAGCAGCTTTTACATTTCTTCCCTTATTGAGATCATCCACTACATCAGCGATTCGCTGGTGCAATGCGATGCCGGCACCAAAATTGCGGAACTGTTCGGGGAGGAGTTCGACGACGTGGATTTTGAAATGGCGCTTTGCTGCTTCGAAGCCACCCACCGGATGGCGTTCCGACAGGACTTGATCGACATTCCCATCGAACAGTACGAGGAGCTCTCCCTTGAGGAATTCCTGGAAACCTATCTGGACCGCGCGGAGCAGAAGGATCCGCTTTTCGTCGCCCAGCGTTTCCGCCTTTTTGAGGCGGCAATCACCCGGGCAATTTCCGAGGAACAAGGCGGCGAGGAGCAGTTTTAGCTCTTAGCGAGTAACACGGAGGGGCCGTCGCCCTTTCTTTTTGGTCAGAAGAGCTTCCGGGCGCGTCTAGTGCCGAATCTTGGATAAAACTGGTCCTTTTCCCCCAGGACCGCGGAGCCCCAGGGGGGGCTGAGGTCTATGAATCGTCCATAGACTTAAAAGAGAGGGTCTGGCGCTGGAACGGAAACTCACCCGGCGCTCGCAGCAGGAGGGCGCGTCACACCGCAGGATCTTGCACTGATCGCAATGTGCGCGACACCCGGGTGCCCTCAAGAGAAATCGCGCCTCCATTCCCTGAAATGGACCTCTTAACGGGCGGATTCAAACCCGGGCCTCAAAAAATTTCAAACCTTACGGCGCCTGCGGTGTTTTCCTATTTGGACATCATCCGTAAACTTACCACCCCCGCCATGGACATCCGCCAACACCTCCCCTCGGAAGCCGACTTCTGCGCCACCCGCCGCCAGTTCCTCAACCGTTTCGGAATGGGTTTCGGAGCCCTGAGCCTCGCCGGCCTCATCGGAGAAGCGGCCTCTCCAAGCGCCCGGGCCGCGCTCACCAGCACCTCCTCCCTCGAACCTAGGGCGCCGCATTTCCCCGGCACGGCCAAGCGCGTCATCCATATTTTCAGTCAGGGCGGCCCCTCCCACATCGATACCTGGGATCCCAAGCCGGAGATGGTCAAGTACGTGGGCCAGGATCTGGCGCAAATCGGCGGGCTACCCCTTCCTCCTCAATTCAAGTTCACAAAGTCGGGTCAGAGCGGTGTGGAGGTGAGTGACCTTTTCCCAAAAATCGGAAAGAGCATCGACGACATCGCGGTCATCCGCTCGATGAACACCGACATTCCGGCGCATGAGTTCGCCACCGTCATGATGAACACCGGGTCGGGGCGGATGGTGAAGCCGTCCGTGGGCTCGTGGGCCCTTTACGGTCTGGGCTCCGAAAACCAGAACCTGCCCGGGTTTGTCGCCCTAGGGGGCGGACTGGGGGGAGCAACCAACTGGCGCTCGGCGTTCCTGCCGGGAGCTTTCCAGGGAACCCTGGTGAGCAACGTGAGCGCTCCAGCGGAAAAAATCATCGCGAACATCAAGAGCTACCACGCTTCGATGGAGGACCAACGCAAGCAGCTGGATCTGCTGAAGACGCTGAACGATAAACATTCCGAGCAGTTGAACAGGGAAGCCGCGCTTGAGGCGCGCATCCAGTCCTTCGAGCTGGCGTTCAAGATGCAGACGGAGGCCATGGACGTTTTCGACGTCACAAAAGAGCCGCAGAGCGTGCGCGACCTGTACGGCGACTCCGAAATGGGGCGCCGCATGCTGGTGGCGCGGAGGCTCGTGGAGAACGGCGTGCGTTTCGTGCAGGTCTGGGCGGGCGGCTGGGACCACCACACCGACGTGAAGGGAAATCTGCAGAAGCAGGCCGACCTGATCGACCAGCCCGTGGGCGCGCTCCTCGAAGACCTGAAGCAACGCGGTATGCTCAAGGATACCCTAGTCGTTTGGGGCGGCGAGTTCGGGCGCACTCCTAGGCACGACAAGGGAGCCCGGGGCGAACCCGGACGCGACCACCACAGCCGCGCTTTCTGCGCGTGGATGGCCGGCGGCGGGGTCAAGGGCGGCCAGGCCTATGGCAAGACCGATGACTTCGGCTACGACGTGGTGGAAAACAAGGTCCACGTCCATGACCTGCACGCCACCATGCTCCACCTCATGGGGTTCGACCACGAAAAGCTCACCTACCGTTACAACGGCCGCGACTTCCGCCTCACGGACGTCTACGGCAACGTCGTGAAGGATCTCATCGCCTAATCTGCCCTCAGGTTCCCTGTGCCCGCGGCCGGTACACCGTCGCGGTCTACGCCCCGCCCCCCTAACCGTTTTGGTGCCATGTCAAAATCGAACTCCACTTCGCCCCGCTCGGCATTGAGCCTAGTGCTCCCCCTGCTCGCGCCGATTCTCGCAGCGCTACCCTTGCTTGGCGTATCCAAAGCACAGGCGGCAGCCCCATCAGACCTCGCGCAGTTGGATTTTTTCGAAAAGAAAATCCGCCCAGTTCTGGCAGGCAGTTGCTACGAGTGCCACAGCGCCGAAAGCAAGAAACTCAAAGGCGGCCTGATGCTGGACACCCGCGAGGGACTGCTCAAGGGTGGCGACAGCGGCGCGGGAATCGTGCCCGGCAACGCCAAAAAGAGCCTCCTCATTGAGACCATTCGCCACGAGCACAAAGACCCCGACATGGCCATGCCTCCGAAGAAGGACAAGCTTTCGGAGGCCGTCATTACGGACTTCGAGGCGTGGATCGCCATGGGAGCCCCGGACCCTCGCTCGGGAACCGGCGCTGCGAAAGCAGCAGCATGGGACGCAGCGAAGGCGGCAGACCACTGGGCGTTCAAGAAAATCACCTCCCCAGCCGTGCCCAACCCGGCGGACAAAAAAGGGTTCATCAAAAACCCCATCGACAGCTTCGTTCTGAAGACGCTGTCCAAAAACAAGCTGCAGCCCACCGCCAAGGCCGACAAACACAGCCTGCTGCGCCGCGTGACGTACGATCTCACCGGACTCCCCCCGACTTCCCAGGAAATGGAGGCGTTTCTTGCGGACAACACTCCGAATGCCTTCGAAAAGGT
>CANFTB010000001.1 GCA_947449735.1 Chthoniobacteraceae bacterium | reverse complement strand
GGGCTCGTGCAGGGGCTCGTGCAGGGGCTCGTGCAGGGGCTCGTGCAGGGGCTCGTGCAGGGGCTCGTGCAGGGGCTCGTGCAGGGGCTCGTGCAGGGGCTCGTGCAGGCGAAGTGGGATGACGGGAACTACGCGATCTTGGAGGATGGTAAAGATGATCCAACAAAGATGGGGATGGACCAATTTTTGGGACTGCGACTGTGGGATCGTTCAAGCCGAATGCACTGGGCTTTTACGACCTTGGCGGGAATGTGGAGGAATGGATGCTGGACGGGTTTGGTGTAAGGGATCCGAAGGCGAACCGCTTCATGCGCGGCGGTTCGTGGAGCGACTGCGCCGCCTTCTGTCGCTCGGACCACAGGCTCGGGCAACTGCCTGGCGTCCAGCTCAATGGTGCTGGTTTCCGTCTGGCCCGGGGGTGTCCAGAGAAAGACAATCGACCTGGATTGTTTTTGAATATAACAGCAGCCTTGTGATCTCAGCGTCCGATGTTGCGCCTGGTCCCATTCTTGAGCGCAGACGTCGGGAAGCTCAAAGGTTCCGGGCGAACTCTTCGAGCGAGTCAGAGCGGAAAGCGCCTTCGAGCAGTCTGTCGAGAGCGGCTGGGTCGCTCACGCCTTCGAGCTCTTCGCGGACTCCCTCAGGGTATCCGCCGTGGCGGATTTCCAACGCCCGCAGAACAGACTCACGCTTTCCCTCGAGCTTTCCTTCGCGTTTACCCTCAAGCTTACCCTCCTGCTTGCCTTCGATTTTGCCCTCTTCCCTGAGGCGGTCGGCGAGTGTCATGGCTTTGGCTTTGAGGGGTTGGGCGTGGATTTTGGCGATGCGTTCCTTCAGAGCCGGCACCTGCAGCTCCGCATTGAGAATATAGCGCAGAAGCCGCTCCAATGCATCCTCCGATATCGCAAACAGGAGCGATTCATCCCAGAGCGGGTCGCCGAGGAGCTCGTTGACGGGTTCGGCCTTGAGCGCCCGCAGTGTGAGAATCCCCTCCGGCGTTCCCTCGAGGGCCTCGTACGGAATTCGCAGTAACTCCAGCAGGTGGTACGCCAGCGACGGCTGCCACGGACGCAGCAGTTCCTCCAGTCCGGACGGAATGTCTATAAGGTCCGCGAGCCGCGTGGACGTTTTCCAAGGGCGCCTTCCCTGTGCGAGAACCACGGAGAGCACTGCCGGGAGCTTTGCGGAGGGGGATGCGTTTTTCACAAAGCGCTGCCAGATGCGCAGGATGTAGGAGAGGAGTCTCAGCGCCATGCGCGGGTCCTCGGAGCTTTGATGTTCGAAGAGAAGGTAGAGGAACGTTTTGTTTTCGTGAAGTTTGACGTGAAAAAGCAGGTCGCTTTCGGAGCTCGCAAACTGCGGGTCGATGAAGGAGCAGGGCTCGAGTGCGAGAGAGCTCCAGTCGATGGCGGCCGCGAGGTCGGCGGGGAGGTGGTTTGTAAAAAAGCCGCGCGCGTTCTCGGGGACGGAGAAGGTCGCCTTCACAAGCTTGTCGTTGGGTTGGTGGATGGCGTCGTCTGGCATGGTGCGGCGCAGGCCACTGAGACTGGGTCGTGTTTCAGAGACACGAGGGATGTGGCTGTGCCGGATTAGCCTTTGATTATGAAAGGAATGAATTTACCGTTTAGGGAATGCAGACTTGGAAGCTCTCCATCCATGGACCCGGCGGCATTCTGAGTGAGTCCCACTCGCAGGAGGCGCAGTTTGTCCTCGGTACGGAGGAGGCGCCGGATGTGATGGCTGTCACCGGCGAGGGGATCGCTCCCCGGCATGCGTGGGTGAGGATCGCGGCCGGCGGGATGCAGGTGGAGGACCTCGTGGGCGGGACGCTTGTGAACGGGCATCCGATCGAGGGGCGGGTCGTAGCCGAATATCCAGCGTCCGTGCAGGTGGGGCCCGTGACGCTTGTGGCGGAGGTGAAGGCGGCCGGTTTCGCGCAGGATATAACGATCCCGCAGAGGACGCCGAACAGAGGTGGAGTCAATCCGAAGAGCCAACCCTCAGAAAACGGAACTTCCCTCAAGGCGCAGCACGCCGGTGAATACACTTTGGTGAAGGAGATTGCTCGGGGCGGCATGGGGCAGATCTATTTTGGCGAAGACCCTCAGCTCAAGCGGCAGGTGGCCGTCAAGGTCAGCAGCATTAGTGAAGGCGGCGAGGATCCCCGCTTTTCCAAGGAAGCGGAGGTGCTCGCTCATCTGGCGCACCCGAACATCGTGCCGATTCATACCATCGGGGTGGACTCGCAGGGGCGTCCGTTTTACTCGATGAAGCTGGTCAAAGGGCGGACGCTACTGGCGGTGCTCAACGCGATCCGTGACGGCGACGTAGAGGCGGTGAGGGAATATACGCGCGCCGCCCTGCTGACGGTGTTCCGGAAGGTGTGCGACGCGATGGCGTTTGCGCATGCCAAGGGTGTGCTACACCGGGACCTCAAGCCGGAGAACATCATGGTGGGCGAGTACGGAGAGGTGCTGGTGATGGACTGGGGCTTGGCCAAGGTTCTGGGGGCCAGGGAGGACGTTGCTAGAGCAAAGGCGCCAGCGAAGGACACGGGCGATTACGGAATGACGCTGGAGGGCGAGGTCATGGGGACGCCGCAGTACATGTCGCCGGAACAGGCAGAGGGCATGGTGGCGGAACTGGATGCCCGTTCGGACATCTATTCGCTGGGCGGTATTCTGTACGCGATCCTTACGCTGCGTCCGCCTATCGACGGAAAGACGCTGAGCGAGGTGCTCACGAAGGTGAGGAAGGGAGAGATCACCGCGATGGCGAGCCAGCGGGGCGGCAAGGGCTATTTGGCCGTGGGAACGCCGGCGGCGATGGGGGTTGAGGTGCCGGAGGCTTTGCGGGCGGTGACGCTCAAGGCGATGGCCAAGGACCGGATTAAGCGCTACGCGAGCGTGGAGGCGTTTGCGGCGGACATCGAGGTGTATCAGAACGGGTTTGCGACAAGCGCGGAGGATGCGGGCGCGTGGAAGCGGATGAAGCTTTGGGTAGCTCGCAACAAGGTGCCCGCTGTGGCGGCGGTGGTATTGCTTCTGGTGGTGAGCGGATTTACTGCGAAGGTCTTGGCCGAGGGCAGGCGGGCGACACGGGCGCTGAGGAATCTTTCGGAGCTGGCGCCCCTTGTCGCGAAGGAGGCCGAGGAGTCCCTGCGGGAGGGTAAGTTCGAGGAGGGGCTCTCGAGAGCCTCTTATGCGGTTGAGTTGGACTCCGGGATCGCTGCCAGTCATGTGATTCTGGGAAACGCGTTTCGATTGAGCGACCGATGGGAGGAGGCTGCCCAGGCTTATCAGCGAGCTCTGCAAATGGGTTTTAGCGAGGTTGCCAGGGATAATTTGAGTCTGGCGGAGCAGTTAAATGCTCTCTCAAAGAGCTCCGGCATCAAGGCTGCCCGCGCAAAGTTACACGAGACGCTTCTAGCCCAAGGCCGGGAGTACGAAGCCGCGGAGTACTCCAGAATTTCAACGCTCCAACCTGTTTCTCAGAGGGATCCAGAAGCTGGCCGGCGCCTTGTGAAACAGCTCGAAGCCGGGATGCTGCCCGTTCCCGGAACTGGAGTTTTGATGCAAAAAACGGAGTTCACCGTCGGCGAGTGGAAGCTCTATCTGGCAGCGCAGGGACTGCCGCCCTGGGAACCGACGGAGAAGAAGGTGGAGCGGATTGTAAAGATGCCCAAGAGCCGTTTGAGACTTGATCCATTCACTCAAACAGACGAACACCCGCTGGTGTTTGTATCTTGGGACCAGGCGCGTGACTTGTGCCGCTGGCTGACCAAGGAGACAGGAAATGAATGGAGGCTTCCCCGGGAGCAGGAATGGCTGGCTGCTTTGGGTGACCAATTAGCAGTGGGGTATTCCAAGGACGGTTTTGCGGAAGGGAATATTTACGATGTGAAGCCTGAAGCGGGTGAGAGGGATCGTTTGGCTTTCAAAAAGACCGACGTTGGAATCGCGGGGGTTTACGGCACGATGCGGGTGGGGGCCTTCAAGCCGAATGCGCTGGGCTTTTATGATCTGGGGGGCAACGTCTGGGAGTTCATGTGGGACGGCGCCAGTAAACCGGGCAACCATGTGGCGCGGGGTGGTGGATGGAGGGTCAGCTGCGGAAAGCTATCAACCATGCGTGGTGATGTTGATTATACCAGTTCCGATACCTATGGAGGTGCGGATATGGGATTCCGTTTGGTAGTTAAAAAGAGGCAGGGTAGCTGAGGTCGGCGTCATGAAAGTAGGGGGCTAGTTTGGCACTTCGTGAGTCCCTCTAAGATTTCAAGGCTGCAAGTGCCCCGGAGCCCGTTTCCGGCTTGCCCCCATCCTGCGCCGCCCCCCCGAAGCCAAAGTGCTCATTCAATCGGCTTCCAGCCGCGCTCCAAACGCTGCTACGATCGCAATCCGTCCGGAGCCCGGCTGTGCTTTTTGCTAAGAAATCGGCTCTAGCGGATTGTCTTTTTAGAAGCCACCCCATGTCCTTCTGCTATCCACCACTCCCTCTGCGAATCCGCTTCCTCAACGTTTTAGCAGCGGTCCTTGCCTGCATTTTGCCGGGAGCTGCGTCACAGGGAAAGGCGGCGGATATTCCCTCCTGGGGAGGGGTGTATTCCCATCTGGAAGCCAAGTGCCTGGATTGTCACGGGGGTAAAAAGGAAAAGGGCGGGGTGAACCTCAAGCGCCTGGCCAAGGACCCTTCAGTCCTGACGGAATACGAGCTTTGGACCCGGGTCCAGGAGGTCGTTGCCAACGGTGAAATGCCGCCGGACGACGCCAAGGCGCTGACTCCGCTCGAGCGCAAGGCCATGCTGGACTGGGTCAACGCCTCTCTCGATGAGGTGGCCCGCGCCAATTCCGGCGATCCCGGCAAGGTGGCGCTTCGCCGTCTCACCAACTCGGAGTATGATTACGCGATCCGTGATCTGACAGGGCTTAACCTGAATCTTTCCAAGGAATTCTCTCCCGACGGCGGCGGAGGGGAGGGGTTTTCCAATATCGGCGAAGCGCTTTTCGTCAGCCCCCAGCACCTCGACAAGTATTTTGCCGCCGCGCGTAAGCTCTCGGAACAAGCCACGATCCTGCCCGGAACAGGCGTCCGTTTTCGAGACCACCATCTGGGGGTCCGCGGCCCCGCGCAGGTCAAGTCAGACGCGGAGTCGGATTTGTTTTTCTGGTATCAGAAGGCTTCCGGTCCCTACCTGCCCAAGGACGGGGAGGATCTCCGGCAGGCGGACTACATGACTGCGTGCTGGAAATGGAAACACCGGGAGCAGACTGGCGCGGTCTCTTTGGAGGCCCTCGCGAAGGAGCACCACCTGGTTCTGCCGTTTTTGGAGAACTGGCTCAACATGCTTCAAAACACTGAGCCGGCGTCCCGTTTCCTCGACCAGACACGCCTGCGCTGGCGCGGGCTTCCCGGTCCTTCACCCGAGGCGCCGAAGGTCCTTCCCGAGGCCGTGCGCCTCCAGATTGCGCGGATTGCCGAGGACAACCAGTCCTGGTTCTTCCCCGAAAAATGGTCCGTGCTCCGAGCGCAGCAGGACTCCGACGAGCTGAAAGCCTACCCCTTTGAGGCCAAGCTCGAGGGGCAAAAGCAGGTGCATCTGGTCGCCGGCGACCTCGGGGACGGCAACCGTGGGGACGTGGTTCTGGTGGATTCCCTGGAGTTGCAGCGGGCAGGAAAGAAGCAGGGGTACATAGAATGGATTTCCGCCCAGAGGGACGCCGACCGCAAGCAGTGGGAGGCTGAAAAGGCTGATCCCGCCAAGGCGGCGCACGCAAAGGAACTGGAGCAGAGCATCGCCGAGGCTGACACGTTTTTCGCTTTGCTGGGCAAGCATCCTCAGAACCGCGAGGTGGACGCCAAGGCGCTCGTGCTGGTGGCGCCCATAGTGCTGACCCTGCCTGTTCCGGCCGACGCCCAGGTGTTCCGCGCCAAGGGGCGGCTGGACCTGAAAAATCCGGACATCGAATTTGCCTCGGCCCAGTGGATGGCGACCGCGAAACCGCCCCGCGATCCCAAGCAGATCCTGCCGGGGGTGATCACGGTTTGGAAGCGCCAGACGGCGAAGCAAAAAGAGGTCGGGGCCGATTTTGGAAAGATGAAGGAGGCCTTCTCCAAGGATTACGAAGAGCGCCTCGCGCAGGTGGCGGCAAACCGATACCGCGGCGAGAAGGGGGGCGCGGGGGTTTACTATCTGAATGACCTCCAACTCCGGTCGCTGCTGTCTCCGGCGGAGACCCAGCGTTTGAAGGACATGAAGGAGGACTGGCGTTTTGTGGGGGCCCGTAATATTCCTAAAAACCTCCAGCCGGAGTGGGATGTAAAGGTGAAGGCGCATTTGGAGGCCTTTGCTGAAAGAGCCTGGCGCAGGCCGCTGGTTGCGGAGGAGAAGGCGCAGCTTGCCTCGATCTACGACACCGGAGTCGCGAACGAGCTCGACCGGGAGTCGGCGGCACGCGAGGTTCTGGTGAGGGCGCTGGTGGCCCCCGCGTTTCTCTTCAAGCTCGAGGCGGGAGGCGAGCCCGGGATCCACAATGTCACTCCCTTTGAACTGGCTTCGAGGCTCAGTTTTTTCCTCTGGTCCTCCATCCCCGACGAGGCGCTTCTCTCCAAGGCCCGCGACGGTTCGCTTGCGCAACGCGCCGTGTTGAAGGCGGAGACGCTCCGAATGCTGAAGGACCCCAAGGCCGGGGCGATGGCCCGCGAGTTCGCCGCGCAGTGGTTCGGGTTTCAGGGGTTTGATTCCTTCGCCAAGATTGACGGCAAAAAGTTTCCCGAGTTTACCCCGGAACTCCGGCGCGACATGCACGAGGAAACGGTGGCGTTTTTCAGCCACATCGTGCGGGACAACCAGCCTGTGCGCGAAATCCTCGGGGCCGACTATACCTTCCTGAACGAGCGGCTCGCGAAACATTACGGGATCCCCGGCGTTGAGGGTGAGGAATTGCGCATGGTGCGGGTGGGGGACCACGCCCGAGGCGGAATCCTCGGCATGGGGGCGCTTCTCACGCGGACTTCGTATCCGCACCGGACCAGTCCCGTACTTCGGGGCAACTGGATTCTGCGCTCCATCTTAGGCACACCAACGCCGCCCCCTCCCAACGACGTGCCCAAGCTCGACGACAGTGTGGCCAGCGCCAAGTCACTCCGGGAACGCCTCGAGCGCCACCGTGCGGACCGTGCCTGCGCCGTGTGCCACGACAAGATCGATCCCCTCGGGTTCGCCCTGGAGGGGTTTGATCCGATCGGGCGCGTGCGCAAAACCGACGACGCCGGCGCCGCGGTGGACGATTCCGCCAAGGTTCGGGATGGGCGTTCTTTTGCCGGTCTCAAGGGGCTTCAGCAGTTTTTGAAGGAGAGAAACCCCGAGTTCGATGCGCTGTTTTGCCGCAAGTTGCTGGGTTACGCCTTGGGCCGTTCCGTCCTGCCCACGGACAAACTCCTTCTGGAGCAGATGAAGAAACAGCTCCAGAATGGGGACCCCACCTTTGCCGGCGCCGTTCTTGCGGTTGTCGAAAGCCCCCAATTTCTGTCTCATCGAAGCGAATAGCCACGGCCGAATCGAACTCTTCCCAACCGATCCATCCAATGAACGCGAACACAACCTCCCTTTCCCGCCGTCATTTCTTGCGTGGAGCCGGCGTGGCGCTCGGCCTTCCGTGGCTCGAGTCCATGCGCGCCTGGGCCGCGGCGGACGCTTCCTCCGCCGGAGCAGCTTCGGCACCCCGCCGGGCCGCCGTGATTTTCATGGGCAATGGAGTGAACCCCCACCACTGGGGGGCTGAAAACGGGCCTTCGGGGTTGGTTCTCAAGGATTCGTTGCGGCCGCTGGAGGCTCTCAAGAGCAGGCTGCTGGTGTGTCAGGGGCTTTGGAACCCGACGACGATCGAGGGGCCCGGGGGGCATTTTCCAAAAATGAACCTCCTGGCCGGGTTGAAGGTGAAGAAGACGACCACGGACATCGAAGTGGGAACCACGATGGACCAGGTGATCGCGCGCCAGATCGGCAACCAGACGCCGGTGCAAAGTCTCGTGCTGGGAACCGAGGCGCCCGGGTACGGGAACGAGGACGGTTACACGTCCACGTATTCGGGCCACGTTTCGTGGAGTTCGCCGACGACCCCGGCGCCGAAGGAGATTTATCCGCAGCAGGCCTTTGACCAGCTCTTTGACGACGGCAGCAAGCGCAAGCGCAACCGCAGCGTTTTGGACTTGGTGGGAGCCGACGCGCAGAGCCTCAAAAAATACCTCAGCAAACATGACGTCCTCAAGATGGACGAGTACCTCACCTCTGTGCGCGAGCTCGAACAGCGCATCGAGCGCGCGGACGCGCTCAGTAAAAAGGAGACGGGTGGGGAGGGGTGGCAGCCTTCGGTGAAAAAGGCGACGTTCCCTCGCCCGGCCGCCGGGATTCCGGTGAGCCCGGAGGAACACATGAACCTGATGCTGGACATCCTGGTGCTGGCCTTCCAGATGGACCGCACTCGGGTCGCGACGCTGATGCTCAATAACGATTTGTCAGGGATGAACCTGGGGCACGTGCCCGGCATCAAGGGGGGGCTGCACGAACTTTCCCACCATTCCAACGATCCCGCGCGCCTGGCGATGTACCAAAAGGCCAACGAGTACCACATGCAACTTTGGGCGCGGGCCCTGACCCGCATGCACGAGACGAACGAGGGCGAGCGCTCGCTGCTGGACAACAGCATGATCCTGTTCTGTTCCAGTCTCTACGATGGCAACGCCCACGACTCACGCCAACTGCCCGTGCTGCTTGCGGGGGGCGGGGGCGGGACGATCCGGGGCGGACGCATGCTGGACTTCAGCAAGGATCCGAACCGGAAGCTGTGCCGCATGCACCTGGCTCTGATGGATCGGATGGGGGTGCGCATGGAGCATTTCGGCGACGCCGACACCGCGCTTACCGAACTGGCTTGAGCGGAAGGCCGCGGCTTTGTGCTCCAATAGGAGGGCAAAACGTAAACAATTGTTTACGTTTTTTTTGGGGGCAGGCGGCTCCTGAAATCCAGAGAGGCAGCCTGGCGTTGCTTAAGACTGAAAATATTCCCCTCGAAGGCACAATCGCTTCATCGCATTTTAGGCGCCTCGTTCCCCTCCAATCCATGATCGAACAATGGGCGGAGCGAAGCCGGATGGTTTTCGCTCCCACAGTTTATGACCGGGCTTTTGAGGCTGGGCTCACGACGGCCGAAGTGGACTGGGTGGCGGTGACCAACGGGCGGGTTCTGGAAGAGTTTTTGACACCGAATCCTTGAACCCGGAAACGGAAGTTCACGCGGAGTCGCGGAGCCGCGGAGGGAGTTTAAAGGTTTTTTATCGGTTTATCGGGTTTTTCTCCGCGCTCTCCGCGGCTCCGCGTGAGATCCCTTTTTCTCTAGAGCTTCGGCGTTTGGGCTGAAGCGCATCGTGTCCGGTTGTTGCCGGATCACTTTGGTTTTGCGAGGTCCAAAAACACGATGATCGACGGGTTTCCCACCGGAACATAGGTGCCAGTGAAGGAGGGGATCCCCGTCTGTTTGTCCGTGCGGAAGATCGTGATGTGGTCGGCCCTCTGGTTGCAGGAGTAGAGAAAGGTACCGGTCGGCTCCCAGCTGAAGCTGCGAGGATAATCGCCGCGCGTCCACTCCTCGTGGACAAACGTGAGGGTGCCTGTCGGGCCCACGGAAAAGACGGCGATGCCGTCGTGAAGCCTGTTGCCGGCGTAGACGAACCTGCCGTCCGCGGAGACCGCGATTTCGGAGCAGAAGTTGCTGCCGGCAAACCCGGGGGGAAGGCTTGAGATGGTCTGGCGTGCGCTCAGGCGGCCCTGTTCGGCGTCGTAATCAAACAGCACGATGTTCGATCCCTCCTCCTGAATGGAATAGAGCCACTGTCCTTTCGGGTGGAAGGCGAAGTGCCTCGGGCCGTCCCCGGGGGGCAGCGAGATGGCCGGGGGCGTATTTGGGGTCAGCTTTCCCTTTTGGGTGTCAAACTTCCACAACATGATCTGGTCCAGCCCGAGGTCCGCGGAAAGAACGAAGCGCCCCTTCGGGTCTGCCTCGATCATGTGCGCGTGGGGGACCTCGTGCCCGCTGAACGCAAAGCTTCCGGGAGGGGCGTTGGTCGCCTTCTTCGGGCCGACGGTACCGCTGTCCGTCTGAACGTCCGTAGCCGCTCCAAGGCTGCCGTCCTTGGCAACAGGTAGTACGGCGACGGAGCCGCCGAAATAATTGGCGACGAGAACGTGCCTGCCGGAGGGATGAATGCTGAGGTAGGCGGGGCCGGCGCCGCTGGAGCTGACGGTGTTGAGCAGGGTGAGGTGCCCGTCCTTTGGACTCACTGCAAACGCGCTTACGGAGCCGGACGGCGTGCCCTCAAAGCCGTCGGTTTCGTTGGCCGAGTAGATCCGCGTTCCGTCGGCGCTCACCGCCAGGCAGCTGGGGCTGGTGTTTTGTTCAAATACTCCCGCCTGCGTCAGGGCTCCGGTGGACCGGTCGACCTGGAAAAGGTGGATGCCGCGTCCGTTGCCGGGCGGAAGGTCCACCTGGCCCAAGGGGACCTTGCGCAGCGGCGAGCTGTAGGTGCCGACGTAGGCCATGAGCGGCGCCTTGGTGTCGGCGGCTTCTAGAAAATGGGTGCTGTTGAAAATGAATGCGCCGGCAAGGAGGGCGCACGAAGTTTGGAAAAGTGCGCGCCGCGGGAGGGGGGAGGTGTGCATCGCCTAACCATGACAGGAGGCAATGGAGAAGGTCAAAGGCGGAGAGAACGTCAGGGTCTCGGCTCAGCTGAGAATGTCGGTCAGCACGTTCCCGTGAACGTCGGTGAGGCGGCGCTCGATGCCGTTGTGGTAGAACGAGAGCTGCGTGTGCCGGAGGCCGAGAATCTCGAGAATCGTGGCGTGGAAGTCGTAAACCGGGGCGACCTTTTCCACCGCCTTATAGCCGAACTCGTCGGTGGCTCCGTACGTGTAGCCGTGTTTGACCCCGGCGCCCGCGAGCCAGGCTGTGAACCCGTTCGGATTATGGTCTCGCCCGCTGGCGCCTTTTTGGAAGGTCGGCATCCGGCCGAATTCCGTACACCAAACCACCAGGGTGTCCGCAAGGAGACCGCGCTGCTTGAGGTCCTTGAGCAGGGCAGCGGTCGGCTGGTCCATGACTTCGCCATGTTTGACGTACTGGGGCTCCAGCGACTTGTGACCATCCCAGTTGCTGACGCCTTCCCCGCCCGTTTGATACGCGCCGTTGAACAACTGGACGAACCGGACGCCCTTTTCCACCAGACGCCTTGCGAGGATGCAGTTGCGCGCGTACGCGGCCTTCAAGTCCTTGACGGGATCGCCCGCCTCGTCGGCGCCGTACATTTTCAGGATATGCGCGGGCTCGGAGGAAATGTCGGCGACTTCCGGCACGGAAAGCTGCATCCGGGCGGCGAGCTCGTAGCTCGAGATGCGGGCCGCAAGTTCGGAGTCCCCCGGGAAGCGCTCCAGATGATGGCGGTTGAGGGTGGCGATGAATTCGCGACTGGCGCGGTCCGTTTGCTCGGTGAAAACGGAGGGACGCGTCAGGTTTCGAAGGGGCTGGGTGGCGTTGAAATCAGTGCCTTGGAATGCGGCGGGCAGGAAGCCCGGCCCCCAGAAGTTGCCTGCGGATTGCGGGGCGCCGCGGGGGTCAGGAATGGCGACGTAGGCGGGCAGGGTGTCGTTTTCGCTGCCCAGTGCATAGGTCGCCCAGGCGCCCATGCTGGGAAAGCCGTCGAGGGTGAAACCCGTGGCCATGAAATTTTCACCCGGACCGTGCGTGTTGGTTTTGCCGGTGAGCGAGTGGATGAAGCACATCTCGTCCGCGAGCGCGCCCAGGTGAGGGACCAAATCGGAAACCATTTTGCCGGATTGTCCGCGGGGGCGGAACTCCCATGGGCTTCGGTTGAGGTTGCCCTGCGCGCCCTGGAAGGTGATGAGGCCCTCGGCCCCGGGCATGGGTTCTCCGTGGCGCTTAATCAACTCGGGCTTGTAGTCGAAGGTGTCGATCTGGCTGACAGCGCCGGAGCAGAAAATCATGAGCACCCGCTTGGCCCGCGGGGCGAAGTGCGGGGCCCGGGGGGCGTTGGGGTTCGCGGGGTTGATCTCCGGCCGTATCGGCACGGGGTTAGCAAGCGCCCTGTCGCGGCCCAGCAGGTGGGTGAGTGCAATGCCTCCGAGCCCGGTGGCGGTGTGCGAAAGAAAGTCCCGGCGGTTGAGTAGGGGATGCATGGCTAGGATTTAAAAAACGAACAGAAATTCGCTGGTGTTAAACAGGCTGCGCGCGAAGGAGTGGAGGCCGTGGGCGCCGATGAATGCGATGGAGTTTTTCTCCTCAAAGGCGTCCGGGTTGCGGCCGTAGAAAAGCTGGAAGGCAAGGGAGGCCCGGGCAACCGGGCTGTTCCCCGCCTGTTTGAGCAGGCGCTGGGAAAGAAGCTCGGACTGCTGCGTCACAAAGCTGCTGTTGAAAAGGTTCAGTGCCTGGAGCGGCGTGTTGGAACGGCTCCGGCGCGCCATGACGGATCCACCGTCCGGACAGTCGAAGGCCCCGAACACCCCGTCCTGAGCGGCGCGGATTCTGAATAGGTAGACCATCCGTCGGAAATCCGCCGCATCGTATTTTTCCTTTGGAAAGTAGTGCATGACGTTCTCATTGACGACGTCCATCAGGTAGAAACCGGGGCCTCCCATCTTCAGATCCATGGCTCCCGAAACTGCCAGCATGCTGTCGCGGATGGCTTCCGCCTCAAGGCGTCTTGGCGTGTAGCGCCACAGGAAACGGCCGTCCGCATCCACTCGGGCCGCCGTGTCATTGGGGGCGGAGGATTGCTGGAAGGTTGAAGAAAGTAGGATTCGGCGCAGGGTGTGTTTGATAGACCAGCCGTGGGTCATGAAATCCGCCGCGAGCCAGTCCAGTAGTTCCGGATGCGTGGGGCGGCCGCCGTTGAGGCCGAAGTCGCTGGGGGTGTCCACGATTCCAGTGCCGAAAATATAGTGCCAGAGGCGGTTCACTAGGACCCGGGAGGTGAGCGGGTTTTCGGGGCTGGTGATCCAGTCCGCGATTTTGAGCCGCCGCACCTGGTCCGGCGTTTGGGTGTCGAGGCCGAGCGTGCCTAGGACGCTGAGCGAATCCGGCGCGACGAGTTCCCGTTCTTGAGTGGGTTCACCTCGGTAGAGGCGGTGCGTTGGAGCTGGTGTTTGATCGAAGCGACCCACCCAGGAAACATGGGAGAGTCCCGACATTTCAGTCTTCAGGTCGGCGAGCTCCTTTTTGATTTTTTCAGCGGCCGCGGCCTCCGCGGGTGGGAGGTTTGCGAGGGTGGCGTCCGCCGAGCGTTTGCCGGTGAACGGTTCGCGGTCCTGCGAGCTGGCAATTTGCTTGGAGCCTCCGTCCGGAATTACCGCCTCGATTTTGTACTGCGTGGGGACCCTGTCCGAATGACGTCCGTCCCTCGCGCGGCTCCAGCGGACACTTTTGATCTGCGAAGGAGAGGGGAAATCAATCTGGATCCAGGCGCTTCCCTTGGTGTTGGCGATCCAGCTGTGTTCGTTTCCAAACTGCCCGTCGTTGATATGCTCGAGCTTGTGGATGGCGTAACCGAGAAGGGTGCCCGAGGCAGACGCCTTCGCACCTTCCGAGGCGAGCGCGATGTTCTTGCCTGTGCTGTCGAAGACTTCGATTTCATCAATGCAGGGCTCCGCCCCGGCAGTGGCCTCGATCGTGAAACGCACCGCCTTTGCTTCTACTGGCTCAAAGGTTTCTTCATTGAGCACAGCCGTGACCGGGGGGCGCTTGCCTCCGGAACTCGCCGCCGGCTTGGAGACGGGAGCCATTTTACGGTAGGCATCTAGTTCGCGGTTTTTAGCGTCTTCGAGAATCTTGAGTTCGGCCAGTTTGAGTGCTGTCTCGGGGGTGCTTTTTTCGCGCAGCGGGCGCTCTCCAGGATGCACCCCGGCGAAGATCGCCTGCATCGCGTAGTAGTCCTTTTGCAGGATCGGGTCGAATTTGTGGTTGTGGCAGCGGGCGCAACCCATGGTCAGGCCGAGAAAGGCGGTGCCGGTGGTGTTGACGATGTCGGCGAGTTCGTCCTGCCTCTGCATGAGGGTGAGGTTTTTGTCCGAGCTTTTCACGCTGTCGAAGGGGCCGGCCACTAGGAAACCGGTGGCCGCATCGACGCCCAGTGAATCGCCGGCAAGCTGCTCCTTTAGAAATTGGGAGTAGGGCTTGTCGGCGTTCAGAGATGCGATGAGGTAATCCCGGTAGGGATAGGCCGTCTTGCGTTCGCGATTGCGTTCAAAGCCGTCGGTGTCCGCGTAGCGCACCACGTCCATCCAGTGGCGAGCCCAGCGCTCGCCGTAACGTGGACTCGCCAAGACGCGGTCAACCAGGCGCGCGTAGGCGTCCGGGGTGTTGTCGTCCAAAAATGCGCTAACCTCCTCCGGGGAGGGGGGCATTCCGTGCATTACAAGGTAGAGCCTGCGAATGAGTGTCGCGCGGTCTGCCGTGGGAGAGGGTGCCAATGCTTTGCCCTGGAGTTTCTGGGCAACAAATGCGTCGATTTCAGATTGCGCAAAGGTTTTCAGGGATGCCGGGGCGCCTGGAATTGCGGGTGTTTTGATTGGCTGGAAGGACCAGTGCTCGGTCTTGATTCGCAGTGAGGCCTGAGCCTCCTCTTTTCCGTGCATTTTCGCGCCGCCGTCGATCCAGTTTCGGAGAAGTTCGACTTGCTCGGCGGACAGCTTGTCCCCCTTTGGCGGCATGACTTCCTTGGGGTTTTCCGAGGTGACGCGTTTGATGATGTAACTTTCCGCGCTCAGCCCGGCTTGGAGGAGGGGTTCGCCGGACTCGCCCCCCTGAACGACTCCGACGGTGTTGTCTAGGCGGAGCTTGTTTTTCTGTTTCTCAGGTCCGTGGCAGTCGAAGCAGTGTTCTTCGAGGATGGGGCGGATCTTGGCGTTGAAAAAAGCGGGGTCGGCTGGAGTCGGTGTAGCAGACAGGCTTTTGCTGGTAAAGAGGAGGAGAGTTAGGGCAGCTGTCCAGAGAGGGGTGTGTTTTGGGGCAGTCATGGGCAGGTGCGGGGCTGGAGGGGGAAGAAGCCCGGAGGTCTCTGATTGCATACAATCCTGCGATTGGAATAATCTTGGCCTCGATTGTCAAGCTGAGCTGGATTACCCTTATTTAATGAGCCTCGCCGTGATGAAACCCAATTCCCTCGCGGGCAAGGCCCAGGTGGTGCGCGGGGTCATTCACGGGTTGCTCCACGGCCGTTGGACTGGGGGGGAGCGCTTGACGGAGCACTCAGCCGCTGAACTTTTTGAAGTGAGTCGGACTCCGGTGCGCGAGGCCTTTTTGGAGTTGGAAGCGCTCGGCATGCTTCAGTTGAAGCGGAATTGTGGGGCGGTGTTGGGGGCTTTCGGAGGCAGGCAGCTTGCGGAGCTTTATTCGGTGCGGACGCTTTTGGAACTGGAGGCGGTGCGCCTTGCGGCCTCAAGGATGGATGGAGAGATGATCCGCCGGCTTATTTCTGGTTTTGAGGTGTTGCAATCCACCGGGGCCGATGACGAGGACTGGGCGCTGGATCGGGTCCTGCATTTCGAGATTGCGGTGGCTTCGGACAATCTGCGGTTAAAGGCTGAGATCAGTCGTTATGGAACCTTGGTGCAGACCGTGCGCGAGGTGGTTGGGAAGCGGTTTTGTGCGGTGCACTCGACGTCCTTGGAAGAGCATCTCACGATTCTTCATAGGTTGAGGGCCGGGGATGAGGCGGGCGCGGTGGAGGCGATGGGGCGACATTTGGAAAACGCGCGCAATTCGGCATTGGAGGCGTTCTCAGGATTGAGCGCTTAAATGGAGGGAGCCGGGGGCGCTGGGGCATTTGTTTCTTGGCTCCGGGCCAGGAAGACCGACCGCAGATCGTGATTGAATGGGGCGCGGGGAATGGGCGAAGATCAAAACCCGCTAATTTTTCACCGTTCTACGCACTTTTCACCTTCCACACGGCCGGATGCATGCCGGTCGGGGCCCCCTTCAAACACATGAATTCGCAAATTGTTTCCCTCGCCGCGTTCGCCGGAATGTCCTTGGCGCTTTACGCCCAGACAATGAACACAGCGCCGGAAAACGCTCCCCATGCGAAGATGCCCGTTCCTGAGGCGGCGACCGCCGTCCGGGCGCAGACAGTGGCGGCTCCTGAGAAGGGGGAGCGCATCGTGTTTATCGGGAACGGTCTTGCCGAGCGAGATGTGCACTACAGCCGGATCGAAACGGAGCTGCAGCTGCGGTACCCGCAGAGCGAGCTTTTTGTGCGAAACATGGGGCACGTCGGCGATACCCCCGCGTTCCGGCCGCACCCGTCTCGTGTCTCCCAATGGGCGTTTCCCGGTGGGGAGAAGTTCCATCCGGAGTTGAACGTTCACCATGGCAAGGGCTTCTTTCCGACGCCCGACGAATGGCTGGCCTTCCTGAAGGCCGACACGATCATCGCCTTTTTCGGTTATAACGAGTCCTTCGACGGTCCGGGCAAGGTGGCCAATTTTGAAGCGGAGCTGGACGCCTGGGTGCAGCACACGCTGGGCAAGGCTTACAACGGAAAGGCCGCGCCGCGCCTGGTGCTGGCATCGCCGATTGCCTATGAAGACCAGTCGGCCAAGCGCGACCTGCCCAACGGCGAGAAGGAAAACGCCAATTTGACCCTATACACGGCCGCGATCCAGTCGGTCGCCAAAAAGCACGGGCTCACGTTTGTCGACCTGTTCACGACCAGCAAAGCCCTCTACGCCAAGTCCGAGAAACCGCTGACCACCGGCGGTTTTGTGCCGAACGAGGAAGGCTACGCCCGGGTTGCCGAGATCCTGGCAGACGGCGTTTTCGGGTCCCGCCCCCACGTGTCCAAGGCTGACCCGGCGAAGGTGCTCGAGGCTGTGCGCCAGAAGGATTGGTTCTGGAACAACGACTACAACCTTCTCAACGGGGTGCATACCCACGGGCAGCGTTACAACCCCTTCGGTCCCCAGAACTATCCGGACGAAGTGAAAAAGACCCGCCAGATGGCGGCCATCCGCGACACGCTCATTCACGACGTTGTTTCGGGGAAAAAGACGGATCTTGCGGTGGACGACAGCGGCACGATCGTCCTGCCTCCCGTTCCCACAAACTACCAGCCGAGCGTGAAAAATGGCAGCGACCGGTATTTGTACGGGGAGGAAGCGGAGGCCAGCCTGAAGGTTCCGGAGGGCTACAAAGTGCAGTTGTTCGCAAGCGAGAAGGAGTTTCCGAATCTGGCGAACCCCATCCAGATTTCCTTCGACAACAAGGGCCGCCTATGGGTGGCCGTGGCGCCGACCTACCCTCACTACCGTCCAGGCGACGCCATGCCCAACGACAAGATCCTCATCTATGAGGACACCAACGGCGACGGTAAGGCCGACAAGGAAACGGTGTTTGCAGACCACCTGCACTTGCCCATCGGTTTTGAGTTCGCTCCCGAGGGCGTTTACCTTTCCCAAGAGCCGAACCTAGTTCTCCTGCGGGACACCAATGGCGACGACAAGGCCGACAGCACTGAGATCGTTTTGGGCGGGTTCGACACGCACGACACGCACCACGCCATCAGCGCCTACGCTGCGGATCCGAGCGGCGCCTTCATGCTGTGCGAGGGCGTATTCCTGCACTCAAACATTGAAACGCCCTATGGTCCCGTCCGCTGCGTGGACGGCGGGTTCCTACGCTACAGTCCCCAGCGCGGGCAATTGGAGCGTACCGCCCAGTTGTCCATCCCGAACCCCTGGGGGGTGACCTTCGACAAGTGGGGCCAGGACTTCTTCCTGCACACCTCCGGAACCAGCATGAACTGGATGCTTCCGGTTTCTGTGAAGCCCACCTTCGGAAGCAAGACGCCCTCTACTCCAGATTTGATCCCCGAAGGCCAGAAGGTGCGTCCCACTTCAGGTTTGGAGGTGGTTTCCTCCCGCCACTTTCCGGACGAGGTGCAGGGTGACCTGATTCTCTGCAACGCCATTGGATTTCTCGGGATTAAGCAGCATCAGATCGAGGATGACGGAACCGGCTGGAAGACGACGTTCCGGCAGGATTTGCTCAAGAGCACCGACGGCAACTTCCGTCCTGTAGACCTCGAGTTCGCGCCCGACGGTTCGCTCTACGTGATCGACTGGCACAACCCGCTCATCGGGCACATGCAGCACAACGCTCGCGACCCGCTGCGCGATCACATGCACGGGCGCATTTACCGGATCACCTATCCGTCCCGTCCTTTAATCAAGCCCGTGCAGGTGGCGGGCGCCACGGTTGCCGCACTGCTCAACAATCTGAAGGAACCGGAACTGCGCGTGCGCTACCGTTCCCGCCGCGAACTGCATGCGCACGCCTCGGGCGAGGTGTTGCCGGCGCTCAAGCAATGGGTGGCCTCTTTGGACAAGAAGCATCCCGAGTACGAGCATTACGTTCTGGAGGCGCTGTGGACGACCTGGGGGCTGAACGCCGTGGACGAACCTTTGCTGCGCCAGATGCTCGAGGCCAAGGATTTTCACGCCCGCGCGGCCGCGGTGCGCGTGCTCCGTTACAACACGCACAAGGTTGCCGACCACGTTGCGTTGCTTGAGAAGGCGGCGTCTGACGAGCACGGTCGGGTCCGGTTGGAGGCGATCGTGGCGGCGTCCTGGCTGCCTGAGAACGAGGTCGCACAGGCGAAGAAGATTGTGGCCACGGCTTCGGCGCTGCCGCTGGA
Organism: Chthoniobacteraceae bacterium; assembly: GCA_947449735.1. Classification (GTDB taxonomy): domain Bacteria; phylum Verrucomicrobiota; class Verrucomicrobiia; order Chthoniobacterales; family Chthoniobacteraceae; genus Chth-196. The sequence goes on along the minus strand of CANFTB010000001.1, from coordinate 254,310 downwards.
CAAGTGGAGCGAGGGCGCTGCAAAGACGGCGGCAACCCGACTGGCCGGAATGGTTGAAAAAGAAGTTTCCGACTTCAAGGAACTGGCTGCGCCTTCGGACTTGAGCGATGAGGCGAAGAAGCAGTACCTGGCGGGTCAGAAGATTTACTACCGCGAAGGGCACTGCGTGACCTGTCATCAGCCCAACGGCAAGGGGCTGGATCCGGCTTTCCCGTCCATCGAGAAGAGCCCGTGGGTCACCCAGGACGCCGACCGCCTGATCAAGCTGGCCATGTACGGTTTGATGGGGCCGCTGGAAATCAACGGCAAGAAGTACGACGGGCAGGTGCCCATGACTCCGTTTGCCGGAATGTTGAACAACGACGAGATGGCCGCGGTGCTGACTTTCGTGCGTAACAGTTTCGGTAACAAAGCAGCCGCGATTACGCCCGCACAAGTCGAGAAGGTTCGCGCCGCCAATCCCGGTCGCGTGAATTTCTACAAGGTGGAGGATCTGCTGCAGGAACACCCGTTGTTGAAGTAGTACACTGAATCGGTCAAAGTTTCGCACAAAGAGTTGTGCTGCCCAACGCGTGGCGGAGGGATGCCTCCTTCATTCATGCCGCGGGCATGAATGCCGTTTGCCTGGCATCACATTGGAAGTGAGCTGGTTCAAGGTTTTTGCCTTGCAAGCCCGCCCGGTAGGGTTAGAAACAGTTGATCAGTGTCGGGTCTTTAAACGCCATGTCTAGCACCTGCAGTGGCGCTCGTTTGTTTGGTGCTTGTTCGGCTCCTGTTAGTGCCGATCGGAACAAGCAGCAGTGCTTTTGATTATGATAATTCACAGATCATTTGTTGCCCATCTGTTCATGGATCAGCAGGCAAAGCGGGTTGTCGAGAGGGCTTTTTCTGAAGCTACGGAGGTCACCCGGATTCGCGTAAAGCGCGCTACAAAAGGGGTCGAGGTAAGCTCCTTCGAGGATTCCGAGGACTGCGGTTCAGACCTTATAAGCGAGGCTGAACGCTGTAAAACGGACTGAGTGCGAACCTTGGAATAGACGTTTATACGCTCACTTCCGTTTGAGGCACGCCGCCAGCGTGCGCGCAGGCAACTGAGGCCGTCTTGCATGCGAATCGGAGGATATCAGCGTCCGCTTGTCTGCGGAGAAGCCCGACAACCAGCGCGGCGGCAAAGGCGTCGCCGGCGCCTACGGTGTCCACGACCTTTGCCGGGATCCCGGGTTGCACGGTGGTCCCCGAGCGCGACACAATCAACGCCCCCTCCGCCCCTCGGGTCATGGCGATGCAGTCCAAGCCGAGGCGGGAGTGCAGCGTTTGGAGGGTGGCCTCGGGCGAGGTTTCCAGCGGAATAGCGGACGCGGCGGCGACCTCCGGGAGTTCTTCGTCGCTCAATTTCAGGACGCTGGCTAGCGCGATGGAGTCGCGCAGAAGCGCGTGGTCGAAGAAGGGGGATCTCAGGTTGATATCCAAAACGCGCAGTACCCCCAGGGATTTGGCTTCGTGGAGGACGCTGCGGATGGCGTCCCTAGAGCGGGGGCTGCGTTGGCCGAGCGTTCCGAAGTAGACGGCGTCGAAGGCCGAGAGCGACGGATGGGTTTCACCCTTCAATGTAATGTCATCCCAGGCGGCGTTGGCGTGGATCTCGAAACTCGGCTTGCCCGCGGCGTCCACCGAGACGCCCACGGTGCCGGTGGCCGCGTTCGAAACGGACCGGACAAGCGCGGTGTCGATGCCGAAGCGCTTCAGGATGGAGAGGGCTTCCGCGCCCCGGGCGTCTGTGCCGACCGCGCTGAGCATGGAGACGCTGGCTCCAAGGAGGGCGGCGTGGCATGCGAAGTTGGCGGGCGCACCGCCGAAGCGGGGGCCTTCGGGGAAGAGGTCCCACAGGACTTCGCCGCAGGAAAGGATGCGTGGGGACGTCATGCGGAACGGGTGTTTCGGGCCTTGTCGACGAGCACGGCTCCGAGGATGACGAGACCGAGGACGACCTTCTGGGTGTAGCTTTCTACGTTTGTGAGGTTCATACCGTTCTGGATCACCGCGATGGTGAAGGCGCCGGCCAGGGTGCCGAACATGCGGCCCTCGCCACCGCTCAGGCTGGTGCCCCCGACGACCACCGCGGCAATGACGTAGAGTTCGTACATTCCGCCGTAGGTGGGCGAACCGCTTTTGAGCTGGGAGGCCATGATGACTCCGCCAAGTCCCGCGAGCGCGGCGCTGGCGATGTAAGCGAACAGGAGCACGCGCTTGACCGGGACGCCCGACAGACGTGCGGCCTCGCTGTTGCCTCCGACCGCGTAGAGGTGGCGGCCGAGTTTCATCCGGCTCATGAGAATGTGGGCCAGTCCGTACAAGACAGCCATGAGGAGGACGGCGTTGGGGATGTTCAGAACGTCGGCTCCCCGCCCTAGCCAGACAAAGGAGTCGGGGATCTGGTAGATGGACTGGCCCTTTGCGAGGATGTAGGCGAGGCCGCTGCCCACGAGCATCATCGCCAGGGTGACGATGAAGGGAGGAATGGCGAAGCGCGTGATCATGGCGCCCGAGAAGGCGCCGACTGTGCCGCAGAGCAGAATGGCGGCGAGGCAGGCCAGCAGCATCCCGGAGGCCGACGCACCGGTGCCTCCGGCAAAATCACGGATGAAGCGCGCAGTGAGGACGGAGGAGAGCGCGAGGAGAGAGCCGACGGAAAGGTCGATGCCGCCGGTGATAATGACCATCGACATGCCGATGGCGACGATGGCGATTACGGCGATCTGGTTGGCGATGTTGAGGAGGTTTTCCGCTTTCAGAAAATTTGGCCAGCGGTAGCTGCGCGGCGTGACGATGCGCGGCTCGCCCAGATTGGGAAAGTCGGCCTTCAGACTGTTGAAGACAAGCCACGCTCCGGTGGCCTGTGTGCAGGCGATGGCGTCAAGTCGTTCTCCCGAAGCGGCGAGGCGCTGGAGTGCCTCGCGGGCGTCCTTGGGTTCGCCGCGCACGACCGGGGCGGGGCGGGCGTCCGGCGCGGATCCGGCGAGGAGGGTCTGGAGTGCGGTGGCGTATACGGCGTCGTCCGGTTGGTCGCGGGTGGCGATCAGAACGCGGGGAGTCTTCCCGAACTGCTCTCGGAGCGTGTCGGAGACCTGTTTTGCGGCGGCTTCGCCGGTGGGCGACTGGTCGCTGAAGGTGAGTACGCTAAAGAGGACGCACAGCAGGGCGAGCACGAGGACCATGCCATAGTCGGCGAGGAGGCGGGCTGGTTTCATAAGAGTGGTCTGCGGTTCGTGGGGCTCGGGGGCTTTGGGGGAAAAGAGCTGCGCTCAGGCGATGGCGAGACGCATCACCTGCTCTTGGGTGGCGGACCGGGCGTCGGCGATTTCACCGGTGATGCAGCCTGCGCGCATCACCAGGATTCTGTCCGCCATGCCGAGAACCTCCGGCAATTCGGAGCTGATCATGATGATGGATTTCCCAGCCGCAACGAGGGCATTCATGAGAAGATAGATCTCGAACTTGGCGCCGACATCGATGCCGCGGGTGGGTTCGTCGAAGATGAGGATCTCGCAGTTCCGGGCGAGCCATTTGGCGAGTACGACCTTTTGCTGGTTGCCGCCGGAAAGGTTCCCTGCGCGTTGCTCCTGCCCGGGGACCTTGATCTGGAGCTGTGCGATGTAGCCGGCGAACTCCTCACTCTCGGCGCTCATCCGGACAAAGCCTTTGTTCGACAGCCGGTCCAGGTTTGGGAGTCCGAAGTTTTCGCGCACCGAATGAGCGAGGACGAGGCCCTGCGTCTTGCGGTCTTCGGTGAGGAAGCCGATTCCGGAGGCGATGGCGTCGGACGGGGAGCGGATATCGAGAAGCGCCCCGTCGAGGCGGATTTCGCCGGCGTCGCGCGGGTCCGCGCCAAACAGGAGGCGCATGGTCTCCGTGCGTCCCGCGCCCACGAGGCCGGTGAAGGCGAGAATCTCCCCGCGCCGGACGTTGAAGGAAACATCGCGTACGGCGCTGCCTCGGCGCAGGCCGGCGACTTCGAGGCGGACGGGGCCGGGGGGTGTGGTGCGCTTAGGAAACTCATCGGTGAGTTCGCGGCCGACCATGAGCTGGATCATCTGGGCGCGGGTGATATCGGCGGTAGGGCGTCCGCCAACGCTGAGGCCGTCGCGCAGGACCGCGACGCGGTCTGTGATTTCAAACACCTCGTCCAGGCGGTGGCTGATGTAGATGATGCTAATGCCCTGGGTGCGGAGCTCACGGATGATTTCAAAAAGACGTTCGACCTCGTGGACGGTCAGCGCGGCGCTGGGTTCGTCCATGACGAGGATGCGAGCGTCGAAGGCGAGGGCCTTGGCGATTTCCACGAGCTGCTGCTGGGCTGTCGTGAGGCGCCGGCAGTGGGTGTCGAGGTCGATCTCGGCTCCGAGACGCTGGAAAAGCGCGGCAGCGCGGGCGCGTTCGGTGCGCTGGTCGATAAGGCCTCCTCGGGTCGTTTCACGGCCGAGGAAGATGTTTTCCACGGCGGTCAGCCCCGGGACGAGGTTGAATTCCTGATAAATGACAGCGACTCCCGCCGCGCGCGAATCCTGCGGCGAGCTGAAGGGCGAGGGCTTTCCATTGATCAGGATGTCTCCCTCGTCGGCCCGGTGGGCTCCTCCGAGGATGCGCATGAGCGTGCTTTTGCCCGCGCCGTTTTCTCCCAGAAGCGCGAGCACCTCGCCTGTGTGGAGTTCGAGGTCGACCCCGCGCAGCGCCTTGACCCCGGGGAAGGACTTCACGATCCCCCGCATCTGAAGAAGGGGGGGCGTTTCCGTCATACGCCCATCGCAGACTCGAGTGCGGCACGCATGACTGCGGCGTCCGGTTCGATGCCGGTCCAGTATTGGACGCCGACGATTCCTTGGTTCACCAGCATCCCTAGTCCGTCGAGGGGGCGGCAGCCGCGCGCAGCGGCGTCGGCCAGGAGGCGTGTGCGGACGGGGTTGAAGACGACATCGGCCACGACCATGCCGGGGCGCAGCGAGTCTAGGTTCAGTGCGAGGCGGGCCTCCGGAGCGTAGAGTCCGATGGAGGTTCCGTTGATGACGATGTCCGTGCCGGCGGGAACGCTGTAGTCCCCGTTCCAGACGACTAAGGGGGCGTCGGCCCCGAGTTTCTCACGCAAGAGACTGGCAAGCTCCGCGCCGCGGGCTTCGGAACGGTTGACCACCGTGATTTTGCTGGTGCCGGCGAGGGCGAGCTCGACTGCGATGGCGCGCGCGGCGCCGCCTGCACCGAAGAGGACGACCGATTTTCCCCGGGGATCTTCGAGCGACTGCAGGGAGCGCAGGAAGCCTTTCCCGTCGGTGTTTTCTCCGATGAGCTGGTCCCCGCGGCGCACTACGCAGTTGACCGCACCCATCGCGGCGGCGGATTCGCCGAGTCCGTCGAGGTGCGGGATGACTGTGACCTTGTGCGGAAGGCTGCAGTTGAACCCGCGGAAACCCATGGCCTTTGCACCGCGCACGGCGGCGGCGAGGTCCTCCGGGACGACCTCCATGTTGATGTAGCGCCAGTGCAGGCCGTGGTGCGCGAAGGCGGCTTCGATCATGGCCACCGTGGGGTTTCCCGCGGCGCCCTGGGACATGGAGCCCACTAGTTCGTGAAGAAAGTTTGAGTCGCTCATTGAGAGGTTACTTGAGGGAGGCGTCCTGGTCGGCGTCGGCCTTCCGGTAGAGGCTGGTGGGGATGAGGATTTGCGGGGGCAGGGATTCACCCTTGGAATGGCGGAGAATGGATTCGACGATCTGGACGCCCATTTTATCGGGGAACTGGATGGGGTCGGCGTAGATTTTGCCGTCCTTGATGGCCTGTTTGCCCTCGGGCTGTCCGTCGAAGCCGATGATCACGACCTGCTGGGTTTTGCCCGCCTTTTCGAGGGCGGCGCGGGCGCCTAGCGCGGCGGGGTCGTTGATGGCGAAGATGCCGCGGAGGTCTCCATGGGATTGGAGGACGTCCTCCGCTGCTTTGAATCCAGCGTCCTTGGCGCCGCCACTTTCGAGTTCGGCGACGACCTCGATCTTGGCCTTGCCTGAGGCGTTGTGGGCGTTGATGACCTCGGTGAACCCACGAACGCGGAGCTGGCAGGACTCGACCTGTTTGAAGTGGAGCACCGCGACCTTGCCGCCGGCTTCTCCCAAGGCCTCGATCATGGCGTGGCCAGCTTCCTTGCCTCCTCCGAGGTTGTCGGTGGCGATTTGCGTGGCGATTTTCACACCCGGCTCGTTGCAGGGAACGTCGACGGTGAACACCGGAATTCCGGCTGCGTTGGCTTCCTGAATGACGGGCACGATCGACTTGGAATCGCAGGGGCTCAGGACGATGGCGCTGACCTTCTTGACGATGAAGTCCTTGATCTGGTTGCCCTGTTTGGCGACGTCCTTGTCGCCGCTGACGAGCACCGTGGTGTAGTCATGCTTCTGGCCCTCGGCGGCGATGCTGTCGCCGATGGTCTTAAAGAACGGGTTGTCCAGGGTGAGGAGCGAGACGCCGATGGTGCCCTTGCTTGCGGAGGCGACGGAGGGTTGGGATGCGGTTTGCGCAGGTTTGTCGCAACCGGCGAACAGCAGCGCGGCGAGGCAGAGCGTGTTTGCGAAGAGGTTCTTTTTCACGGGAGGTGTCATGGGAATGTGGCGGGCAGGGGGCGTGCGGCCTTTGCCGTTGTTAGAGTTTGCCGGTCTTCAGGAACTCGTGGCGCACCGGGGCGGTGACGCGCTTGCCGGTGGTGGAGAGGAAGGTGATCTGGCCCGGGGCAAACTGGAGGGTCTGCACGTTTTCGAAGCCCTCGGGGATGCGCACCACCCCCTGAATATAATTCACCAGGGTCGGTTTTGCCGCGGTGAGTTCGAGCGCGGTGGGGACGCCTTCGCGGGTGAGCACGTTGTCGCGGGTGGAGGGCGCGAGGCCGTCGGCGAAGTGCGCCGTGACGTCCTCGAGGCCGAGGCAGTTGTTGCGTCCATTCCAAGGATGGCCGTGACGGCCGTGGTTTTCGATCCAGAACACCGTGCTGTGGAGGACGCCCTGGTCCTTGAGCGAAAACCAGAGGTAGCCGGCGTCGTTGTAGGTGGCGGTGGTCCATGCGGGGCCGCCGGACTTTTCCCAGGACTGGTTGTTGATCTGGACGAGGTCGGCAAACCCTTGGCGGGCTGGCATGCGCGTGAGGTCGGTGTCTGGCGTGTCCTTCCATGCGGAAGGAACCTTGGAGAGGTCGCTCCACTTCGCGCCGGGAAGGAGGGCCTGGTATTCGCGCTGGCGCGGGTCGCTGAAGAGGCCGGGGCAGGTCATGCCGAACGCGAACGCGCTGGTGGCGATGCGTACCGAACCTTCCTTCTCCGGCATGGCGAGTGTGGCGTGGTGGCCGAGCGGCACGCGTCCCTCGAAGCCCTCGATGGTGTGGCTGGAGTAGAGGACGTTTTGGCCGGCGACCAGCGAGAGGTCCTTGGTGACTTTTCCTTTGCGCACGGTGGGCGAGAAGGAAAGGGAGAGGGTGGTGACATCGCCCGAGGCGCGCTGGCCGACGAGGGTCCACGCGTCGCCGACGATCTCGCCGTGCGGCGGGTGTTTTTCGCCGTTGAGCGGATCGTTGTTGCCGCCGAAGGGCAGGCAGAAGAAGTCGCCGCGAAGGGGGACGAGCACCGGGGCCGGCATGGCGGCGGGTGTTTCGTCCTGCCACGGGCTGACGTGGTAGGGCTTTACGGGTTGGGCGGTGTCGCGGAAGAAGGTGACTGGGGCCATGTGGCCGCCGAGGCGAGTGAGCGCGACTTCGACTTCCTTGTTCGAGAGGACGAAGCAGGGCTGTCCGTGAAAGGCGCGGAGTGCGGCCGTGGCGTTGGCGTCCGTTGAGGAAGCGGATGAGTTTTGGGGGGCGGCCTGGGCGGGGGAGGATGGGAGGATCATCAGGGAGGCAGCCAGAGGGAAGAGGCTCAGGGGGAGGATGCGGTTGTGCATGGGAGGGATGGTGTGCAGGATAGCGGGAGGGGGCGCTCGGAGGGAAGCGGTGGCGTGGAGATTTGGCGGAAACTTGCCATGACAGCTTTCCTGCCTGTAAGTACGAATTCGGATTCATGAAAAACCCACCCCTGCATTTAAAAATCCAACAGGAGCTGCTCTCCGAGATACTCGCAGGCAAGCATGACCAGGCTGTGCGGTTGCCGAGCGAAGCCCAGCTTGTGAAGCGCTTCGGAGCTTCGCGTCCGACGGTGGCCCGAGCTCTGCAGGAGTTGAAGCTGCAGGGTTTTTTAGAAAGGCGTGCGGGCTCGGGAACGTATCTGAGCCGGGAGCGCGGCGCGCACGGAGCCCAGGGGGTGAGGCAACTTGGGTTGATCGTGCCGGGACTGGGGCAGGTGGAGATTTTCGATGTGATCTGCGGGGAGCTGGCGGGGCTGGCGCGGGTGCATGATTTGGGGATGCACTGGGGCGGGGGTTCCGGGCCGCTGGAGGGTGTGGGCATGAGCGTTGCGGAGGCAGAGGAGCTCTGCACGCGCTACATTGCGGGCGGGGTGTCCGGGGTGTTCTTCGCGCCGTTCGAGCACGCGGGTGACAACGAGGCCGCGAACCGGCGGATCACGGAGCGTCTGAGCCACGCGGGGATACCAGTGGTGCTGCTGGACCGCGATCTGTGTCCGTTCCCGAAGCGGAGCAACTTTGATTTGGTGGGGATCGACAATTTCGCAGGAGGGTATCTGCTGGCGGAGCATCTCTTAAAGTTGGGGAACAAGAGGCTGGCCTTCGTTGCTCGGCCCTTTTCGGCAGGCACGGTGGAGGCACGCCAGGCGGGGGCGCGGGCGGCGATGCTTGCGCACGGTGTGCCGGTGGCGGGTGATTTTTTCTACGAGGCGGATCCAGGCGATTCGCGGCTCGTGCGGAGCCTGAGCGTTGGCCGTCCCTACGACGCGGTGATTTGTGCGAACGACCACACGGCGGCGCAGTTGCTGCAAACCCTGACCCGCCTCGGTGTGCGAGTGCCGGGCGATCTGCGGCTCGTGGGCTTTGACGACGTCCGCTTTGCGACGCTGTTGACGGTGCCGCTGACCACCGTGCAGCAGCCGTGCCGGGACATCGCGCTGACGGCGTTCCACGCGATGCGCGAGCGGATGGCGGCGCCGGCCCTGCCGGTGCGGAGCCTGTTGCTGACTCCTCGGCTGATGGTGCGCGAGAGCTGCGGAGCGTACCCCTCGCGCTAGACCGAGACGCCTGATGGGGCTAGTGCGACTCTTTTGCGTAGGCCTCGTAGGCCTTCTCAATCTGGGCGGCCGCCGCGTCGCCTTTGTGGAAGAGGAACCGGTGCCTGAGCTTGAGCCGTTCACCGCTCTTGAGGACCGTGGTTCCGTTGGGAAGTGTCTTATCGTAAGCTTCCGAAGCAAATGGATTAGCGGCGAACAGGCCATAGCTGCGCACATGCCAGCGGGTGGGATAGCGGAAGCTGCTGGGATGGTTTAGAAAAGCGATGCCCAGGTGCTCGCCCTCGACCGGTCCGTTGTAATCGCACCACTTCGCCGCCTTGCTCCAAGCGTCCTTGTCGGCCACTCCGTCGCTGTTCACGATTGCCCCGCCGAGCTTGGCGTCGACCGCCATGCTCGCCGGAACCCGTATGGATAGCCCGGCGTCTTTCCTGTCTTCAAACGTCACGTCCCCGTCGGTCGCGATCAGGTCCTGCTCAAAGTCGATGCTGCGGGTTTCCCCGTCCGCCCGGAAGGTGAGGCGGCGCTCCTCGGTGAGAAAACGCCGTCCGTCCGTTCCGACATATTCGCAGACTTCGGCCACCACCGCCTTGTCGTTCTCCGCCTTTGTCTCGGAAAAGCTCTTGTGGCGGATCGTTCCCAGTTTGGCCAGGCGCTGATCGCGGCCCGCTGCCTTCTGGGGGTCCGCCGGCGGCGGGCCGTAGGATCCCGCCTCGGACCACGTGTCCCAACCGCCGACGTTGTCGTGGCCGAAAGTCAAACCACGGTGGTGGTAGTGGTCCCGCTGGGACTTGGCTTCATACTCCACCTCCTGCATGGGAAACGCGCGGGTCATTGCCTTGCCCGTGGGCCCGTAGACCGGCCAGAGGCAGGGCTTGTTGCACTGGTCCAGCCAGTAGGTTGCGAAGGGCTTTCCGTCGACGCTCACGCTGAAGCCGTGGGCGTCCTCCTTGACAGCGAAGCGGGGGTCTGCGGCCTGTGTCGGGAATACCGGGCAGAGCGACAGGATCAGTAGAAGGGTTGGGCGAAACTTCATGGGTTCTGGGGGGCGGTTCTGGGGGATTTTGGTGCGGTTCTGGGGGTTGCTGGCGGGAAAAACAAAAAGGGCAGGCCCGCGTCGTGCGCAGGCCTGCCCGAAATGATGTCAGTAAGGTTTCTGCAGAGAAACCTTATTCCTCAGGAGGAGGCAGTTCGGCAGCGGTGTCAGGCACCCCCTCGGAGTCCCCGCTGACCACCGGCGCAATCGCCTGCAGCTTGGAACCGGGGCGGAGCTCGATGAGTTTAACCCCCATGGTGTTCCGTCCCGCCTCGCGGATCTGCTTTACACGGGTCCGGACCATCTTGCCCTTGGTTGTGATGAGCATGAGCTCGTCAGAGTCCCGAACGGCCAGTGCCCCCGCGACGCCGCCGGTTTTGTCCCCGGTCTTCATCGTGATGATGCCCTTGCCTCCACGGCCCTGCACACGGTAGTCCTCGAAAGGAGTGCGCTTGCCGATGCCGTTTTCGCCGGCGACAAGCAGTGTGCAGTTGTTGTCCACAAGCACGGCTCCGACAACCTCGTCCTTTTCTTCAAGACGAATCCCCCAGACGCCGATGGTGTCCCTCGACTGGGGTTTCACCTCTTCCTCGTGGAAGCGGATGCTCATGCCCCTGCGGGAAATGAGAACCATCTCGCTGTTCCCGTCTGTCACATTCGCTGTGATGAGCTGGTCGCCCTCCTCGATCTTGATCGCAATGAGGCCGCCCTTGCGCATGTTTTTGAAGTCCCTCAGGTTCGACTTCTTCACAATGCCGCGCTTGGTGGCGAACACGATGTTGAGCGAATCCGTGAACGTTTCCTCGTCCGTCTTGCGGCCCGTGATGCGGATCGTCGCTGCGATCTTTTCTTCGGGACGCAGCTGCAGGAAGTTCGCAATCGAACGCCCCTTGGCGGCGCGGCTGCCTTCCGGCAGTTCAAACACTCGCTCGACGTAACAGCGCCCGGACTGGGTGAAGAACATCAGGTAGTCGTGCGTTGTCGCCGTGTAGAGGTGCTCGACAAAGTCGTCCTCCTCCTCGGGGCTCACGGCGTCGCGCGTCTGCATTCCCTTCATGCCGAGACCACCGCGGTTGCGGGTCGGGAAGTTGGCGACGGCGGTGCGCTTCAGGAAGCCGCGGTGGGTGATCGTGATGACGGTGCTTTCGTTGGCGATCAGGTCCTCGATGGCGATCTCGCCCTCGTCCGGAACGATGCGGGTGAGGCGCGGGGTGCCGTGCTTCGCTTTGATGTCGCCGAGCTCCTTCTTGATGATGCTCATCACGCGCACTTCGCGGGCCAGAATGTCGATGAGGTCCTTGATGGTCTTCAGCAATTCGGTGTACTCCTGCTGGATGCTGTTCCGCTCCAGGCCGGTCAGCTGGTACAGGCGCAGGTCGAGGATCGAGTTCACCTGGCGCTCGGTGAAGCGGTAGTTGCCGTTCACGAGGCGCGCTTCGCTGCGGATCAAGATGCCGATCTTCTCGACGATCTCACGGCTCCAGGAGAGGGCCAGGAGCTTGCCACGGGCGTCTTCACGGTCCCGCGAATCGCGGATGATCCGGATGAAGTCGTCCAGATGGGCGAGTGCGATCAGGAAGCCTTCGAGCTTTTCTGCGAGTTCCTCGGCCTGCCGGAGCAGGAAGCGGGTGCGGCGCAGGACCACTTCGCGGCGGTGTTCGATGTAGCACGCGATGGCTTCCTTGAGGGAAAGGAGCTTGGGGCGGCCGTGGTCGATGGCCAGCATCGCGACCGAAAACGTGGTTTCAAGCGAGGTGTGCTTGTAGAGGTTGTTGATGACAACCTTGGGGTTGCCGTCCCTCTTGAGCTCGATGACGACGCGGGTTTCCTCGGTCGACTCGTCGCGGACGGCGCTGATGTCGGTGAGCACCTTGTCGTTGACGAGCTCCGCGATGCGCTTGATGAGCTCCGCGCGGTTCACGTTGTAAGGAATCTCGGTGAGGATAACCGCCTCGCGGCCGCCCTTCATCTCCTCAACTCCCGCCTTGCCGCGGACGCGGATCGAGCCCTTGCCCGTTTCAAAGTACTGCCGGATCGGCTTTGTGCCGAGAATATTGCAACCCGTCGGGAAGTCGGGCCCCTTGACGTAGGCGGACAGCCCGTCGATGGTGATCTCGGGGTCGTCGATCTGCGCGCAGATGGCGTCGATGATCTCGATGAGGTTGTGGGGCGGGATGTTGGTGGCCATCCCGACGGCGATGCCGGTGCCGCCGTTTACGAGAAGGTTCGGCCAGGCGGCGGGGAGGACGGTGGGTTCCTCGCGGGTTTCGTCGTAGTTGGGGACGAAGTCGACGGTGTCCTTGTCCATGTCGTCCATGAGCGAGGCGCCGAGGTGGCGCAGGCGCGCCTCGGTGTAACGCATGGACGCGGGGGGATCGCCTTCGACGGAGCCGAAGTTGCCCTGGCCCTCGATGAGCATGTCGCGCATGGCCCAGGATTGGGCCATGTGCACGAGCGTGGGGTAGATGGCCTGGTCGCCGTGGGGGTGGTAGTTACCCATGGTTTCCCCGACGATCTTCGCGCACTTGAGGTGCTTCCGGGAAGGGCCGACGCCGAGTTCGCTCATCGCGAACAGAATGCGGCGCTGGGAGGGCTTCAGGCCGTCCCGCGCATCCGGCAGGGCGCGGGAGACGATGACCGACATCGAGTAGGCCAGAAAAGATTGCGACATCTCTTCGGCGACGTTCACTTTCTCGATTTTTTCGTTCTTGGAATACATCTTTGGTTGGGAAAGGGGTGGCGGTTGGGCCTGGTTTCCGGAGTGGGAGCGGTGGCTCTAAAGGGTGTGGGTTCCGCTGGCGCTTAGATGTCCAGATTGCGGACGTTCAGGGCGTTGTCTTCGATGAACTGGCGGCGCGGTTCGACGATGTCGCCCATCAGGATGGTGAACATGCGGTCCGCGTCGACGGCGTTGTTTTCGTTCAAGTCCACCTTCATCAGGCGGCGCTTGGCCGGGTCCATCGTGGTTTCGAAGAGTTCCTTGGCGTTCATTTCACCCAGCCCTTTGAAGCGCTGGATGGTCATGCCCTTGCGTCCGATTTCCAGAACCTTCGCAAGGATGTCCGGAATCGCAAACAACGGATGGACAGTCGCCTTTTCGCCGTCGCCCTCGACCAGTTCGAACAGGGGCTTGTCGCTGTTCGAGTAGTGCTCGAGCTTGAGCCCCTTGCGGCCCAGTTCCGTCATGAGCTTGGCCACGGCTGCAGACTCGTGCAGCTCCACGCGGCGGCCGCGGCGGCGAGGGCCGTCGCCTTTCTTTGCCGCAACAGGGGCGGCGGCAGCCGGTGCAGGCGCGCCTTCCTCGCCCTCAATGCCGGGTAGCATCGGCGGCGCCTCGACTTCAAACAGGCCGAGGTCCCGGTTCTCGTCGTGGTAGGCGCGCAGTTGCGCCTCGTCCGTGAAGAACTTGACCGTTTCGTTGTTGCCTTCGCGAACGCGTACCAAGTGGGTGGGCAGCTGGCCTTCCGGGCCGCGGTGGTTCAAGTAGGCCTCGAAATCCCCGCCGTGGCGGCGGAGCGCGTCGGCGTACTTCGCGAGCCTTTCCAGAAGCGCCAGCAGCTCGATCAAGTTCGAGGCGCTCACGGTCTTCCCGTCTGCAAGACTCTTGAGCTTCACCTCTTCGGCCCCGAGGCTGATGAGGATGCGGTTGAGCTGGATGTCGTCGTCGACGTATTCCTCGCGCTTCTTGCGCTTGATTTTGTAGAGGGGCGGGCAAGCGATGTAGATCTTGCCCTGGCGCACGAGCTCCGCCATCTGGCGGTAGAAGAAGGTCAGCAGCAGGGTGCGGATGTGCGAGCCGTCCACGTCGGCGTCGGTCATGATGATGATCTTCCCGTAGCGCAGCTTGGCCATGTTGAAGGAGCCTTCCTGCTCGCCTCCGCCGATGCCGGTGCCGATCGCGGTGATCATCGTCTGGATTTCCGTGTTCTGCAGAACCCGGTCGAGACGCGCTTTCTCCACGTTGATGAGCTTTCCGCGTATGGGAAGGATCGCCTGGAACCTTCGGTCGCGGCCCTGCTTGGCGGAACCGCCTGCGGAGTCACCTTCGACGATGTACAGTTCGGTAAACTCAGGGTCGCGTTCGGAGCAGTCTGCCAGTTTGCCGGGCAGGCCGCCGCCGGTGAGCGCGCTCTTGCGCACGGTCTCGCGGGCCTTGCGCGCCGCCTCGCGGGCGCGGGCTGCCATGAGGCCCTTTTCCACGATCTTCTTCGCGACCGCAGGGTTCTCCTCGAAGTGGGTCATCAAACCTTCGTAGGTGATCGAGCTCACGATCCCTTCGACGTCCGGGGTCACGAGCTTCACCTTGGTCTGGGATTCAAAACTCGGGTTCGGGTGCTTGACGGAAAGCACGCAGGTGAGGCCCTCGCGGACGTCGTCGCCGCTAATGGAGGGGTCCTTGTCCTTGAGGAGGTTGTTACCCTTCGCATACTGGTTCACGGCCCGGGTCAGTGCGGTGCGGAAGCCGGTGCTGTGCGTTCCGCCGTCCGGGTTCGGGATGGCGTTGGTGAAGCAGAGAAGCTGGTCGGAGTAGGAGTCGTTGTACTGGAAAACGACCTCGACGTGCATGTCCTCTTCGATTTCGACCTGGTCCTTGCTCTTGAATTTTACCTTCCGTACGCCTCGCAGAGTGATCGGCTTCGGGTGCAACAGCGCCTTGTTCTCGCCCAGCTGGCGCACGAACTCCTCGATGCCGAGTTTGTAGAAGAAAGTCTCGCGCTTGAGGTCTTCGCCGCGTTCGTCCGTCAGGGTGATTTCGAGGCCCGGGTTCAGGAACGCCAGCTCACGCAACCGGCTGGCCAGCTTCGTGTACTGGAACTCGGTGGTGATGGTGAAAATCGTGGGATCCGGCAGGAAGGTGATCATCGTGCCGGTCTGCTTCACGTTCTGGACTTCGCCGATAACGGTCAGCTTCTGCATGGTGACGCCGCGCTCGAAGGCCATGTGGTAGACCTTGCCGTCGCGGGTGACATCCACCTTGAACCAGTCGGAGAGGGCGTTGACGCACTTGGCGCCGACGCCGTGGAGTCCGCCCGAGTATTTGTACGCACCCTGGCCGAACTTGCCCCCGGCGTGGAGATTGGTGAGCACCAGTTCCAGCGCCGGAATCTTGAACTTCGGGTGGATATCGACCGGAATGCCGCGTCCGTTGTCCTTGAGGGAGCAGGACCCGTCCATGTGGAGGGTGACTTCGATGCGGGTGCAGTGTCCGGCGAGATGTTCGTCGATACTGTTGTCTAGCACCTCGAACACGCAGTGGTGCAGGCCGCGTTCGTCTGTTGGCCCGATATACATCCCCGGCCTCTGGCGCACCCCTGCCAAACCCTCGAGTTTGTCGATTTTGGAGGCGTCGTAAACGGATTGGTTGGCTTCAAAGACAGGGGCGTCGGCGGAATCTGACATAGGATTTTGGCCTGAAAAAAACTTAAATGGTGGAACAGCCCGCTAGGATAGTGACGCCGGGCCGCTCTACAACTGAAATCTGGCGGCGCCACATCATATGGTGGATGCTTTTTTTGTCCCCACTACAGAATGGGGTGAATGAAAGCGGTTTTCGGGTCCTATGTCCCGAGTTTGAATGCAAAAAGG
This sequence comes from Chthoniobacteraceae bacterium, assembly GCA_947449735.1. Taxonomy (GTDB): domain Bacteria; phylum Verrucomicrobiota; class Verrucomicrobiia; order Chthoniobacterales; family Chthoniobacteraceae; genus Chth-196. Next base: position 238,494 of record CANFTB010000001.1, on the reverse strand, counting down.
GCGTCCGACTGAAGCCGGACGCCCTTTTTAAGAGTAAGCTTGCCCGTATCTGGGCTCAGCAAAAGTTATTTGGCGGGTGCGGAGGGGGTGGAACTACCCTCGGCCAGCTTGAGCGCCCAGCGGATGCCTCCGAGGATGTGCTTCTGGTAGCGCTGCGCCACTTCCGGTGGGTTGAGGCGGTTCGGCAGGTTGGCGTCGTCATCCCAGACGTCCTCCCGGTGACCGAGGGAGGTGTAGAACACGCGCCCCGTGCCTTGGGTGCGCACCCAAGAAACAGGAAAATGCTTGGGCAGGCCCTGCTCCGGCCTGCCGTCCATGGGAACGACCGGGGAGGCGAAAATGTCATGCACCCGGCTGCGGTCGTAGGTTTTGATGTGGTACATTTCCTCCTTGGTGATGGACCAGGGGGAGGGAAGCCCCTCCGCTGCGGGATGGGCCGGGTCGAGGGCCGTCAAGTCCACCGCCGCCTGGCCGCCGTGCGTTTCAAACTCGCCGCCCAGGAGTTCGCTGTAGGGGCGAAAGCCGTGAAGCGTGTCGCTGGCGGAGTGCATCGCCATGAGGCAGTGGCCGCTTTCGACCCATTTGATGAACCCTTCCTTGTCCGGCAGGGGCAGGTCGCCCGTGGTGTTGGCGAAGATCACTCCGTCGATCTTGTCCGCATCCAGAGCGGCCGGGGCGAGTCTGGAAAGATTGGCCGCGGCCTCGTCGTTGAATTTCTGCTGGGCTGCCTTGGCCTGCGCGTCAACTTCGGGAGTCCACTTCGCCAATGCTTCTTCATAGCGCTTGGTGTCGGCCTCGAAGCGCTTCTTCGCATTGTCGTCAGCGTTCGGAGGTAGGGCGCGGGGAGCGTTCGGTTTGCGTGGGACGACCGTTTCGGGCTGCTGGACGAGTCCGACGATGGTGAAGGCCTTTGAATCAGCAGCGATCTTCTGAAGGACGCGCTCGGCGGTGGGGATCGAGCTGTGGCGGAAGCCGGTCGTGACGGTGACGACGAGGACGCGCTTTGCAGCGGGGTCCGCCGCTTGAGCCTGGGGGGCGTTCAGCGCCATCCCCGAGAGGAGAAGGGCGGTGAGGGGGAGTGTGTTCTTGAGGGTTTGCATCAGGGTTATCGTTTCGCAGGGATCGGGCCGCTATAAAAGTTTTTTCAGGGCCGCCTGTTTGTTTATGATGGAGGGAGAATGGAAGAAAACGCAGGCCACGCCCAAGATCCGTCCGAGGAGCAGTCCCAACTGGAGGTGCGGAGTTATTTCGTGCGGGGCCGCAACGCCCTGGTGACACGCACTTTGATGGGAGATTTGTACCTCGACTACTACCTGCACCAGGGGCAGAGGGGCGTCATGCACAGTCCGGCGCACCACGGCATGCTCAAGGAGGCACTCGCGGCAATGGTACTTTACTGTGCCTCAAGACCTTGGAACGAGACGGTCGCCTGGACACTGCATTTCGAGGAGGCTGGGCTCAATATTTTCGTCACCGGCGACAATCCCAACGGGCGCGTGGTGGGCCAGATTTTCACCGAAAACGTGAAGCAGACCGGCCGCAACCTCTTCTGTTCGGACGTGGTTCGAGGCGGGGGGCCTCCCGGGCGTAGTGTGGTGGAGTTTGAGGGCGGCTCCGTGATCCGAGCGGTGGAGTGGTTTTACGCCCAGAGCGAGCAGCGGACCGCGCGGCTTTTCGAAATCGCCCCGGAGGACTTTGTGATGGTGTCCGCGCAGCCCGACTGCGAGGAAGGCTGGATCGAGGGGCTGGACTTGGAGGCGGTCCGGGAGTTGGACACTAGGGAGACACTGAGTCTTTTGGAAAAACGCAGCACCCGGTGGGAGTGCGGGTGCACGCAGGAGCGGATGCTGGACGTTCTGCTTCCTATTTTTAAACGCGACGCCGAGGGGCTTTTTGGGAATGAGCCGGTGATCCGGATGAGCTGCCCGCGTTGCGGGATCCGGTACGTGATCACCCGCGAGGGGTTGGAGATGCGCGCCGGATCTGTGTAAGGAGCTTGGTCGGTTGAATCGCCGGACACGGGTGCAGCGGCCGGTGCTTGGGATTGCTTTGGGAGGGTTCTCGGGTCTTTCTTGTCGGTATGATCGTTGGAATCGACCTTGGAACCACTAATTCGCTGGTGGGCGTTTATGACGCCGGCTTCGTTACTCTGATTGCGGACGAGGCCGGACAGAGGCTGACTCCATCGGTCGTGTATTACCCGGAGTCGGGAGCGCCCTTGGTGGGACGGCCGGCTTCGCGAATGCGTGCGATCCATCCGGAAAGCACGGTGTTTTCCGTGAAACGGTTCATGGGCCGCCGCGGCGGGGAAGAGGTATCCGGCATACCCTACAGGGTTGCCGGCTCGGCGGGTTCGCCGCTGCAGATCGCGATCGGCGACCGTCGTCTTTCGCCGGAGGAGGTTTCCGCCGCCATTTTGGGCAAGCTTAAGGCGGACGCAGAGAGGGCTCTGGGCGTTGAAATCACCAAGGCGGTGGTCACCGTGCCGGCCTACTTCAATGACGCCCAGCGGAGCGCCACCAAAAGAGCGGGGGAACTCGCGGGACTGGAGGTCGTCCGGATCCTGAACGAACCAACGGCGGCTGCGTTGGCCTACGGACTGGACCGTCTTTCTGAAAAGACAAAGGTGGCGGTCTACGATTTGGGCGGGGGGACTTTTGACGTCTCGATTCTGGAGCTCACGGGCGGGGTGTTCCAGGTGTTGTCCACCAATGGAAACACCCGCCTGGGAGGAGACGACATTGACGCTGCTTTGGTGCGCCACCTTGAGGAGGCGTGCGGATTTCAGGCGCCCGATCCCGCTGCGCGCGCTCGCCTTTTGGAGGCGGCGGTGGAGGCTAAGCACAGGCTTTCGGACCTTGAAGAAACGGTGGTTTCCATCCCATTTCTGGAGTCCGGCGTTTCCCGTGAGGTGGTCTTGAAGCGGGCGGATTTGGAGAAGGTGGCGCTGCCTTTTGTGGAGAAAACCCGGGCGCATTGTCTGCGGGCGCTGGCGGACGCAGGGCTGGAGGTTGCGGCCATTCAGGAGCTCATCCTCGTGGGAGGCAGCACGCGCATGCCTCTAGTGCGCAGTTACGCCGGCGGATTGTTCGGGCGTACGCCGAACTGTTCGCGCAATCCCGACGAAGCGGTCGCGGAGGGAGCCGCTTTGCAGGCTGCGATTCTGGACGGGACGCTTTCGCAGGTGGTGCTGTTGGACATCACCCCGCTTTCGCTTGGAATTGAAACGTTCGGCGGGCTCATGAATGTGATTTTACCGCGCAACACGACCATCCCCTGCAAGGCGGGGGAGATGTTCACCAACGCGGTGGCGGGGCAATCCTCGATGCTCATCCGGGTGTTGCAGGGGGAGCGCGAACTGGCCCGCGACAACTGGGAGTTGGGCCGTTTTGAGATTCCGTTCCAAGCGCTGCCTAAGGGGCAGGCGAGGGTGGGTGTGCAGTTTGAGATCGATGCCAACGGGATTCTGGCGGTTCTCGCACGGGACACCGCGACTGGCTTGGAGCAGGTGGTACAGATGACAAGCGCGGTCGAAGTCAGTGACGAGGCGGTGGAGAAGATGCTCGAGGACGCCCTGGAGAACGCGTTTGACGACATGAACGCCCGGGTTTTTACCGAGGCGAAGCTGAAGGCTCAGGAGATGCTTCCCTCGGTGACGAAGGCGCTTGCCGTGGCGGGGGACCGACTGGACGATTTCGAGCGCTCGCGGATCGAGGCTTGTGTGGACGAGGTCAAAAAGGCGCTGGAGGTGGAGGCGGCGCAGCAGTTGAAGCGCGCCGTGGCGAACCTGGACGAGTCTACGCAGACGCTGGCGGCGCTGGTGATGGAGATCGCGATGCAGGGGGCCGGACCGAGGCGTGGGGGGTAGGTCGCGGCGCAGACAGATCGCCTGCGGAGTGGGGCATGCTGATGCCCTGTCGTTGCTCTTCCTGCAGGTGCCAGATGGCCGCCCCTCAGAATTTTCCACTAAGAAGAAAGCGTAAGGCGAAGCGGAAAAAAACGCGAGACGTACACGCAGCGGAGCTGTGTTGAAGCGGGCGCACTCGGAGCTTTTCCCAAGGCCGCGGCGTGGTCGGGTTCCGAAGACATGAGGAAGGGGTTGCTGCAGCTGTCCCTTGGATTGCAGAGCACTGACTGATTTCAGGGTGAGGGATTGGCGACGGGATGATCACGGCATGAGGGATGTAATTTTCATATCGCTAGAGAACTGGGACGGCGTGTGGCGTCGGAACCAGTTTTTGTGCGCAGAATGGCTCCGGCGTTACCCGGGCATGCGGCTCCTATTTGTTGGACGTTCGCGGGATTTTTCGCACGCCGTGCGCACGTGGAGCTGGGATGCCTTGCGGCAGACGTCCGTCCGCACCCTGCCGGAGTTTCCCGGGCTCACTCTCTTCAACCCGCTCAAGCTGCTTCCCAACAGCATTTCCGCCTGCAGGGGTTTCAACGCAAATCATCTGGAATTTCAGTTGCGATCAGCTGCGCGTTTGGCCGGCCTGCGTTCCCCGCTGCTTTGGATCAACGACCACCATGCGGCGCCTCTGGCCGGTCGGTTGAACGAGCGGGCCGTCGTGTACGATATCACCGATGATTGGACGCTCATGCCGGCGATTGGCGCTGCCGAACGCAGCCGCATTTGCGCTGCCGACGGGACGCTCTGTACGCGTGCGGATCTTGTGGTGGTGTGTTCGTCCGCGCTGGAGAAGTCCCGCAGAACGCAGTGCCGGAGCATCGTGCGCGTTCCAAACGGGGTGGATGCCGCTCACTATGCGTCCTGCCGCTCTGCCCGCCGGCCCCCGGGTGACTCGCCGGTCTTTGGTTATGTTGGGTCCTTGCACGGGGACAGGTTGGATTTGGATTTGATCGAAGCACTGGCGACAGGTTGGAGAAACGGGCGGATCGTGTTGTGCGGGCCCAATTTCCTGACTCCGTCGGAGCGGGACCGCCTCCATGGCTTGCCGAATGTCGAAGTCTGTCCGCCGGTTGATTACCAAGAGGTTCCATCCGTGATGGCGGGTTTTGATGTGTGCATTCTGCCCCATCGGTGCAGTCCGTTTACAGAGAGCCTGAACCCCATCAAATTGTGGGAGTATCTAGCGAGCGGAAAGCCCGTTGCGGCGACGCCGGTGGCGGGCTTTCGGGAGTTCGGGCACCTGTGTCATTTGGGGGCGGGGAGTTCCGGTTTTCTGGCTGCGGTTGCCGCGGCGCTCCGAGAGGAGCCGTCGAGAAGTCTGGCCCGGGTGCGTGAGGCGGAGTCGAACTCGTGGCGGATGCGGTCCGATCAGATCGTGGAGGTATTCCGGCAGCAGGGCTGGCTTGGGAGGCCTTTACCTAAGCCGAGGCGGGGTGCGCGTGCGAACGCCGCAAGGCAGGCGGCGGAGGTTGCCGGCGGGCTGGTGCCGGCTGCAAGGGAAGGGGGGCGCAAGTGGGAGGAGCTTTGTGGGACGAGGAAGTAAGTGCGGTAGTGGTGAGCTTCAATACGCGCGAACTGACTTTGCGGTGCGTGGAGTGCCTGTTCGCATGCGGAGGGGTTCGCGAGGTTTGCGTGGTCGACAATGCTTCGCATGACGGCACGGTTGAGGCGCTGGAGGCGCTGGCAGTTCCCGAGGGCAGCCGGTTTGTGATAAGACGACTGAGGGAGAATATCGGGTTTGGGCGCGCCAATAATCTGGGGTTCGAGGAGGTTCGAGGCGGCTTGATTGCGCTTGTGAACAGCGACGCGTTTGTCAGTCCTGGTGCGATGGAGGGGCTGCGTGCGTACTTGGGGTCGCATCCTGAGGTGGGTGTGGTCGGGCCGCGTCTTCTCAACGCAGACGGTTCCTTTCAGGAGTCTAGGTTTCCGTTTCCGAGTCCGGCGCGGGCTTGGGCAGAAAACACCGGAATTATGGCGCTCGGGAAGTTGGCAGGGATCGGGGGCTCAAAGGAGGCACAACGCGCTGGTAGGGTCGAATGGTTGGGCGGTGCCTGCCTGATGATCCGGCGGAAGGTGCTGGCTGATACGGGAGGCTTTGATAGTGCGTTTTTTTTGTATTCGGAAGAGACCGATTGGCAGCGGCGGATCCAAGACGCAGGGTGGCAAATTCACTGGATGCCGGAGTTTGAGGTGACGCATGTGGGGGGAGGAAGCGGAGTGGGTGCTGGGGAGGCGGTGAGGGAGCGTTTTTTCGAGGGGGTCGACCGATATTTTTGGAAGCACCACGGAAAATGGGGAGTGGTATCGCTCCGGTGTGCGACGGCGCTGGGGGCCGCCTTACGGTGGGGGCGGGAGCTATTGAAGCCCGGTGGGGTTCCGGGGACGCCGGCTTGGATTTTGCGGCGCCAGATGACGCGGGCGTTGCCGTGGCTGGCTGGAGGGGGACTAGATTAGGCGATTGCTTCGGCTTGGGGGCGGAGGCCGTATATTTGCGGCTGAATGTGCGCTAAAGGGGGTGTTTGGAGTGGGGGAGACCTGAGATATGCCGTCTGAAATGCTATGGTTGGCCCTGCCATTGGGGTTGGGGTATGTGCTCCTGTTTTGGAGCGTCTCCCTGCGTGCCCCGTGCGTGCCTCTGGTCATGGTGTTCGGGTTGGCTCCGTTTCAGAACGATGTCTCGGGAATGGGCTGGCTGCACTTCTCTCTCTCCGAAGTGCACCTTCTGCTGTCTGTGCCGCTCCTCCTGTACCGGGGCTGGCGGGGGAGCCTGGGCTGGATGACGGGAGCGCTTTGGGGAGGGCTGTTGGTGACCGTTTGTTTAACGGTGCCTAACTGGCGGGAGACTTCGTTGGTGTCGCTGATTCAAATGGGTTTGTACTGGGCCGGGTCGGTGGCGGTCTTTACCCAACTGCCGGCGCAGAAGAAGGACCTCGTCGTTGCCTGGCATTCGTTGATGGTGGTGGGGGCTGTGCTGGCGCTTGCGGCACTGGTGAACCGTTCCAGTTACTTTTGGGGATTGAACAAGAACGGCGTCGGCGCCTCGCTATCATGCGCACTGATCGTGACTGCGGAATGCTGGTCGAGTGCGCAACGGCGGCAGCGCACCATCTATCTCGGGGTTCTACTGCTCATTGCAGCAGGATTGATTCTGGTACTTTCACGGGGGGCGTGGCTGGCTGCGGCAGTTGGGACGGGGTTTCTGCTGGCGTGGAGAGGTCAGTACCGGAGGCTTGCCCAGCTCGGCATGCTGCTTGTGCCGGTGGTCGCGATGGTCTGGGCAGTGCTTCCGGAGGAGTCCAAAAGCTATGCGACGGGTTTCGATGATAGCCGTTACAACATCCGCGCTCGAACCCTCAATACGGAATGGGCTGTCGATCAGTGGCGGAGCAGTCCGGTGATCGGGGTCGGAGCGGGACTGCGGAAAGAGTACGATGCCACGAATGTTTTGTGGCTCACGCTGGCGGAGACCGGTCCTGTGGGGTTGCTTGCCTTTCTGACGGCACACGGCCGTTTGATTCTTGGCGTCTGGATGCGAAGGAAGTCCGCCCTGATCGGGGACTCGGGACCCTCCGCCACAGCTCTCGCGGGAGCGTTGGTGCTGGCAAAGCTGGTGCATGGTCTGGTGGATCACTACTGGAGCCGCGGTGCGATTATGGTGGCATGGGCCTCGGTGGGGATGGCGCTTTCGGGAAGGATTCAGAGTGGCTCCTGGCCAAATTCGAAGCCAAAGCCCGTTGGCGCACGGCGTGGTGGGCGGTGAGAAGTTTTCTGGTGAAACGACATGAATCTACCAACAAAGAATGCTGCGGGGGCTGGCTGTGAGACGGCTGCGATGCGAGTGGCGCTGTGCTACTCGGGATGCCATTTGCGCGGAGGTGTGGAGCGCGTTGTTTTTGAGGCGGCGCGGCACCTCAAGGACCGGTGTTCCGTGTCTGTTCTGGCGCGAAGCTTTCCGGGTGACGACGGTGGGGCATTGCCCAGGGGGGTGTCGGTTTTTCGCTTGGGCGGGCGGGAGCTTCCGCTTGGGTTCGGACTGAGGCAAACGCGGCGCTTGAGCCGGCGGGTGGTGGCACGCGAAAGGTTTGACGTGGTGGCGGGTTTCGGAGTGCAGGCGCCGGAGGACAGCGTGGTTTGGATGCAGAGCGTACACGCCGTTTGGTGGGAGCAATGCAGGCGCACCAGACGGGGGTTGGGACGTTGGATGCAGGCCGCAAATCCGTTTCACAAGATCGTGCTTTCGATGGAGGCTGAGCTGCTTTTACAGAGGCGCTACAGGCGCCTGATTGCATTGACTCCTGAAGTGAAGGACGACCTCGTGCGTTTTTACGGAGTAAATCCCTCTCATGTGGACGTTCTTTCAAACGGGTTTCATCCCGAGGAGTTTCATCTTGGACTTAGGGAGGTGCACCGGGCGGAAGGGCGGCGTTTGCTAGGGATTCCGGAGGCGTCGAAGGTTGTGCTTTTTGTGGCGAATGAATGGGAGCGCAAGGGGCTGATCCCCTTGTTAGAAGCCATGTCAGCCTTGGATGAGGATGTGCATCTCGTGGCTGTGGGCAGGCTTCCCAAGGACATGCTCATGCGCAGGGCCGAGCGCCTTGGACTGGCGAAACGCGTCCATATCGTGGGCCCGACCTCGAAAGTGAGCCGGTGGTTTGGGGTGGCGGATGTCTTTGCCCTGCCGACCTCCTATGAAGCGTGGGGCATGGTGTTGATTGAGGCCCTTGCCAGCGGGCTTCCTGTCCTCACAAGCCGGTGTGCGGGGGCTGCTGCTGCGGTTTCGGAGGGGAAAAACGGGGTTCTTCTGGATGATCCCAGAAGTGGGCGCGAGGTGGCTTTGGGACTTGAAAACCTGTTCCGAGGCCTCGAGTGGAGCCGGGAAGCTGTGGCTGAATCCGCCGTTCCTTACCAGTGGGGACGCATCTTTGAGCGGTATGAGGCGATTCTGCGGTCGGTTGCCTGAGGGACAAGGGGCAAGCGGGGTCTCAGGGAGGTCGTTGAATGCGGTAAATTTAATTTTGGAGAAGGGGGTTAGGCAAATGCGTGCTTTGGTTTGGACAGATTCGGATTGTTTTGCAGGAACGGAGAGTCATTGCCTGGAGCTGGGGTCTCGTCTGGGTGAGGCCGGGGTGGAGGCGCTGGTTGGAGCCCGTCCGGGATCTCCTTTGGAGGAGCGCATTCGGAGAAGGGGAGGCCGAACGATCGCCCTGGATTTGAGCAGACGCAAGCGGGCGACCTTTGAGGCCGTGAGCGGTTTACTGCAACGGGGCGAGGTGGACGTGGTGCACGCGCACAACGGGGCTGCTGCATTTTTCTCCTGTCTCGCCCTAGCCCGTGCGGGAAGGGGGGCGGTTGTGGCCACTCAACATTTCATCAAGCCTGCAAGGGAGGGCAGAAAAGGCGTGAGGCGTGTGGTGTCTGGGGTGATGCACCGCTGGGTGAATGCCCGGATCTCCCGCTGGATTGCCATCTCCGATGCGGTGGCCTCTGAGATTCACGCCCGCGGAGATTGTCCGGGCGGGCGGATCCGGGTGGTGCCAAACGGCGTTCCCGCTCCGGATGCGGATGAACCAGGAAAAGCGGAGGCCAGATTGATGGTCGGCATGGAAACCTCCGCTCCGATGATTGTGTGTGTCGCGCGGTTGGAGGCGGAGAAAGGGCACCAGACCCTGTTTCGCGCGCTGGCGCTGTTGAAGGCGGAGGCAATGGACTTTCGCGCCGTTCTGGTTGGCGAAGGTTCTCTGCGAGCCACACTCGAGGCTGAAGTGCGGAGTCTGGGGCTGGACGCTTTTGTACGTTTCGTCGGTTACCAAGAAAGGCCCGGAGTTTGGATGAGCGCGGCCGACGTGCTGGTGCTGCCCAGTCCGGGGGAGCCTTTCGGGTTGGCGTTGACGGAGGCAATGAGCAGGGGATTGCCGGTGGTCGGAGCGGCATCCGGTGGGCCGGTGGAAATCATTTGTCCGGAGAGCGGCTTTTTGTTCCAACCGGGCGACCCCAGGGATCTAGCAATGAGCTTGCTGCGTCTCGTGCGTGACAGCTCCCTGCGTGCGGAAATGGGCGGGGCGGGGCGCAGGCGATGGGAGCGTTTTTATGGAGTCGAACGGATGGTACGGGAGGTTGCTTCCGTGTACCGCGAGCTCGCGCAATGACCCCGGCTCGCGGCCAGGGAACCTTCACCGACTCTGTCTTTTCGGTCCTGAATGGGACGGGCCGGAACGGGATCCCCCGTTGCGGGAGGGAACCGTGGCTTTCTGGATGCCTCCCTCGGTGAGGCTGATTTTTCCATCCTTCAGCAGTGTGCCCAGAGCCTGTTTGAAGGCCTTTTTGCTGGCGCCGAACTCTGCGCGGATGATCTCCGGGTCGCTTTTGTCGTGAAGCGGCAGGGAGCCTCCGGACGTTTCGAGCGCCTTTAAAATCTGGCCTGCCAGTGGGGCGATGCGCGAATACCCCGAGCCGTCCAGGCTGAGGTCGATTTTCCCATCCGGGCGCACCTCTTTGATGTAGCCCTGCATTTCGTCGCCCGGAACCAGTGGCGAACCGACTTCAGTTTTATAAAGCAGGCCCCAGTGGACGTGGTTCACTGCGCACTTGTAGCCAAGGTCGGTTTCCTCGGCCACGACGAGATCCACCGCCTCGCCCTCTTTGTAGGCGGGCTCGGTTTTATGAAGATGGCGGTGCAGGCGCATGGAGGCCATCAAACGGCCGGAGACTTCGTCCAAAAGAGCCATGGCCACCACCCAATCTCCCTTTTGAACGGTCCGCGTCTGCTCCCTGAGGGGAAGCAGGAGATCTTTTTCGAGGCCCCAGTCAAGGAAAGCCCCGACGCCCGAGCGGATGCCGACCACCTCGAGCCCGGCCACCTTGCCTAGGGTGACAAACGGCGTCTGCGTCGTCGCGATAAGGCGGTCCTCGGAATCGTGATGCAGAAAAACTTCCAGCATGTCGCCTGGGGCAGCGCCCTCCGGCTTGTATTTTCCGGGAAGCAGGATCTCACCGTGCTCCAAACCGTCAAGGTACAGTCCGGGCGTGGCTTCCCTGAGGATGCTTAAGGTGTGTTTGCGGCCCAGTTCGGTCATGATGCCCGCCAATGTAGGGGGCATTGCTGGTCAGGAAACGGTTTTTTAGGGGTGCTGCGGCGGTTTTTTCCCGGAGGCGCGGCTCGACAGTTTGGAATTCGGCTGGCGGCTCTGTTTTGGGGCGCTTGCCAATTGCTCCGGACTGACTCAAGTTTCCCGTGTGTTTGCTCGTTTTCGCCGCTTCAAGCAGGCGGCGTCCGGGATTCTTAAACATCCTTTAACCCAGTCTAAACTATCATGCATCAACTTCCCGCTCTTCCGTACGCACTCGACGCGCTCGAACCTCATATCGATGCGCGCACCATGGAAATCCACCATGGCAAGCACCACAAGGCGTACGTCGACAATCTCAACAAGGCATTGGAGTCCGCTCCCGAACTCGCCGGGAAATCTGCCGAGGAACTCATCCATGATCTGTCCGCCGTACCTGAGGGAATCCGGAACGCGGTTCGCAACAACGGCGGCGGGCATGTAAACCACACACTCTTCTGGAGTCTCTTGAGCGGTCATTCCTCGGGCAAACCCGTGGGCAAGCTGGCCGAGGCGATCGTCGCGACGTTCGGAAGCTTCGAGGCCTTTCAGGAAAAGTTCCAGACCGCGGGAGCGACCCGTTTCGGTTCGGGCTGGGCCTGGCTTGTCGTGAAGGACGGCAAGCTTGAAGTCGGATCTACCGCGAACCAAGACACTCCCTTGATGGGCAAAGCCGTGGCCGGCATCGAAGGGAAGCCCGTGCTCGCCTTGGACGTCTGGGAGCACGCCTATTACCTGCATTACCAGAACCGTCGCCCTGACTACATGAAGGCGTTCTGGAGCGTGGTGAACTGGGAAGCTGCCGAGCAACTCTTCCTGGCTGCCCACTAGAAACAGTCGCAACGGTCCCTTTCTTGGGACGGATGCTTTTGCCAGCCCGGTTGCCGCCAACCGGGCTGATTTTTCGAAGCGTATTCCTCCTGAAAGTTTCCGTTCCGGTCTTGGCTGGCTGCAGGTCACCAAGGGATCGTCCTCTGCGCCCCGGAACGACCTGCCGCCGGCCGGCGAGAGAAGCCCGTGACCGAGTCTCACTGCCGGGGCGTTCGATCTAATCCACCACCTTTTTTTCTATGACGACCAAAAAGTCCAAAACCCCAACCAAGCGTTCCCGTCCCGCCTCTGCGGGAATCTGTTATCTGGCAGGCGCCGGTCCGGGCGATTTGGGACTCGTAACCCTACGAGTCAAAGAGCTTTTGGAAAGCGCCGACGTGATCGTCTTCGATTACCTGTGCAATCCCGAGATGCTCAAGTGGGCCAGGCAGGGCGTGGAGGTGATTTACGCCGGCAAAAAGGCGGGCCATCACACGTTGCGGCAGGAGGAGATCAACGCGCTGCTGGTGGAAAAGACCTCCGCGGGAAACAAGGTGCTCCGTCTCAAGGGCGGGGATCCGTTTTTGTTCGGACGCGGAGGCGAGGAGGCGGAGGCGCTGGCCGAGGCGGGACTCGGTTTTGAAATCGTGCCCGGAGTCACTTCGGCGATCGCGGCGCCGGCCTACGCCGGAATTCCGGTGACGCACCGGGATTTCACCTCGTCGCTCACCATTTTCACCGGACACGAGGACCCGCTGAAGGCGGAAACGTCCTTGGATTACGCCCGGTTGGCTGCGTTGCCCGGGACGAAGGTCATGCTGATGGGCGTGGAACGCATGGGGCCCATTACTGACGAGCTTCAAAAGCACGGCATGGCCGCCGAGACCCCCGTGGCGCTCGTGCGCTGGGGGACGACCGGTCGGCAGGAGACGCTGACCGCGACGTTGGGCACCATCGCTGCGCGGATTTTGGAAACGGGCTTCGCCGCTCCGGCTGTGGCCGTGTTTGGTCAGGTCGCGACTTTGCGGGACAAGCTGGGGTGGTTTGAAAAGCGACCCATGCGCGGCAAGCGGATCGTGGTGACGCGGACGCGCCAGCAGGCGGGGGTGTTGAGCGCCGGCCTGCGCGAACTGGGCGGGGACGTGTACGAGTTGCCCACCATCCGGATCGATCCCCCGACCGACCTGCGGGCGTTCGCAGAGCTGGTTCAGGATGTGCATTCCTACGACTGGCTCGTGTTCACGAGCCCCAATGGTGTGAACGCGTTCTTTGAGATGTTTTACAAACTCTACTCCGACGCCCGGGAAATCGGGGGAGTGCGCATCGCCGCAATCGGGCCCGCCACGGCCAAGCGTGTGCGCGAGTTTCACCTCGCGGTGGACCTTCAGCCGTCCGAGTTCATCGCGGAGGCGATCATTAAGGAATTTGAGAAATCAGTGGGTACGGTCGAAAACCAGCGCATCTTGCTGGCCCGCGCCGAGCAGGCCCGGGACCTTCTGCCCACGGAACTGCTCAGGCTGGGGGCGATCGTGGACGAGGCGATCGCCTACCGTACCGTGCCTGAGACAGAGGATATCAGCGGGGGAATCGCGCGCTTTAAGGCGGAGGGTGCCGACATGATCACGTTCACCAGCAGTTCCACAGCTGAGAACTTCATGGCGCTCAATCTCGAACTGCCACCCGGACTGAAGACAGCCTCCATTGGGCCGATCACCTCCAAAACCATGCGTGAACTCGGTCTCAACGTGGACGTCGAAGCCAAACAATACGACATTCCGGGGGTGATCGAGGCGATCCGCAAATATTACTCCGTCTGAGTTTGGCCCATCGGGCAGCGGTCTCTGCGACCAAAGGCGAGCTGCGGGAGCCCGTGCATTCCATGATACGCCCCATGATTGATTCGGTTATTTTTGATATTGGCAACGTGCTGTTGCGGTTTGATTTTGGCGTGGCGATCCGGCGCATCGCCCCCCATTGCACATTGGAACCAGCACAGATTGGAGACGCTCTGGAACCGATGAAGATGGACCTTGAGAGCGGCCGGATCGGTGGGGATGCTTTTTTAAACGAGGTCTCGAAGCGCATTGGATTCCGCGCCCCGGTCGGGGAGTTGCGCGCGGCGTGGCAGGAGATTTTTGAACCGATCGAACTCACGCACCAGTTGGTCCATCGCTGGAAGGGGACGAAAGGCCTGTTCTTGCTGTCCAACACAAACGACCTCCACGCGGAGTACTTCCTGAACAAATACCCGGTGTTCGAGGCGTTTGAAAATGCCGTCTACTCCCACGAGGCAGGGGTCATGAAGCCGGATCCGGGCATCTACACGCACGCGATCGACAAGTTCGGCGTGGATCCTTCGCGAACGCTCTTCATCGACGATCTCGCGCCGAACATCGAGGCCGCGAGGGCCGCCGGTTTTCAGGCTCACCAGTACAGCGAAGCCGGGCACGGACGTTTGCTCGAGCAGGCGACCGCCCTGGGTTTGCTGTGAGCGCACGGGGTGCCGTGCGGTAGCGGGCTGCGCACGAGGCTCCGCCCGAAATGGAAGGTTGCGGAGGCCCAAGATATTGCCCAAGCTCACCCGGTTATGAGCGAGAAACGAAATGGTTGCCTGACTGCTGTTCTGATCATGGGGCTTCTGGTAAGCGCAATTTTGAACATTGCCTTCCTCTCCAGCCGGTCCAGCCGGATGGTTAAGGGATCCTCCTCCAGCGGATCTCCGGCGTCCTTCGGGGAGGACGTGGTGGTGCAACCGGCGCATAACGGCTCGGACAAAAAGGTGGCCGTGATTTCGCTTCGGGGAGTCATCTCCTCCGCGGAACCCGGCGATCTCGCAGAGACTGCTTTGGACGATTTGATTCTCCAGTTGAAGCAGGCCCGGACTGATTCTGAGGTGGGCGCGGTGTTGCTGCGCATCGATTCCCCCGGCGGGGAGGTGACGGCCTCCGACATTCTTTATCAGGAGGTTTTAAAAACGAAGGCGGTGAAGCCGGTGGTGGTGAGCATGGATTCAGTTGCGGCTTCCGGCGGCTATTACGTGGCCTGCGCGGGAAACTATCTGTTTGCTCATGAGACGACGATCACTGCGTCCATCGGGGTGATCATGCAGAGTGTCAATTACAAGGATCTTCTGGGCAAGGTCGGGCTGGAAGTGCTCACTTTCAAAAGTGGAGCTTTCAAGGATTTGCTCAACGGCGCCCGCGAGCTGACTGAGGCCGAGCGCGAGTACGTGCAGGGGCTCATCGACCAGTCCTACGACCGCTTTGTGGGCATCGTGGCCAGAGAGCGCCATCTGGAGGAAGCTGTCCTGCGTTCCGGTGTGGCGGACGGCCGGATCGTTTCTGGACAGGACGCGCTGAAGGAGCGTTTGGTGGATGAACTGGGCGGGTTTGATCAGGCCCTCGAGAAGGCGCGCGAACTGGCCAACGCCCCTGGCGCCGCCGCGATCCGCTACACTGCTCCGTTTGCATTCGGCCGCTTGTTGCGGTTCTTGAGCGAGGCGCCGACCAAGGGCGGTAAGGTTCAGGTCGACCTCGGTGCGAAGGTTGGCGGCAACATTCCGAGCGGACGCCTCTATTTCCTGAGCCCGGTGCTTTCTCCGTAGGAAATCGGTCATGTTTTCGATTTCACCCGAGTCGATCCCGCCGTGGGTTTTTCAGGTGTTGCTCGCGGTCCCGGTTCTCGCCGGCTTGTTCTACTATTACACGATTGCCAGGGACATGACCGTCAGGGGCGGCCGTGTGAGGATCCTTTTCTTTGATCTGGCAGACCTGTTCATGGGGTCGGCTCTTGCGTTCTATTTCGGATGGAGCGGCGTTCAAATGCTTTTGAAACGGGAGCAGGCGCCAGAGCTGAGGCCCGAACAGGTCCGGAGTTCGATGGAGTTCATGGTGGCGGTTTTGGTGGTTGTGCTCGCCTTCGCTGCCGCGCGGCGGATTCCTCTCGCGAAGGCCTTTCATCTGACGCTCGACGAGGTAGCGGAGTTTCCGCTTCGAGCGGCGGTGGCGCTCGGCGCGGCGCTTCCGCCCATCACGGCGGCCGGGTTGCTTTGGGAGCGGTTTTTGCCAAACGCCAGTCCGCAGCAGGCTCTGGTGTCCCTGTTTCGCTCTTCGGCGGAATCGGGTGACTGGAGTGCGGTCAGGTTGGTTTTCTTTTCCGCCCTGGTCCAGGCGCCCCTAGTTGAGGAAATCGTATTCAGGGGATATTTTTATGTGACTCTCAAAAAGTACCTCGGGGCGCTTTGGGCGGCGTTGTGCGTCAGCGCTTTGTTTGCGGTGGTGCACGGGAACCTGAGGGCGCTGCCGAGTCTGTTTATTTTGTCAGTCTGTCAGATCGTAGCGTTTGAGCGCTTCGGTTCACTGCTTGTGTGCATAGGCATGCACGTGTGTTTCAACGGGCTCAGCCTGACGCTGCTTTACATGGAGTCCCAAGGATGGCTGCCGCACTGACGCTTTCCCACCTCGGGGAGGACGCGGTCATCCAAAAGCTGCTCGAACTTCTCCCGAGCTCCTCACCCGATGTGCTCGTGGGCCCCGGGGACGACTGTGCAGTCGTTCAGGTGGAGGGTTCTCCTCTTTGTACTCTTTTGAAGGCGGACTCCGTGGTGGAGGGGGTCCATTTTTTGAGTGGTGAGAAAATGCAACGGGTCGGCTGGAAGGCGATGTGCCGTGCCGTCAGTGATATTGCGGCGATGGGAGGTCGTCCCAAACATGCACTCGTCACGATCGCGGCGGGTCCCTCGACGCCCGTGGAAGAACTCCTGGAATTGTACCGCGGTCTTGCAAAGGCCGCTTCGACCTACGGCGTGTCCGTTGTCGGCGGGGAGACAGGAAAGACTCTGGGGGCGCTCGTTTGCAGCGTCTTTTTAACCGGGGCTGTGGAAGGCTCCCGTTGCTTGCTGCGCTCCGGAGGCCGGCCTGGGGACCGATTGTACGTGACGGGGCGTCTCGGCGGATCGCTTCAAAGCGGGCGGCATCTGGATTTTGAGCCGCGCCTTGAGGAGGCTTGCTGGCTCGCGGAACAACGCTGCGTATCTGCCATGATGGATGTTTCCGACGGCCTCGGGGCGGACGTGCCGCGCATGGCCCGGGCAAGCGGATGCGGTGTGGAGGTTGATCCTGCGCGGGTGCCGTGCAACCCGGGATGTGGCGTCCGCGAGGCCTTCAACGACGGGGAGGATTTTGAGTTGCTGCTGGCCGTTCCCGCAGCGAAAGCTGAAGCGCTGGAGCGGGAATGGAGTGCCAGGTTTTCAGCGGTTCCGCTGACGCAGATCGGGTGCCTGCGCGAGGCGGGCGAGGGATTTCAGCCGGAGGAATTGTTCAAACAAGGTGGATACAATCATTTCCAATAGCGCCGCAGAAACGGTGAACGCGGGCGAGATCCTCTCCAGGCGGCTGCGAGGAGGGGACGTTGTGGCTCTGTGCGGAGATCTCGGAGCCGGCAAAACGCATTTTACCAAAGGGATAGTTGGCGGCCTGGGGGGCGACCCGCAGGAGGTCTCCAGCCCGACGTTCACCTTGGTACACGAATACCGGGACGGGCGTCTGCCCGTGTATCATTTTGACTTTTACCGGCTTGAGGCGGCCTCGGAGCTGCGCGGCATCGGTTGGGAGGACTATTTGCGCGAGGACGGTGTCCTCATCGTGGAATGGGCGGACCGCTTCGGGGAGGAACTGCCAAAAGATGCCATCAGGGTTCGGTTCTTGATCGGGGAAGGGGACACGCGGATTTTGGAGGTGTCATGAGAAACATTCTAGCTTTCGAGTCCTCCTCAGATTTCGCGTCGCTGGCGCTCTGGCGGGACGGCCTGGTAATCGGTTCCCGTGAGTTTGCGAGTAAGCGCTCGCTCTCCGCGGATTTGTTTCCCGCGCTCGCTGAATTGCTCGAAGGAAGCGAACCTGTGGACCGCATCGTGGTTGGTCTTGGTCCTGGGTCGTACGCCGGTGTGCGGATTGGAATTGCCGCGGCGTTGGGTTTGCAGAGCGTCTGGGGATGCGAGTTGGTGGGAATCGCCAGTGTCACCGCGATGGGCGAGCCGGGTGAAGTATTTCAGGTGATCGGCGATGCCCGCCGGGGAACCTGGTACTACTCACAGATTGCCGCGGGCGAGTGTCAAACCGGCCCCGTTTTGCTGGGGTCCTCGGAAGAACTTTCGTCTGCGGTGGCTTCGGGTTCCGGGGTGGTGCGTTCTTCCGAGATTCTTCCCGAAGCGCTCGGCGCCGAGTTCCGCGCGCCGCGCGCAGCGGTTTTGGCGGAACTGGCGGCGCGCGATTCGGGGATCATCCAGCGCGGCGATTTGGAGCCCTTGTATCTCCGGGAGCCGCACATCACGCGCTCCGCATAGGGCGAGTGATGTGAGAGCCAAGAGGCGAGGCACTGGATGCTGATGGAACTAAGGCCTGGTCAAGGCAGCTGCCATTGCTCGTTGAAGAAGCCTGCATCGACGACTTCACCGGGGGCCAGCTTTGAGGGGGGAGTGCGCAGGTCGACGACCGCCCAGTCGGGGAGCTTCGGAGTTTGGAGCGCGTTTGTGGTGTCGGATCCCTGGCGGAATGTGAACGTGCTATTGATCACGACATAGCGCGAGGGCGAGAGTGGGTTGGGGTACACAAGAACGGGGGCGTGGTGCGCTGCCGAGTAGGTCCCAGTGCCCATTTTGAGCTCATTCTTGTTCCAGTGAATAGGCAGCTTGGCGGAGCCGGACTGCTCTTTCGCGCCACCCAGCAGTTTTGCGAGAACCTGGTTGGAGCCGGGATCGCCCCAGAGGACGAGGTGGTGGCTTTTCATTAAATCCGGAGTCACCTCGGTGTCCGCCACTGTCTTGATTTCGCCGCGGAACACCCGCTTCCACTGGGCGATGGCACGCTCCATTTCGGAGTGTGTCCACGCTTCAGTCGCTGGGTTAAGCGCCTTTCCGGTCGGGCGCACGAAAACGAATGGCTCTTGAAATGCGTCGTCGATCGGGCCTTGCAAGCCGTGGCGTTTTCTTCCTTCGGAGGCGGGCGAAGAGGAGACCACCCATGCGGCCCCGTTTTTCTCAAGGTGGATGGAAGGCGTCGCGGAGGCCGAGATGGCCTGGCCGTCGACAGACAAATTCCACGAGTCTGTCGGCCTCCATGCGGACGGCGGGTTCAATGATAGGGAGGAAACTCCTTTGGTAGTGATTGTTATTTGCCCCGGGGCGGTGCGGACGGCGTCGACAGAGGACTCTTCCCAGTGCTTTTGGAGGCCGGTGATTTCGACCCAGTCCATGCGGTTGTAGCGCAGAGTGAAGGTGGTGAGGCTCACTTTTTCAGGCGCGGCTGGGCTGCCGGCTTGCGCGGCCGCGTCCACCTTCGCTGCAACCTCGAGTTTGGTCTCGGGATGAAACTTGTGGCCGGTGGCGGGTCCGATGAGATGCGGGATGTTGAACCCGGCGGCGGCGGCGGCGTTGATCATGAGGTCGGCCGCCTGTTTTTGAGGGTCGATTTCGCCGGAGTAGGCGATCACAGGGCGGTTTTTGAGGTTGGAAACGTAGCCTGGCACGTCGTAGAGGCGCCAGAGGACCTGTTCCCACCACGGTGGGACTGGCTTGTCGGGGGCGAAGACTTTCGCATATTGGGCGGTTTCCACGAAACCGGCCCCTGGATTGGCGACGGCCCACCGGGACGTGTAGTGGGCGGCTAGGTGCCAGGAACCTGCTCCCCCCATGGAGAAGCCGCGAATGGCCACATGCGCGGGGCTGGTACCGTACTGGAGTTGGGCGTCGGCGACGGCCTCGAGCACGTCGGTTTCGCCGGCGAACTTGAATCCGTTGCAAAGGCGGCCGTAGGGGTGGAGGACGTAGGCGCCGGGAGGGGTGAATTCACCGCGGCTTTTCATACGTTCCGTTAGAAAGGCCAACTCGGTGAGCTTGTCATTGCGGCCGTGTAACCAGACATCCAGGCGAGCCGGGGCGGCGGGCGTTTCGTCGGGAATGACGATGCCGTAGGGCTGGACGGAGCCGTCGATGCGGGAGCGGAAACCGCGGACCACGAGTCCCTTGGCTCGCGTCCAGGGAGCGTCGCCGGCTTTCAATGACTCGAGGCGAGTGCGCCCCTCCTTAAGCAGTTTTCGGGCGGCGGCCGTTTGTTTGAGGTCGTAAAACTCGCCCCACTCCAGTGCCCTGAAAACCGCGATGGCAAAGATTTCGACGTCGGGAAGCCGAGCGGATAGGTTGGCGGCAAGCTTTTCAGAGTCCGCGAGATTTTTAAAATCGGTCTGGAGCCGGGCGAGTTCGGCGGCGATTTCCTGCCGTTCCTGCGCCGGGATTTCGATGCCCGGCGGCGGGGAAGGGGCGGTGGGCGTTTGAGCGAAAGCAAGGGGAGAGGCAGCGAGGAGGAGAGCAATGAGGGGGGATTTTTTCACAGACGGAGAATTTGGGATGGTGTTGTTTTTGCGGGGTAAAGCGGGCAAGGGTCGCCCCGGCGGTTGAGGGAATTTTTGCGAGTTTTCGGGGGGAAGAATGAACTTGGGAGCGCGATCGCAAATGAAATGCGAGGCAGGATGTGCAGCTGCGAAAACTAATGTAAACTGAGAAGACGGGCTTGTATCGGCCCTCAATACTGTTCCAATGTAAGGTTTGTTTTACAGAGAATGCTTAGGGATGAAAAACGCAATTATTGTATCTAGGGACGCACACTGGCGGACGGTGATGGAGGGGACGCTGCTCGCGAGGGGTTGGCGGGTGGCTAGCGTCGAGGGGTTTTCAGAGGGGGATCAACCGGACGCCGAGCATGTGCATGCGATTCTAGTGGACGCAGCTTCCGTCGACTCAAACGAGGTGGCGAACTGGATGAAGTCTGGCGGTGACCATTTGAAGGTGCCTCTCGTGATGGTGCCTGTGCTGAGCGAACTCGACGCACTCGCGGACACTCTGGATGTTCCCTCGGCAGCGTCGAAGCCATCCAGCGGAGTCGTTTTGCGGTTCTGGGGGGTGCGCGGATCGATCCCGACGCCCGGACCGAACACGGCTTTTTACGGGGGGAACACCTCGTGTGTAGAGTTGAACGTAGACAATCATTCCATCATTCTGGACGCCGGCAGCGGGATCCGGATGCTGGGAATGGATCTGATGGCGCGCGCGGCCAGGGCGAAGGAGCCGCTCGACATGCACCTGCTCATCAGCCACACGCACTGGGATCACATTCAAGGGCTGCCTTTCTTTGTTCCGGCCTTCATCCCGAACAATCGGCTCCACATTTTGGGGTATTCCGCGGTTCGCCACCATTTGGCCGACGTCTTGGCGATGCAGATGGAGCCCACGTACTTTCCGGTTTCGATGGATGACATGCCCGCCCATCCGGATGTGCAGGAAGTGGACGACCATTTTGAACTCGGCGAAGTGAAGGTGATCGCATTTTTCACCAACCATCCCGGCCGGTGCGCGGGTTTCCGCTTTGAAACGCGGGCAGGCTCCGTCGCCTATGTATCGGACAACGAAATCAACAGCGAAGGTCAGGCGACGCACCTGCCCCGGGAAACGGCACAACATCTCCACGACCGGATGGTTGAAACCCTGCACGGGGTTCGCATCCTGATCCATGACGCTCAGTACACCCGTGCCGAGTACAAAACCAAGGTCGGGTGGGGGCATTCCGCATTTGAAGACGTGGTTGAAATGGCCGGCGAGGCCGGGGTGGAACATCTCGTGCTTTTCCACCACGACCCGATGCGTACAGACGACGGGATCAACAAAATGGTCCGGGAGGCCCGGGCCTTCGCGGCGGAGAAGGGCTTCCAAATACGCATTGACGCTGCGCGCGAAGGGATGGAGATCCACCTTTAAGGCGCCCTCACTCAAATACATCGCGGGCCCGCCGGTGCTCAGGCGCTTTAGTTTCTAAAGGGGCTGCGTTCCCACCCAAGTCAGGCTTCGGGAGTTTTGCTTGGGTGTTGCGGGTTGAGGGATTGTAGGCCGTGGAAGGAGTTGGCGGAATAGCCGAACGGACAAATGAAAATCATCGACCGCTACGTTCTGCGGCATCTGGGTCTGACCACACTGGTGGCGGTCGTGATGCTCAGCGTCGTTCTGGTGATGGGCAACGTGTTCAAGCAGATCTTTGATCTGTTGATCAGCAAGAACGCGCCGTACGAGTTCTTGCTGACGTTTGTCTCCTACATCGTCCCGTTCTCGATGATTTTTACCATGCCGTGGGGGTTTCTCACGGCGGTTTTGCTCGTGTTTGGACGGATGTCCGCGGAGCACGAGTTGACGGCCCTGAAATCCAGCGGCATCAGCATTCCAAGGGTCAGTCTTAGCGTGTTCGTTCTAGCGGCGATTTGCGGAGCGACATCGCTTTGGATTAATCTGGAGCTGGCCCCGGCCGCGCAGGCCCGCTTTAAACTCGCCCTCTACGAACTGGCCATACAGAGACCGCTTTCAATGTTTGAGGGCGATCGCGTGGTGGATTCGTTTCCGGGAATCAAAATCTACATCGGAGCCAATGACGGCAAGGAACTCCAAAACCTGATCGTCTACGAGCTCGGTTCGGATTCGGAGCCGCAGAAGGTTATTTTCGCCCGTCGAGGCAGGGTCATTCCAGACGCGGCGAACCGGAGGCTGTTGTTGAATCTTTTTGACGCACGATACGAGCAGCGCGACGCGGTGGTGCCGCAGAGCTACCTCCGGATCCGGCAGGGGATCACGATGCAGCAGACCACGATTCCCATTTCCCTTGAGGAGCTTTATGAGAAGAATCAAAAGCGGCGCCCTCTGAGCAGCCTCACGGTTCACGAGCTTCGTGAAGCCATTGAAAACGGCGGCAAGTTGGATCCGGGGGTTCCTCCTGTTTCCTCTCGCGAGCTTTCGGAGGTACGTACCGAGCTGAGCAAGCGGTTTTCGCTTCCCTTCGCAGCTTTGGCCTTGGGCTTGATTGCCGTGCCCCTGGCAGTGACCACACAGAGGAAGGAAACCTCGGCGGGTTTCCTCATGGGGCTGCTTCTGGCTTTTACCTACTTTTTCCTGACGCTGGTGAGCGGTTCCTTCAAAAGCAGGCCTGAGCTGCGTCCAGAGCTGCTCGTTTGGATTCCCAATCTCTTGTTTTTTGTGTTCGGGGGATTCCTTTTTCGCAGGATGGCGCTGCGCTGATCCTTGGTGAAGGAGCGAAAGGGTCGTCCGATTCCTGGGGGGCGCGCCTTCACTCTGAACCGCCTCCGTGCCTAACAGCAGCGGTTTACGCCGTTGAACCGTTTGTTTGCCGAAAGCATGAAGGCGTTCGCCCTGGGATTCACGTTAACGGGACAGCTGCATTCCTCCTGCTGGATGGCCCGCTCGCGTTCCACCGCGGCTTGTCCCGAAATCTCCTGAACCAGGGCTATGCCCAGCCCCAGCATTCCCGCGACAGGGACTCCAGATTTCTTGGCGTCCAACTGCTGCAGCCAGACAATTTTTGTCTCCGCCAATACTGCTTCCTTACGGCCGCTCAGGAGGGCCAGCGCCTCCTTCAATGTGATGCCAAGAAGCAAACCGACCAGGGCCAAAAATCCAGCCGTGACCGCTGCGTCCGTGCGCATGTTTGTGCGGACGCGTGCAGCGGCTTTGATCTTCTTTTGAATGCCGGCCAGCGCCTCCGGTTCGGCTGCGGAAGCTGCCTCTGTTTGGAGCGCTTCGATGTCCGCTCCTGCCTTCTGAGCTGCGGCAACGAACCCGATTCTGGGATCGGGATGGCCGATTTTCTCGACAGCAGCGGTCACCGTCACGCTTAGGAGCCAGAGCAGCGGGAGTGCCGTGATGAGCGCGAGCGCGGGGCGGCCGTCCTGCTTGCGTAGCTGTTGCTTAAGTAGAACGATCGTTCCGAAGCTCAGCGCGATGCTGGCTAGGAGCTGGTTGGCGATGCCGAAGATGGGCCAGAGGGCCTTGGTTCCGCCCTCTGGGTCGGCGACGCCGTTCAGCAGGAAAAATCCCCACGCGGCGACAATCAAACTGCTGCAGAGAAGGTTGGAGAACTTGTTGGAGGGGTCTCCCAGCTTTGGCCAGCGGTGGCCGAGGGCATCCTGAAGCAGATAGCGTCCGACGCGGGTGCCTGCGTCCAAGGTTGTGAGGATGAACAGGGCCTCGAACATCAAGGCGAAGTGGTACCAGAGCCCTAGGAGTTTGTCTCCGAAGGCGGAGGCAAACAGTTTGGCCATGCCGACGGCAAGGGTGGCGGCTCCGCCAGTGCGTCCGAAGAGGCTTTCCTCTTGAACGGTGTGCGCGAGTTGCTGCATCTGGTCAAGGGTGACGGCGAAGGTGGGGCCAAAGCTGGTTACCTTGGCAATGGCAGCTTCCGCGGTGGCAGCCTTTACGTTGATGGACAAGTAAACTCCAGGCTCCAGGGTGCAAGCCGCGATCAGGGCGAGGATGGCCACCAGGGATTCCAGGCACATCGCGCCGTAGCCCACCGGCCTGATGTAGCGTTCCCGAGTGATGATCTTCGGCGTGATACCGCTGGAAATGAGTGCGTGAAAGCCGCTGATCGCCCCGCAGGCGATGGTGATAAAACAGAATGGAAACAGCTTGCCGGGGATGACCGGTCCGCTGCCATCCACGAACTGCGTGAGCGCCGGCATGTGCAGGTCGGGAAGGACGATCAGGACGCCCAGAGCCAGCGCAAGGATGGTTCCAAGTTTAAGGAAGGTGCTCAGATAATCCCGGGGCGCGAGGAGGAGCCACACCGGAAGGACCGAGGCGGCCAGCCCGTACACAATGACACTCCAGGCCAGCGTGTTCGCTTTCATTCGAAAAATGGCTGCGAGCTCTGGGTTGGAGTGGATAAACTGCCCGCCCCACACAGAGGCTAGCAGCAGAACAGCACCGATGAGGGAGGCCTCTAGAACTTTGCCCGGCCGCAGAAAGCGCATGTAGCCTCCCATAAACATGGCGGCCGGAATGGTGGCGGCCACGGTGAACACCCCCCAGGGACTTTCGGCCAGGGCGTTCACCACCACCAGCGCCAGAACTGCCAGCAGAATCACCATGATCGACAGCACCGCCACGGTCCCGACTGCGCCAGCCGCGCTTCCGATTTCGTCTCTGACCATCTGTGCGAGGGAGCGTCCGTCCCTGCGTGTGGAAGAAGCCAGAATGATCATGTCCTGAACGGCTCCTCCTAGCACCACCCCCAGCAGAATCCAGAGGGTCCCGGGGAGGTAGCCGAACTGCGCGGCAAGGACGGGGCCGACGAGCGGTCCCGGGCCGGAGATGGCGGCGAAATGATGGCCAAAAACAACCCAGGGATTGGTTCGCACGTAGTCGCGGCCGTCCTCGTGCTGCTCGCACGGGGTGGCTCTGAGGTCGTTGAGCGCCAGCGCCTTTGCCGCGACCCATTTGGAGTAGAAGCGGTAGCCGATGGAGTAGGTGCAAACTGCAGCCACAAGAAGGTAGGCGGAGTTGACCGGCTCGCTTCTGCGGAGGGCGATGACGGCGTAGGCGCCGGCGCCCAGAAGAGCGATTGCGAGCCAGATGAGAATATGGAGGGCTTTTTTCATGCGATTGGAGTTCCGGGGTGGGCTCCCAGCGGACGGGCTCCGCGGGGAGTTTGCAGCGTATTCATGGGGTTTAGCCGCAGAGGAGCGCGCTTGAGAACGCGGCGATTTGAACCTAGGGTATCTGCATGAGCAAGTCCGTGGTTCCCGTTGAGGTGCGTTCTGTGATCCCCATGCAGACCGGCCGGGCGATATTTTTGGGAAACGACCAAAAGGTGTTTTTGATTTACGTCGACGAGGCTGTGGGGATGACGGTGGCGCTCCTGATGAAGGGGGTGAGCAGGGAGCGGCCGATGACGCACGACCTCATGGTGCATTTGATGACGGCTTTGGGAGCCAAGGTGGAGCGGGTCGTGATCAATGACGTCAAGAGCGAGACGTATTTCGCCCGGTTGATCGTGAGCTGTCAGAACGAGCTTTTTGAGCGCAAGATCATCGAGTTGGACGCCCGGCCGAGCGATTGCATTGCACTCGCGATTGCGCAGAAGGCGCCAATCTATGTTTCCGGAGACGTCTGGGAGGAGGTGGAGGACCGCTCGGATGTCTTGCGCGAACTGGAGTCGCCCCACCACTCTGAGGAGGCTGGAGGAGACGAGGACCAGGGCTGATGATGAGGGCCGGTGAGGGCCGGTGAGGGCCGGTGAGGGCCGGTGAGGGCCGGTGCTCCCTGACAGGAGAGCGCGCCCGAAGGAACCTCCGGAGCCAGCTTCTGCGGGACATTCAGGAGTTTTGGTGTTGGGGTGGCTTTTTTCAGGGGCAGGCCAGCTGTTTTTTACGGTGGGCAGCACGGCGCGCAGCGCGTGCCCGCGTATCGAGCCTCACGTGGGCGGCGTGGCGCGCGCGTTGAGGTTCCGGCGCCAAACAGAGTTCCGGCGCCGGCGTGCGCACCGCCGGCCGCGACCGGCTTCCGCCCCCGGGGCGCCTTCAGCTGATCACTGCTCCTTTGAGGGGAAACAGGTTCTGAAACTCCTTCGGCAGCACCAGCGCCACCTTGTCCATCTCGCCCTCGCTCAGCAACTCGTCCATCACCCGAAGAACCTGCCTGGTGATCGCCAGAACATCCACGCTTCGGTTGGCCACAATCTTGGAATCCACCCGGTCCAGAAACTCCTGTCGAGAAAGCGGCACGGGCACCGCGGACGGGCGGTAGCCCTCGTAGAATATCCCCCGGATCAGGAGCGGAAGCTGAGCGGAAAAATGGGCTGCCTCGTCCTGAGGGAGCCTGTCCCGGAGCGCCTGCAGGACGCCTCGCAGGGCCTGATAGGAGGTGTGCCGGTCCAGATGCGTCGCCACCGAAATGGAGTCAATCCACTGGTGGGTCTTGTGGAGGGTGGTATCGAGGACTTCAAGGTTTTGCGTGCTCATAGTTTCCCTTCGCTACGGAAACCGAGGGACGCGGGCCTTAAAAAAGTCGGAAAATGAGAGGGGAGTCCGGATAGGGCGCCGAGGTTTCGATGATGGCCTCCGCTTCCGCTGCGGCACCGTATACCGCCCTCCCGGCTCCACTGCCACTCAAGCGCATATTCGCCTCAAATTAAAGCCCCAAATCCCTGGCCAACATGTGCATGCAGCGCGCCACCAAGGCCGTCCAACCCGTCTGGTGGCTGGCCCCCAGGCCTTCGCCGTGTTCGGCGTGAAAATACTCGTGAAACAACAGATTGTCCCGCCAGTGCGGATCCCTCGCGTGCGGATGCTCCTCTCCGAAAAACGGCCTCCTGCCGTCTTTATCCAGCGTGAACAGGGCGCAAAGGCGGCGCGCCAGTTCGGCCGAAACCTCCTTGAGCGTCACCTGGTTTCCTGAGCCGGTGGGCAGCTCGACGGTGAGGCTGTCTCCGTAGAAATGGTGATACCGGTCCAGCGCCTCGAGGAGCAGGTAGTTGATCGGAAACCAGACGGGCCCCCTCCAGTTGGAGTTGCCTCCGAAAAGACCGCTCTGCGACTCCCCGGGTTCGTAGCTGATCGAATGAAAGTGGCCGTTCAGTTCGATGCCGTAGGGATTCCTGTCGTGGGTCTGGGAGAGCGAACGAATTCCGTACGGGGAGAGAAACTCCGTTTCATCGAGAACGTGGACGAGAACCCTCTCTAGGTGTTCACGCGACGGTACCGCCAGCAGACGCAGGAGGCGGCCGTCTCCCTGGTGATGAGGTTTGGCCTCGGAAACATGGCGGCCGAGTTCGGGCCGGGTTTTCAAAAACCAGTCCAGCCTCGACTTAAAGCCGGGCAGCCGGTCGATGACCCGCTGGTCGAGCACCTCGACGGCGAGCAGGGGGATGATTCCGACGATGGAACGGGTTCGCAGGGGAACCGAGCCGTGTTTTTCGACGAGGAGCTGGTCGTAGTAGAATCCGTCCCTTTCATCCCAGAGGCCCTCTGAGCCCAGGGCGTTCATGGCGTCGACGATCTGGACGAAGTGTTCGAAGAACTTTGAGGCGA
Source organism: Chthoniobacteraceae bacterium (assembly GCA_947449735.1). Taxonomy (GTDB): domain Bacteria; phylum Verrucomicrobiota; class Verrucomicrobiia; order Chthoniobacterales; family Chthoniobacteraceae; genus Chth-196. The sequence continues at coordinate 210,756 of CANFTB010000001.1, read as the reverse complement.
TGCTTTCGTAGGCGGGCCTGGTCTGGGCGAGTTCGAGAGCCATCGAGAGCATGGCTCCGCAATAGAAGGCCATCCAGGCGGTGCCGTCGGCCTGTGCAAGGGAATGCCCGCAGGGAAGGGGCTTGGAGCGGTCGAAAAGTCCGATGTTGTCCAGGCCGAGGAAGCCGCCGGCGAAAATGTGTTTTCCGTGGACGTCTTTTCGGTTCACCCACCAGGTGAAGTTCAGCAGGAGCTTTTGAAAGCAGCGCTCCAAAAACTCGACGTCGCGTTCCTGCTTGTCGGATGCAATCTTGTAGACCCGCCAGCAGGCCCAGGCGTGCACGGGGGGATTTACGTCATTGAAGTTCCACTCGTAGGCTGGAATCTGCCCGCTTGGGTGCATGAACCATTCCCTGAGCAGGAGCTCGAGCTGCCCCTTGGCGAAGGCGGGGTCTACGTGCGCCATGGGAATCATGTGGAACGCTAGGTCCCACGCGGCAAACCACGGGTACTCCCACTTGTCCGGCATCGATATGACGTCGTTCGCGTGGAAGTGGCGCCAGTCGCCGTTGCGCACCCCTCCACGACCGGGGGGAGGCGGTGGTTGCGCGGGATCGCCGGCCACCCATGAAGGTACCACGAAATGGTAGAACTGTTTTGACCAGAGGAGGCCCGCGTAGGCCTGACGGGCGACAAGCCTTTGGTCCTCCGAGAGGCCCTGGGGAATGACTGAGTCGTAAAACGAATCCGCCTCGGCCCGTCGGGTATCCACGGTGTCATCGAAGTTCAGGAAGGCCGCTTCGCCCCCCCGGTCGTCCTCCTGCCTTGTGAGCCTCAGGCGGATGACCGCCTTCCCCCCGGCGGGGATGTGTGTGTCGTGGACGAAGGCGGCTTTTGTTCCGGCATCGAGACTGACGGCGCATGAATCGCCTGAAATGACGGCGCGGTGGAAGCCGTCTTTGGCCAGGCCCCTTGGGTTCGGCACCCCATAGAGGGATTCGAGGTTGGTGTCGTTTTCTGTAAAAATGAGCGGTTTCTCAAACTCCGCCCTTAGGAGAAAACGGCCCAGCGTGTCGTGATCGGCAAGGACGGTTTGAGCGTCGAGTTTTGAGAGCGAGGGCCTGTTTTTGGTGGCGCCGTGAGCGTCTCCCCAGCTCCAGGTGTTTCGAAACCAGAGTTTGGGCAGAACCGTGACCGACGCCGGGGTCTGTGCGCGGTTCTCGACGGTAATCCGGATCAGGATGTCCTCGGGGCCCTGCTTGGCGTACTCGGCAAAGACGTCGAAGTAGAGGTTATCCTCAAAGATTCCGGTGTGGTGCAGCTCGAACTCGGGCTCCTGCTTAGATCTGGCTGCGTTTTTTTTGAGTAACTCCGCGTAGGGAAATGCGCGCTGGGGGTACTTGTAGAGGCCGCGCAGGTAGGAATGCGTCGGGGTGGAATCCAGATAATGCCACTGCTCCTTGGCGTCTTCACCGTGGTTTCCTTCGGGATTGGTGACGCCAAAGAGGCGCTCCTTGAGTATTTCGTCCTCTCCGTTCCACAGGGCGAGGCCGAAGCAGAGTCTGCAACGGCGGTCGGTGATGCCGAGGAGACCGTCCTCCCCCCAACGATAGGCGCGGGAGCGCGCCTGCTCGTGGGGGAAATGGTTCCAGGCATCTCCGCTTTCAGAGTAGTCCTCCCGAACGGTTCCCCACTGGCGCTCGGAAAGGTAGGGGCCCCAGCGGCGCCAGTCCTCCCGGCGCTGGGCGTCGCTTTGAAGCCGTTTCTGTTCCGGGGAAGGGGCGTTCACGGATGGATTCTCCGGGCTACTCGAGCGGCTTGATTTGAATCCGGCGGTATTCCATCGTGCCGCGGTCGGCCTCGAGACCGATGGGGCCGTCTTCCGGCAGCTTCAGGGCTTCCTCGAGGACTTCGCCGTTGCAGGTGCAGCGGGCGATGTTGTCCTTCACGATCACCTCGACGATGTTCCAGTCCTGCGGCTTGTACTTGCCCAGGGTGTAGTAGGGTCCGGCCGTCCAGTAGTCGCGGCACTGGAGCTGGGGTTTGCGAAGGAAAATACCGCTGTCGGCGTTGGGGGAAGCGCGGAACTCGAGTTTCAGGTGGAAGTTTTTGGGAAAGGTTTTAACCGTCCAAAGCTGCCTCAGCCTGGGCCCTTCGGACTGCGGGTGGACGGTGAGGATTCCGGAGGCGGCGGAGTAGCGTTTGTCGGAGGCCTCGGTCTTGCCGTCGAAAATTTCTGCGGGCTGGTAGGACCAGCCGCTGAGGTCCCTGCCGTTAAAGAGGGACATGAAGCCGGACTCGGGCTGCCATTCGGTGGCGGTTTCTGCTGCCCCTGCGCGATGAAGAGCCAGCGGGAGGGGGGCGGTTGCTGCGAGCAGAAGGGTCGCTGTGGCGAGATGGGAACGGAGTTTGGATGGGGGAGTCATAGGCAATCCGCTAACCGCACTCGGGCATTTGCGCAATCCTGCATCTCGTCCATGGGCGCGAACTTTCGTGCGTTTGGGGCTTTTTCAGTGAGTGTCGACCGCCGTCAACTAGACTGGGAGCCAGTTGAATGCGGTTCAAAACTGAGGCGATGGATCGCCTCCAGTGGCTTTGGGCGAAAATTCAGCCTTTTAGAATGGTGTGTAAACGGGTTCTCTCGGGAGTTCCCCAATCATACCAATGAAAAAACAACGCATTTTCGTGGCGCTGGCCGGCGCACTTTCTCTGGCATCAGCATGTTCGCTTTCTGCCCAGATCGTGTTTGAACCGAAGGAAGGGCCGGGCAAGGGCAAGAACGTCGTTCTGCTGGCCGGAGACGATGAGTATTTTTCTGAGGAGGGCATCCCGCTTCTGGCGCGGATTCTGGCCGAGCGGCACGGGTTTCGGTCCACGGTTTGTTTTTCGACAAACCCCGAGACGGGGGTGATCAATCACTCGGAGAAAGCGAACATCCCCGGGCTGGAGGCGTTGAGGAAGGCAGACCTGATGGTGGTGTTCACCCGGTTCCGCGCGCTGGCGGACGGGCAGATGAAGGAGGTCGTGGACTATCTGGATTCAGGGCGTCCGGTGATCGGTTTGCGCACGGCGACCCACGGATTTGCCTATCCCAAGGACAGCACGAGCCCCTATGCCAAGTATTCTTGGAACAACAAAGATGCTGAATTCGAGGGCGGGTTTGGACGCCAGATTCTCGGGGAGACTTGGATCGCCCACTGGGGAGGGCATGGAAAGCAGGCGACCCGGGGAGTGTTGGCGCCAGGAGCTGCGAAGCACCCGATTTTAAAGGGAATCAAGGACGGGGACATATTCGGGCCGACGGATGTGTACGAGGTGCGTTTGCCGCAGCTGGAGGGATGCGAGCCCTTGGTTCTGGGGCAGGTTTTGGCAAGCATGGACTTTTCGGACGCGCCGGCGGGGCCCGCCGAGGATCCGAAAACCGGCAAGATTGTGGAAAAGAACAATCCGATGAGGCCGGTGGCGTGGACCCGCACTTACAAGGGGGCGGGGGGCAAGGAGGGGCGTGTGTTCACCACGACGATGGGCGGCGCGATGTCGGGTCACAAAGACTGGGACAGCGAGGGGTTCCGCCGCTTGTTTGTGAACGCCGCCTACTGGTGCACTGGGATCGAATCGAGCATCTCGGAGAAGACCAATGTGGAACCGGTCGGTTCCTCCGCTCCGTTCAAGAGGGGCGCCAACCCGCAGGAAGCCCTGCGCGAAGCTCTGGCGAACTAGCAGGTCCGCCGGTTTTGAGTGTACACTAAGCGTTAAGTTTCAAAAGCAATCACCCCAAACTCCCTCCAACCCATGCAATCATCCTCGTCCCGCTCCTGGTGGAGCCACCTCACCCCCTACCACTGGTTTGTGGTGGTGGTCGCTTCGGCCGCCTGGTTTTTTGACTGTCTGGACCAGCGGCTCTTCTCGCTGGCGCGCATCCCCGCGCTCTCGAGTCTGATGCAGTTGCCGCCTTCGGACACCCAGGTGCAGGCGTTCGGCAAGGTGGTGACCGCCTGCTTTTTGATCGGCTGGGGTGTCGGCGGGATGATTTTCGGCGCCTTGGGCGACCGGTACGGACGTGCCCGTATGCTGACTCTCACAATCTTGATTTACTCCGCCTTCACGGGGCTCAGTTATTTTAGCCAGAGCAGTGTGGATTTCACCGTGTTCCGTTTTCTCACGGGGCTTGGGGTGGGCGGGGTGTTCGGACTGGCTGTCGCCTTGATTGCCGAGACGGTGCCACCGGAGGCACGGGCCCAATCCCTCGGGCTTTTGCAGGTTCTCTCGACGGTGGGAAACGTGGTGGCCGGGTTCGCCAAGATGGGCATTGACGCTCTGGAGAAGAGCGGGACGCTTGTGGCAGGAACCGGCTGGCGCTGGATGTTTCTGATCGGGGCGCTGCCCGCCTTGCTGATCATTTTGACCCGGAGCAAGCTCAAGGAACCCGAGCCTTGGCTGCGCTTGAAGGAGCAGGGAGACTTGCCCAAGGGCAGTATTTTTGGCCCGTATTTCAGTCTTCTGGCGCAGAAGCGCTGGCGTAAGAGCCTCCTGATCGGAGCGCTCATTTCGGGGACCGGGGTGGTGGGGCTTTGGGCGATTGGCGAGTACGCCGTCGATCTGCAAAAGGTGGTTTTCAAGACGTACTTTGAGAAGAACGTTGCCGCCGATCTGGTGAAGTCCAGTATCGATGGGGCGATCACTAAGGCTTACCTGCTGCAGATGTTCGGGGCCGCGATCGGGATGATGCTGTTTACGCGCATCGCCGCAATGGGGCGCAAGCTTGCTTTCGGACTAGGGTTTTCCGCGGCGCTCATCGTGACCTTCCTCGTGTACTGGAAGATGAACTCCCCGATGGACGCCTACTGGATGATGCCGCTGATGGGCATGGCGCAGCTCAGCGTTTTCGCGGGGTTTGCGATCTATCTGCCCGAGTTGTTCCCAAGCAAGCTCCGGAGCACGGGGACCTCGTTCTGCTACAACTTTGGCCGTTTTGCGGCGGCCGCTGGCAGTTTCTTCTCCGCCAAACTCACCCAGGACGTGTTCGGTTCCTACAAGGAGGTGGACCCGTCGCTTCCGCTGCGGTACGCGGCGATGACGATGTGCGCGATTTTCCTCGTGGCCCTGTTTACACTGCCCTTTGCGGATGAAACCAAGGGCAAGCCGCTCCCTGAAGAGGATGACGCCGACCTGCCCGAACCCGCGCGTCATTCGCGCTAGTTCCCGGTGTTCCCAGAGGCCCTGCGTTTGCGGGGCTTCTGCTTTTTTCGACGTGGGTTGCCAGGCGTTTGACACGGCGCTGGGGTTGCTTTCGCCGCTGGCCAGCGTTTCGCGTCGGTGTATAAAGCGGTAGTGGAAGAAGAGCCCCCAAACATCCCCCCTCTGCTTGTGGAGCTGGGGCGTTTTTCCCACTTGAAGGACGCCCGCGAGCGGGGGTTGGTGCTGGCGGCGAGCGGCCTGACGCATTCGATTGGCCGGGAGGGCGAGATCTGGACGCTGCGCTGTGCGCACGAGGACGTACACCGCGCGATTTTCGAACTGGCCGCCTACGAGGCGGAGTTGATGACCGCCGAGCCGGTCGAGGAGGAGGGGCCCCCGGTGAAAGTGCGCTTGTGGTCTCTTCCGCTCGTGGCGCTTTTGATGGTCGGGTTCGCCGTTGCCCAGGCGGAAATGGGTGAAAAATGGCGGGAGGCCGGGATTCTCTCCTCGGATCTGGTCTGTGGCCGGGGCGAGTGGTGGCGGACGGTCACCGCCCTCACTTTGCACGGCGACGTGCCCCATGTGCTGGCCAATCTCGGGGCGGGCATCTGGTTTGGAGGACTGCTCGTACCGTCGTTTGGACAGGGGCTTACCTGGCTGGCGGTAATTGTTTCCGGGGCCTTGGGAAATGCGCTGACCGCGTGGGCGTATCATCCGGGGTTGCACCGGAGTCTGGGGGCCTCGAGTGCGGTGTTTGGTGCGCTGGGCCTGCTGGTGGGGGACGCGCTGGTGCGTCTCCTGCAGAGGCGTTCTGGACGAACTTGGTGGCGCTGGGTGTTACCGCTTGGGGCGGGAGTCGGGTTGCTGGCGTTTTTGGGGGCAGGCGAGGGGAAGTCGAATGTAGATGTTCTGGCCCATTTGTGGGGGTTTGCGGTTGGGATGGTTTTGGGGTTCGGGATCGGTTTTTTTAGACCGCCGCCTGCGGGCGTTGTCCTGCAGTGGAGTTGCGGGTTGGCCGCGGGTGTTTTGGTGGCAACGGCTTGGGCGCTGGCATTCTGAAGCGGGCCGCGGCCTCTGTTGACCACGGCTCTCTGGGGCACTAGGCTCCTCGGCCCTCACTTTCCGTCCATTTGCGTCCACCTTCCGTCATGAGCCAGAATTACAAAGACACCCTGTTACTTCCAAAAACCGAGTTCCCGATGAAGGCGGACCTGGTGAAGCGGGAGCCTGAACGTTTGGAGCGCTGGAACGCGTCTGGTTTGTACGGAAAGATCCTGGAGGCGCGAAAAGGCCGCCCGTCTTTTGTGCTTCATGATGGTCCGCCCTTCGCCAACGGCGACGTCCACATGGGCACGGCGTTGAACAAGGTGCTGAAGGATTTGATCGTGAAGTCGCGCAGCATGGCGGGCTTCCGGGCGCCCTATGTTCCGGGCTGGGACTGCCATGGGCTGCCGATTGAGTTCAAGGTGGTGAAGGAAACCAAGGGACTTTCCCCAGTGGAAATCCGGAAGCGTTCCGCCGAGTACGCCCTCAAATACGTCGGCATTCAGAAGGCGCAGTTCAGGCGTTTGGGGGTGCTCGGCGACTGGGAGAACCCCTACCTGACCATGGACGCCTCGTATGAAGCGGACATCATCCGTGCCTTTTCCGGGCTTTTGGAAAAGGGCCTCGTTTACGAGAGCAAGAAGCCCGTTTTCTGGAGCATCGGCGCGCAGACGGCGCTGGCCGAGGCGGAGGTGGAGTACGCCGACCGGGAAGACCCTGCGATCTTCGTCGAGTTTCCGCTGGTGAGCGGACCCCTGGCGGGAAAGGCGGCGATGGTGATCTGGACGACGACGCCCTGGACGCTCCCGGCAAACGTGGGCATCGCGCTGCATCCAAGGGAGCGCTACGTGGTGCGCCGTTTTCAAGTCGCCGGTGCCGAACGGACCCTCGTTGTGGCGGAGAAACTCCTTGAGGCGTTCGTGGCCGCGACGGGAGCTGTGCAGGTCGAGGACGGCGTGGTGGCTGAATTTGTCGGGGGCGACTGGGCGGGTTTTGAAGCGCAGCATCCATTTTTGAAGCGGACGTCGCGAATCATCACTGCGGAGTTCGTGACCACCGACTCTGGCACGGGGCAGGTGCACGTCGCCCCGGGGCACGGCGCGGACGACTACGTCGCGGGCATGCAAAACGGACTGCCGGTGCTTTCGCCGGTGGATGACTACGGTCGCCTCACTGTGGACGCCGGGGTGGAGGCCTGGGTGGGAGTGAACGTTTTTGAAGCCAACAAGCTGGTCGTGGCCCATGTGGCAGCGCTAGGGCACCTGATTGGCGAACAGGTTTACAAACACAGCTATCCGCATTGCTGGCGCTCCAAGACGCCGATTGTTTTCCGCGCCGTCGAGCAGCTTTTCATCCGTGTGGACGCAATTCGCGGGGAGGCCTTGAGTGCGATTAAGGGGGTGGAATGGCATCCCCAGTGGGGGCAGAGCAGGATGTCTGGAACGGTCGAGGCGCGCGCCGACTGGTGCATCTCCCGCCAGCGCACCTGGGGGGTTCCGGTGCCGGTCTTTTACAATGCTGCGGGCAAGCCGATTCTGGACGCGAACATCGCGCTCAAGGTCGCTGACATCGTGCAGGAGCGCGGCACCAACGCCTGGTTCGAACAGGACGACGCATGGTGGCGTGCGGAGCTGGACCTGCCGGAGGGGACGGTCCGCCGGCAGGATACGCTGGACGTCTGGATCGACTCTGGGGTCTCCCATGCAGCCGTGCTGAAGCGCCATCCCGAACTCCATTTCCCTGCGGACGTTTACATCGAGGCAACGGACCAGCACCGTGGCTGGTTCCAGTCTTCGCTGCTGACCTCGGTTGCATTGAACCATGTGGCGCCGTACCGTACGGTGATCACGCACGGGTTCGTTGTCGACAAGGACACCCGCAAGAAGGTTTCGAAATCGGCCCAAGGCACCTATGTGAAGCCGATGGATGCCGCCCATTTCGTGGACAAATACGGCGCCGATGTGGTGCGCCTGTGGGCGGCCAGCGTGGAGTTCACGCATGAGGTGCCGTTTTCGGAAGAATCGTTCGCGCTTTTGACGGACGCCTACCGGCAGTTCCGCAACGTGCTGCGGATCCTGCTGGCGAACCTGCACGACATGCCCGCAGGAGGCGCTTCGCTGGAGGGCGCGACGACCGTGGACCGCTGGATGCTGAGCCGTTTGCAGGCGGTGATCGCGCAGACGCGGGAGGCCTACCAGTCGTACGATTTTCGCAGGGTGTTCCAGACCTTGAACCAGTTTTGCACCGTGGACCTGTCCTCGCTTTACGTGGACATTACAAAGAACCGCCTGTACTGCGACCACGCGAATTCGCCGCAGCGCCGTGCGACGCAGGCGGTCATGGCGCGCGTGTTCGACGCGCTTTGCAGGTTGCTGGCTCCCGTGCTGGCGTTTACCGCAGACGAGGCGTGGGAGCATGCGGGCCGTGCGGGGGCGGTGCATTTGGAGGTGTTCCCCGAAGCGGATCCGGCGCTGCGCGACGAGGCGCTCGAGAAGCGCTTCGAGCAGTGGCTCGAATTGCGGGGCGTCATTGCCCAAGCGATGGAGCCTGCCCGCCAGCAAAAGCTGATCGGCAACGCGCAGGAGGCAGAGGTGGATCTGCAGATCGCGGATGTTGATCTTCTTGCAAGCACAGCCGGCGCCCAGGAGGAACTCGAGGAGGTGTTTTTGCTGAGCCACCTCCACATTCACCAGGGGCCTGAGACGGTCGCGAAGGTGGGGCGCAATCCAAACGGAAAGTGCACCCGTTGCTGGCGCTTCAAGCCCTCCGTGGGCCGCTCAGCGCTGCATTCGGAGCTGTGCGACCGCTGTGAATCTGTGCTGCAATCGGCGATATGAGCGAACCCACCGGACCGACTCCCGATTGCTGCGCCGGCGGTTCGCATCCGCCCTCTCACTCGCAGGGCTCTCCAGCGTGCTGCAGCGCCGTTTGGTTTTTGTCGGCGGGTGCGGTTGCGCTGTTGTACGCACTGGATCAGGCGACAAAGCTCTGGACCGCTGGGTTGGACGTTGCGTGGCTGCCGAAGATCGAGCAGCACCTGCCCTTGGGGGGACATTTTGCGGTCATTCCGAACTATTTTGACTGGGTGCATTTCAGCAATACGGGAGCCGCTTTCGGAATTTTGCAGGACAGCAACAAGTTCTTCATCGGTCTGTCGATCGCCGCTGTTTGCGGACTGGGGTGGGCTTTGAAAAAATCCATCTTCCCGGGCCGCCTCAACTTTGTAGCGTTGCTGCTGCTTTTGTCCGGGGTGCTGGGTAATTTCACAGACCGCCTCGCACACGGCTATGTGGTCGATTTCCTGTTTTTCGACTTGGGCTTTGCCCCCTTTAATCCGTGGCCGGCGTTCAACGTGGCGGACAGCTGCATCTGTGTCGCTGTCGCACTGTTATTGACCGCTTCGTTCCTGGAGATGAAAGATGCCAGAGCGGCGTCCCGGAGAGAGAAGGGGGCGTAGAGAGGGCTTCCTCCCGAGCAATTCTCAAGGGTAACCGGGGCGCAGGCGTCCCTGTTGACGGAAGGGCCTTGCATTAGGAGTGAATGGCCGCCGAGGCCAAGCCCTCACGGGGACAGTGTTTCATGAGCCAACCCGAGCCTCAAATTTAGGGATTGAGCTCCCGGTCACACCCGACACTCTTTTCTCTCATGAAAACCGCCCCCGCCCTGAAGGCCCTGCTTCTCTCCTCACTCGTCGTGTTTTGCACAAGCAGCGCATCCGTCCATGCCGCCGAGCATCCCGACGCATCGTCTTGGAAGAATCTCTTTGAGCGGGACCTTTCGAATGCCCTCGGCGGCGAGCATTGGGCCTGGGAGGGTAGCGAGTTGGTAGCAAAGAACCACGATACGCTTTGGACCAAGGACGCGTACTCGAACTTCATTCTCGACCTTGAATTCAAGGTCGCCAAGGAGTCGAACAGCGGAGTTTTCCTCCGGTCCGGAAACATCAAGGACGTTCTTTCGGCGCTGGAAATCCAGGTGCACGAAAACAAGGACGGCAGCAAATATGGAATGGTGGCGGCAATCTATGACGCTTGCCCGCCCTCCAAGGATGCTTCCAAGCCTGTGGGCGAATGGAACCACTTCACCATCACTTGCAAGGACAGCCTCGTGAGCGTCGTTTTCAACGGCGAGGAAGTCGTGCAAGCGGACCTCAACAACTGGCCGGAGACGGGCAAAAACCCGGACGGCACGCCGAACAAGTTCAAGAAACCGCTCAAGGAGTTTGCGCGCACCGGACCGCTTGGCCTCCAGGGATTGCACGGCAAGGCGCAGGCGCCCGTTTGGTACCGGAATATTAAGATTAAGCCGCTTGAATAGCGGGCACTGAAACCGCGCGGCATCGGTGTGAGGGGAGCCGGGTAGCATGGGGCCGCGTGGCTGCGGATATAATGGCGCTTGGTGACCCGGCCGCCGGATCGGAGATGGGAGGGAATGGCGCCGTGTTCGCAAGGAAATCGTTGGTCCGGCATCCTCCTCTTGGACTGTTTCGAGTCAGAATTGGCCCCGTGCACTTGTCGGCGATGTGAATTGTGTAAGTTTTATTTGAACTCAATGAGTTTATTTTATTGGCTAACGTTCCTAGAAGGCGTTTTTAGGGGGGGTAGCATCCCTCGCTTCGACCACGTCGGATTTGATCAATATATGCTTCGTTTTTTCAGGACCCCCCCGTCTGGAGGCGTTGACGTTTCGCGAGTGACACTCCTGACGTTTTTCTTTTCCGGATGGTTTCTTCTGTTTGTCTCTGTTTCTGCCAGAGCCAGTCAGCCATCGGGACTTGTCGACACGAAGAGCTCTCAGGAAGCGTCCGACGGGCAGAAAGGATGCCCGTGCAGCGAATCCTCCCCTGAGGAGGCGAATGCAGGCGACTCCAGCCGGGGTGACGAGGGCCTTGATAGTTCGGCGGGAGGCTCAAAAAAGAACGCATCCTCCCCGGACGGACGCCGGGCCAAGGTACTGGTGATTGGTGACTCCCTCGGCCTGTGCGGCTTTGGGAAAGCACTGGACGGCAGACTGCGGAAAGCGTCAGAGATCGCGGCAGTTTACTCTTACATGGCCTGCGGAACAGTGCCGATCAGCTGGCTCAAGACAGGCCCTCTTTCGAACGCGAGAACAGCCTGTGGAATTTGGAATATACTGGGGAAGGCGGGGGAGCGCCCCGTGGAGGTTCAGGACACCTATGGAATGCAAAAGGGGAAGCGGCCCGAGTCTCACCCCGTGCCAAAGCTTGAGATGCTTCTCGAGGAACATCATCCGGACATCCTTGTGATTCAAAACGGAACTAATCTTCTGAGCCTGTTTAGCGACGGTAAAACCCTGATTCCCTCGAAGCACGAGGCCCAGTTGAATGGTTACCTCCAGCCCATGATGCGGTTTCTTGCCGAGCAGAAGTCCTCGTTGAGGAAGGTCTACTGGGTGTGTCCGCCGGTGTCAGGAAGGGTGACCACTGAAATCCAGGATTTTTTATTCAAACGGATCGAACGCTACTCGGGAGGTTTTTTAACCGCCGTTGACAGCCGCACCCTCATCACTGCCCCCTACAGAGGTTCGATGCCCGACAAGGAGCACTTTGTGGGCAAGGACATGGACCTGTGGGCGGAGGGAATCTTCAAGATGATCTCCAAGGACCTCTCTGAGGATTTGCTTGGAGCTGCGCCTCTATCGCGAGAAAAGATGCAGGCTGCTACCCCGAAAACTGAGGATACCAACGGAGGGCAGGCTTTTGAGGGGAGAAAGAAGGTGCAGGTTCGCGCCAAACTAGTCCTGAAGTCGCAGCCTTTGAGCGTCAGCAAGCTGGTTCCCTATCAGGAATCGATGGTAAGCCACCTCTACGAAGTCGTGCAGGTGCTTCAGGGCGAGTACGCGGACCGGGAGATCCTTGTGATGCATCCAGCGCACATCAAGCTGGCGCCGCAAAACCTTTGGAAGTACCAGAGGGGCAGGATCTACACGCTCGACCTTGTCGAATTCGACGGCTCGCCCTGGGAATCCATCAAGCGCAGTGACGAAGCGGGCCGTTTGGAGATGAACCCTTTTATTCGGAAAGAGGACGAAACCCGGTTTCCGTCCCTGTCACGGTAGCCGTCCAAAATGACGCCGATCTTATTCTCAAGCCCGCCTGGGCGACGCTCAACCAGTGATGCCGTCCTTTTTCGATATTGTATAATCACGTGCTCGTTTTGCGCCTCGCAAGGTGCAGGGAGGAGTGCAGCCGTATTTTAATATGTTTAAACGTTTTTTAATTCCGCTAACTGCTGTTTTAAGCCCGGTACTGCTCCCGGCAGCGCATGCTGAAACCACGTCGCGGGGATCGGTTTTTATCGTCGGAGACTCAGTTCTCTCAGCTCTGAACCCCAAGGATACCAATGCGGCGCAGTCCATCATCGGGGCCGCGAACTGGGAGGTGGAAATCAATGCGAAGCCTTGCCGGAGGGCAACCACAGCGGGCTGTATGAAGGGCGGTGTGCCGGAAAGCGTCTCGGACGTCCTCAAAAACCATTCCTCCAAAAAGGGCGGCGCCGTGGTGGTGATGATCGGGCACAACGACGAGCGTAACGTCTCGTTTCAAAAGAAGGTCCAGACCATCAACAGCCAGCTTTCCGGTTGTCCGCAGGTTTTCTGGATTACGATGAGGGAGATCAGTGAAAGTTACAAAAGGGCCAATCAAATGATTAAAACAGAGGCCGCGAATCACAAGAATGTGCGCGTCATCGACTGGGATGCGGAAAGTAAGTCCCAGTCCACCTGGGTGGCGGGCGACGGGGTGCACCTGAAGACGGTCGGCGCAAAGGCGCTGGCCCGTTTGATTCTCAAGGACCTTTCGCATGGGAAACAGAGCTCCAGTGCGACTGCCACTCCTTCTGTCCAGAAGGAGTGATTTCGGGCTCGTTTCGTCGCCTGTAGTCCGCGCCACGTCTTGCTGTCAGCGCACTGAGAGCCGCCATAGACGGAGCCTTAGGGCCTGCCGCTACTGCTGAGGGGCGGCTACCTCTTGCTTGAGGCGGGTGATGATTTCCTGAAGGGATTCTTTGCGGCGCGAGTCCAGTTCCATGCGCAGAGCCATTTCAAGTTTTTTACGCTCCTCCTTGTACCGCTTTTCAAAGAGTTCCTTCTGTTCGGCAGAGAGGCCCGCTCCCTGAACGGCCTCGTCGACCTCGTCGGAAATGTTTTTGCGCAGGGACTTCTCCCTGGCTCTCAGCGCCTGCTTCAGTTCTGGGGTGAGCTGCTCCCAGGCCTTGATGTTCTCGATGAGATGGTTTTTCTGTTCGGGGGTCATCGAGCGGATCAACTGCACCAGCGGATCTGCCTCCTTTTTGGCGTTCCCCTTGGCGTTTTGGCCCCTTGGCTGGCCTGAATCCGCCGGAGCCTTTTCCGGGGGCGTCTCCGCAGGTTTATCAGCGTCCGCATTTTTGACCAGAGCGGCTTTTCGGGCAGGTTGCTTGTCAGGAACCTTGGGAGTGTCGGTGTCCTGAGCGGGGAGTAGGCGAGGGGCGAAGATCAAAGCCAGAGCCAAGGCAGGCACAGAGAGCCAAGCGAGGCGTCTCGTTGGCGTTGAAAGCGTAGTGCTGCGGTCTTCTATTTGGGCTCCGGCCATAAGGCGTTGTTTGCTGTGAGTTCAGCCTCCAGAACTTCGCCTAACTGAGCCACAATCGCAAAATCTTCCGACTTCAAATCCATGGACTGCAGCGCGGATAGGAGAGGATCGTCGGCGGTAGGCGTGTTTTCCGCGGAGCGCTCGGTCTGCCAGAGGGCGAGTCCCGCCGCGACGGCGAGAGCGGCGGCCACCGCCCCCCAGGCGCCGGCCCGCACTAGCCATGAAGCGGAACGGGGCGTGCCCGCGAGATGGTCCGCGCCTGTGGACGGAAATTCAGTCAAGGCCTGCTCGGCACTTTCCACCGAACGAATCACCCCCGATGTAAACCCGGGTGAAAGTGAGGGGACTTTTGCCCTGCCCAGCAAGCCGTGAAGAGCGGGATCCGCCTCGAGGTCTGACTGCTCTTGAGAATGGGAAGGGTCGGAATGTGTCACGTCAGGTCAAACACCCGAGGGTTGAAAAAGTTGCGCTATTGAAATGCAAACCTGTTTTTTCCTCACGAAAGAGAGGGGCGAGAAACAGGAACGGCGCCTCGTTTGAAGCGCCGTATGCCTTGTCTTACTAGAGTTCCGATGCGTCCAGGAAGCCCTCCAGTTGGCGAATGCGCGTGGGGTGGCGCATCTTGCGGAGCGCCTTCGCCTCGATCTGGCGGATGCGCTCGCGGGTCACGCGGAACTGGCGGCCGACCTCTTCCAGAGTCCGGCTGTAGCCGTCCACCAGTCCGAAGCGCTGCTCCAGTACCTGGCGTTCGCGCTCCGTGAGCGACTCCAGCACGTCGCGGATCTTTTCCTTGAGCAGGGCGATGGCGGTCACGTCCGAAGGGTCTTCGGCAGTCGTGTCCGGGATGAAGTCGCCGAAGCTGGTGTCGTCGCTCTCGCCCACGGGAGACTGCAGGGAGATGGGCTGTTGCGCCATCTTAAGCACCGCGCGGACGCGTTCGACGGGCAGGTTGATTTCCTCGGCGACCTCCTCTGGGGTGGGTTCGCGTCCGAAATCCTGCACGAGCTGCTTCTGCACCCGCATGAGCTTGTTGATCGTTTCGATCATGTGCACCGGGATGCGGATGGTGCGCGCCTGGTCGGCGATGGAGCGGGTGATGGCCTGCCGGATCCACCATGTGGCGTAGGTGGAGAATTTGTAGCCGCGGCGGTACTCGAATTTTTCGACCGCCTTCATCAGGCCCATGTTGCCCTCCTGAATGAGATCGAGGAAGGAGAGGCCGCGGTTGGTGTACTTCTTGGCGATGGAAATGACGAGGCGCAGGTTGGCCTCGACCATTTCGGTCTTGGCTCGGAGTGCCTTGCGCATCCAGAGGCGGAGTTCTTGGTAGTCCGCCAGAAACTCGTTGGTGTTCATCCAGCAGAGGGCCTGCTGTTCCTTCAAGAGCGCCGAGGACTCCTTCTTGCCGCGGGTGGACTCTTCGCGCAGACGGTTCACGAGCTTGGCTGCGTCTTCAGCGAACTGGACGAACTCTTCGGTAACCTTCTGTTTGAAGAAGAACTTTGGATAATGCTTCTGGATAGCCGCATGCGACTTGCGGAATTCCACGAGAATCTTGGAAGTGGATTCTTTTTCTCCAGACTTCAGAAACTTTTGATAGAGGCCGGAAGTTTCTGCCATGGCCTCTTCCAAGCCGCTGATCAGCTTTGGCAGGGATTTTTCGTAGCGCTCCCGGCTTTCGATCTTTTTATCTTGGATGACGCGGTCGAAACGCTCCTCCTTCTTGTCAAGCTTCTGGGCCAGTTCAAGGTACAGGCGGGCGACAAACCCGTAGCGGTTGATGTGCTTGAGCACATTGACCTCGGCGTCCTCGATGCGCTTGGAAATTTCGACTTCCTGTTCGCGGGTGAGCAGCGGGACCTGCCCCATCTGCTTGAGGTACATGCGCACCGGGTCGTCCAGAATGTCGGCACGTTGGTCGGCGTTTTTTTCCTCCTCCTCGTCGTCGGCGTCCTTCTTTCCGTCCTTGAGACGGTCGACGTCGGAGGCCTCGATGAGCTCGATTTCGAGCCCGCGCAAACGGCTTAGGATCGCTTCAAGTTCATCGGGATCGTTGATGGACTCGGGAATCGCTTCGTGAAGGTCGTCGATGGTGAGATAACCCTGTTCCTTGGCCTGACGGATAAGTTCACGGAGCTTCTCCGTCATGTCGAACTCGGCGCTGAGCACGTTGCCGGGGGCGGGAGTGGCGGAGGGCTGGGCCTTCTGGGGCGCTTTTGCTGCCGTCGGCTGGCTCTTTGGCGCCGGGGCTGCAGGCTTGGCTTCGACTTTAGCGGCGACCTTCACCGGGGCCTTTGCCGTGTGAGCCACTGCTGGTTGCGAGGGCTTCGCAGGCTGTTTAGCCTGGGGCGCCTTCGCGACCGTCTTGGCTGCGGTCTTGGCTGCGGTCTTGGCTGGGGCTGCCGTCTTGGATGCAGCGGTCGCCTTTGGCGCTGGTTTCGCAGGTGCGGCCTTCGTTTTCTGGGCGACCACCGCTTTTTTGACAGGCTTGGACTCCGGCTTCAATTTTCCTTTAGCCGTGGCCGCTGCTTTCGGGGCGACCTGCTTTTTGTGGACGGCGGCTCCGGCGGAGGCCTTCGACTTTGCTGATGATTTCTGGGGGGGCTTGACGCTCGACTTGGCTGCAGGTTTGGGCACGTGTTTGGATTTGGGTGCCACAGGTCTGGCGGTTGTTGCCTTTGAGGTTTTCGCAGCGGTTTTCGACTTGGCGGCGTTTTTCGATGAGGAAAAGGACTTCGCCGTGGGCTTGGGGGAAGTTTTTGAAGCGGGGGAGGCCTTGGCTTTGATGGCGCCTTTCACTGTGCCTTTCACTGTGCCTTTGACGGCTGTTTTCGGGGCGGTTTTTGCGGTGGCTGCAGTCTTGGCTGCCGCGGCTTTAGTGGGGGCTTTGCCTGCGGTCGCTTTGGCGGATTTCGAGGACGCTTTCAGTTTGGCGGAAGACATTGATGATGAACCCTTGGGTTTGGAATTGGAGCCCTTCGAACCGGAGCCTGCCACGAGCCTTGCGGCTTGCGTTTTTTTCTGCGCGGCCTTGGGGGAGGAGGCGGCGGCGCGCTGCTTGGATTTGGTTGGCATACCCGTATCGACGGAAATAAATTTTTCCCCACTTAACAGTAGGGGGTTCGGCTACCGAAAAGGGGAAAAAGGCCGTGCAATATCAAAGAGGCGCTTCTGTAGGTCAAGAATTTGTTGATGTAAAGCCCCAGACTCCTCCAGGCTCAACGCGGGATTGCGCTGCTTTGCCTTGGCGGAGTCGATGCGCCTGCGGATTTGGCGGCGTTCCAGTTCGTTCCAGCAGTCCTGAGCCACCTCCAAAGGATGCTCGATTTCCGCCAGATTGAGCAGGGTGCTCACGAATGACTCGGTTCCGGGATCCAGGCCGCCAAGGAAGCTGTGAAGGGTTTCTGGTTCCTCCAGAAGGTGAGAGCCGCGCATGATGTGTTCTATTATATCGCCCTGCGGCTCGGAGTTTAGCCTATTTTCCCACGCTTCCTCCAAAAGCCACTGCCGGGCATCACTCGAGTGGAGCAGGACGTGGGCCAAAAGCTCGATGGTCGGATCTACCGTGAGGCTTCTGGAAACGGGTTCCGGTTCCGGGCCGGACTCCCCAGCCGGCGCGCGCTTTGCCTGCGCCTGGTTGCGAACTGCCGCCTCGGAGGCAAGTTTGTTCAGTTCCGCAGGCGCCATTTCCAGCCGGGTGGCGATTTTCTGCACATGAAACTCCCTCAGGACCGGGTCCGTGATCCAGCCCACCGACTCGACGATCTTGCGGGCCGCCTCGGTCCGGCCCCGGGCGCTGTCGAACCCGGCCACTGCAGAAAGCCGGTCGATTTGGGCGTCGAAAAACTCGGGGGCCCCGCTCATGCGGGAGAGGAAGGCCTCTGCCCCCTGGGTGCGGATCAGTGAGTCCGGGTCCTCCCCCTTGGGCAGGCTGGCGATGCGGACGGACAGTTTCTCCGAAAGGAGCGAGGGCAGCGAACGCTCCGCCGCTTTCTCCCCGGCGGCGTCCGAGTCGAAGCACAGGATCACCTCGTCCACATAACGTTTGAGGATGCGCGCCTGTTTCGGGGTGAAAGCCGTGCCTTGGGGGGCGATGACGTTTTGCACCCCGGCTTCGAAGGCGGTGATCAAGTCCAGCTGCCCCTCGCATACGATCGCCGAGCTTTTGGCGATGAGCGCGCGCTTGGAGCGGTGCAGGCCGAAAAGGACCGCCCCCTTGGTAAAGAGGATCGTCTCCGGGGAGTTGACGTATTTGGCGGCCTTGGCGTCGGCTTCCAGGATGCGGCCCGAAAACGCGATGACCTCGCCCGTGTCGTTGCAGATCGGAAACATGACCCGCCCCCGGAAACGGTCGTAGCACTCGCTGTTTTCGTTTTCCGGATCGCGGAGGGACACCAGTCCGCTGGCGATGATCTGCTGGTGACTGTAGCCCGAGGAGGCGGCGAAGCGCAGAAAATGGTCCCAGCCGTCGGGCGCGTACCCGAGGTTCCAGGACTTGGCGACGGCAGCGTGGATGCCCCGGCTTTTGAGGTAATCCCGGGCCGGTTGCGCTGCGGGACTGCGCAGCAGCTGGGTATGGAAAAACTGGGCCGCCTCGGCGTGGAGGGCAAGGAGGCGCTGGCGCAGGTTCAGCCGGGCCTTGTCCTCGCCGGAAAGCTCGTGGTGTTCGATGCGGATCCCGGAGCGCTCGGCGAGCTTGCGCACCGCGGCCCCGAAGTCGATGTGCTCGTACTCCATGACGAACCGGAACACAGACCCCCCCACGCCGCATCCGAAGCACTTGAAGATCTGCCGGGCGGGGTTGACGGTGAAGGAGGGGGAGCGTTCCTGATGAAAGGGGCAGAGGGCTTTGTAGGCGGGGCCAGCCCTTTTGAGGGGAAAATATCCGCCAATGACCTCAACGATGTCGTTGGCCTGGGCAACCTGCTGGATGATTTCCTCGGGGATTAAGGACATTGGGTGGACTGCCTAGGATACTCCACAAACCCGTTTATGGAAACGGAAGCTCGCGAAAGGATTGATGCGCTGCGTTGGGCGCCCTTATTCGGAGCGGGGTTCTCTCGAGAGGAGCGCTAGAAGGGCTTTTTCAGGGGAAATCTGCCCGTCGAGGATCAGGCGGATGTGGTCGATGATGGGGGTGTCGACCCCGAGGCGCCTGGCGCAGTCGAACGCGCTGTAGGTCGTCGGCACGCCCTCCGCCACCATGCGCATCGAGCTGACGATCTGCGCGAGGGGTTCGCCGGAGGCAAGGCGTTCCCCGACCGCGCGGTTGCGGCTGTGAGCGGAAAAACAGGTGACCATGAGGTCCCCGATACCGCTGAGGCCTTGGAAGGTTTCAGAGCGTCCACCCAGAGCGCTGCCCAGGCGCACGAGTTCCGCCAGGGAGCGGGTGACGAGCGCAGCCTTGGCGTTGTCGCCGAGCTTGAGCCCGTCGCAGATGCCGGCGGCGATCGCGAAAATGTTTTTGAGGGCCCCGCCGAGTTCGATGCCGACCACGTCTTCGCTGGTGTAGGCGCGGAAGGTGGCGTTGCTGAAGACTGCCTGCAGGCGGCGCCCGAGATCCGCGTCTGGGCAGCCCAGCACGACCGCCGTCGGCGCCTTGCGGGCAACCTCCTCGGCGTGGCTAGGCCCTGACAAGACCGAAATCGGGTGTTCCGGGAGAGTTTCCGCCAAAATCTGGCTCATGCGCAGGCCGCTCCCGCGCTCGACGCCCTTGGTGCACGACATCAACACCGCGCCCGGCTTCAGGCTGACGGTGCTAAGGCGGGAGGCCACCTCCCTGAGGGCCCGCGAGGGTGGGGCGAGCAGGACGAGGTCGCTATCGGCGGCCTCCTCAATGGAAGTGGTGAAGCGGAGTGTTTCGGGAAGGCGCACCCCGGGGAGGTAGGGCTGGTTTTCGCGCGAGGCCTGGATGCGTTCCACCGCCGAAGGGTCGTTGCCGACAACCGTGACGCTGGCCCCGTTGCGGTCCAGCAGCAGTGCAAGGGCGGTCCCCCAGCTGCCGGCGCCGAGGACGCTGATTTTGGAAAAGGGGGCATCCATGGGTCAGTCCTTGTTTTTGGTGCCAAACCGGTTTTCGGTCCCTGCGAAGAGCCTCTTGATGTTGTCCCGGTGCCTGCGGACGACGAGGAACGCGGCGGCGCAGGCGAACGCAAAGTAGGCGGACCCCTGGAGTTCCTCTGCCTTCAAAAGGGCACCCACGGTCAGGGGCAGGGCGATGGCCGAAACCACAGATGCCAGGGACACGTAGCGCGAAAGGCCGAAAACTCCGATCCAGACGGTGAGCACTACGGCGGTCGCGAGGGCGGGCATCAGTCCGATGATGACGCCGAGGGAGGTGGCCACGCCCTTGCCTCCCTTGAATTTCAGCCAGACGGGAAAACTGTGCCCGATAATGCACGCCAGCGCCGCGAAAACTCCGGCGTAGGCCATGAACTGGTCCTCGAGGGAGGGCGGAGCCTGCAGCCGCCAGGCGATGTTTTGAGCGATGCGCACGGCAAGGAACCCTTTTCCGGCATCCAGTAGGAAGGTGGTCCCGCCCCATTTCGGGCCGAGCACCCTCCAGACGTTGGTGGCGCCGATGTTCCCGCTTCCATGCTGGCGCACGTCGATCCCTTTGAGTCGGCCGATGAGAAGGCCGAAGGGGATGGACCCCAGCAGGTAGGCGGGAAGGGTCAGCAGGGCCAGGGTTTGAAGTACGGCGGTCATGCTTGGGTGGATGGGACGGATGCGGGGGGGGCTGGCGGGCGGCGGGGTGTTGAAGTTTGGCGTTTAGCGTTCTGGAAGGGATTCGAGGGCTTCAAGAACTAATCCCGGTGTCAAGAGCTCCGGGAAAATGTGGGGTTCGGCGGCGCCCGGCTTGTAGAGAAGGTAGAAGGGCACGCCGATCCGTTTGAACCGGTTCAGCTCCTCTGTGATGACGGAGTCTTTGTGGGTCCAGTCGGCCTTGAGCATGACAACGCCGCGTTTGCGGAAGGCCTCCTGCACCTCCGGTTTGGAAAGGGTGACCCGCTCGTTCACTTTGCAGTTCAGGCACCATTCCGCGGTGAAGTCGACGAACACGGGGCGGCCCGCCGCGCGCTCCCGGGCGACGCGCTCCGGGGAAAAGACCTCCCATCCTTCTGAGGAAGATTCCGTGCCTGCCCTCGTTCCGGAGGGGCCGCGCAAAAGGGCCTCGTATACAAACAACCTGTAGCCACCGGCGGTGAGGAGCAGGGCGGCAATCAGTGCCAGCACCCGGTTTTGGAGGGTGCCAAAAATCCAGCACGCGAACCCCAGCACCAGCAGGAAGGAAGCGGTGCCGGCGATGGCATCGATGCCGAGGGACTTTCCAAGGACGCCGAGCATCCACACCGCGACGGCGAGGATGACGAAGCCCATCAATTGTTTGAGGCGCTCCATCCAGGCGCCGGGCTTTGGCAGAAAGCGCAGCAGGGCGGGATTCGAGGTGAGCAGCAGGTAGGGGAGGCTCATCCCGGCGGCGATCGTCAGGAAAATGGCGATAACCACGGGGGTGGTCTGGCTGACGGCAAAGCCGAGGGTCACGCCCAGATAGGGCGCGGTGCAGGAGGTTCCGAGCAGGGTGGTGAAGGCTCCGTGCAAAAACGCACCCGTGTACCCCTGCTTGCTGGAGAGGGCGCTGAGCTTGGCGTTCGCCCCGCCCCCGAGGTTGATCTCAAAAACACCGAGCAAGTTCAGGCCAAAGACAAACACCGCCGCAATGAGGCCGCTTAAGATCCAAGGATTCTGGAACTGGAACCCCCAGTTCAGGCCGCCGCCCGCGGCTTTGAGTCCCGCGACCGCCAGGGCCAGCCCGAGGAAGAAGGTGAACACCCCCGCGCAAAAGGCCAGGCCTAGACGGAACACTCTGCCGGGCTGCTCTCCCGCCTGCTGTGTGAAACCAAAGATTTTGAGCGCGATCACCGGCAATACGCAGGGCATCAAGTTCAGGAGCAACCCGCCCAGAAACGCCGCCCAGAGCACCTTGCCCAGTCCGTCCGCCCCGGATCCGGAGGCGCCGGCGGATGCACCGCCCGGCTTTGTTGCGGCCCCGGGGCCCGTCTCTCCCGCGCCCTGCGGGGCGCTTGCGGCCTGCTTGGCAAAGACGGCCGGCACCTCCCAACCCAGCCGCTTTCCCCCCTCGTTCAAAACCACGAGCGCCCTCCAGTCCTCGGACGCGAGCCCCGCCTCAGGGGACGGGATTCGAAAAGTGCGGCCACTTGGGTCAGACGCCAGGGGTTCTGGGTGTTCCGCCATCACTCCGCGGGGCGGGATCGGAAACAACTCGACCTTCCCGGAACCGGCCATTCCCTTCACCTCAACTAGGACGGAGTCTTTGTTTTTGCTCCAGTTCAGCTGGAAAGGGGCGGGGGAGGTTTGGGGCAAACGGCTTTGCCAGAGAGCGAAAAGCTCCGTGTTTTCGGGGCTAGGCTCCCCGGGGGAAAGGGTGAGGGACACTTCGCCGTCCCCTGGCAGGCATGTTTCCGAGCAGACGTACCACTTAAGCTTCGCCTTGAGCACGAAGGGGGCGCTGGGAATTTGCGCCGGCGTACGAATTTCCACGGGAAAGAGGACCTCGCCTTCGTAGACATTGGTAAACAGGTCGCCCTCCGACTTGAGCAGGCTTGGAAGCGGCCACTGGATCGGCCCGGCCTCGAAGCCGGGAGGGAGGCTCCACTCCACCTCGGGGGCGGCGCCTGAGTCGCCGGGAAAACGCCAGTAAAGATGCCAGTGCTCCGCCAACGTGAAACGGATTCCGACCGTGAAAGGCCGGGAGGCCGCGACCGCGCTTGTGCTGGAGACGAGGGAGGGGACCGCCTTCGGGGGGGCGGCGAAAAATTGCGCGGAGGCGGTGGACTCTCCGGAGAGGAAGGCCGCGAGCAGGAGAAGGGGAAGCATCAGGATGCGCATAACGGTCACGGTCTTAAAATGGCGGGTGGGCTGCGGAAAGTCCACCATGGGAACGCAGGCGCCTTGTTGCATTTCATTTGCAATAAGCCGGGCGGTCTGTCAGCTTTCGAAAAACGGATGAAACGTACAATTTTCACATGGCTGTCGGCTTTTGTCGCTTCGTGTTTTGCGGTCTCCTCGAGTCCTCTCCAGGCGGCGGAGGCGCTCAAGGTTTCCGTGTTTTCCACGATCCTCACCGAGATCGCGGGAAGGGTGGGCGGGGATGCCGTGAATGTGACCGGACACGTCCCCATCGGGGCGGATCCGCACGACTTCGAGCCCCGTCCCTCGGATCTAAAAAAGGTCTCCGCGGCCGATGTGGTTTTGCTCTCGGCGAAGCACATGGAGGGTTACGTGGGGAAGTTGAAGGAGGCCACCGGCGGGAAGGTCCAGGTGTTGGAGGTGGGCGACCAGTTGCCGACGCTCTGGATGAAGGGCGCCGGGCATGCGCACGGCCCGGGACAGAAGCACGATAAGCATGATAAGCACGAGGAGGGGGAAAAGGTGGAGGATCCACACTGGTGGCACAGCGTCGAAAGCACGCAAAAGGCGGTGCGGGTGGTGCGCGACGCTTTCCAGAAAATGAGGCCCGAGCAGAAGGATTTTTTCGCCAAAAACGCGGAGGCGTATTCCGCTGAATTGTCCGCGCTCTTAAAATGGGCGAAGCTCAAGGTAGCCGAGCTCCCCAGGGACAAACGCAAACTGGTGACATCCCACGACGCGCTCCAGTATTTTGCGAAGGAGCATGGCTTCACGGTTTATCCCGTTTCGGGCCTGACGGCTTCCGAGCAGCCTTCTTCCAAGCAGGTCGCCGAATTGCTCACGACCATCCGCGCGCAGCGGGTGAAGGCCGTGTTTGCCGAGGACACCGCCAACCCGAAGGTTTTGACGCAGATCACCTCTGAGACGGGCGCCGTTCTGGGCGGGCAGCTCTGGGTGGACGGCCTCGGCTCCGGAAGCGCCTCAACCTACGACGGGATGGTCCGGCATAACGTCACCACCATTGTGGATGCGCTGAAGTAAGATGAAGGGATCTCCTCTGGTGCGGTCCTTGGTTTTGCTGGGGGTGCTTTTGTTTCTCTCATGGCCCCTGAGCGTGCTGACGCGCCGCGGTGACGAGCAGGCGGCCGGTGCGGCTGCCGAGGCCGCGCCGGAACCCTTGGTCGCGAGCCTGCCGCTGGTGCTTACTTTTTCCCAAACTGCGTTGCAAGTGGAGGTGAGCCACCTGGGAAAGGTGGTGTGGAAGCGGGAGCGTCCGGAGCGCCGGGTAGAGGCGGCTTTGGAGATTCCCTTCCCTCAGGAGGGGGTGGAACTCGCGGTGGCGGTGCAATGGGAGGGGGAGGTGGAAGCAGCGCTGCGTCTCCAACTGACCGGGCCTGACGGCGCGGACTACGACCGCAGCGTCTGGGGCGTGAAAACAACGGAGGCGGTGGTGTCCTTTCCATGAGCGCGCATTCGCATTCCCTGGTGGTCGAGGATTTGACGGTGAGCTACCGGCGCGTGCCGGCGCTGCACCATGTGGGGTTCAGTCTTTCCTGCGGGAACTGCGTGGCGGTGCTGGGGCCCAACGGCGCGGGGAAGTCCACGCTGCTGAAGGCGCTCGCCGGGTTGCTGGAAATGGAGACGGGGTCCGTTTCTTTCCACGGACGCCGGATGCACGGGGCGAGCCAGGAGTTTGCTTATCTTCCCCAGCGCGAGATGGTGGACTGGGATTTTCCGACAACCGTCAGGGGGGTGGTGGAAATGGGGCGTTATTTGAGGGTCCGCTGGTGGCGGCGTTTTTCCAAGGAGGACAGGAACGCGGTGGATGCCGCGTTGGAGGCTGTGCAGTTGACGGCGCTGCAGGACCGCCAGATTTCGGCGCTTTCGGGCGGTCAGCAGCAGCGGGTGTTTCTGGCCCGGGCGCTGGCGCAGGAGGCGCATGTGCTGCTTCTGGACGAACCGTTCACCGGGCTGGATCAGCCGAGCCAGGAGGGGTTGCGAGGGGTTTTCCGGAGGCTGCGCTCTGAGGGGAAGCTTCTGTTGATTTCGCATCACGACCTTCAGACGGTTCCGGAGCTGTTCGACGGGGTGCTGCTTTTGAACGGGGAACTGATTGCTTCCGGGACGGTGCAGGAGGCGTTTACGCAGGACAATCTGGCGCGTACCTACGGGACGCGCGTTTTTTCAGGGGTGAATCATGGACTGGCTATTTGAACCCTTCCAACACGTGTTCATGCAGCGGGCCCTGGCGGCCTGCGTGCTGATTGGATTCTTGAACGGCTTTCTGGGCGGGTTCGTGATGCTGCGCCGGATGGCGCTGATGGCGGATTCGCTTTCGCACTCCCTACTGCCGGGACTGGCCGTGGGAGTGCTCCTGTTCGGACTGGCTCCCGCGGGTCTCTTCATGGGGGCGCTTTCGGCGGCTCTGATGGTGGCGCTTGGCGCGCAATTACTGGCGCGCGGGGCGCGGGTGAAGGAGGATTCGGCGCTGGCGATTCTGTACACTGTGGCCTTTTCCGCGGGTGTGGTGCTGCTCAGCTTTGTGAAGGTGCGGGTTTCCCTGCTCCACTATCTGTTCGGGAATGTGCTGGGGGTGTCGAATCAGGATTTGTGGGTGGCTTACGGGGTGGCTGTGGTGGTGCTGCCGCTGTTGGTCGCGGCGGAGCGTCCCCTGCAGTTGCTACTGTTCGAGCCCTCGGTGGCGAGGAGCCAGGGCATCCCGACTGGTCTTCTGAGCGTTGGTCTGGTGGTGGCCCTGGTGCTGACGATGGTGAGTTCCCTCCAGGCCGTGGGGGTGATCCTGCTGCTCGGGCTCCTGATTTCACCGGCGGCAACAGTGTATCTGCTGTGCGATTCGTATCCGGCGCTGCTTTGGGGCGGGGGGGCGCTGGGGGTGTTTGGCTCGGTGAGCGGTCTCTGGCTGAGCTACTGGCTCGGGCTTCCCTCTGGGGCCTGTATCGTGCTGGTGCTTGGGGCGATGTTCTGCCTCGCCTATCTTTTTAGTCCGCGCTACGGGCTGATCGCAAAGCTTCTGCGCGCCCGGCATTTTCATCAGGAAAGCCTCTCACGCTGGGAAAAGCCCGGCCATCACCACGGGCATTGAAAATCTCCAGCGGACTTTGGCTCCGGCGGTGGTGCTCAAGTTCCGCTGGCCCCCGTGTGTCCGGGGCGATGGAACCCTCAGCACCCCTGCCGCGGCGGGTTATAGTGCTTTTGCCTCAGATCTGGGGCAATGGGATCTCCGTTTTTGCCTTTTGATTTTCCGGGTACCTCGCCCACAATCCCGCTCCTATGCCCTCGTTTGACATCGTTTCGGAAGTGGATACGCAGGAGATCGACAACGCCATCAATCAGGCCCGCAAGGAACTGGTGACCCGTTTTGATTTCAAGGGCTCCAACGCGGAGATCAACTGGGACGCGAAGGCCAACAAGATTGTTCTGTCGGCTGAGGACGCCAACCGGGTGAAGAGCCTGGAGGAGATCACCGTCGGCAAACTCGCCAAACGAAATGTCGACCTGCGAAACGTCGACCGCAAGAAACTCGAAATTTCGCCGCTCGGGCACGCCACCCAGGACTTGGAAATCAAGCAGGGGTTGGACGGGGAAAAGGCCAAGGAGATCGTCAAGGCGATCAAAGCCCACGAGTCCAAAGTCCAGAGTACGCTTCAGGAGCGCCAGATCCGCGTGACCGGCAAAAAGCGGGACGATCTGCAGAATGTCATCCAGTTTCTGCGCTCGAAAGACTTCGGCGTGGGGCTGGCTTTTAAGAATTTCCGCGACTGACGCGCTGCAATTCTGAAGCCGGGCCGGGGAGTGAATCCTGGCAGGGGCTAAGTTAATCCCTGGTCCGGGGGTAGTCTGCTGCGCATGCGCGCCCCCCGCCTTCTTCTCGTACTGCTCGGTTTTATTACCCCGTTTCATCCCGGCGCGCGTGCCGAGGATCGCTTTCTGGTCCGGGAAGGCAAGCCCCTGTCCGAAATCGTGATCTCCGAGAACCCGCCGGCCACGGTGCGGCTTGCGGCGCACGATCTGCAGCAGACGATCGCCAAGATTTCGGGTGCCACTCTTCCCATCACCACGACGCCCCACCCGGAGGTTGCCGTGCAGGTGTGCGTCGGACGCAGTCCGTACACGGATCAGCTCCAGATCACGGGCGCCAATCTCGAGCACGGCGCCTACCGCATGGTCTCGGGACAGAACTGGCTGGTGCTCATCGGGGACGACACGGAGTTCACCCCGGTGGAACCGTGGGCCAGGCACAACGGCGACATCACCAGCGGCAGGCCCCAGGCGGAGTGGGACAAGATCACCGGAGCGCACTGGGGGCTTCCCAACCTTTTGATTTACAAAGATCGCTTCACCCTCCCGGGGGAAACTGGCTTGCCCTCGGACCGGAAGCCCTCCGATTCAAAGACGGCGCTCAAGCTGCCCCCGCTTGAGATCTGGGATGAAAGCGAGCGCGGCTCCTACAACGCAGTATGCGGCTTTCTTCAGCACCTCGGCGTGCGCTGGTACATGCCCGGCGAAATTGGCGAAGTCATTCCCAAGGCGCCCTCCATTGCGCTGCCGAAGCTGGAGGAGACGGTGCGCCCGGATATCGCCGTGCGCCGGATCAATTTCAGGTTCGGCGTCATGCCCCCGGCAGACGCCCTTTGGGCAATGCGGCTCGGCTTGCGCAACCCCCACGGCCTCCATTTGACCCACGGAATGGACGAAATGACGCACCGTCCCGAGCTTTTTTCCCAGCACCCCGAGTGGTTTGCCCTCTACGGCGGGAAGCGCCAGAACCTTCCCGAGATGCACCTCAAACAGCTCTGCTACTCCAACCCGGAGTTGTTCGAGGAAACCGTGCGCTCTGTGCGGGCCCAGTTCGACCACTTTCATTTCGACGCCGTTTCGGTGATGCCTCCGGACGCCTACACCGCCATCTGCCAATGTGCGCTCTGCGCTGGAAAGGACTCGCCGGAACGCAACAACCGCGGGCTTCTGTCCGACCATGTGTGGGATTTCGTCAACCGCGTGGCGAAGGAGGTGGCCAAGACGCATCCCGACAAAAAAATCACCAACTGCGCCTACGGCGTCTACACGCTGCCCCCGCTCAAAATCGAGAAGCTGGAGCCGAATGTGCTGGTTGGCATTGTTGGCGGGAGGCGGCCCATGAACAACCTGCCCGAGGAACAGGAGGAGTACCGGAAGCTGCGCGAAAGCTGGCTGCCCAAGACCGATAACCAGATCGTCTACTTCGAGAACTATCCGTTCACAGACAGGGGTTGGTATTTGCCCGCCTACACCCCTCATTCCATCGGAGACACCATCAACGCCGTCAAGGGCCGCGCCTTGGGGGAGGACGTCTGGCTGAGCATGCGTCAGGACTTCGACAAGGTGGCGCTCGGCTACAACCATTTCCTGGTCTATTTCACCGCGAAGATGTACTGGGGCGGCAAGCAGCAGAGCGCCGACGCCCTTTTCAAGGAGTACTGCCGCCTCTTTTACGGTCCTGCCGAGGGGGAGATGCTCAAGTTTTTCACTTACTGCGAGGCTCACTGGCAGGCTATGGAAAAGGACAAGGCCGTGGCGGACACCGCGCTCTCGCTGTTTGCCGAAGCCAAGAGCAAGCTGGACCCGGAATCCGTGTTCGGCCGGCGCGTCGCCCCTGTGGACGATTTTCTGAAGGGGCTCCGCAGCAAGAGCGAACAGCTTGGCAAGATCCGCGGTCCCGTGCCGCAACTGCGGATGGTGGGGGAGGCCCAGGGAAAGATCGTCATCGATGGCAAGCTGGACGAGGAGGCCTGGACCAAGTGTCCGGCCGCATCCACCGGTCGCCTCCAGGAACTCCAGACGGGAAGGCCGCCGCTTTTCGGAACCTCGGTCAAGACGATCTGGAGAGGCAACAACCTCTACATCGCCGTCCGGTGTGAGGAGCATCCCGGGGAAAAGTTGAACATCGGCGCCACGCGCAAGGACGATGCGGCGCTCTGGTATGGAGACGCGGTGGAGGTGCTGCTCGAGACCGAAAGCCGTTCGTACTACCAGATCGCCGTCAGTCCCTCCGGGGCTGTGGCCGACCTGGACCGCTCCGCCTCCCGCGACGCCTGGCTCAGCTGGGACTCCCAGGCCGAGGTCGCCACCGACATTCAGCCGGACCACTGGACCCTTGAAATGCGCATCCCGGTGACCCAGGACGAAAACGACCCGCTGCACCAGGTGATCGGCAGGAAACCCACGAGAAGCCTGCCCTGGCACATCAACATCTGCCGTCAGCGCATCCGGGATTCCGGCAGCGAACACTCCGCATTCTCACCGACAGGGAGCGCTCAGTTCCACCGGGTGCTGAAATTCGCCACCTTTTACGACGGACTCTCGCACACTTTCGATGCAGGCCCGCCGGAGGCCGATTACCTCGACGCTTCGAGGAAAGCGGCGGATCTGCTGCGGCAGGGCAAGTTGGAGGAGGCGTTGGAGGCCTACAAGTCGGCCGCGCAGGGCGACGTCACGGAATTTCAAAAATCGGCGGCGCTGGAACTCGCGGCCGGGGCTGCGCGCAGCCTCCGGCAAAGAGAGGTGGCGGATGCGCTGGCTGCACAGATTCCGATTCCTGCCGTGCAAAAGGTCGTCCGCATGCAGAACCATCTCGATTTCGGAAATCCAGCGCGGCTTTTGGAGGAGTTCAAAGGCGAGGACATCTCGAAGTGGCCCTTCTGGAAGGCGGGCGACGGTTACTTCGCCAGGGGCCGCGCCTACATGGTTGGCAAGGCGGGGAGGGAGGCCGAGGCGGATTTCAAACGCGCCCTCGAGTGGTCCAGCGAACCGCGCCTGCGTGATGTGATCAATCAGACGCTTGCCGGAAATTTTGAGACAAACTTGGGGGATCCCGAGCGGGCGCTGGCGGCGTACCGGGAGATTGTCGACGCGGCGCCCCAATTGGGGTCGGCGGCACAGTTCACCGCCGTGCAGGGGATGGCGCGGATCTTGAGCAAACGCGGCCAGGTGGACGCGGCGCTGGAGGTATTGAAGCGCGTCGACACCTCTAAGATTGGGGCGTTTTGGAAAAGTTCGATCGAGCTGTCGGAGGCGGAAGCCCTGTCTGCGGGCGGGCGCCGCGATGAGGCTGCGGCGGCGTACCGGCGGATCCAGGCGGACCCGGCCGGGGACGAACGTCTGAAGAAGGTTGCGGAGAAGAGAGCGGGCGAGATGGGTCTCCGGTAAGAGAGCGGCTGCACGGACTGAACCGGGGGAGAGGAAGTTCACGCGGAGCACGGAGCCGCGGAGGGTGGGGAATGTTTTGGTTCATTGGGTTTCATATATTTTCTCCGCGCCATCCGCGGCTCCGCGTGAAATCCCATTCCTGATTGGCTCGGTGTGCATGTGTGATCGGCTGCAGGGCTTGCTGGCCAGTGGCGTGTGAGGAGGGGCTTGTAAGAATGCGTTGCGGTTGCCCGGGCTTTTGCCGCACTCAGGGCGCCGTTTCATGCCGACATGCCATCCAACCCGTGAGTGAGGAGCGATTTCCGTCTGTGAGTGCCGTCATTCGTCGAGACCCTGTCCGGCACGGTTGCTTCACAACCCGTCGCTTCAATGTTCTCTTTATCTCACCGTCGCGTTTTGTTCCGGCAGCCGCTCCTCAGTTTCGCGCTGCTGGCATCCTTCGGCAGCTGTGCCTCACTGCTTCAGGCATCTGTGGATGCCGTCGTGGGCGTGCCGACTCCGGTGCTTACGGGCGGACGTTCTGCGACGCTTCCAGTGGGGCAGCCAGTATCGGTGATATCCTCGGCAAACGGGCTGGCGGCGGTTCGCGTCAGGCTCTCGGATGGCCGGATGGTGGTGGCGATGGTTCCCGTGGCGAATCTGAAACGGAACACACCGCCACCTGTGATTTCGCAAGCGGCCCAGCAGCAGAGCGTCGAATCTTCCGCTGCATCCGCTAGCGCATCTCCGACCACTGCCCCTGCTTCTGCGGATTGGCTGCTCAAGCCCGGTTGGAACACCGTGCAATTGGAGGCGCTTCCCGAGCCTCCCAGAAAGCCGAGTTGGTTTCCTTACGGGTTTGATCCGAAGGCTGAAAAATTCACGATCTACGTGCCGTATTCTCGAGCGCCGAACAAGGCGTGCGGCGTGGTGGGATGGACCAATCCGGGGGACGGAGCGGGTATTCCAAAGCAGTTTGAGCCTCTCTTTGAGGAGTACCGCCTGATCGCGGTCGCCG
Source organism: Chthoniobacteraceae bacterium (assembly GCA_947449735.1). Lineage (GTDB taxonomy): Bacteria > Verrucomicrobiota > Verrucomicrobiia > Chthoniobacterales > Chthoniobacteraceae > Chth-196. The sequence continues at coordinate 179,830 of CANFTB010000001.1, read as the reverse complement.
CCGAAAGATGCGGCAACTCACAGGAGTCCGCACGCAGGGCGGGCTTGCTGGTGAGCGCGATCTTGGAGGTCTCGAAAAAGCTGCCGGTGAGCAAGGACCGCATCGTCCTCAGCGGGTTGTCGGGCGGGGGCAGGCTTTCCGTGCTGGGTGTTTTTTGCCATCCCGAGATCTTTTCCGGTTCGATTTCGTGGTGCGGCGGTCATTTTTACAAGGACTACCCCGATAGCGCCCATCCGAACCGGGTGGTGTACGGCTTTCCGACTGCGGAAAAGATCAAGGACCCGTCGCTTCCCGCCTGCGTGGCCGAGGCCAAGAAAAAGGCAAAGTTTGTCCTGCTGACGGGCCCGAATGACTTCAATCTACAGAACTCGCACGACATCGAAACTGTCATGAACAAGGAACATTTTCAGGTCCGCCTGATTGAGGAGCCGGGGCTTGGGCATTCCGTGGGAAGTGTGGACACCATGCGGGAGGCACTTGAATTCATACTGGGCAAGCCGCCCGCCCCGTAGGCTGTCGCGCCGGTCCCAGCGTTGGAAAGGTCCCCTGCGGCTGCTGTTGCCCAACCGGAGGGCCTCGGAGCGCTCCTGATTAGACTTTGCCTTTCATTCAAAATCGTTAATGAAGGTGTCATGTCTTTCCCCAGAGCTTCCTTCGTTTTCGTGGGCGCCAGTCTGATCCTTCCCTTGGGCGCCGTTTTTGCCCAGGGTTCCGCCGTTCCGGCGGAAGTCAAAAGCGGGCCGCAACCCGCCGGTGCCCCCGCAGCGGGCGGGGAGGCGAGTGCAGTAACAGCCGACAAGCCGGCGGCTCCCCAGAAACCTGCTGTGGAAAAAAAGCCGGCTCCGGAGAAGAAGCCGCGCATCGTAAAGCTCAGCATGGCGGAGGGGCTCCGGTTCGAGCCGCCGCGTTTTGAGGCCAAGGCCGGGGAGTTGCTCCAGATCGAACTCGAGAACGCCGACGCCTCCCACCAGCCCCACAACTTTTTGATCGTCAAACCCGGCCAAGTGCAGGAGGTCGTGAAGATCGCCATGGAAATGGGGGAGAGCGGGCCGAACCGCGGCTTTATCCCCGAGCATCCCTCGATCCTGGTTTCGAGCGGCAAGGTCGTGGATCCCGATGGCGCGTCCAAGCTGAAGTTCACCGTCCCCAAGGAGCCCGGCGTGTACGGCTACGTTTGCACCGTGCCCGGACACGGGATGATCATGTACGGCGCCCTGTACGTGGATTCCCCCATGCCGCCCCTTGCCAAGGACACGAATATTCCCCAGCTCACTCTTGAGAAGGGCCTCGCCGGCGCCGGGCGCCGCCCGTTCGTGCAGCGGATCTTTCTCCCGAAGACCGGACCGGCCTCCATCGGAGTCGCGCTCCCGGGCAACCTGAACTACTGCTTCGACGCCGGCGCCTGCCGCTTGCGCTACGTTTGGAGCGGTCCCTTCGTAGACGGCACTCGCCAGTGGAGGGGGAGCGGCAAGGACATGTCCGAACTGGGGGACGAGCCCTGGTGGGTTTCCCAGTCTTTCCCGCTCCGTTTTGGCGGCGGCAAGGAGTCCGAAAACCCGGACGTGAAGTTTCTCGGATACACGCTCAAGGACGGGCTTCCGGAGTTTCATTATCGTGTGGGAAAACAGGAGGTCTTCGAGCTCATCCGTCCGGCGGATAAGGGCGTGGAAATGTGTTTCCGGCTTCCCAACGCCCGCCGCAAGGTGGCGTTTGTTTCGGACGCTCAGGGGCGCTGGAAATCGCCGCAGGCCGTTGAAAAGAAGGGCGTTTTTGAGGTCCCGGCCGAAAAGGCAAAGGAGTTCAGCATCTTCTTGGAACCCAAGGACGCCCCGCCGTCCGCGTCCAACGCCGCGCCCGCTTCCGTCTCGCAGGTTTCACACTCCAGCAACCACTAATTATGTTCCCCCGCTTTTCTCTCCTGAGTTTGTCCGCACTGGCGGCGGTTTCTCCCCTCGCGCTGGGTGCCGAACCAGCCTCCGCTTCCAAGGATGCGCCGCCGGCCTCCGCTTCAAATGGAGCCAAGCCCGCCATTGCCAAGAGGCCCGAACGCCCCGCTAAGGAGCGGGACGCTCTGATGCAGCGCTTCTACAAGGTCACCGAGGTGAAGGCTCCCCAAGGGGTGGACCCCCAGGTGGGCGCGATGAGCGCGAGCCCAGATGGCCGCCTCGCGGTGGCGTTTCATCGCGGCGAAATCGCTTTTTACGATCCGGCCTCGGGTCAGTGGTCCATCTTCGCCGAAGGTCTGCACGAACCCCTCGGAATCCTGCCGGAAGCCGACGGCAGCGTTCTGGTGATGCAGCGTCCGGAGCTCACCCGTCTCAAGGATTCCACCGGTTCGGGCAAGGCTGACACTTTTGAAACGGTTTGGGACGGTTTTGGAATGACCGGCAACTACCACGAGTTTGCCTTCGGCCCCGTGCGGAACGCTTCCGGCAAGGTTTTCGTTGGACTAAACCTTGCCTCCTCGGGCGACACCGTCATGCAGGAGGTGCGCGGGGAATGGCTCAAGGTGGGCCTCGAGCGCAGCGCGTTTTACGAAGACTGGAAAAAGAACAGCAAGGAGGCCGGGCGGATGTACTCGCGCGTGCCGTGGCGCGGCTGGATCATGGAAGTCGACACGACCACCGGAAAAGCGAAGCCCTTCGCAAGCGGGTTCCGCTCACCCGACGGGCTCGGCCTCGACGCCGAGGGGCGCCTGCTCGTTTCCGACAACCAGGGCGACTGGCGCGGGAGCAGCGAATTGCACGTGGTGGAGAAGGGTGGTTTTTACGGGCACCCGGCCTCGCTGCCGTGGCGCGCAGACTGGGGCAAACAGGCTCCGCTTCAGGTGCCCATCGCAAAGCTGGACAAGCTGCGCACTCCCGCGGCCGTGTGGTTTCCGCACATGTCTTACGCCAACTCGCCTACTCAGATGGTGCGCATTCCCAAGTCCGAGGTCTGGGGCCCGTACGGCGGCCAGATCGTCATTGGGGAAATGAACGTGCCGAAGCTGCTGCGGGTGACGTTGGAGGAAGTCGGCGGGATGTGGCAGGGAGCCTGTTATCCGTTTGTAGAAATGACGGACCTCAAGCCCGGTTTGCACAGGCTCGCCTTTCTCGGGGATAAACTCTGGTTGGGACGCACGCACCTGAGCTGGGCTGGCGGCGAGCATCTGGGCGTGGTGGAACCGGTCGGCGCGGCGCCTCTGGACGCGCTTGAAATCAACCTGACCAAGACGGGTTTCAAGGTGCGCTTCACGCAACCGCTGGATGCTGCGGGCGCCGATCCCTCCAAGTGGTCGATCCGTCGCTACACCTATGCGTACCATATCGAGTACGGGTCCCCCGAGCTGCAGGAGGCTTGGATCACCCCGGCCTCGGTCAAGTTGAGCGCGGATGCGAAGGAGGCGGAGCTGGAGCTGGACGATTTGCAGGAGAATTTCGTGTACGACTTCCACCTCGATGCACTTCGTTCTGCCGCAGGAGAGGTGCCTCTGAATGTGAGAGCCGCCTACACGCTGCGCCGGAAGCTCTAGTTGGTCCGCCGTTTTGGTTTGGTTCCTCTGGCTGGGACGCCTTGGTGACCTGTCGCATGGAAGTGCGCCGCTTGTGGAGTGCGCCGCGAGGGGCTGTCGTTTAGGGCGTATTTCGCGGCGTCTCATCTTTTCGCGGTGTACCCTCTCAAGGAGCTTCCCGTCAGGCGGCCGACTCGTTACTTTTCCCGCCCCTTATGGAGAATGATCGGATGCAGCCTGGACAAAGGATCGTGAGTGATACGGAGCCCGAACTGGGTCTGGGCATTGTACTAAAGACCGATACGGCACGCGTGGAGGTGCTTTTTCCAGCCGCGGGCGAACGGCGCCAGTATGCGCTCAAAGGGGCGCCCCTGCGCCGGGTGCGTTTCAAGGAGGGCGACCGGCTGAAGCTGCACAGCGGCGAGCCTTTCGTGGTGGAATCCGTGGAGGAACGCGACGGGCTCCTCGTGTACCTGTCTTCGCGCGGGGAGGTCCCGGAGGCGCATCTGTCCGATTCCATCAGTTTCAGCAGTCCGGAAGAGCGCCTGCTCGCGGGGCAGGTGGAGGATCTTTATGCGTTCGATCTGCGCGCCGAAACCCTGCGCCGCCGCGCCGCCATGCTGCAGAGTCCGGTGCGCGGCTTCGTCGGGGGGCGCGTGGATCTTTTGCCGCACCAGATGTTCATCGCCCGAGAGGTGGCGTCGCGCCAGCAGCCCAGGGTGCTCCTCGCAGACGAGGTGGGCTTGGGCAAAACCATCGAGGCTGGGCTCATCCTCCATCGGCTCCATCTGACCGGGCGCGCCGCGCGCATTCTGGTGCTGCTTCCCGAGCCGCTCATTCACCAGTGGTTTGTGGAAATGTGGCGGCGCTTCAACCTGCTCTTCAGTATTTTTGACGTCGAACGCTGCCTGGCCATCGAGGTGAACGATCCCGGCGCGAACCCCTTTTTGGAAAACCAGCTGGTCATCTGCAGCATCGGTTTTCTTGCGAACGACGAGGCGCGCCGCGCCCAAGCGCTGGAGGCGGGATGGGATCTGCTGGTGGTCGACGAAGCGCACCATCTGCAATGGAGCGCCGCCGGTCCAGGCGCGGAGTACACTCTGGTAGAGTCGCTCGCGGCTAGGGTGCCAGGGTTGCTTCTGCTCACCGCGACTCCGCAGCAGCTCGGCCCGGAGGGACACTTTGCGAGGCTTCGACTCCTAGACCCCGCGCGGCATGTGAGCCTCGATGCGTTTGCCGACGAGGCATTGCATTACGAAAAAGTGGCGGTGGCGGTGGACCGTTTGTTGGAAGGAAAGAACCTGACAAAGAAGGATGAGGCGCTCTTCAGCAAGCGTTCCGCAACGATTCAACGTCTCTTTGCAGAACTAAGCTCCGGTGCCGAGGGGGCGCGGGAGGCCCTCGTGCGCGCGCTGCTGGACGCCTTCGGTACGGGGCGCGTGATGTTCCGCAACACGCGTGCTGCGCTCACCGGCTTTCCCGAACGGAACGCGAACCTGGTGAAGCTCAAGGCTGGCAAGACGGGGGAGCCTTTTTTGCTGAAAATCAAATGGCTCGCGGGCCTTCTCAAGGAGCTGCCCGAAGCCAAGCTTCTGCTGATCTGCAAAACCCGGCCGCTCGCCGAGTCCGTCCACGCCGCCATTCTGCGCGAGATCAACGTGCTCTGCGGACTTTTCCACGAGGGCCTCACCCTGATGCAGCGGGACCGCAACGCCGCGTTTTTCGCTGAACCCGAGGGGGCAAGGTTGTTGATTTGTTCCGAGATCGGAAGCGAGGGCCGCAACTTCCAGTTTGCCCAGAACCTTGTGCTGTTCGACCTGCCGGAAAACCCCGAGCTGCTCGAGCAGCGGATCGGGCGTCTGGACCGCATCGGCCAGAGCGCGACCATCCAGATTCACGTACCCTACGTGGAGGGCACGGGGGAGGAGGTTTTGGCCCGCTGGTATCAGGACGGGTTGGGAGCGTTTGTGGAAAATCCGCATGGTGCTGCGGAGATTTACGCGGCGCAGAAAGAAGAACTGTCGGCGCTTTGCGGGGAGTTCAATGCCGCCGCCTTGAAGGCTTTTGTGAAACGCACGCAGACTTTGCGTTCCGAGGTGACCGCCAAGTTGAAGCACGGCTACGACCGCCTTTTGGAGCTGAATTCCTGCCGTCCGGAAGACGCTGCCGAGGTGTTGGAACAGGTCCGGGCTAGCGACGGGGACGCCGGATTCCAGGCGTTTTTCCTGAAGCTTTTGGATTATTTCGGGATCGGCGCCGAGGACATGGGCGGGGGGCACGACAGCTACCTTTTCCAGGCCGGACCGCTTTTGAAGGAGGCGTTTCCCGCGCTTCCGAACGAGGGTCTGGTGGCCACTTTTCAGCGCAGCTGGGCCCTCCACCGTGAGGATGTCAGCTTTATGAGCCAGGACCACCCGATGGTGGGCGGGGCGATGGACCTGATGCTGGGAGGGGACTCGGGGAACGCGTCTTTTGGCGTGTGGAAGGGGGCCGCCAAGGAGTGTTTGATGTTGGAGGTGCTGACTGTCGTGGAGTGTGTGGTGCCGGCCGCGCTGCACGCCGACCGGTTTTTGCCCGCCACGCCGCTGCGCGTTCTGGTGGACCACGAACTCGCCGACCTGACGGAGGCGCATCCCGAGGGGAAGCTCGTACTGGAGACAGGCGATGTGCAGAAGCTGCTCGACAAGAGCGTGGTTCGCAAAAAGTTGTTTCCGGCGATGCTGGCGCGTGCGCAGGAGCTGGCGGGGGCGCGTATGGCGGAACTTGCCGCCGCTGCGACGGTGGCGATGGAGACGGCGATCCACGGGGAAGTGGGGCGCCTGGAGGCGCTGCGTGAACTGAACGACCACGTGCGTCCGGAGGAGATCGCGCTGCTGCAGGAACAGCGGACGGCGCTTGCAGAGGCGTTTGCGGGCGCGCGGCTGCGGGTGGACGGACTGCGTCTGATTTGGGGCGCGAGCTAGGGCGCAGGGGAACTTTCGCGCGCCGAATCCTCTGCGTTGGCAAACGGCGTCCGCTACCCTTATGCTGTTAGGCTCTATGTCATCCATTTGGAATCTCGCCCATCCCTGGCTTCGCGATCTTGTGGCTTACGAGCCCGGCAAGCCGATTGAGGACGTCGCCCGCGAACTCGGGCTCGAGCCGTCGTCTATCATCAAACTGGCTTCCAACGAAAACCCCCTCGGCCCCTCGCCGAAGGCGCTGGAGGCGATGCGCGCTACTCTGGAGCGGAGTCATTTTTATCCCGATGGCGGCGGTTATTATTTGCGCGAGGCGATCGGCAAACGCTGTGGGTTGAAGCGGGAAAACGTCATCCTCGGATGCGGTTCCAACGAGGTCATTGAGTTCATCGGCCACGCCTTTTTGAAGCCGGGGGACGAGATCGTCACGGCCTCCCACGCGTTTGTGGTGTACAAGCTCATGGCGACGCTTTTCGGGGCGCGGACGGTGGAGGTGGCCGATCCCGGCTTCAAGCACGATCTCGATGCGATGGCCGCCGCGATCACTCCGGCGACCCGTGAGGTTTTTGTCGCGAATCCCAACAACCCGACGGGCACGCTGGTTTCCCAGGAGGAAATCGACCGGTTTATGGACAAGGTGCCGGACCACGTGGTGGTGGTGTTTGACGAGGCCTACTACGAGTTTTTGCACAACCCGCCGGACACCCTCAAGTACGTGCGCCAGGGCAGGAACGTCGTCGTGCTTCGTACCTTCTCCAAAATCCAGGGGCTCGCAAACCTTCGGATCGGTTACGGCCTGGCAAACCCGGAGCTGATTTCTGTTCTTCAGAAAACCCGCCAGCCTTTCAATGCCAATGGAATTGCTCAGGCCGGCGCGCTCGCCGGTCTTCTGGACGACGAGCACCAGCTCAAGACGAAGCAAATCACCGACCAGGGCCGGGATTACCTTCAGGAAAGCTTCGGCAAGCTGGGGCTCGAATACGTTCCCAGCCACGCGAATTTCGTTCTCGTGAAGGTGGGTGACGGAAAGGCGATGTTCAGCACGCTCATGAAGCAGGGAATCATCGTGCGCGACATGACCTCTTACAAACTGCCTGAGTGGATCCGGGTTTCGGTCGGGACGATGGATCAGAACCAGCGTTTCATTGAGGCGCTCTCCGCGATCCTGAAGCCGGGCGCCTGACGCGCCTTTACCGGGCACGGCTAAAACGCGCTCACCCCGTTTATGGAAACCATCGCAGCCATCGCAACGCCCCCGGGGCAGGGGGCCGTCGCGCTGCTGCGCGTCAGCGGCGAGGGGGCATTGGAGGTCGCCTCCCGCGTGTTCCGGCCACGCAAGGCACCGGGCGCACCGGGCGTTTCCTTCGACGCGTCGGAGTTGCGTCCGCGGATGCAGACCTTCGGTGCGATCGTGGACGATGGGTCCGTCGTGGACGAGGTGCTGCTGACAGTGTTCCGAGCGCCGGCAAGTTTTACGGGCGAGGATGTGATCGAGATCGGGTGCCACGGCGGAAGTCTGGTGACTCGCCGCATTCTTGAGTTGTTGTTGCGTTCGGGGGCGGTTGCCGCCGGGCCGGGCGAGTTTAGCCGGCGCGCGTACCTCAATGGAAAGCTGGACCTGACCCAGGCCGAGGCGATCATGGACTTGATCGGCGCGCAGAGCGACCTGGCGATGAAGGCGGCGGCGCGGCAGCTCGCAGGGCGGCTGGGGGAGCGGATTCGCGAATTGCACTCTCAGCTGTTGGACCTGCTCGCGCATCTGGAGGCGTACATTGATTTTCCAGAGGACGATATTTCGCCCGATACGGGGGACGTGATGCTGGGGCGCATGCAGGGTGCGACGGATGAATTGAACCGGCTGCTGGCAACCGCGCTTCAGGGGCGGGTTCTCAGGGTCGGCGCGCGGACGGTTCTATCCGGCGCGCCTAACGTGGGCAAAAGCAGCCTCCTGAACCGGCTGCTTGGATTTGAGCGGGCGATCGTCAGTCCGGTTCCCGGTACGACGCGGGACACGCTGGAGGAGACGGTGATGGTGCGCGGTTGGCCGCTGCGGCTGGTGGACACTGCTGGCCTGAGGGAGGGCGCGGATGCGCTGGAGCAGGAGGGGATTGAGCGGGCCCGAAGGCAACTGGAGCAGGCGGACCTGGTGCTCGGAGTCTTTGACGGGACGCTTCCGGCGCCGGAAGGCGCGCTACTGGAGGAGGCCCGGATGGTGCGCGTCCTGAACAAAGCGGATTTGCCGGAGCATCCTTCTTGGAGCAAGGTTCCGGCGGTGCGGATCTCTTGCGTGAGCGGGCAGGGGATGGAGGATTTGGAGGCGGCGATTGAAGCACGCTTGCGCGGCGGCCTGGGGTTGGCGGACGCGGAGAACGACGTGGCGATCAATGCGCGGCATCAGGACTGCCTGCGGAGGAGCCTTGGCTTTTTGGAAGCGGCGGCAAAGGGGCTGAAGGAGGGACTGCCGCCGGAGTTTGTCGCCGAGGAGTTGCGGGCGGCGCTGGATTCCAGCGGTGAAGTCGTGGGCAAGTCGAATACCGAGGACCTTCTGGGCCGGATCTTCAGTTCCTTTTGTATCGGAAAATAACGACTGGGGAGCGAGTTTTGCGCACCATCCAGTGACTTCCGGCTATTCGTTATTTCAGGTGAAAGCGCTTGGCCGTGGCTCGCGTCTTGTTGTCATCCGAGTGCAGGCTGAGGTGCTCAGGATCGGATGAGTAAGTGACTTTGATTACGGCTGCCCCGCCGTTTAGTTCGCACTGGTAAGAAGGAGGAGTCTGGTCATTAAGCCGCTTCCATTTGCCTTTTTCGTGCAAGTTTCTACTGTGCCGCTCCAAGGAGCCGTTTGCGCTGAAAGTCCAGATCACGTCCTCGCCCTTGGCCCTGTCGACTTTCCATTTTCCTACCACGGCATCCGAAGACGCCACCGCTGCTTCCTCCGTTTTCTTGGGCTTTTCAGCAAAGGCCGAGCTTGCCACAGCAATCAGGGCGAGGGCAAAGACGAGTTTTTTCATCGGAATTGATTTCGGGGGTTGGCGGGGTGGCAACGGGTGGGGTTGTGGCAGCGTTAATGTTATGTTTGGGTGTTATGAAGCAAGGATACCACCCTCCTAGGACAGAGTCTTTCTTAGCGAGGTCAAAATTTAGGCAGTGATCATTTTGCCCGAGCCTAAGACAAGCTATGGTTCCTATATGACTCCTGCGCGACTTTATGGACGGCGAAAAACCTCTGTGAATGAGCGCGGGGGTGATCCGATTCTCATAGCCGTTCCGGCGTGTTCTGCCCGGCGTGGTTTTAACGCTCGGTTCCGGGCTGCCAAAGTGGTCATGCCGGCTGCTTCGTTTCTCTCGTTGCTTCTATCGATTTTGGGCATTCTCTCGATGGACGGCTGCTGCGCCTCCGACGCCTCCGCAGGCTTTATTCCGGACCCATTGAACGTGCAGACTTTTGGCAGTGGGTATCGCTACACGCAAAAGGGCTGGACCGTGGTACACATCGAGGGCGCGCCTTATGAGCGGGGCGTTCAGCACGGCCGGCTGCTGGCGCCAGAGATTGCCGAATATATCCGCTGCCTATCGGCTTCATCAGACTACAAGTCGCCTGCGGAGGCTTGGAGTCACATGCGGCAGCTGACGTCTTTCCTGATGCTCAGGCACTACCCCGAGGAGTTGCGTAAGGAGATGCAGGGAATTGCCGATGGCGCAACGTCCGCAGGCGCGCGCGTGGAGGGGCGGAGTCTGGACGTGGTGGACATCGCCGCAATCAACGCCGCCAATGAAATTGATTTGATGGGCGATGCGATGAAGGCGACGCCCACCGGGATGGAGGGGTTTCGTCCTCCGCAGGAAAAGGGTTCTCCGAAGAAAAGCCAGCCTTCCAAGCCTGGGCGCCCGACCCGGTGCAGCGCTTTTGCCGCGAACGGAGTGGCGACGCCGGACGGCAAAATCGTGATTGGACACATCACGATGTACGACCTCTATCAGGCGAACTATTACAACGTTTGGATGGATGTGACACCGGAGGAAGGGCACCGGTTTATGATGCAGACAAACCCCGGCGGGGTGCACAGCGGGATGGACTTCATCGTCAATGACTGCGGCCTTGTCTTGTGCGAGACCACCATCCAGCAAACGGCCTGTGATCCTGCCGGAGTTCCACTGGCGGCACGCATTCGTAAGGCCTCGCAATATGCCGAAAACATCGAGAGCGCTGCGGACATTCTCTCGATGGGCGGAAACGGCCTTTCGAGTACGGAATGGATTTTAGCCGATACGAAACGCAATGAAATTGCACTGCTGTCGCTGGGCTTGAAGGAGCACAAGCTGCACAGGGGCAGCCGGGGGGAATGGATCGGCGGCACCGAAGGTTTTTTCTGGAGCTGCAACAATGCAAAGGATGTGGAGGTCCGCCTGGAAACTTCGCCAGGTGTGACTGGCAGGCCTTCGGCCGCCGCGGTCTTTGAGCCTTCGAAGCGGGATGCCCTCTGGATGGAAATGTACGGACGCTTCAAGGGCAAGATGGACGGCGCGTTTGCCCGACAGGTGTTGACCACGCCGGCGCTGGTTTCAGCTTTCAGCGTGGATGCCGTTTACACAACGGCCGACCTTGCCGGGCGTTTCCAAGCAATCGCCTCATTCGGACCGCCGGTGGGCGGCATTTGGAACCCGACGTTTCTGGAACGGACGCGTTTTCCGGAGATCAAGCCCCTGGTGAATCATCCTTGGACCACGATTGACGGCAATCTGCCCCTGGAAGCCCGGGCCAAAGATCTGCCCCGGCCGCTGGATTTGTTTGATCCCGCCAATCCCGATGAAAAGGAGCTGCCACCACCGCACCGAAAGGAGCCTGAGCTGGATACGCCGCCCGCTTGGCGCGGGACGCTGCTTCCCGCTGCCGAATCCGACTCATGGCTGCCCCTCGCTTTTGCAAACTACGAAAAGGTGGTTGCCCTCGAGCTCGCCCTTCAGAAAAAGGCGGGCCGCCCAGAGCTCTCGCCGGATCATCTGGAGGAGCTTGGGGTTGAGCTCAACTCTTACCGCTCGGAATACGCCCTTGGAGTTCTCGCCGGGGGGGACGTGCCTCTGGGTGCTCTCAAAGGAAGATTTGGTGATGAGAACTGGCACCGGATCGCCAGCGGGAAGGGGGTTCTGTTTCTGCACACCCTCAGGGGCCTGCTCGGGGCCGAGCGGTTCGAGAAGCTGATGGACAAGTTTGGGAGTGCGCACGCCGGGCAGCGAGTGGGAGGCGAGATGTTCCTGGATTTCCTGGAAACGGAGACCGGCCGCCGGTTGCGGTCTTTCTTTCACGGATGGCTCGAGGAACCGGGGCTTTCACACGCTCGGATTCTAAACGCGAACTGTCGGCGCAACGGGCGTTCATGGGTGACGAGCGTCAAGCTGGGCAGGGATGCCGGTGGCGGTGCCCCCCTGCTGCCGGTGACCGTCGAGACCCTTGAGGACGACGAGGTGACCGCTGCGGTGGTGCTGGAAAGCACGCAGGACTCGATCGAGATCGCGACCTCTGAGCGCCCGAAGCGGGTCATTCTCGACAAATACGGCACGGCATCTTCGTCCAACGACCGGTGTCCCTTCACGATTCTGACTTTTGAATCTGAGCTGGAAAAAACGGTCATTGTTTATGGAACCTTGGACGAGGGCGTTGCGAACCAGGAGGCGGCAAAGCTCCTACAGTTCGCCCTGCGCCGGCGGGAGCACAACACGAGCGTTCTGATCCGGTCTGACGAGGAGGTGAGCGAGGCGGAGCTGCGAGGGAATCATCTGATCCTGGTGGGCCGGCCCGCCTGCAATGTCCTTGCGTCTCGTTGGCAGGAGTCTTTGCCCGTGCGGTTCGGGCGGGCGTCGTTTGAAGTCAGGGGGGAGCATTTTGCGCATCCCGACAGCGCGGTGATCTGTTCGGGAACAAATCCGCTGAACCCGCGTTACTCTGTCGTGTGCGTGGCGGGATTGAGCTGCGGCGGGACACTGCGTGTGGTTCCTTCCTTTGAGCACGAGAACCTTTCGTTTGCGCACGTCGTGATCCTCGGGCACGACCGCGAAGTGCAACCGACGACGCTCCCGTCGCCGGACATGATCCGGGAGTTGAAGTGATGCTGGTGCTGGAGTGGACTGTTTGCAAAAGCGCGTGCCAACCAAAATGCCTCATTCCACGAGGCGGTCCAGTTCCTCCCGTGTCGCGTTGCGCTTGAGCATGTCGGAAAGAAAGGCGTCCCGTTGAGGAAGGACGAGGATGTTCTGAATGTTTTCGGGGCGCTCGCAGCGCGAAAACAGAGCCGAGGAGATCTTGCTGAGGGGAACCACTTTTTTTCCATAGCCCAGAGGCTTGTTGGACGACCAGATTTGCAGACCGGACTCGCCCTCCGGGGTGGATCCCAGGCCCAGAAAGATCACGGAGTGTCCGGCCTCATCTCTTCCGACGGGGGACTTCCACCAGAGTTTTAGAAAATCTCCAGGACGGGCAAGATTGTGGTCCCGGAAGCTACGCCCCAAGCGGGCATCTGCAAAAAACTTGGCCATGCAGGGGCCGTTTGAGTTCCAGCGGCCCCAGATCCCAACACCGTCGGGCTGGTTGCGGATGGTCAGGCACTCAGCAACAGCGGTCCGAGTCTCCCTGCTCGAGATGGCGTTGAACTCGGGAAGAATGGCCTTTAAAAAAACAAGGTACGTCGCTCCGGAACAGTAACTCGGCTGCGCGACATCGGGTTGGACCTGAAGCCGGCCTGACTCCGCTTTGACCGAATCGCACAGATTTTGCGCGGCGTTTCGGGAAACCTCGTAGCCGCCCCCAACTGGCATGGAGGCAACGGCTGCCAGCACACGTTCATTAAACGACTCGGCGCATGCGTTACCTGCCGGAATGAGGCAGACAAAGGCTGTGAGTAAAGTGCTTTTGATAAACCGCATTGCCAATCTTGGTTCTGGAGGAGGCCTTCTATGAAGAGGAATGCTGTGCCCGGGAGTCAGGTAGACATTTTTGACATATGTCTAGCGGTCTGCGCTTAAGGTAAGCTATTGAACACGAAAATTAAAGAATACTCGAATACAGGCTGAGGTGCAGAGCAGATCCAAGATCACCGTCGTCTCTCAGGCTGGTTCCCCGAAATAAACCGCGGTTTTTTCCTCCCCCCACGAAATGAATCCCATCCCCCAGAGTCGGGTGCGCTACGGAGTGCTGCTGTTCGCCTCCGCCCTCGCTGTCATTACGTACGTCGACAGGGTGTGCATCTCCCAGGCCGCCCCGATGATTCAGGCGGACCTTGGTTTGGACAAGATCCAGATGGGCTATGCCTTCACGGCCTTTGGAATCGCCTACGCCTTGTTTGAGATTCCGGGCGGGTGGCTCGGGGATCGGATCGGGCCGCGCAGCGTACTGATGCGGGTCGTTTCTTTATGGTCCGTATTTACCATCGCGACGGGCTGGGCATGGAACCTCGCGTCGCTCGTGGTGTTTCGGTTTTGCTTTGGAGCAGGAGAGGCCGGCTGCTTTCCAAACATCACGAAGGCTTTCACCCTTTGGTTTCCACAGTTCGAACGTGTGCGGGCGCAGGGGATCCTTTGGTTGAGCGCCCGATGGGGCGGCGCCTTCACCCCGCTGCTTGTCGGATGGTTGCTGGCGGGCGGGAGCGAGGGGCGCCCCGGGCTTGGGCTCCATTACAAGTGGGTTTTTGCGTTTTTCGGTGCCCTGGGGATTGTCTGGGCGGTGTTGTTTTACCGGTGGTTCCGTGACCGGCCCGCCGATCATTCCGCTGTCAACGCGGGCGAACTCGCCCACATCGGAGAGTGCTCTCCTCCCGGGGGCCACTCCATGCCGTGGAGGCAGCTCTTTGCCTCGCGCACTGTCTGGATGCTCTGGCTCCAATACCTTTTCATGTCGTACGCCTGGTATTTTTACATCACCTGGTTCCCGACTTATTTGAAGGAGCAGTTTTCCTCGCTCACCGAGATGCAGCGCGCGTTGCTCGCCTGCGTGCCCCTGTTTTGCGGTGGGATCGGGTCCTTTTTGTCGGGCGTATTATCGGCGAAAATGGACGCCTGGTTGGGAAGCATTGCAAAAACGCGGCGGATCCTCGGTGTTGCCGGAATGGGGTGCGCCGGGGTGCTGCTTCTGGTTTCCCTCCAGTTCAGCCACCCGTTTCTTTCCGTGATGGCCGTCGGATTTGCCAGTCTCATGAGCGACCTCTCCATGCCGGCCTCCTGGGGCGCCTGCATGGACGTCGGGGGAAAACATACCGGCGCTCTTTCCGGTTCCATGAACATGGCGGGACAAATCGGCGGCGCCATTGCGCCTATGGCCGTACCCCTCGTCCTCGCCGCCACGGGGAACCAGTGGAGCGTCAACATCACCCTTTTTGCCGTCGCCTACTTTCTGGGGGCGATCTGCTGGGCGTTTGTCAATTCGGACGACAGGCTGGAGGCCTGATCAATCGCAAGGGCAGGACTGTGCACTCAAGGTGTCCTGTCCCCTCGGCACCAGACCGTACGCGGTGTGTTAAAGCAGCGTCTGCAGACCGGCGAGCGCCTTCAGGTAGACCCGGTGCTTTGCCCCCGGAATCATCTCCTCGCTGAGCAGGCCCTGCATGTCACGGTTACCGGCGGTAAAATGCGTGGTCGTTGTCCCGGTTGCATCCTTCCGAACGGCGTTGAGCAGAGGCGAACCGTTCTCCCGTTCCACCGTCAGACTGGCCTCCGGGGAACCGATGGACACGCTGCTGACGTCCTCCATCTGGCTGGTTTTAAGCACGCATTTCAGAGTGGTTCCAGACGGCGTCTGGAACAGCAGGCATTCGCCTTCGCTGCCAGATGCCTTCCACTGGAACTGCGCCGCAAACCACGCGACCAGCAGCAGCGCCGTGAGACGGGCATCCGCCCCGTGGTGAATTTCCAGGTGATTCAAACGATCGATCTCTCCCAGCAGGGAGGGGGCGTCGAAACTAACGGCGATGGCTTGGCGGAGGGAAAGTGAGCGCGTCCAATTGAGATCCGCAAGGTGCAGACGCGCCCCCGCATGGTTGCGCAATTGGTTGAGCTTGCGGATTTCATCGGCGGGATTTGTCCAGTCCCTGCTGTCAAGAATGAGGCGATTGACCCGGTGCCAAATCGGGGAATCGGGGTTTTGCGGAAGGGACCCCTGCCACCAAAGGTTTAGCGGCAGATCATAGTCGAGGTGTGCGAGGAGCAGGTTGGCGACCGCGACCTGAGAAAGTCCCTCCGCCAGCAGCGTGATTTGTTCGCTGCAGATCTCCTGAGCGCCCGCTTTGGTGAGGTGACAGTGCGCCTGGATCCAAGCGGAGACGCCGGGCGTCTCGGCGGCGGGGATGTCGCCGAGCAAAATGGCCCGGCAGGCGTGATTGCGCACAAAGCGGGAGATCAGCGCCGTATTTTCGTCAAAAGAGGCCGTGGTCTGGCAGTAGACGGCCAGATTGAGCAGGCTGGCACGTGTCCGGTGGTCGCCATCAGCCCAGAGCGCTTTGAGCTGGGTGGGAATTTGAGCGACGGGGACGGGCAGCCCGAGGGAAGCGGATTCGAATGCCATGGCGGGAGCGGATTAGAGGCGGCGCCAGGCGCGTCCGTCGCGGGCAAGCAGTTCGTCCGCGGCGGTGGGTCCCCAGCTGCCGGCCGGGTACTCGTGCATGGGCGGAGAGGTGGCGTGGTTGTGCCAGGCGTTTTCGATGCAGTCGATGAAGGTCCATGCGGCGTCCACCTCGTCCCGTCTGGCGAAGAGCGTTGCGTCTCCCGCCATGGCATCCAGAAGGAGCCGCTCGTAGGCTTCGGGGCTGGGCTTTCCAAAGCTGGTTTTGTAGTGGAAATCCATTTTGACCGGTTCGATTGCGAGCTGCGCGCCCGGCCGCTTGGATTGGATGCGCAGGGAGATCCCTTCGTCGGGCTGGATACGGATCACGAGGATATTGGGATCCATGCCCGCCTGCTCGGCGTTGAAGAGCACGCCGGGGGTGTTCTTAAACTGGATGGCGATCTCCGTTCCGTGTCCGGGCATGCGCTTGCCCACGCGCACGTAAATCGGAACACCGTCCCAGCGCCAGTTGTCGATGAACGCCCGGTAGGCTACGAACGTCTCCGTTTCCGACTGCGGGTTGACCCTGTCTTCAGTCCGGTATCCGGGCACTTCCTTGCCCCCGGCGGCGCCGGCGGCGTACTGGGCACGCACGACATTCTCCGCAACCTGCTCGGGCGAGTACTTGCGAAGGGCGCGCACGACCTTGAGCTTTTCATCGCGGACGCTGTCGGCACTGAGGTCCGTCGGAGGCTCCATGGTGACGAGGCAAAGCAACTGGGTGAGATGGTTTTGCACCATGTCCCGGAGGGCTCCCGCCGAGTCGTAATAAGGGCCCCTGGCTTCGACTCCCATGGGTTCCGCCGCGGTGATCTGGATGTGGTCGATGTAGCGGTGGTTCCAGAGGGGCTCGAAAATGGAATTTGCAAAGCGCAGCACCATGATGTTCTGGGCCGTTTCCTTGCCGAGGTAATGGTCGATCCGGTAGGTGTCTTTTTCTTCGAAAACGTGGCTCAGTTTCTCGTTCAGATCGTGGGCGCTTTGCCTGTCGCGCCCGAAGGGCTTCTCCACAATGACCCGCACCCAGCTTCCTTCGCGGGCCTTGTTCAAACCGTATTCGGCAAGCTTGGTGACGATCCCCTCGAACTCGTTCGGGCCGACGCTTAGATAAAAAAGCCGGTTGCCAGCGGTGCCGCTCTCGGCGTCGAGGCGGTCCAGTTTCTCCGCCAGTTCTCGGTACCCCTCGCCGTTTCCAAACTCGCTCTGGTGGTAGTGGACGCGGCCCGAGAAATCCTTCCAGACATCCTCCACCCGACCGGAGCGGGAAAACTTGGCCAGCGCCTCGCCGAGTTCCTGGCGGAACACCTCGTCCGTTTTCGGACGGCGGGCAAAGCCCGTGATATGGGTGTTGGCCGGCATATCGCCATCCGCCTCGATGTTGTAGAGGGCCGGGATGAGCTTGCGGAAGGTCAGGTCTCCGGAGGCGCCGAAAATGACCACGTTGCAGGGCCTGGGTAGGGGGCGGTTGGAGAGTCCCTCTTTGAGAGGGTTCTGGGACGGAGAGGGTGAGTTGTTCACAAGAAGAATTTTTTAAGTAAAGCGGTGTGGCGCTCTCGGGGGGACGCAACGCTCGTGGACGCTGCGTGGGGCAGGCTTCGAAGCCGCCCGGGAGGCGCCGCATTTTAGTGGCACCGCCGCGGGCGTGTTCCGTGGTCTTCGGGTTTAGCCGGGCAGGGGGAAGCGGCGCGTGAACTGCCTCACGGATTCCTTCACCGTGTGGAGTGTGGCGGGGTCTGCGACGTTGGAAAGGGCCCTGTGAATGAGGTCCGCGATCTCCATCATCTCCTCTTCCTTCATGCCGCGCGTGGTCACCGCCGGGGTGCCAATGCGGATGCCGCCACCGAGCGTGATTTTCTCGGTGTCGAAGGGAATGCCGTTTTTGTTCACCGTGATCCCCGCGTGGTCCAGAGCCTCCTGGGCGATTTTGCCGTTCAGGTTTTTCGGGCGCAAGTCCACCAGCATCACATGGTTGTCCGTTCCGCCGGAGACGATGCGGTACCCGTGGTGCGCGAGCCTCGCGGCGAGAGCCTTGGCGTTGCTGACGACCTGCGCGGAGTACTCCTTGAACGAGGGCTTGAGCGCTTCGAGGAAACACACGGCCTTCGCCGCGATGACATGCTCAAGCGGTCCGCCCTGGCACCCAGGGAAGACTTGGGAATCCACGCCCTTCGCGTACTTTGCCTTACACAAGATCAAGCCACTGCGCGGACCCCGCAGGCTTTTGTGGGTGGTCGTCGTGACAAAATCAGCCATCGGCACAGGCGAAGGATGTACACCACCCGCGACCAAGCCCGCGATGTGCGCCATGTCTACAAAGAGGTAGGCTCCTACGGAGTCGGCAATGGCGCGCATCCGTTCAAAATCGATGATCCTCGGATAGGCGCTTGCGCCCGCGGTGATCATCTTGGGCTTCACCTCGAGAGCCGTCTTGGCGAGGGCGTCGTAGTCGATGCGTTCGTCGGTGGGGGAAACCCCGTAGTGCACGATGTCGAACAAACGGCCGGAGAAGTTCGCCTTGTTACCGTGAGTCAGGTGGCCCCCGTGGTTGAGGTCCATGGTCAGCAGGCGGTCTCCCGTCTGAAGGACTGAGAAGTAGACGGCCATGTTCGCCTGAGATCCCGAATGGGGCTGGACGTTAGCGTGTTCGGCGCCGAAGAGCTCCTTCGCGCGATCGATAGCCAGCTGCTCAACGACGTCGACGTTTTCGCAGCCGCCGTACCAGCGTTTGCCGGGGTAGCCCTCGGCATACTTGTTGGTGAGGCAGGAGCCCTGAGCCTCCATTACGGCCTTCGACGTGAAGTTTTCGGAGGCAATCAACTCGATGTTCTCAAACTGGCGAAGCGCCTCGGATTGAATCGAGGCGAATATCTGCGGGTCGGTCTCGGCCAGGGACGCGTTGGCGGCGGCTCCTGTTCCGAGATGTTCGAGCTTTTCAACGCGGCGCTCGTGGCGTCCGCCCTCGAAACTGGTGGAAAGAAAACCGTCCACGATGCGGGCGGCGGACTGCGCGTCCACGTGGTTTGAGCCCATGCAGAGCACGTTGGCGTCGTTGTGGCGGCGGGAGAGCTTGGCGTCGTCTGCGGTGCTCACCAGCGCGGCGCGGACCTGAGGGAAACGGTTGGCGGCCATGCTCATGCCAATGCCGCTGGTGCACATCAAAATTCCGAAATCAGCCTCGTGGGAGGAGACGGCGCGGCTCACGGATTGGGCGAAATCGGGATAGTCGACGCTTTCGGCCCCCGCTGTGCCAAAGTCGCTCACAGCGTATCCGCGGCGGGAAAGGTGTTCGTGCACGGCTTTTTTGAGCTCCAGCGCGCCGTGGTCAGAGCCGATGGCGATGCGGAGTGTGCTTTTCTGTCCGGAGGCGGGGGGGCTGGTCAGGGTGGAGGAGTCGCTCATGGTTTTGGAATCGATGAAGCGCAAAAGCGAAGGGATCGCCTTGCGCAGGGTGTCACGGGTGTGGATGTAGGATTTCAGGCCTTGCCCGATGGGGTCGGGCACTTGGGAGGGAAGGGAGGAGTCGAACTCGCAAACGAGCCGGGCTTTGCGGGCGGCCTCGGGAAACTCGTCTTCGAGGGCGTCCTGGTGACCAGAGGTCATGCAGAAAATGTGCGTCGCCCAGTCCACCATTTCTTTGGAAAGCTGGCGGGCCCTGTGGCTCGAAAGGGGAATGCCCAGTTGCTTGCAGGCTGCAACGGCATCGGAACTTGCGGGTTGTCCGGGAAGAGCATGCACTCCCGCGGACCCCACGAGGATATCCGTGCGGCTGGCCGTGGCATGGCGGAAAAGAGCCTCAGCCATGGGGCTGCGACAGCTGTTGCCGGTGCAAACAAACAAGATGCGATTTGCCTCCTTTGGGCTCATGATTAAGCCCTACACCCTAGCGGTAGATTGCGAGAGAAGTCAACGCATGCGCCCCACTTCGGCGTGCGAAGAGGCGTCCCGGCAACGGACGGAATCCGGGGCACAGTTTTGGTCTCCGTAAGTGGGGGGGCGCTGGGAACCCGGCCTTGACGAAGATGACTCTAAAAATCCGGACGGCCGTCGTAATCGCAGGCTTACCGAGTTGTTTTGAAGCCCCGGTTGAGTTAGAAGCAGACAGCTTCTTCCCGATCTCCCCTATGCGCATGGTTTTCTTGAGACTGGTTTCGGTGGTTTTTTCCGCAGTTTGCCTGAGTGCTTGTTTCTCTCCAAAATTCAATGCGGCCTGGAAAAACGCGGAGACCTCCGGTGGGGACGCCCGCAAGTGGTCGGGGCGCTGGGAGAGCGACAGGGGGACCGGAGGCCGTCTGCGGGCGGTGGTGAAGGCCCCCCGGGGCGGAGAGCTTAAAATTTACTTTGAAGCCGGCTGGCACGGGTTCACTACGGCCTACCCGGTTGTGCTGCGCGCGGACGCCGAAACCGGAGGCTTCAAGGTTTACGGCGAACATAAATTGGAGTCCTTTGTCGGGGGCGGTTTGTACAAGTATGACGGGCGTATTGCGGGGGAAAAGTTCTCAGTCCGGTACGCGTCAAGTTACGACACTGGGACGTTCAGTCTGACTCCAGAGCCGGTGCACTAAAATAAAAAACCCGCCGGGCGCGGGGGCGCTCCGACGGGAGTTTTTGAATTAAAATTTTGGCTGTAAATTACTTGTCTGCCGGAGCGGGTGCCGGAGCGGGTGCCGGAGCGGGTGCCGGAGCGGGTGCCGGGGCAGGTGCCGGAGCAGGTGCCGGAGCAGGTGCCGGAGCAGGTGCCGGGGCAGGTGCCGGAGCAGGTGCCGGAGCAGGTGCCGGAGCAGGTGCTGCGGGCTTTTCAGCTGCGGGGGCGGCCGATTCAGCGGGCTTTTCGGCCGGTTTCTGAGGTTCGCAGCCAACGAAGAGAACGGCTGCCACGACGGGAAGGAGTAGGGTTTGTTTCATAGATTTAATACCGCAAGGGGCATCTTAAGTTGGAAGCGCCGTGCAAGCACAACCTAAAACCGACGAACCTAAGGAACCTTAGAGATGATCAGAACCTTTAGAGGGCTTTTTCCTCAGGCTCCGCACCGCTCCATCTACCAACAGTCCGACACCCGTTCCCAAGGCAAGCCCGAAAGGACCGAACAGAACCGCAAGCGCGGCCATCCGCATCATCAGCGCGTCCCACGGAATGGGATCCCCGTGAAGGCGGGGGGCGGAAACCGTGAAAATCATGTAAATCTCCGCGAACACAAGTCCGCCGATTGCGAAATTTCTGACCAAAGATGGACGATTGGAACCCACGCCAGCATTGTCTGTCCGAGGGTGCCGGCTTGTCGAGCGGATGAAATTAGATTTGCAGTTGGTGGGCATTGGGAATTTAGTAGAAAGTAAAGCCGCCCAGATGAAACTTAACCTTTCACTCCTCCTCTCGATTTCCATTCTGTTTGCGGCGTGCCAGCCCAAGCGGTTGTCCCCCGTTGTTCTGACCTCTCAGGATTCGGCAGCCAAGACGGCCTCCAAGGCGTCCACAGGTTCCAAGAACACCTCCGAGAAGGCTGCAGCCGCAGCCCGCTTGGCGGCCAAGAAGAAAAAGCTCGCTGCAGCCCGCCGCGCACAGGCTAGGCGTCTGGCTCTGGCGTCTCTGGAAGCTGGGCGCCAGTTGTTGCGGGAGGAGCAGGACGAATCTGCGCTGAAGGCCTTCAAAGAGGCCGTTCGATTGAACAGCAAGTCCGCTGAGGCATGGATGGGAATTGCTTTCGTTCACGAAAAGGCGGGCAACACCCAAGACGCTCTAGAGGCCTTTAAGGAGGCGAAGAAAATCTGGGGCTTGTAGGCCCGCCTGCCTCCGTGGGTGCGTTTCCGGGATTTGCACGGCTCCACTGCAGCACCGGGCAAGCTGCGCTTTTCCTTGTGGAAGGGCGCGAGATGCGTATAGCTGCCTCCGCGTTTCAATTCCACGGCTCATTCTCCATTCATGTTCCAGGTAGTTTTTAATGACCTAAGCGCCGCAGAAATGTCTGCGCTACCTACCGAATTACAGCTGGATCTTCTTTCCGAGTTCGAAGTGCTCCCGGAGGAACTCGAGAAGTCCGATCCAGAACGGTTTGGAGTCATTGAAAGGGATGGCAAGAAGCTTTGCCGCTTCAGGGTCCGCGACTACCGTATTTACTTTGAACGCGTACCAGAGGGTATCACCATCCACCGGGTGCTGCACCGCAACACTTTCCGCGATTTCTTGTTCAGGGCGTCGCTTCCCATGCCATCGGAGGACTCGGAACTCGCCGGAAACCGCAAGTTCTGGGAGCTTATTGACGCGGGGCGCGCCGCGCGCAAGTCGTGAGCATCCCGGGCAAACCTCCTTCCTCGGAGTCGGATGAGAACGCCCGGCGTCACGCATTTCCGGTTTGCAAAGAGCGGATATTTCTAGCGCACGCCGCGGTCACAGCCCTTCCTCGTAGGGTTGCAGAGGCGATGGCGGAATACGCAATGCAGTCGGCTGAGATGCCGCAGGAGTTCGCTGGCGTTCTACGAGATTTCCGCACGACCCGCGAACTCGCTGCTACGCTCATCGGCGCGCGCTGGCAGGAGATCGCGCTTCTAGGGCCAACCTCTCTTGGACTGAGCCTTTTTGCCAATGGCATTGACTGGTCCGCCGGGGACGAGGTGGTGTGCTACGCGGACGATTATCCCGCGAATGTATACCCCTGGCTGGAGCTCGCGCGTAAAGGGGTGGTTGTTCGTCGTTTGCAGGTGGATGAGCCAGGAGCCGTCACTCCCGAGGCGCTCGAGAAAGTCCTGTCTCCCCGCACCCGGCTGGTGGCGCTGGCCAGTTGCCATTTTTTCAGCGGCTACAGGCTCGATGTCGAGGCCATCGGAAGCCTGTTGCATGCGCGGGGGATTCTCTTTGCTCTGGATGCCATCCAGACACTGGGGGTCTTTCCGCTGGATGTCTGCAAGGCGCACGTGGACATGCTGAGCGCTGATGCCCACAAGTGGATGCTGGGGCCCATGGCGATGGGAATCGTCTACGTGGCTGAACGTCATTTCGAGACCGTCCGGCCCACCCTTTTGGGAGCGTGGAACGTAAACAGTCCGCGTTTTCTGACCCAGGATAAGGTTGAGTTCGTGGCGACGGCCCAGCGTTATGAGCCGGGTGTTCTCAATGCAGCGGGGGTTTACGGCATGAAGGCCGCCCTCGAGTTGCTGCTCGCCAAAGGTGTGGAGTCCATCGCAGCCAGGGTGAGCGCTCTGAGGTCCTTTCTGCTCTCCCTTCTTTTGCCTCTTGGATTCAGGGCTGTGGGCCCTTTGGACGGTCCTCATTCGAGCGGAATACTGACGGTCTGGCACCCTCTGGTCCCCGCCTCCAAAGTGTTCGCACGGCTCGAACTCGAAGGGGTCGTCGCATCGCTGAGGTTCGACCGAGAGGGGCGTGAATACCTCCGGTTCAGTCCCCATTTTTACAACACGGAGTCGGAGTTGACCCGCGTGGCGGAAGTGCTCGCCACCGCCGTCGGCAGCCCCTAGATGAGGGGAGCGTCGGCGCAATGCTCCTTTTGCATATTTTGTAACCTTTTCGGAACGAAGTATTCATAAGTTTCAGGAGGGAGCCTCTGGGGGACTAGAGGGTTGTCGGAGTTCGAATTTTCCAGTAACGTTTGCTGGCGTTCTCCCTGCGTCATGAAAGCCGGGTTAAAAACCTTAAACCACGTACCATGAACCTCTCTTCCACCGGAAACTCCCAACTGTCTTTCGGCTTTTTGAAGTCGCAGGCGGCCCAGCAGCGCTCCTTGGAGCGGCTTTCCTCGGGATCCAAAGTGGAACGGATTGAAGATGATCCTAGCGGCGCAGGCGTTTCGCTCAACCTCTCTTCGGGACTCAAACGAGGCGAAATCATCAAGGACAACATCGCGAACGCCCTGTCCTTTCTCCAGACACAGGCTGGGGTCATCCAGCATGGAGCAAAGCTGGTCGAGCGCTTTTTTGAGCTCGCCACCCAGGCTGCCGACCCGACGAAATCCTCCTCAGATATCGCCAGTTACCAGTCGGAATGGACTCACCTCTTCAACGAGTATGACACTAACTTTGGGAACTCGCGCGACGGTGTGGGCGACCCGAGTGTGGGGCCTGGGAACGGAATTGAATCTCTCGACCCGTCGCAGCGGGTGACGGCTCCGACTTTTAATGGTGTGCCGATGATCGCATTCAATACCGGCTACACCATAGACTCCACGCCCCAGCAGCTCAAAATTACGATGAGCGCGGACGGTTCCCGTTCGATGGACATCAGTCAGGTCGATCTGGACCAGCTTTGGGGGACCCCCGGGGGCAATTACCTTTCCAACAAAGTAACAGACATGACAGGAGCCAACATCACCAAGCTTTCGTTCATGATCGACATGTTCGCCTTCGTTTCCGCCCGGAACGGTGCCGAGCAGCAGAGTCTCCATTTCGC
This sequence comes from Chthoniobacteraceae bacterium, assembly GCA_947449735.1. GTDB lineage: Bacteria > Verrucomicrobiota > Verrucomicrobiia > Chthoniobacterales > Chthoniobacteraceae > Chth-196. The sequence continues at coordinate 155,396 of CANFTB010000001.1, read as the reverse complement.
GCTCGATTCGCTGGAAATCTCTCAGGCAGCCATGGAGTCCGTCCACAGTCGCGTCACTGACACTGACGTCGCAGCCGAAGTGACCAAGCTGTCTCGAGCGAATATTTTGGCGCAATCCGGCGCAGCCCTCACCGTGCAGGCAAACACCAGTACGCAAGTCGCCTTGCGATTGCTGTCCTGACGGGGCCCGTTAGGCCCACTTTGCTGCGCCGGTTGACCTGCCGGACTTCGCGCAGGTTTCTGGCAGGTTCTCGGTTTCCCAGCCTCAGGCGGAGGGCAGGGGAACATCGGGATCCACTTCGGCGGCGTAGTCGACTCCAGGCAGGCCGAATCCAAAAAGACGCAAAAACTCCTCCCTGTAGCCCGCGATGTCCGAAATCTGGGGCAGGTTCTCCGAGGAAACCGTCGGCCAGAGGGCCGCGACCGCCGTCTGAATGTCCGGGCGCATTTCCCAGTCATCGATACGGATCCGGCCCGCCTCGTCGAGTTTGGGGGAGGCTCCATTGTACAGGTGTTCCGCAAAAAGACGCTGGATCTGCTCGATGCACCCCTCGTGCAGCCCCTTCTCCTTCATGACTTTATATAGCAGCGAGATGTAAAGAGGTACCACCGGAATGGCGCTGCTGGCCTGCGTGACCAGAGCCTTGTTGACAGACACGTAAGCTCCCCCGCCGGATGCCGATAATTTTTCGGAAATCCTTCCCGCCGTCGATTCCAGATCTTCCTTTGCGCGTCCGATCGTGCCATTGCGATAAATTGCCCAGGTTAAATCCGGCCCAATGTACGAGTAGGCGACCGTCTTTGCCCCAGGCGCCAGCACCCCACCTTCGGCGAGTGCATCCATCCACATCTCCCAGTCCTCTCCGCCCATCACCGTGACGGTGTCTGAGATTTCCTCCTCAGATGCGGGCTCGATTGTGATTTCGCTCACCAAACCCTTGTCGGTGTCGACCGTCTTTGCTGTGAACGGGGCGCCGATCGGCTTTAGAACGGATTTTACCGTGAGGCCGGTCCTTGGGTTCGTGCGGCGGGGAGAGGCGAGGCTGTAAATCACCAGATCTACTTGCCCCAAGTCTTCCTTAATCATCGACACGGTCCGGGCTTTGATCTCATCCGAAAAAGCATCGCCGTTGATGCTCTTCGCGTACAATCCGGCGGAGGCGGCTGCTTTTTCAAAGGCACAAGAATTGTACCATCCGGCGCTGGCGGGCTTGCCGTTTTCCGAAGCGCGTTCAAAAAACACGCCGAGCGTTGCCGCGCCTCCGGCGAAGGCTGGAACGATCCGGGAGGCAAGTCCGTAACCGGTGGACGCGCCCAACACCAATACCCGCTTGGGCATCCCGGCCAGCGAACCCTTGGATTTTACAAATTCCATCTGCTGGCGCACATGTTCCGCGCACCCCTCGGGATGCGATGTGACGCAAATAAAACCCCGGACTTTCGGTTGGATGATCATGGCTTCCAGATTGAGCAATCCTGACGGCCTTGGGAAACTCAAATATCAAATCTCTGAGTTGGTCGGTACAGTGTCCTTGAAGCCTAGGGTGAGACAAACATTCGAGATGCCATCCACAGGGACCCGTAACAAAGAACGTGACTTGCGGAATACACTGCCCTGCGGTCTCGAGGCGGCTTCGACGGCAGATTGACTGTGCATTGTTCCGCGAAGAGTATTTTAGTGAGCGCCAGACGAACCAGTACGGTCGTTTAGTCAAAAGTTTACAATCCGCCCCAGGTGCGTCCATCCAACCATCCCTTTGTTACTAAAATGGCCTGCCGCTGCCGTCCTTCTCACAAGACGCGGCTTTCGCTTTTCATCCCATCATTGATCGGAGCCCTAGCTCTGAGTCTGGCCTCGTGCAACTCCGCGCCCAAGCGATGGACCTACAAGTATCGCCCTAACCGGACCGCTTCATTGTGTGCCGGGAAGGCTCTTCCACCCAAAGGAGTTCCCAAACCGGTAGCGAAAGCTATCGAGGGCGGAAATAAAATCGTCGGACTGCCCTACAAGTACGGAGGAGGCCACCGATCGACAGAAGACGGCGGGTATGACTGCTCTGGCTCGGTGAGCTACGCTTTGATCGCAGGCGGCCTGTTGGACCGTCCATGCGATTCAAAGGGCTTTCTCCACTACGGCTCGGGAGGGGAGGGAAAGCACATCACCCTGTATATCAGGAAGGGACATGTTTTTGCCGACATTGCAGGACTCCGACTGGACACTGGATATGGCGAGGCCAACACTTCCGGGCCGCAGTGGTCGATGCGCTCACGGCCCGCCTCAGGCTATGTGATGCGGCATCCGCCGGGGCTTTGAAAGGCCCACAGAATGACTTGGGGCTGATGGCGTCTCCGTGGACTAATGAGACTGGTTTCTGCGCCGCAAAGAGGCGGAAACTGCCGTCGCAGGAACCAGAATAGCAGGGGACGCCGGATGGAAATCCGCCACAAGCACCCAACTAAAAGCGAACAGACCGCCCCATCAAAAACGGAGGCGGCCTGTTGAGAATACTGCGGTACGAGGAACGGCGAGGGAGGCTAGGACGGCTCAAAAGCCCCGGAAGCCGCGACCCTACAGTTTCGCTTTGCTTGTGAGTTTGAAAACCACATCGATCAGTTTCCTCACTTCGGGGGAACCCATTGCGATCTGGGCGAAGTAAACCAACCTCTTGCGGAGGTCGGGGTCCATGGTCTTCGGCAGTTCCGCCAGTTCCGAGGCCTTCGGCTTGAGGCTGTGCTCGGACTCGACCGCCGGATTCAACTCCACGAGGTACTCAAAGCCGGAGGGAATCTGGTCGCGCAGGTAAGCTTCGAGCAGCTCGCTCTTCCGGTCATCTGGAAGCAACGTCAGCAACTTCTTCAGGGTCTGTCCTCCCATTTGAACGCGACCGCTGAGCCAACGAGAGACGGTCGCCTGATCCGCGTCGAGTTGACCGGCAAGGTGCTGTTGGGTCCAGCTAGTCTCCCGAAGAAATTTGGATAGGAGTGTCCGGAACTGGTGCATGGTATATAATGGGTTGTTAGAATTAAAGAGACAAGCTGACTAAGTGTACAAGTAGAATCGTTAAGCTCATCCGGTGCTCCGTACGAGACGCGACCCTAGTCTGACTCGTGTGGTTCGAATTCGTTCAAAAGGGAGCAGAACTGCCCTATAAGTGCTAGAAATAATTTAAAAAAAATCGACCTCCTGAAATTTCTAACCCCTTAACGAACGGCAGATAGCACAAGTCGACCTCGGTAGATGTCAATTTAAACTACTGCTTTGCTTGTGTTTGCATCGTTTGCTTGAATTCCACTAAATCACTCATGCGCATTCAGGCATGAAGGTTTTGTCCCTCAGTTTCTCGCTGCAGAACCCGATGTTCCGGGGAAGCGCCGCCTTGCTCACCCGAGGTTTCCGGGGCGGCGCCCACTGCTCGGAGGGGTGGCTGCAAAGAAGCTTTAATATTTCATTAAACTTATCAAGAGCAATGATTTGCGCATCATCCTTCCAGGGATAAACCGAAGTTGGACGGGGGCGTCCTCCTCTGTGAAGAAGCCGGCAAATGCATTAGTGCAACTAATGAACAAACGCCGCAATCTGCGAACTTCGATCGGGCAGTACCGATCCAAGCGCCTACCCGCGGCTCTGAGGACAGAATCCCGGCTACGCCCCGGATGGCGACAATCCAGAGGATTCAAACCGGCATGGAATCCCGCGGCTAAACAAAATCCGGTCCGTTTAATGATAAATTAACACTAAAACACAGATGCATCAAGGGGCCGATTTGGAACGAATAATTTATATTGAGCACAGCATCATCAAGCCCATCCCTGCATTCGGACTTGTATTAATTAAATATTGTAAAAGAAAAGAAGAGGACATGACGCTGCATTCATATATCTAAAAAACCGAAACGGGATTGCTGGAAAGGCTGCTGGCCTTTGAGTCGCTTCGGCCATGGAAGCAATCCCGATCTTTGTGCGGCGATTTGGGTGCCAGGGAACCCGCCGTTTTGGCGCCAGATCGAAAAACGGACTGCAGAATTTTAATTAAATTAATGAAAGCAAATGTTTTAAGCGATTTTTTCGCATCCGTGTCCGCGTGTTCGTTCGCAGTGCAGCTCGCCCCGGTCTTTACCTTTGTTCAAAAAATGCCGGGCCTCGGACAGGTCTCCGTTTCCGGTGCCCAACGGACACGCTCGGTTGCGGGAGCGTGTGAGGGGATGGTATTCTACGACAGTTCTTCTTATATTTGAGAGGACCTCGCCCGAATGGGCTCCGCGAAACGATATCTCGGATTGTTGAACGCTAGTGTTTTTGGAGCAAATTTGTGATCCTTGGTTCCTTCATGCACCAGAAAACTGCTGACTTCGACTATTCGCTACCGGAGGATCTGATTGCGGCGCGTCCGCCAACTTTTAGAGATCAGGCTCGGATGCTAGTGGTTCACCGCGCTGAGGGGCGCTGGGAGCATCGCAACTTCGGCGACTTTGAGAGCTTCCTCAGGGAGGGGGACCTGACCGTGTTCAATGACACGCGTGTGATTTCTGCGAGAATTTTCAGCGACGACGGTCGCATGGAGCTGCTCCTCCTGGAGCCAGAATCGCCCAGGTGCTGGCGGTGCTTGGTTCGCCCCGGCAAGAGGCTCCGGGTCGGCGCAGAGTTTGTTTCCGGAGGGACTAGGGCGGTGGTCCGCCGGATTTTTGAAGATGGGGACCGGTTGCTCGAGTTCGACTCCGAACCAGATTTGCAGCGCATCGGCGAGCTTCCTCTTCCTCCGTACATGGGGCGCAGCGCGGCTGCAGAGGATGCGGAACGTTACCAGACTGTTTACGCCCGTGCCGACGGCTCCGTGGCAGCTCCAACGGCGGGCCTGCACTTTACGAGCGAGTTGTTGCAGCGCATACCGCACGCGTTTGTAACATTGCACGTGGGATCCGGCACCTTCAAGCCCGTCCAAAGCGAAACGCTGCAGGAGCATCCCATGCACTCGGAGAGGTTCTGTCTGTCGCCTGAAACGGCGTCGAAAATCAACGCGGCTTCGCGCATCGTCGCCATCGGCACTACAACAGCCAGGGTTCTGGAGAGCTGTGCAAAAATGGGGTGGCCCTTGGAGGCGACTGAGGGAAGGACGGATCTCTTCATTTATCCTCCCTACAAGTTCGGGTGCGTGGACGTGCTCCTTACAAACTTTCACTTGCCCAAGAGCACGCTTCTCATGCTGGTCAGTGCGCTGGCTGGCCGCGAGCTTATCATGGAGGCGTACGCCGATGCGGTCCGGGAGAGGTACAGGTTTTACAGTTACGGGGACTGCATGTTGATTTTGTAGGCTTTTTTGGGGAGCATTTCGGTGCAGGAAAGAATCTTTCAGCTGGGGCTGAATGCGTCCCGGTGACCATTGCGGGCTCGGGCGTGTATGGGTGTCAGTCCGGTTGGCTGTAGCGGGGGGCTGATTTTTGTGGCGGGAAGGCGACGCTACGAAGGCATCGCTCCTGGGCGGATTTAGGGTTTGGTGATGATTTCAGCGCGCCGTGGCGGGGTGGCAGGATTGGGGAAACGGCGTTGTGATCCTACGGGATCACCCCTCTATGCGCAACTCCATATGACATACATTGTATTGCGTTATTGATTTAGCGTTGTCTTTGTTGGGTTTGCGGTTCTGTGAATAACTTGTGGGCAATCTGCGCGGCCCATTTCGCGCGGCCCGGGGCCGGGATCCGGCGCATGTCCTTGAGCGATCCCTGGCGGATTCGAAACCGTCTGCCGACGACGCACGTGCCGTCGGCCTTCCTCACATTGCCACTAGGAACGTCGGTGCGGTACCGAGCTACCGCACTACCTTCGGTCCCTTCACCGTCCTCAGCGCCTTCCCGGTTCTGCGGTCTGGAGGCTCACCGACCGTTGGGCTCCACTTGGGTCGGATCCGACCCGCCGGCAAATAATGAAGCGGTCCATTTTACGGTCTCGATTTTTTATGGCGGCCAGTCTATCCGATGCGACTGTTCCCTTGGGTCCCACCTCGGCTTAGTCGCTGGCCGCGGGATTCGAATTCACCCCATTTTCCACAAACCGCCCACACCATCCCATGTCAGACTCCGCACTCGATACCCGTCAAAAGGCCCTCCAGGTGAATTTGGACCCTCGTTTCTACGGCACATTCGCCGAGATCGGAGCCGGTCAGGAGGTCGTCCGCTGGTTTTTCAGGGTTGGCGGAGCTGCCGGGACCGTCGCGAAGAGCATGTCCGCCTATGACATGACGGTTTCCGATGCCATCTACGGGCACGGAGACCGCTACGTTTCCCGCAACCGACTGGAGGCGATGCTGGCCCATGAGTTTGCCTTGGACGTGGAGCGCTTGGACGCCAAGCGTGGTGAAAACACCTGTTTTTTTGCATTTGCCGACACTGTGGCGGCCAGGTCCTTCAGGGGTGGATCGGAGTGCCATGGATGGATGGGCATCACGTTTCAGCATGCTCCGCGCGCTCCGCAGAGCCGGATTTTGATTCATGTCAGGATGCTCGATGTCGAGAATGCCGCGCAAGCTGAGGCTCTCGGGATCGTGGGGGTGAACCTGGTTTATGGAGCGGCTTTTTTGCATGCCGATCCGGAGCACCTGCTGCGCTCGCTTCTGGACCAGCTTTCCGTGGGTCGGATTGAAATCGATATGATCGAGTTCAGCGGCGAGGCGTTTACCGCGGTGGACAACCGGCTCATGAGCCTCAAGCTCGTGCAGCTTGGTCTCTCGGGTGCTGCCATGTTTGGCCCCAAAGGCGAAGTGGTGCAGCCGTCGGAGGCGTTTTACAAAAAGGCGATTTTGGTGGAACGGGGCGCGTTTCACCCCGTCACCAAGGTACACATGGATATGCTTCGTCGCGCCTCGGCGAAGTTTTCGGCTTCGCCGGAGGTTGCCGGAAAATCTGTGATTTCGGTGATGGAAATCACGATGCGCAACCTACTTTCGGACCAGACGGTGGTGGATCCCCAGGATTTTCTGGACCGGGCCGACGTTCTGGCGGCTTGCGGGTTGCCTGTTCTCGTTTCCGATTTCTCGGAATACTACCGGCTGGGAGCGTTCCTTTCACGAATGACCCATGAGCCGATCGGGATAGCTCTCGGGGTGACCCGTCTGCTCAATCTCTTTGACGAGAGCTTTTACGCCTCGCTTCCCGGAGGGATTCTCGAGTCCTTCGGACGGCTTCTCAAAAACGAGCTGAAGCTCTTTGTGTATCCTGCGCTGGACAAGGTGACCGGGGAGATTCGCACCATCGAAAATCTGGCCGTGCCGCCGACCCTGCAGAAGCTTTACGATTATCTGAAAGAACGGGGCTCTTTCATCGGCCTGGAAAATTCCGATCGCGAGATTCTGTCGATTTATCCCAAGGACGTTTTGTGCTCGATCGCGGCCGGGGACGGCAAATGGAAGGCGATGGTGCCGGCTGAGGTGGTTGAAACAATCGAAAGCAAGCGCCTCTTCCTGCACAAACAGTGCTAGGAGAACCGGTGCGAAACGGTTCCATGCGACCAGATGAAGTCGTGGAGTGAGTGCGGGTCAGGCCCCGGTTGAGCATTCTCCACTGGGTTTTCCACAGCCGCAGCTGGCCTCTTTCACGACCACTTCAAAAATGATTCCCTGAAGGCGGCACTGATCGAAAACGTGCTCCAGAAAGCCGAAGGACATTTCGGGAGGTTTTTCCTGGGTTTCCAGACGGATCGTCACGGTTTTTCCAGCAAACTGTGGGTAGGCGTCTGACATTTCACCATCCAGCACGAAGGAAAGATAGGCGTTCAGCTTTTCCTGAAGTTGAAACAGCTGTTCCTCCGGGTGATTCCAGGGACGCTTTTCAGCGATCACCAGCAAGACGGCCCCTGTTTCGGCGTCAAATCCGAGGTAGTCGATGACGCCTGCATGCGCGAGTCCCGAGGCAGCTGTAGCTTCTTGATTGTGGGATGAGGTTGCCATGGCGATAATGAGAACACTAGTACACAGGAGGCGCTCTGCTTCCCAATGCTTTTGAAATAAATGAGAGCGATTGTTGTCGAAAAATTTGGCGGTCCGGAGGTTCTGGTGCTGCAGCAAGTGCCTGATTTGAAGCCCGGGCCTGAGCAGCTTTTGGTGCGCGTTTATGCCGCGGGGTTAAACCCTGTCGACGGATACATCCGCTCGGGCAATTATATGCGCCTCCCTACCCTGCCCTACACACCGGGGATGGACGGAGCTGGAGTGGTTGAGGCCGCAGGATCAAAGGTCCGCGGCTACAGGAAGGGGCAACGGGTGTATTTGTCTGGAAGCCTTTCAGGAACGTATGCCGAGTTTTGCCTGTGTCTGCCCACTCAGATCCACCCGCTGCCACCGCAGGTGACTTTCGCTGAGGGAGCCTGCCTTGGGATACCGTACACGACTGCGGCCTACGCCTTGTTCCACAGGGCGTCACCCCGCCGCGGACAAACGGTGCTGGTGCACGGCGCGACGGGCGGCGTCGGGATAGCCGCAATCCAACTCGCAAAAAGAGCTGGCTTAAAAGTATTTGCGACGGGAGGCAGCGAGGCGGGAATTGAGCTCTTAAAAAAGCTTGGCGCTGACTTTGTTTTTGACCACCACAAACCCGGGTACCATCAGGAGATTCTGGAATGTTCGGGAAAGGCCGGTGTGGATGTGATTTTGGAAATGCTCGCAAACGTGAACCTCGGGCGGGATCTTCCCCTGATTGCCTCCGGAGGTTGCGTTGTTGTGGTAGGGTCCCGGGGTGCAGTGCAGATTCAACCGAGGGACCTGATGGTTCGCGATGCGGACATCCGGGGCGCAATGATACTTCAAGCACCTTCGGGCGTTCTGGCCCGTATTCACAGCGACATGCTCTCCGGACTCACTGACGGTTCTTTGAAACCGGTGGTTCGTTCCATTTTCGATCTCGAAAAAGCGCAGGCCGCAGCCGAACTGCAGGCTCTTCCCGGGGCTTGCGGAAAAGTGGTTCTGGCTTGCGTGCCTCCTTCCGCCTGATCGGTTCCTCCTCCGCTGGTTTTGACTCCGATTCGTGCGGTGCCGACACGGCGCATGCCGCCCAAAAAAGCGCGACCATCAGAACGCTCGGATTATGTTGGGGCGAGTCCAGCAGCGAGTGGAGGGAAAGGATGATCAGGGCCGCGACCGTGCAGATCGACTCCCTGGCGGAAGAGCGCCGGGGTTGCGACGCGGCTTTTTGGATCGCCCTAAAGGCGATGAACGCGGCGGTCCAGACCCACGGAAGGATTCCAATCCACCCCCATTCGATGAGAAGCTCAAGGTAGTCGCAATGGGCATGCCTCCAAAATCCTTGGAGAGTGTCGATGGATTCGGATTGGGTTGCGTAGAATGGAAAAACAATGGGGAACGCTCCCGGTCCCATCCCCCAAAAGCCCGAGTCTCCTGCGATTTGGACGCACACCTTCATTGCTGCAAACCGAGGATTGGGGCCGACCAGTTGGTGAGAGTAAGCCATCCACTTTGAAAGCTGCGGGGGGATGGGAAACACAGACAAGGCGAGAATCAGAAGTAGAATGGACGCGACAATCCCCACCCGATGCCGCCGGAGGATTTGAATCCCGGTGCTCAGCGAAAAAGCGGGCAGACTGCGACGGTTTTCAACCAGGAAAATGACACCCATCCCGCACACTGCGACGCAGCCGACGAACGTGCTGATCCTGGAGGTGTTCCAAAGCCACGATATCAGGATGCCTCCGATACCCGCTACCCCCAAGGCTCGGCTCCATCCCTTCTTTGTCACCGCAACACAGAATCCCGGGAGGATCATGTTCAAATATGCACCGGCGGCGCCGGGATAGATGAAGGTGCTGAAGAACGGTTGATTGGCTCCCCTGCCTGTTCCAAGCACCGTCCGTGCATCCGCTAGTTTCTGCCCGAGGCCAATCGACAGGACAACCAAGCCCCCGGCCAAGATTCCCGTGAGAATATGGGACCGGGTGCGGTTGTTTGAACACAAGTCCGTCAGCATCAGTAAAAGTGCGAGGACTAGGGTCCAATGCAGCATTGCCTTGAGACCGGTGGGAGAATCGACGGCTGACGGCAGCCACTGACGCCCATCTGTCAATGCCACGAAACCGCTTTGATATCCTTGAAATTGGAAGGATGGGTTAGATGCGCTGGTCCAGCCGATCGCAGCGATGATGCCGCAGGCAACCGCTAGGGAGCGCGGCGTTCGAGGGAGTCTTCGCTGGCAGATGAGCGAGATGATCCAAAGTGCAAGGCATGCGCAAGAAAGGGTTTCCCGCCACAAACGTCCGGTCTCTGTGACGCCTCCAAAAAACAGAGGCAGGGAAGCTGCCATCAGCGTCCACAAGACTGCAATCGCCCCCTCTGCTCCCACTCGGCGTGGCGAGTGACTTGCCTCCGTCTCGTCCATCATCTGTGCCCCCCTCTTCATCAAACGGGTGGTGCCGTTCTCGCTTTGAATCGCCGCCATTCTGCTTCAGCCCAGCTGAGCAGACACTTGCGGAAGACCGCCGGGGCGAAACGGTTTGCATTCCCGCGAAGGAGGGCGGAGTCAAAATTGAGCTTTTCAAGCGACAGAATCGCCTCCCTCAAGGAGTCCACTGACTGATTTTCAAAAAGAACACCTGTTTTGCCGGGCAACACCGTTTCCGACGCTCCTCCCTTGGAATATGCCACCACCGGAATTCCGGCCGACTGCGCCTCGACGGGAACGATCCCAAAGTCCTCCTCCCCCGGAAAAAGGAGCGCCCTCGCCCTGCTCAACTCCTCAATCACGCGATCTTTCGAGATGCGCCCAAGGAAACGGACATTCGGAGGACTGTTTTTTTCTAAATGACGTCTGTCCGGTCCGTCTCCGATGACGTGCAGTGTTCGGTCTGGCATCTGGCGAAAGGTTTCCACAAGGAGATCCACCCGCTTGTAGGGGACAATCCGCCCCAGACTGACGTAGTTCTCCCTAGTTTGATTGCTAGCAGGAACATGGCTGCAATCCACCGGCGGGTAGATCACCCGGCACTTTCGCCGGTACACCTTCCAAATTCTCCTGGCCACGAAGTGCGAGTTCGCGGCGAAAGCATCCACCCCGTTTGGAGTGCGACTGTCCCAAATTCGAATGTAGTGAAGCAGGGCTCTTGCAAAAATCCCGGCGATTCCCCTGCTGCATCCAGTCTGGCGAAGGTACAGTTCCTGCATGTCCCATGCGTAGCGCACGGGCGAATGACAGTAACACAGGTGGAGTTGATCCGGACCAGTGATCAACCCTTTTGCAACCGCGTGGGAGCTTGAGATAATCAACTCGTAGCCAGAAACATCGAGATGCTCCACCGCCAGCGGCATCAGAGGAAGGAGCGCCCGGTATAGTTTCTTAACACCCGGAATTTTTTGCAAAAACGTGGTCTGTACCGTTTTGCCTGCCAGGAAGCCGCGTTCGGAGCGGGGAATAGTGTCTATAAGAGAGAACAAAGCGGCGTTCGGAAATATTTCCAGCAACTCAGCCAACACTTTTTCCGCGCCTCCAATCTCGGCCAGCCAATCGTGCACGATCGCCACGCGCACGCCTTCAAAGCCTCCCGGGGATTCCCCTTCGCTTCCCGCCTTATCGATCGGCTCGATCAAATGAGCAACGCCACCGCCCTCCTCTTGTACTGCTTTCAGGTGTTTTCCCACCGCATTTGTCATTGTCTGGAATCAGTTTTTCATTTCATCGGGAAATCCCTCTTCAATCCACTTCCAGTAGGGCGTGGCCGCCGATTCGGCCGGCAGCAGTTGCCTCCATTCTCCTTCTACGGAACGCGCCACCCTCTCCGTTCTGAAAAGCTTCTCTGCGCGCATCCGAGCGTCCCTGGCAATGCGTTGGCGCTCTGTTTCATCGTGTAAAAGGGCTCGGATGCAGTCGCTCAAAGCGTCAGGATTGTCCGGTTCGAAAAGCATCCCGCAGCGGCCTTCGTCCAAGATCTCGGGAACTCCTCCTGAATCCGCTCCGACCACAGGAACACCGGCCGCCATCGCCTCCAGCACCACGTTCGGACACGGATCAGGCGCCGTGCTTGCGTGCACCAGAATGTCCCAGCGCCGGATCCGACGGGGCACATCGTTTACAAAACCAGTGAATGTGACGTGCTCCGTTAGCGCGCAGGACTCCACCAGGTGTTTCAACCGGTCGGCGTAGGCCTCCTGCCCGAAAAGGGGGCCGCCGATGATTTCAAACCGGATCTTTTCTCCTTGGGCCACAAGTTTTGCCGCCGCCTCCAAAAACAGATGCTGCCCCTTCCACGCACACAGCCTGCCGGCGATTCCAACAGTCCAAACACCGGACTCACTCGGCCCGGTGGGCGCGTCCAGGGGCGGTGAAAGGTCAAAACAGTCGGCGTTTAATCCGTCGTAAACGATTCGAGCAAGATGCATTCTGCTTTGGCCAAGGGCGTGCTTTGCCACGCTTTTGGAGACGCAAACCAACCTGTCCGGAAGCACCCTGGCGAACCATTGCATCAGAGTGACGGCTGACTGCGGCAGACTGGAGGGGTGAAGGGAGTCTCTGAGGTGCCAGACCAGGGGAAGACCGGCCAGTTTTGCGGCCAATCCTCCGAGCACATGGGCTTTCATGGAATTGGTGTGCACGATGGCAACCGCACGCCTCCGGAAAAATGTCCTGAGTTTTAAAATGTAGGCCACCGCGTGAAACGCGTGTTTCCATTGCCAGAGCAGGAATCCTTGCAGGGACTCTCTGCGAACCTTCCCCATTTTCTCCCCCAACGGGATCACATAAGTTTCAACGCTCAGGCGCCGGACGAGGTCAACCGCCGGGCCCTCCTCTCCAAAAACCACGACCGGATGCCAAGCGTTGCGGTCCAAGGATCTCAAAAGGCGCTCTAGGGCAAATTCAGCCCCGCCTGTTTCTCCCGCGTGATTCACCAGGCAGACCACTTGTTGTGTGTGCATCGCTGTGTGGTTTTCTGGAAGGATTTGGTCGTTTGAAATTGGAGGAGTGACGCAGTGCATCGTTGTGTCCGCTATCACGATTGTCCCTCGTTCCGCGTTTTCCGTTCTGCCAAACCCAGGTAAATCTCACGCATCTCGGCAGCGATCGCCTCCCAGCTGTAACGCTCCGCCGCATGCCTCCCTCCCGCTAGACTGAGTTCACTGGAAAGCGCTGGGTTGTTCCTGAGTTTTTGCAAACAGTCTGCAAGCGCGCCCGAATCCCCTTCAGGGAAAACAAGCCCCTTGCCTCCGATCACTTCGGGGATGGCTCCGGAGTCCGAACCCACCACCGGCGTGCCGCAGGCCTGCGCTTCGACGATCACGCGTCCGAATTGCTCCTTCCAATTGGAGGTCGTCAGGGACGGGAGAACCAGAACGTCGACGGCGTTATAAAAAGCAGGAAGTTCGCTCCTTGAAACCGCTCCCGCCCATGACACGCCGGGTTCAGTCAATAAACGTTTCCGCATCCCGCCGTCTCCGCTCAACCAAAGAGAACACGGTTTTTTTAATTCGCGGAAGGCGGCCAACAGGACTTCCAGTCCCTTTTCAGGAACCAGCCTCCCGGCATAGCCGATACAAAAACCAGACATCCCAAAGCGTGCCCGGCATTCTGCGCGGTCCCGCCTGCAGAACAACCCCACATCAACCCCGTTTCCGACGACTTTCGAAGGGCCGTTGAACCTCTTTCTCCTGGCAACCTGGAGCGACTCCGCATTCCTGCCGACAAGAAAATCAGCGTGCTGAAATGTGAATGACCGAAACCACTCGAACGGCGGCGGCAGGTTCTTGAAGATATTCTGTTCTGTCTCACTAATGACCCGTGTCCCGGGCAGAAGCGTGTTTCGAAGAAATAACACTTGGGCACTCAGCAAACTCCAAGGTTCCTCCCAGAGGTCCACGACATCCGGGCGCAGGCTTTTTAAGGTCTCTGCAAGATTGCGATACCACTGCAGATACCACTTTGCCGGACCGCCCCAAGCAAGGCTGACTGCCGCGACTCCAAAATGAAATGAGGCCTCACCCGGTACCTCGGGATACCTCCAACGTGATCCCTCCTCCCTGTAGCGCTCGGGAGTCAGGACATAAAGGTCCAGGTCTTCAAATTTCGAAAGCGCACAGGCCTTTGCTTGTCCCTCGGATCCTACCTGGAACTGGTGGCCTATGAGAAGGACCCGCAGCCTGCGTCTGCGGAAAGTCCCTGAGCTGTGCTCGGGGTTTTCCTGATTACGAGCTGCACCGCCGATGGCGCCTTCCCTTGGTGGGGCAGCGACATCTCCCGGGAATGCCCCGCTCTGTAAACGGGGCGTTGTCCAAGCAGTGACCTGTTGCATGGACCACTTCACTCCTTTCATACCCCTTCTTCGGATGTCGGCGTGGTTTGGGACTTAGAAAACGAACCCAAGCCGTCACTCGAACGGACCCCAAACAACTCCTCTAGAAACCTTCTGAGGACGGCAATGTCTGGTACCCCACGTTGGTCGGTGAATCCGACCAAATTGGAGGACGGACGGTCACTCTTCTTTACGCAGAATTTCCCGACAAAAAGACCGCGTTGCGCCATTTCCTGAAGCGTGATCTGAAGTTTCTAAACAGGGTTCCGTAAGGCTCGCCGCGCAGCCGTGGCGCCTTGTTCAGCGTGGCACTCGCATCCGGCAAGTTCTTTGCTGAGCAGATTGTCCCCGGCTTTTGAAGAAACCTCTTCACTCCATCCCCTGCGTGGAATGTGTCTTTTGGATACGTTCAGGTGGTTCCGGGACATCCGTCCGCTCACAATCCTGCGCGCCATCCCGGGTCGTCTCTGGCAGCATTCACAGCCTTCGCCAGTCTTTCCCCTGCCCCCTTCCCTCCCGTTTTGCACACTATGAACCCCCTCCCTCTCTTTCTCGCTAGCCTCGGTCTCGGCTGTTTTAGCGCACTGTCCGCCCCCCTGCAGGTCCTCCTCCCTGACGCGGGCTCCGCAAGCGCCAAGGCGCTGGCCGCTGAAATCGCGCCGCTTTTGGAAAAGAACGGAGCCGCCCTCGAAGCCGTGGAGGGATTCCCGAACTCTGCTCAATGGGACAAAGCGCAGGTCGTGGTGCTCGCCGGAACCAGCCTCAAGGCGTTCGGCAACGCACCGAGGGAAGCTCTCGAGAAGTTTGCCAAACGCGGAGGCGGTGTCGTTGCGCTCGGAGGAGCGCTCGACGGAGGCGACTGGATGAAAGACATCGCCGGAGGGGCGTGGACCGAGCAAAGCCGCAAGTTCGCCAACAAACTGATGCTTTACGCAGTCACGGACGGCCATCCGATCACCCAGAACGCCTCCCCCTTCGATCTCGAGGACGAGACCTGGTACGACCTGAACCGGGAGCCATCCATCCAGGTGCTCGCCTCCGCCTTCACCCCGAAGGTGACCTCCAAGCGCATCGACCCGCGTTCGCCCGAGAAACTCGACCGCGCCAACGTCTACGACCTGCAGCCCCAAATGTGGACTTTTGAAGCGCCGGACAAACACCGCGCTTTCGTGCTTCTCCCCAGTCAAACCCGAAGCCTCCACCACCCCAGTATTCGGAGTTTTCTTCTGAGAGCCATTGCATGGACGGGCAGGCAGACAAGCGTGGACGCCTTCTGTGCGCCCCCCGACATCGCGACCCTGCGCTACCCGAGCGGCGGACCACGGACTGCGGCCGACACCGTCAAAGGCTTCGAGATCCACCCCGGTTTTAAGGCGTCAGTCGTCGCCAGCGAACCGCTCATCAACAAACCCATCGCCATGCAGTGGGATGCCAAGGGCCGCCTCTGGGTCGCTGAAACCCCGGAATACCCGAACGGCCGCCGCCCCCTCGTTGCCGAGACCTGGAAGGAAACCGGCGTGCTCAAGCCCGACAATTACGACCGACCGGCGACGGACCGGATCAGCATCCTGAGCGCTCCCGATGCCGGCGGACAGTTTACCAAAAAAACGGTCTTCCACGAGGGACTCGAATTGCTCACCGGCTTCTGCCTGTACGGCGACGGCGTGATCGCGGTGGCTCAACCGGACATTGTATTCATCCACGGAGAAGGCAAAGCCCAGAAGGTCGAGCGCCTGTATACGGGATTCACCCCCAGGGACACCCACTTTGTCGCAAACCATTTCATCGCCGCCCCGGACGGCTGGATTTACGCAAACACAGGGAGCGGTCCTGCTGTGGAATCGGTCTCTAATCCGGCGGTCAAAGCTCAGCTCAGTTCCGGCATGTTCCGGTTCAAACCGGATGGTTCGGCCATCGAGCAGGTCAGCTCCAAAGGCGGCAACGGTTTCGGAGCCGAGGTCACGAGCGACGGCGAACTCTTCTTCAACCAGGCGACCAGCGGCAATCCCGTCCAGCACGTAGTCCTGCCGGAATGGATCCTGCGCAAGGGCACCTCGCGCGACCTGAAGGCGGGCGCCGCGAGCGTCATTGAACAGCGCAAAGTGGTGCGCAGCGACATGCCCGACCGCGGTCCCTTCATGCAGATCGACGTGGTCGGCGGCTACAGTTCTTCGTGTGCGAGCACGGTGAACGAGGGCGGCGGCTGGCCGGCCGAATGGTCCAACGGCGTGTTCTGCACCGAACCCATCCTGGACATCATCCACCACGAAAAGCTGGTGCCTGCCTCCTCCACCTTCACGGGTGAAATGGTGCGCCAAAACGCCGAGTTCCTGCGCTCGCAGGACTTCTGGTTTTTCCCAATCGACATCCAGTTCGGGCCGGACGGCGCCATGTACGTGCTGGACTTCTACAACCCGATCGTCGCCCATAGCGACACCCGCGGCCCCCAGCACAGCGCCGCCAGCGCCAGCGTACGTCCCGACCGCGAGCACTATTTCGGCCGCATTTACCGCATCCAGCACGATTCGGCAAAACTGCTCGCCGTCCCGGATTTGGAAAACGCCTCCCCCACCGAACTCGCCGGCGCCTTCAAGCACCCAAACAAAGGCGTCCGCTTCACCGCCCACCGCCTCCTGATGGGCCACCCCGGAGCAAAGTCGGCCCTCCCAAGCCTCCAAACGATGGCCGCGGGCGAGACGTTCGCGCCAGCCCGCATCCTCGCATTGTGGGCGCTGGAACGCCTCGGTCAGCTCAACGCGGACACGCTCCAAAGCGCGTTTGCCAGCCCTGATGCCTCCGTGCGCAAAGCCGCCCTTCTCGCAGTGGAGTCCCTCGGGGCAAAAAACACCGCCAACGTCGCGCCCCTCTTGAATGACGCCGATCCGCGCGTGCGCCTGACCACCCTGCGCGCCATGGCGTCCAGCCTCCTCAGCCCGGATTCTGCGAAGGCGCTTCTTTCGGCCCTGCCCGGGTTTGAGGACGCCTGGTCCCGCACTGCCGCCATAGCTGCCACCGCCTCCAACGCCGGTCCGGTGCTCCAGGCCGCGCTCGCCTCAGCTGAACCTCCCAGCAACGCGCTGCTCGACCTGGCGTCCACCCTCTCAAGCTCCCTTGCGGAATCCGAAACCCCGCAAACCGTGGCGAACGTGATTTCGGCCGCGGCGAAAGCCACCCCCGTGGCGATTCCTCTGGCACAAACCATCCTCGACGGGATCGCCGGCGGGGACTTGTCGAAAGCGAAACCGGCTCCGGCGGTGCTCCCCGCGCTTGAAAAACTGCTCGCCTCGCAGGACACCGGCCTTTCGGCAAGCGTACTTCCTCTGGCAAAAGCCTGGGGAGGCGAACGTCTCGCGCCCCAGGTCGCAGCGCGCATCTCCGCCCTCCTCGAGAAAACGGGGGACGCCGCCCAAACTGCGGCGGTCCGCTCCCTCATCATCCGGGGACTGCTGCGCACGGGGGATGCGTCCGCCCAGACGGCGATGCTCGCCCTGCTCCGCAGCAACAAGGACGACGCCCTGTCGGTGGAAATGGTCCGCCAGTTCGCCCAGAGCGGTGACGCATCCCTTGGGAAATCCCTCACCGAACTGCTTCCCGAACTGCCCGCCCTCAGCCAGAACGCCCTCTTTGACGCGTTAACCGGACGGACGGAATGGGCGAACGCCGTGCTGGATGCTCTGGAGAAGCAGACATTGAAAGTCACCCTGCTCGGTCCGGCGCGCCTGAGCAAGCTGCGCCTGCACCCCGACCAGCCCACCGCGAAGCGGGCGCTCGCGGTCATCAATACTCTGGGAAGCGGGACGAATCCGGCCAAGAACACTCTGATCGAGAAACTCGAACCCGAGATCGAGTCGGGCTCGGGGGACGCGGAAAAAGGTAAACAATTGTTTACGTCCGCCTGCGCCACCTGCCACCGCTTCAATGGAAACGGTATGGAAATCGGCCCCGTGCTCGACGGGATCGGAGTCCACGGCACGCACGAAATGCTGGTGCATATCATCGACCCGAGCCGCGTGGTGGACAACGAACACCGCACCTGGAATATCGCCCTTAAAAACGGCAGTTTCGCCGTCGGCCTGATCGCCCGGGAGAACGACCGTTCCCTCCAGCTCAAGCAGGCGGGCGGCATCGCCCAGGAAATCGCGATTGCAGACATCAAAACCCGCCAGGAGGTGCCCCAGTCCCTGATGCCTGAAGGATTCGAGGCCCTCGGCGCCGACGGACTGCGCAACCTTTTCGCCTATTTGAAGGGAGGAAACTCCAAGTTCCGCGCGCTCAATTTGGGCAACGCCTTCACGACGGACACGACCGGCGGCCTCTACCAGAATCGCGCAGCCAAGGGCGACACGATCCACCCCGTGAAGTTCGGCATCGTCGAGGCAGAAAAGGTCCCCTTTTCGCTGCCGGATCCCGCGACCACGCTGACCGGTGGAAACGTCATCGTTTTGCAGAACCGGGACTCCGGATCCTACGCATCGACCCTGCCCCAGAAGGTGGAAATCCCCGTTGGGTTCGCCGCGGGGAACCTGCATTTTCTAAGCGGCGTGGCGGGATGGGGCGGCGGCCCAGATTCCAGGCAGCCGGCGATGAAGGTGACCCTGGTGCATGCGGACGGCCAGAAGCAGGTCGAGGAGCTCTACAGCGGCGACGTGTTCATTGACTACAACAGCGGTTTCGAGGTGCCCGGCTCCAAGCGGGTCAGCGGAATCACCAAGCAGCACCATGTGCGCTATTTTTCGCTCCCGGTTCAGAGCCGTGCCCCGATCAAGACGCTCTTTTTGGAGAGCTACAAGAACGGGATGTCGCCGACCACGCTGGCCATCACCGCCGACAACGAGGCCCCGAAGGCTCGTACGGTCTCCAACTCTGCAGCTCCCGCGACCCTCGCCCCGAAACCCGCCCCGCCCAAGGAACTGCCGAAGTCCGGCGAGACCCTCCCCGCACAGTCAGCACCCGGAGTGCTCCGCGCGCTGCTCATTGGAGGGGGCAGTTCGCACGACTTCGAACGATTTTTCCACACCGTGGACGCGCAGACGCTCACGGCCGGGGGCAAGGTCGTGGCTGCCTATACGTCCAACGCCGAGGAGGCGGTCGCCCTGATGCCAAACGCCGACGTGATTGTCCTCAGCGCAAACCACGCCTCCTTTGGCACACCGGAGTTCCAACAACCGCTGAATCTGTTCGCCGATTCGGGGCGTGGGATCGTGGTGGTGCACGCGGGCGTCTGGTACAATTGGGCGCCGGTTTCGGGTTATAACCGACGGTTTGTGGGGGGCGGCACCCGGGGGCACGGCAAGGGAGTGTTCACCGTGTTTAATAAGCAGTCCGCCCATCCCGTGATGGCCGGCGTCGCGGGTGAATTCAAAATCAACGACGAACATTACCGCACCATTCTGGACGCAGGCACCCCGGTGGAAGTCCTCGCGGAAACCGAGCCCGAGGCGCAAACGCAGCAGCCGTATCCTGCCGTCTGGGTGGTCAAGGATCCGAAGGCGCGGATTGTCGGAATCTCCCTAGGTCACGCTGAGGAGGCGCATACCAATCCCGCCTACCAGACTCTGCTCAAAAACGCGGTGTCCTGGGTGGGGGGGCGATAAGCCGAGCGGTGCGCCCCCGGGAATACTTCGAGGAAGGCTCCCGGGACGAACTGCGATTTTACTGAAAGCGCCGCCCTCTTCTGCTAATTTTCCCGGATGAAATCAGCGAGGCTGCCTTACGGCGAATCGGGCATCGAAGTCCCCCTGAATATCCCCGGGGTGGAGGCCGACATCCTGCTTCCACGCGCCCCCGTTCCCCTGCCCGACCCGAAGGCCGCGTTTTTAGCGGCTGTCCGCGAACCGCACGGGGGCAAGGCGCTGGCGGAGGCGTCCAAGGACGCCCTTGCAGGTGCACGCTCAGCGGGCCGCCTGCCCCTAGTGACGATCGTCATCGCCGACCACACCCGTCCGGTTCCGGACCGGTTGCTGGTTCCCTGGCTGGCGGCTGAAATCGGCGTGCCCGACCACTGCATCACGGTGCTTGTGGGGACGGGAACCCACCGGGGTTCCACCCCCGAGGAACTCGAAAAAATGCTCGGCGACGCCGCCACGCGCTTCCGGGTCATCAACCACAACTGCGAAGACATCCCAGGGCTCGTATTCTTGGGAAAATCCTCCTGCGGCGGCGAATGCTGGATGAACCGGCTTTGGGTGGAAGCCGATCTCCGGCTGGCGACGGGCTTTATTGAACCCCATTTTTACGCGGGCTTTTCCGGCGGCTCCAAGGCTGTCATCCCGGGAATCGCGGGCTTGGAAACCGTGCGCCACTTCCACCGCGCGGCCCTGATCGCACAGCCGAGCGCCACCTGGACTGAAATCACCACCAACCCCCTCCAGCAGCTCACGCGCGAAATGACGGCGTTCTGTCCGCCGCACTTTATTGTAAACGTGACGCTCGATCCGGCGAAGCGCATCACCGGATTTTACGCTGGGGACGTCGCCCGCGCCCACGACGCCGGGTGCGCGGCCGCTCACGCCGAAACCGCCATCAATGTGAAGCACCGTTACCCGGTGGTGGTCACCACCAACTCGGGGTATCCGCTGGACCAGAATTTTTACCAAACCGTGAAAGGCATCTCCGCCGCGGCGCGCATTGTGGAAAAAGGCGGCGTGATCCTCATTGCGAGCCGCTGCAATCTCGGGCTCCCGCCGGAGGGCGACTTCTCCACCATCTTGGCGGACCCCCGCACGGACGCCGACCTGCACTTCGCCATTCAATGCAGCCGATCCACCCGGCACGACCAGTGGCAGGTTCAGACCCTGCTGCAATGTCTCGAAAAGGCGCGGGTGCTTTTGTACTCCGAGCTCTCCCAGGCAGACCGCCAGTTCACGCGCACGGAGCATTGCGACAGCATTGAGCAAACACTGACGCGCCTCGCCCGGGAAAGCGCCAAGCCCCTGCGGGTCGCGATTCTTCCCCAGGGACCGCTGTCCGTGCCAACGCTTTCCTGAGTTTTTCGGCTCAGATCCAGGATGACTTCCTGGATCGAGACTTTTGGAGGCACAAGATCTCCTGCACTTCTGACGGCGTCCCACCGGGATCAATCAGACGAGAATGCGGAGGTGCCGCTTGATCTTAATTTTCCAGCGGTTGGTTGAGACTGATTTTCCTGTGCCTTTCTGGAGCAGGCCCTCCGCGGAGGAAACGTTGAGATGGGAGGTGCAGGCGCGCCATCCGTTCATAATTAGCATTTTAAATATGTTCAGATTCAGGATCAAATGAGTTCGCTAATATATCATACCCCTGTATGGTATATAAATATATGGCTCACACTGCCCGTGATAAAAAGAAACTTCTCGACCGCATCAAACGTATCCGCGGGCAGCTCAACGGCGTGGAAAAGGCCATCGAAGAATCACGTGAGTGCGGCGAAGTGCTCCTCACGCTCGCGGCATGCCGAGGCGCGATGAACTCACTGATGGCCGAGATCCTTGAAGGCCATGTCCGCAATCATGTCCTCCCACAGGACATCCCGCCCGATGCCGAAGCCGCCCACGCAGCCGAGGAACTGATTGAAGTCATCAAACGCTACCTACGCTAATTTATGCTCGACCTTGTCCACGCACTGCAAACCGGGAGCATGAGCCTGTGGCTCTTCATTCCGTCCGCCATTTTGTTGGGAGCCTTGCACGGACTCGAGCCAGGTCACTCAAAGACCATGATGGCCGCATTCATCCTCGCGATCCGAGGCACAATCGCGCAGGCGGTTCTGCTAGGCCTATCCGCGGCGATTTCGCACTCCTTGATCATTTGGTTGCTGGCAGCTCTGGCGCTCCATTTTGGAAATCAATGGAATGTCGAGAGCGTCGAGCCATACCTCCAAATTGGCTCGGCCTTCAGCATCCTCGCGCTCGCCACGTGGATGTTTCTGCGCACTCGGCGTGAGATCGCAGAGGCGCATGCGCACTATCGGGAGCACTCTAGCGAGCACGACCATGAACATGGTGAGCACACTCATAATCATCACCACCATCACGATGAGAGTGTGCTCGTGCCAGCTGGCCACGGAAGCGTTCAACTTTCGATTTTTGAAAAGGATACCCCGCCGGTGTTCCGACTCGCGTTCATCGGTGAAAAACGCACTGCTTCGGACTTTGCTCTCGAGACGGTTCGTCTTGACGGTTCAAAACAGACCTTTGCTTTCGGAGCAAAGGACGGCTGTTTCGAGTCCACCGATGAGATTCCGGAGCCGCACGAGTTTGACGTGCTGCTGACATTGAACGATTCTGCTTCGAAACAGGTCGTGCGCATCGAGTTTCGCGAAGGCAAGGCTCCACGCATCGAGGGTGATGCTGGTGAGTATCAGGATGCCCACGAGCGCGCCCACGCCAACGAGATTGCGCAACGCTTTGCTGGGCGAAAGTTAACGACATCGCAAATCGTGATATTCGGGATCACCGGCGGCTTGATGCCGTGTCCGGCGGCTTTCAGCGTGTTGCTTATCTGTCTCCAAATTAAGCGCATCGCCCTCGGATTCACGCTGGTCGCCTCCTTTAGCTTCGGCCTTGCGCTCACGATGGTGGCCACTGGCGCACTCGCCGCATGGAGCGTGCATCACGCCCAGAGAAAGTTCCGTGGTTTCGGCGAGGTCATGCGACGCGCCCCATATATTTCGTGTATTGTGCTCGTGATCATTGCCAGCTACATGGCTTGGCAAGGCTGGCACACGCTGAGTCACAGCTAGCCACCCCCCAAGCCCTCTAGCGTGGAAGCTGACGCCTTCGGGTCGACGGCAGCGCGCGCTGGCGCAGGGCTGCGCTACTGCTCGGAGCTGGCGGCGAGTTCTCGGGCGGAAACAACCTGAAAGCCTCGCACGAAGTCCGCGCCAGTTACTCCATCCAGTTCTAGGCGACCCGTCTGACTCCTGATGGTGAAATGAGGTTGCCACACGCCATGTGGCTCCGCCTGAAAAGCGGAATCCCGGTGGCGGTGACAACCTCGCTGTTTTTAGGAACCCAGCGCAAACGCCGTTGCTGGATCCCGATATTCCATCTGCGGTTCAGCTCACTGAAGCGATGTCGATGACATGTAACTGCCGCCCCTGGCCGCCATGCGGGGAATCGATGCAGACGGTGCGCTCGTCGCGACTGAGCCTCGGATGGTTGTCCACCCGCCATTCCCCGGCGTATTCCCGTGGGCATTCAAACTGCCCCAGATCGATCCTTCTACCCGAGGCGATCTCGTAGAGATGAGGCGTCTGCACCCTCCTCGGTCCCTTCGGATACGTGTCGTTCAGAATCCAACGATTCCCCCGCAGATAGGTCAGGTGCCCCCCCGAATCGAGGACATCCCGGCCGATCTCCTCGACGACGCCAGAGTCGCGGTCTTCGAAAAGAAAGTCGCCCCAGTTCTCATTTCCGAGCCACCCCTTCGCCTGCGAGAGGATGTGGGTGGGGTCCCTCCAGATAAAGTGCGAGGCCCAGCCGTTGGGAATCACGATCCGCAAATCGGAACCGTCCCCCGCGGCAGTGATGAGGCGCGTGAGATGTTTTCCTCCGGGCTGAGTCCAGCGGTGGAGCAGAATGAAGCGCTTCCCGTCCGGCGACCACAGCAAGTGGTAGGCGTGGTGCTTCGAGTCGGGTCGGTTTTCCAGGACCTCGCCCAGACTGGCCAGCTGCTTGTGGCTGATGATGAGCTTCACCTCGCCCGTCTCCAAATTCACATGGGTGACCCCGCTGCCTTCGGGCGCCATCTCGGAGAAAAAGCGATCCTTCGACCCCGCATACCCGTAACCGGGACGACAATCCGCAATCCGGGCGAAATCGCAAGAAACCGCCTCTCTGCCATTGGGGCTGACTGAGTATACGGCAGAGGGCAACGTGCGTTTCGCCCCTGTTTTCACGTCCAGAACATGGCTGACAAACTGATCCCCTTCCCTGTCGTTCCAAATCACATGGGATTCCGTTCCCGGAATCCACTGGAGCATGCACCCCTGCTGCCAGCACCACGCCTTGGAGGTTCCGAGCGGAATCCACTTGTCGCCGTCCTGCAAATCCACCATGCCGACCTCAATCGTGTCATCCGCTGCAGGCGAACGGTGCTCAAAGGAAACTTTGTTGCTTAGAACAAAGCGGTTGTCCGGCGAGAACTGGTGTTTGTCGTAGTAGCCAAACCAGTGAAAACCCGGCGCCTTTGTGATCTGCCGCGCCGGAGGGTAGGCAGACTGCTCCTGTGCACGAAGCCCCGGCCCCAATGAGGCGAGAGCCGAGCTTATGAGAAACTGGCGACGGGAGAGAGAAAGCGAGCGGTCTAGGCGGTACATACAGGTGTCACTTATAAGATCTTTCCATTTTGGAAAAGCACATCACCGCGCCCGTGCGGCTCACTTCAGGCCGGTCTCAGGCGCAAAAAGGGCGAGCTCGCGGAAATTCTCCGAATGCGCGTACTCCTTTTTCAACACGGCTTCGGCGGCTTGAACCACATCACGCCGCGTCGCCGAGAGGTCGGTTTTCTCCTCCAGGTCGGCCGCCAGATCATACACCTCCCAGTCGAGGGGGCCGCCCTTGACCCCTTTGAACATCTGGCGGCGAATGGCCTTCATCGCGCCCATACGCACGGCCACCTGCCCTCCGTAGGCACCGCCCGTCCAGACCATCGGCTTGCGGGCATCCAGCGTCTGCTTCTCGCCCAGGACTACAGGCAACAAATTTTCCCCGTAAGGCCTGCCGGGTTCTGCTCCGGTGAGCGCACACAAGGTCGGCATGAGATCCGCCGAATAGCCCGGCTGCTCGACGACCTGCTTGGCCCGCACCTTGCCCGGCCACCAGATGATGGTCGGCACACGGATCCCTCCCTCGTGCAACTGCCCTTTGAGTCCCCTCAGACTGGAGACCGAATCAAAAAAGCGGTGGTCCGCTCCGCCCGCGTCATGGGTGGTTCCGTTGTCGCTGGTGAATACAACCAAGGTATTGCGGTCGGCACCGGTCTCGCGGAGCTTTTGCATCAACTGGCCGACGTGGTCGTCCAAAAAGGAGATTGTCGCGGCATACGCGGCGCGGGGACGGGGATGCGGCAGGTAGCCATTCTCCCCACGATACGGCGCGGAGTCCCATTCCTGCGGATAGGCGTCCACCCACTGTTGGGGCGGTTGCATCGCCACGTGCGGTTCCAGCGGGCAATAGTACATGAAGAACGGTTTCGTGGCCTTGGCCGCGGAATCCACAAAACCCAGCACCTCCTCGAGGATCGCTTCCGAGGCGTGCTTCTGTCCGCGGTAGGTTTCGGCAAGCACCGTCCCCTCCGGTTGCCGCACGTGGCCGGGAATCCCGGGCTCGTTGATGGTTTGACGCACCCCGTTCTTCCAGAGAAACGGCGGATAGAAGGTGTGGCACATGCGGTGGTCTGTGTAGCCGTAGAAATAGTCCACCGCATGCCGGTCGGGCGCGCCCGAGGTCCCGTATTCGCCCATTCCCCACTTGCCGAAGGCGGCCGTTGTATAGCCGGAGCCCGCTAAAGCGCGGTGCAGCGTGTAGGTGTCCGCAGCCATCGGCCAGTCGCCGCGTAGATCACTGGGAGTCTCCTTCGGATCCACGCGCTTCAGATCCTGCACACTCACGCCGCCGGTATGACGCCCGGTGAGCAGCACGTTCCGGGACGGAGCGCACGTCGGAGCGCCGGAATAAAACTGAGTCCAACGCTGGCCCTCAGCCGCAAGTCTGTCGAGGTGCGGAGTGCGGATCTTTTTCTGCCCGTAGCACCCCAGTTCGTTCCAGCCCAGGTCGTCTGCGAGGATCACGATGATATTTGGCTTCTGCGACGCATCAGCCTGGGCGCAGGCTCCCAGTACAATCAGGGCGAGGAACAGTTTTAGTGCGGGAGTCGCGGCGGGTGAGCTCTTTTTCATAGGGGGATGGAGAATCAAAAATGAGATTAAAGAGTCGCTTTTAAATGATAAAGCCCCGTTCGGTTTAACATCAGTTTTTGACGTTTTCCTGTTTTCCTTGTTTTGGAAAATGGGTTTCATCCCCTCATGCCCGCCGCCCGCCGCCCCCTTTCCCGAGCCATCCTTTGTCTGGGCCTGCTTTTTGCGGCCTCGCCTGCGATCCGTGCGGCGTCCTCCCAGCGTCCAAATATCCTTGTCGCGATCGCGGACGATTGGTCCTTCGGGCACGCTGGCGCTTATGGTTGTTCCTGGGTCAAGACGCCCGGCTTTGACCGCGTTGCCAAGGAGGGCGTCCTCTTTAACCGCTTCTACACCCCCACCGCCAAGTGCTCTCCTTCGCGCTCCGCCATTCTCACGGGGCGCAACCCTTGGCAACTGGGGGCGGCGGCCAACCATTGGCCCGTTTTTCCACCTGAATTTCGCACCTACCCGGAGGCCCTCACTCAGGCCGGGTATTTTGTGGGAATGACCATGAAGGGATGGGGCCCAGGCGACGCTATGGACGCCACCGGAAAGCCCAGACAGATGGCCGGCACCCCCTTCAATAGAAGATCGGCTCCCCCTCCCACGTCCGAAATCGCCAAGAACGACTACGCCGCCAACTTTGAAGATTTCCTTGCCGCCAACACCGAAGCCAAACCGTGGTGTTTCTGGTACGGAGGAGTCGAACCCCACCGCGCCTACGAGTACGGGTCGGGCGTCGCCAAGGGGGGTAAAAAACTTACGGACATCGACCGGGTCCCCGCCTACTGGCCCGACACTGAGGCCATCCGCAACGATATGCTCGACTACGCTTTTGAAGTGGAACACTTCGACAAGCACCTCCTCAGCATGCTGAACCTTCTGGAGGCGACGGGCCAGTTGGAGAACACACTCATCGTCGTCATGGCGGACAACGGCATGCCTTTCCCCCGCGGAAAAGGCCAGGAATACGAAATCTCCAACCATCTTCCCCTGGCGATTCGCTGGCCAGCGGGCATCAAATTCCCAGGGCGCGTCGTCGAGGACTACGCCAGCGTGATCGACCTCGCCCCGACCTTTCTGGAAGTGGCGGGGTTGTCCTGGAAGGATTCAGGGCTCGAACCCGCCACCGGCCGGAGCCTGATTCCGGTCCTCCAGTCCGAGCGCTCCGGCCGCATCGATCCCGCCAGAGACCACGTCCTTCTTGGCCGGGAACGCAACGACGTCGGCCGGCCGGGTGACACGGGTTACCCCATCCGCTCCATCGTCAAAAATGGGGTTCTGTTCTCCAAAAACTACGAGCCCAACCGCTGGCCGGGCTGCAATCCTGAAACCGGTTATCTGGACTGTGACTCCAGTCCCACCAAGACGGAGATCCTCCACGCGCACCGTAAAAACAGCGCCGACCCGTTCTGGGCGCTCGCCTTCGGTATCCGGGTTGGCGAGGAGCTTTTCGAACTCGAAAAGGATCCGGACTGCGTGAAAAACAAAGCAGCGGACCCGGCGTTTGAGTCGCTGAAAAAGACGCTCCAGAGCCAGATGGATGCGGAACTGACTGCTCAAGAGGACCCCCGCCTGCTCGGACGGGGCGCCGAGTTTGACGCTTACCCGTATGCCGGCGCCAGTGCCCGCGACTTTTACAACCGGTTTAAAAGCGGCGAACGCACCCTGCGCAAAGGAGCGCTTGCCGATGACTTTGAGGCGGAACCCCTGCAACTGAGCCCGCCGCGGGAATAACTCCTCGCAACCTTCAGGAGCGCACTCGAAAAAGGTAACAGGAAGGAAAGGCTAGTCCTCAACATCGGCACCCCACAGGTGCTCCTTGGTCCACTTGGAGGAATACAGCTTGCACAAGCCGAGAGCGGGCGCCACGCCACCTGTGAAACTTGCGGCTGTGGTGTATTGCTTGTCCTCGTTGTAGACACCGACTGCCAGCACCACATGGTCGAAATGTTCGCTCAATATTTCAAACGCGCGGTCTACTGCGTCCTGTTGCGAGGGGTTCATTGTTAAAGGCTATAAAAACCCAAACCGTCCATCAAGGATAGGAATGAATTATTTACAACACGAACTGCAATAGCGTTTTTATTGATAAAATCGGAAGAGGGCGCTCCTTGACCTTTTAAGGCTCCCAACGAGCCGGCTATTTGCCAAAGCTATACAGCCCGGAATTGCCCCGCACGATCATCCGCCCACCCGCGGGCACCACTCCCGCGATGATGCGGTCGTCCAGCTTGTTTTCCGTCAGCAACTCAAAACCGCCCTCGATTTTGGCCACAATCAAAACGCCATCCTCGCGCGCCGCGTACAACAGCCCGCCCGCGATGACAGGCGAAGCGTAATAATTCCCGCTCGCCTTCGGCAGCTCCGCGCTCCAGACCTTGCTTCCCGTCGCGGGATCCACGCAGGCCACGACACCCCGGTCGCTCAGAATATACACCAGCCCCTTGTAGGCAGCCGGAGATGGCACAAAGGAACTCACCTCCTCTGATTTCCAAAGATGCGCCCGCGAGGTGGCGTCCCCCCTGCCCCCGATCTTGATCCCGTGCAACCGGGGAGCCCCCTTGTCTGCGCGACCGAAGCAAACAACGGCAGTGTCGCCGACCAACACAGGGGACGCCACCGCGGGCCACAGCGGAGTCGCATCCGGATTGAATCCCGTGCAACTCCAAAGCAGTTCCCCGTCGAAACACGAGTGAATCGTCAAATGATCAGAACCCCAGCTCAAAAGAGCTTCCTTGCCCTCGTATTGGATGACCTGCGGAGTCGTGTAGCCGTTGTCCACCTCCCGGGGCACCTCGTAATTCCGGGGCGTCTTCCAGCGCATTTCGCCAGTCTCCTTGTCGAAAGCCGCGATCCAGGATTCCCCGTTGTGCATCCGGGCCACCACCAGATTCTTTTCCGTGAGGACCGGAGAAGAACCGAAATCCCAAAACAGATTCACGGGACCGAACCGCTCCGAGAGGTTGATCTTCCACCGGACGGATCCGTCCAGATTGAGCGCTCCCAGCATCCCGCTCTTAAAAGCCACGTAAAGCCCTTTGCCATCGCTGACGGGCGAAGGATTGCTACCGGAACCGTTGCGGTGCCTGCCGGGAATCTCGGCGTCGAAGGAAGTCTGCCAGACGCTTTTGCCGCTCCAGTCATACGCCAGAGTGGCATCTTTCCCGTCCACCGGAGCGGTCAGGTAAATCCGCTGCCCGACCACGATGGGGGTGGAACAGCCTTTTCCCGGAAGCTCCGCCTTCCAAACGAGGGTGGAGGCATCGAACTTTGTGGGGAACCCGCCCGCGGCCGTACTGCCGTTGTCCGCCGGACCGCGCCAGCGGGACCAGTCGGCTGTCTCGCCGGCAAGCGGCATCAGGAGTGCGGCAAAAAGACTAAACGCGGTTAGGGGAACTCTGGAGGTCATGCAGGCAGCATGCCTGAAAGTTGAAAAACGCGAAGAGTAGAAATCCACGCGTCCTCCCCTCTGGGCGACCGGGCAGCCTATGCCTGTTTCTCGGCCGCCGTGTCCTCGCTGTGCAACCGCGGGCTCTTTCCAAACGCCTCGGCCACGCTTGGGACCGCCTGCGCGTTGCCGTCGCCGATGACATCCGAGCCCTGGCGGCTCTCTTCGCGGCGCGTGAACTTGACTCCGACCAACCGGGAAACGCCGTGCTCTTCCATCGTGACTCCGTAGAGGGCGTCGGCGCGGGCAATCGTCTTCTTGTTGTGCGAAATGACGACGAACTGGCTCTGGCCGACGAACCGGTCGAGAATCTTGATGAACCGGTTGATGTTCGATTCGTCCAGAGGCGCGTCCATTTCGTCCAGCACGCAGAACGGGCTCGGCTTGACCATGTAAATGGAGAACAGCAGGGAAACGGCCGTCATCGTTTTTTCACCGCCCGAAAGCAGGGTGATGCTCTGGAGCTGCTTGCCCGGAGGCTTGGCGATGATCTCGATTCCGCTCTCGAGCGGGTCGCTTTCGTCCGTGAGCACGAGATTCGCGCGCCCGCCGCCGAAGAGCTCGGTGAACATTTCCTGGAAGTTGACCCGAACCTTCTCGAAGGTCTCCGCAAACAGCTGGCGCGTGGTGTTGTTGATTTTTGCGATGACTTCGAGCAGCTCGGTCTTGGAGTTGAGCAGGTCGGCATTCTGTTGCTGCAGGAAGTTGTGGCGTTCCTCGAGTTCCTCGTACTCCTGGATGGCCTCCATGTTGACCGGCCCCATGGACTCCAAGCGCTGGTCGATTTCGCGCACAAGCGCGTCGATGCGCGCCCAGTCCAGCTCGGACGAATCCGTCTCCTGAGACACGCCCTCCTCGCCGCCTTCGGCCGCCACCGCCTCGACAGGAGCCACCGGAGCCTCGCCCTCGCCCGCAGACTGCGAACCGCCTTTGGGCCGTTTGAGCGCGTCCCGGAAGGCCACCTTGAGGGTGTAATAGTCCTTCTGAAAATCTTTGAGTTCAATCTGGTAGCGCTTGCGGATGTGCTCCTCCACAAGATTGCCCTTCATCTCCCACTGGCTCAGGTGCACCTCGAGGCGCGAGCGCTTCTCAACGATGCCCGACAACTGGGAGCGCCTGGCGCGCACCTGCGCCGTCTCCTCCTCCACAACCGCGGCCACGGCGGCCCGCTCTGAAAGCAATGCGCTGAGCGCGGCTTCGGATTCCCCCACCCGGCTCTGGAGAACCCCCAGGTTTGCAGCAATCTCCTCGCTCTCCGCGGCAAGCGCGGCCATCCGGCCCCGGTAGCCTTCGACATCCTGAACGCGCTGCTCTATGAGGTCGTTCAATTCGCCCAGGCGGCTCTCCATTGGCTGACGCTGGGAGTGAAGCGACGCCTGGCGCTGGCGCTCCGTGGCCACCCGCACCTTCATTTCGTTCAACTCCGCCTGCACCTCCGCCTCGCGTGCGCGCAGGGATTCCATCGAGCCTTGCAGCTGCTGCCTGCGCGCCTGATGCTCCTCCACACGGAACAGCGTCTCGCGCACCTCTTCGTCGAGTTGCTCCAAACGCTGTACGGCTTCGTTGAAACGGGCCTGCGCCCCCGCCTGCTCGCCCTCCATGGAATCCTGCTTGCGCCGGGTCTCCAAAAGAATCTTCTCCACCTGCAACACCTGCGCCTTGTAGGCGGCAAGATTCAGGCCGACGGCGTGCCGCTCCTCCCTGGCCTCGCCCAGTCGCGCCGCAAGGCTCTCCTGTTCGACGACCAGTTCCTCCCTCCGCTTGGAGCGCGCGTCCACCTGGGCACGCAACTCCTCCAGTTCTTCCCCCAGAAGGTTCACCTGATTGCGCCGCTCCAGCATCGAACCCGAGCCGCTGCTGGCGTCCGCGCCTCCGTGCAGCATGCCGTCGCCGGTCAACAAATCCCCCTGGGGCGTCACCATCGTCCACCCCTTCATGGGGAAAAGCTTCAGCGCAGTCTCCACGTCCGGCACCACCACGGCGAAATTAATCAAGCGCTCGACCAGGCGCTGCGCCTCGGGCTTCGCCTTTATCTTGTGAATCAACCAGCAGGATGCCCCCTCAGGAAGCTGGAGCTCTTCGCTCTGCACATGGTCGAAGGCGCCGTCCAGCTCCCTCAAGGCTAGCACCGCCCGGCCCGAGTTCTGAGAACGCAGCGTCTTCGCGATATGCTCCGCGACCATCGTGTCCTTCATGATGATCGCCTGCAAGTTCGCACCCAGCACCGCCTCCACCGCGGGAACAAAGGCCGGCTCCACCTCGATGTACTGCGCCAGCGCCCCCTGAATCGCCGGCAGGAAAAAATCCGCGTTGTCCAAACCCTTCAACACCGACTGGGTCCCCGCAGTGAAACCCTCCCCGCGTTCCACCATCGCCTTGAGCACCTCCAAACGCCCCTCCTTCTCAGAGAAAACACGCTGCGCCTGACGCAACTCCCCGTCCGCCGTAGCGAGCGCCATCTGTACCATCCGCAACTGCCCTTCGAGCTCCAAAGCCTGCGCCTGGCTCGACTCCGCGGCCGCCTGCGACGCCTCCAGATCCCGCTGCACCTGGGTCGTCTGCGCCTCCAACTCCTCCACCGACGCGCGCAACTGTGAAACTTCACCGCTCAAAACGGACATGCGCGCCTCCATCCCGTCCCTCTGCTGGGTCAGGCTGGAAAGCTGGCCACGCAAACCGGACACCCGGTGCTCGGCGTTTTGAATCTCCTGCACGCTCTCCTGCAAGCTGCGCTCCGCCTCTAGCCGTTCCGCCGCCACCGCCGCAGACCCCGCCTGAACCGCCTCCATGCGCTCCTGTCCGGACGCCAAAAGTACGCTGATTTCCTGCAGTTCGGAATCCGCCTCCCGCAATGCCCCCTCCGCGGCGTGCAAGCGTTCGCGGGCGCCCGCCATTTCCCCCTCGTAACGGGAGATCAAACCGAGATATTCGCCTTCCTTCTCCTTGTTGAAAACGATGCGGTTTTCGTGGTTGGAAATCCTTGAGCGCAAGTCGGTGGCGCTCCGGCGGGCAGTCTCCAACTGCTCCTCCATTGCGGAAAGACCGGCGCGCCGGGCGGCCAGTTCGCTCTCCCCGCCCTCGATTTCCCCCTCCAGCTCCGCCTGTAATCCCCGCAACCCACCCAATTCCTCCGCGCCGGACTGGCGCTTGTCCTCGATAAACTCCCACTGCTGGCGCGCCGAATGCGTCTCAAAGGTGCGCAACTCGGCCAGAAGCGTCTGGTAGCGCTTCGCCTTGGCCGCCTGCCGCTGCATGGAGGCAATCTGCCGGTTGACCTCCTTCACGATGTCGTCCAGCCGAATGAGATTGGCCTCCGTAGCCTCCAGCTTCCGCAAAGCCTCCTTGCGCTGGCTCTTAAAACGCGTGATCCCGGCGGCCTCCTCGAAAATGGCCCTCCGGTCCTCGGGACGGGACGACAGGATCTGGTCGATCTTGCCCTGCTCCATGATGGAGTAGGCGGAGCGACCGATCCCGGTGTCCATGAACAAATTGTGGATGTCCTTGAGGCGGCACGGCGTCTTGTTCAGCAGATACTCCGAGGAGCCGTCGCGAAATACACGACGTGTAATCGTCACCTCGTTCCAGTCCACTCCGAGTTCTTTTTCGCACTCGGAAAAATTCATCGACACCTCAGCCATGCCAAGAGCCGAACGGGAGTCCGTCCCCGAGAAAATGACGTCCGCCATCTCGCCTCCGCGCAGGGCCTTGGCCGACTGCTCTCCAAGCACCCAGCGGATCGCATCTAGAACATTCGATTTGCCGCATCCGTTGGGGCCGACCACGCAGGTCACCCCCCGGTGAAACTCCAGCACGGTTTTGGGGGCGAAGCTCTTAAACCCAAATAATTCCAGAGATCGAAGGTACATGGCGGCGAAATCTTCGCCTCCCGCCAGCCGGGATGCAAGCCCAAGCTGTAGGGGTTCCCTTGATGCAGGGCCCCTATATGTTGTATTTGCGGCGCTTCCCGCCGTCCTTTTGGATTTCAGCCGCGTCCAGCCATCCAAATCGGGCGCCTCAGGCGAATCTGCTTTTAAGGAGGTTCAAAGAGGCAGGGCGGCAGGGAACCGGAGAACGGCTTGAAACCTCCAATCGGGAAAGGACCCCCGGCTCCAAAGCATCGGCTTTTACGCATCCCGAGGGGGATGCCCGGAGAAAAAACAGGACTCCATCAACGCAAACAGAATCCAAAAATGAAACGGACACTTCAAATCACCGGACTGCTTATCATCGCAGCGGCAGGTTCTCTACAGACGGCCTGCACCACGGTGCACGCCGAACATCCCACGACGGCGGCGACGGCGGGCAAGGCCATCATGTGCGACAAATGCAAGACTACCTGGGTGACCTCCGCCCAGCCAGGTGCGCGCACCACGCGGTATACGCGCGACAAGATGATGGTTTGCCCGGACTGCTCATCGGCCGTGGAAACGTGGATGAAGACGGGCAAACTCAAGCACAGCTGTTCCCACTGCAAGGGCAAGATGAGCTGCGAGGACCCCCAATAAGCAGCAACCAGAGGGGAGCCGGTGAAACGGAACGGACGAACGAGGAGCCGGCCCCCATCTTCTCGGCGCTTAGACTTCCCGGGAGGCAGGAACCTGTGAAATCAGCGGACCAAGACGGCCAAGCTTGATTGCGCCAGATCCTGGCGCAACAGAAGCAATTCGTGCTCTGCCTTGGAGCCCTCGACCCGCAGCTCGGCGCCGGTGCCTTCAGTTTGCGGGTTGCGCAAAATCTGTGAGACGTCCCCTAGAAACCTTGCCAAAGCCTCCTGTGCGGAACCGCCGGGTTTTGCCTGGAGCAGCACGTCCAAAACCCGGATTTCCTCCTCGCTTGAATCGCTTAACTCCTCCAGCCAGCGCGACACCGTCTCCTCGGGAGGCCCCTCGAAGCGTGCGGCCACCAGGCTCAGGGCAATCTCCGCTGAGGGAGCGTTCAGCAAGACGGCCAGGAAAAAGCGATGCTCTGGGTCTTCTACCGCCCCGCGATAACTCACAAGCCTGTCACGCCGTATGATTTCGTCGATAGTGTCCTCGATGCCGTCGGCCAGTACTCCGTGTTTGCTGCGGAACAAATCCAGCGCATTCTCCCATGCATCCTCCGCCCTGAGTGCCGCGGCGCAGTTTTGGAGGATGAAAAATCCGCGCTCAAAATCCGTCCTCTGCAACATCTCGCACACCAACTCCGGATAGGAGGGGTCTCCGTCCTGCTCCAGAATGTCCAGCAACTGCTTGCGACGACCGGTCAGTGCATCGCCCGCCAACGGATCGACCGCAATAGCCGGAGGCAGATAGGTAAACTGAGGCGAACTCCCCGGATCGCTCTGGGTGCGCAACACCACCGTTACCGACGGGGTGTCCAAGTGGAAAAGCGAGTGGATGAAGTCCGTTCCCGAGACGATCTCACGAGTCTGGCCGGTTTCCAAAAGTTCGGACTTCACGTGACGCAGCCTGCCCAGATGCAGATGAGGTGAGACGACCTTCCTGTCATCGAACGCAAATTGCGAATGCATGCTGGACCCCTGAAGCACGTGGAAGGCGCCGGAGAACATGTGCTGGTGGATGTCGGTGGTTCCGTCCATCCAAAACAGGAGCTGAATGTACAAGCGCGGATGTTCAAACACGATCAACTCGGGCTGTCCGAACGGGGAATGTCCCTGCTCGGGCTGCTCGTCGCTGAGCAGGAAATCCTGAATCAAGGCGTCCACATCGACAAAATCACAGGGGGCCATCTCCTCCAGGATCTCGCGAGCGATGCGGGGAAAGCCGGCATATTCAAAATTGCAGGCGCTCCAGCGATCAATCGCCATGCGACCGAGCTGGGAGAAAAACGAATCCATGCTCAGACTCTCACCAGCATCCGGTACCGGGGCAAGCGACAACGCGCGGCGGCATGACACGGACACTGTGCGCCCAGGCAATCCCCGCGCTCGGACCAGCTCTCTAGCTGCCGGTGGATCGCAGGACGCCCGCTATTGAAGGATCGAACTGTGCCACTTGATCCCGGCACCCGCTCCACCGTAAAGAGCCCGCGAAACACTGTCCGCCAAGGCGTTCGCCTGGGCCATCGCCGCGGCCCCCGCCTGCGTCCGGATGTTGGCTTTCGCCAGACTCAGAACCTCTTGGGCTACGTCCTCGTCGGTGATTTTGCCTTCGGCGGCTTCGTAATCAACGTCCCGTGATCTGGCTGTGTCGATGGCATCCCGGAGCAGCCTCTGTTGGGTTGCGTTGGTTGTCAGAAGCCTCGACGTGGACTCCTGAAGCGCTTCCAGCATACCCACCCCCCAGTTCACAAGGGCCTGGGGTGTGTTGGTATCCGAGGTACCCCACCCCTCCTCACCGTCTGCAATAGTGGGGGAAAACACGGGAGTGGCAAACACCTCCAATAACTGCTCGCTGTGACCCAAAAGCGCGTAAAGTGCGGTAGCCCCGTCCTCTGTTGGGGCCGAGCGTTTCAAGGTCAACACATTGCTGTACCCCCCATCGAGGGAAACAGTCAGACCTGGGTCATTTCCGATTCTGTCATGGAGAGGTAAGTCTAGGTAACTATCCCTGCGGGAATTCACCAGATCCTGCCGCAATCCGTTAAACAAAATCATATCATTGTTCAGATCGTCCGCACTCCTCGAGGTATCCTGCATCCTCGTCACAATAACCGACATTTGACTGAGTAACGTGCTCCACTTTTGGAGACTCCCAGCCTGCGCCTCAGTATAGCCCAAAGCTCCGGCAAGGTTATCCAGCAGTTTGGCGTTGAGAATCCTCGCGCCGTGGAGACGAAGGGCTACCGCGCCCACGTTCATGTCTGAGGAGCCTTGGTTGGTTTTTGTCCCAGTCGCCAACTTTTCAGTGGCTCGAACGCCGATGGACTGAGCCTCATTGAGGTTTAAAACAGCGGCCGAGTTAAAATTTGAGTTGACGAGGGAAACCATAAATTTGCTTTTACTGATTCAGGGGGACTGGACCAATGCTAATGGGCGGACACAAAACGCATCATTCTACAATTCGGTTAATCATCAAGAGTCTTAAACTAAAAAAACATTTCAGGCAAAGATTCGGCGGACGCAGATGGCGACTGGGCTCAATAATGGGGTCATCTCCGGCGCACCTAGGGTAAAACCTCCAAATGTGCCCTTGGACTCTCTTGTGTGTGCTGATCCGTTCGCAGGTCGGTTATCACCACATAATAGTCGCCGGCGTCAGAGGCCTGCAGGTTATGTAAATTTAAGTACGGGTAAGGGCCGTCGGAGAGCGGAGTTTGAACCCCCTCTTTGACCTTGTACCAGGTGTAACGCACGGGAATGCCTTTCGCAGAGACGCTGAAACTGGCGTCTCCACCCATAGTAGAAGACATGTTCTGGGGGCTTTGTACAATATCCAGATCGTCTTTGAGCGGAGCAAAACCATCCAGAGGGCCGGAGTAAGCCGAAATTCGAAACACCATCAGCCAGTTTGGCTTTCGGGGGATCGAGATCACGAGCCGCAAGTAGCCGGAGTATGTCTTGGGAATCAGGAGATCTGAGAAATCCAACAGTGTCGTGGTCTGGCTGGTAAGAGTGCGCCAAGTGGTGTCCCGACTAGACCCGTACTGCCACGTGAATTTGGAGTCCATGGGTAAGGAAACCTTGAGATCAAAATAATCGTTGCAGGCAACAGTTTTAAGTTCGATCGGAATCCCAGGCTTGGCTTTGGAAAGGTCAAAATATCGGCCCGCCCGCAGCAGCGACGCCGAGCCAAAGTTGGGGGTCAGAGGGGTTACGAGCAAACTGGCCGCATTGCTCTCGACCATTCCCGCACTGTTCCACGCAAGCAGGCTGTAATCTCCAGCATTCCCTGTGACGGCCGGATTAAACGTCACGGAGACACCGGCCGGATCGCCGGCGGGGCTCGTGGAGATCGGTCCTAGCGAGGGTTTTCCTGTCTCCTTGTCCACGTACTTCCAACGGTAGGAGAAGGAGGTGGCACATTTCACTGTCGCTGAAATCGCCCCCGTTCCTCCCTCCACAATGGTTGTGTTGACCGGATGGTCTATGATTTTGGGCGCCCCGGCTCCGGGAACCGGGATGGTAATGATGAAGTTGACATTCACCACATTGAAGCCCCGCGGGTTGGTTAATTTGAGATTGGCGGATTGATTGCCGGGAACCAGCGGAGTTCCAGTGATGATTCCGGAAACGGGGTCCATCGAGAGTCCAGCGGGGATCCAGTCCAGTTCATAACGACTCACCGAATTCGATGCATTGAGCCAGCATTCCAGCGGCCTGCCCACTTCGCCGCTGACGGTGTTGTTGGGCAAAGTCGCGTAAGGTCCCCCCAACGATCCCCCGCCGTAATTCCCTGGCCCCCCGCCCCAGGTCACCTTGACATCCATATTCTTGGACACGACCGGGCCGAAGATCTGGTTGTTCAATTTGATTTCATCATGAACGATGCCGTTCTGATTCGGGGGCGGATCGAACACCATCCAAGCCCCCTCACTGACGTTGATCGAACCGCTTCCGATCGTCGCCTCCCCGGAGAGCACAAGGCTGCCCGAATTCACGTTTACAACGCCGGGGAAAGCGCTCTTTCCAGTGATCGTCACCGTATTCGTCCCGGCTTTAACCAAAGTGCCAGAGCCGGAAATTGAATTCGTCACTGTTGAATCTTCATCGCCACCAAGCACCAGCGTTCCTTTGGTGGCTATCGACACCGTGCCTGATCCCAGGCACCCCGGGCCTTCGCCGTACAAGGACCCGGTAATGACCCGGATTCCCCCCGTCAATGTACTTGCCCCCTTGAGAATCAAATCACCTTCTCCTGTCTTTTTCAGGAGACCGTCGCCTGCCATCGCCCCGTCGATCGTGAGCGATCTGTATTTGTCGATTGTAAAGGTGCCGGTTCCGCCGCTTAACACCACGGTGCCCGCAAAACTGCTGGTTCCGCTCGATACCAGAACGGTGCCCGACTTCACCGTCAGTTCCTCGGGAACGGTGTATCTGACATTCCGTAAATCCAGAGTGGTGCCCTTTTCCAAGCCTGTTCCCGCGGCGGCCGAGCCAAGCGCCCCGTCGGCATTCACAACGAGACTGCCTGCGCTCACCGTTGTGGGAGATCCATAGCTGTTGGCGCTGTCCAACTGAAGCACCGAACTCCAACTGTTTTGCACCACGCTCTGCACAGGATCGCCAATGTTTCCGCTTACCGTGAGTGTCCCGGTTCCTGTCCCCTTGTTGATGAAGGCTCCGTTGGGCTGAATTGCCCCGGTAAGATCAATTCGACCACTGCTGTTCGCCTGCGTGAAAAGCGTGCCGGTCCCCGTGATGATGTCTTCAATGGTAAACGGAGCCTGGGCCTCGGATATCAGAGAGGTGCCGGAGGGATTCACTGTGAGGGTTCCAGAGGAAAGCGTCAGCGCGCTCGTGTCGCTGCGCTGTACGATGCCCGTGGTGCTCGGACCGATGGACTGGTTGATGGTGAATGGAGATGAGACGGACGCTTCGTAAATGATCTGCTTGGGCACATTCATGGGGACCGTAAAATTCACCAAACCCGAGCCGTCGCGCTCGATGATCACCCCGCCCCTGTACCCCTGCGTCCCGCTGTAGATCACTCCATTACTGTCCGGAACAGGCACGATCAGTGGCAGGGAAAAATCAAACACAGACACATGAACCGCATTCGACACCGCAAAGCCGTAGGGATTCTTAACGGTCACGATATAATCTCCGGCATCCGTCGCCTTTGCTGGCGATAACGACCGGATTGGACTGGAACCGCTTTGAACCAAACTGCCCGAGCGCCGCCATTCATAGGTCAGGGGCGCCGTTCCGTCCGCTTCAACCTCCAGCACAAAGGGCTCGCCCAGACCCGCAATCCCGCCAATGGGCTGGAGGGTGATGGTCGGCACCTCTACCTGAAGAATAGTTGCCGAGGCCACCTTTTCAGGGCTCACGGAGTTAGTGACCTTGACCGTGTACTCACCGTAATCGCCCGCCGAAACACTGGGGATCGCGTACGATGCACTGGTTCCCCCCACCAGGATCTTCTCCGCGCCCTTGTACCACTGGTAGGCAATGTCAGAACCCGTGGCCGTCACGCTGAAAGTGTAACTCCCTCCAAGAACCACCCCTCCGCCCACAGGCGCTGCCGTGATATTCACTTCTTGATAAACCTTCAGCGTGGCCGAATTGCTGGTATCCGAACCCGCCCAGTTTGTCACGGTCACCGAATAGTCTCCTTCGTCACTGGCCGCGGCGTTCGTGACTGTGTATGAGTCCAACGCACCCGTTGCAGAGCCGTCAAAAACGAGTTTCCTCACCAAGTTGTTTTCGGAATCGGCGATATAAAAAGTGCTGCTCCCTATGTGGGCGATCCCTCGCGGGGTGTTAAACCGCGCAAGGGTGCCGGATCCCTCGGCATACCCCGGGTTCCCAGGGGAACCCGCAACGGTGGTGGTGATGCTCCCTCCGGTGGCAATTCTGCGGATGGTGTGGTTGCCTGTGTCGCTGACGAAAAGGTTCCCCGCATTGTCCATGGTCAAACGGCTCGGCGTGTTGAAGCGCGCCGCCGTCCTGTAACCATCCGCCGATCCGCTGGATCCAGGCAGCCCCGCGATTGTCGTTACACTCCCTCCCGAGGTAATCATTCGGATCGCGTGGTTTCCGCTGTCGGCGACAAACGTGTTGCCGAAGCTGTCCACGACCAACCCGGTCGGCGATTTAAAGCTCGCCACCGATCCCAATCCGTCGGCTGATCCCGGCATGCCAGAGACACCCGCAAAGGAAGTGACGTCACCAGCCGTAGAAATCTTCCGGATCACATGATTTTCGTCACCTACGTATACGTTTCCGAAGATATCCGTGGCAATTCCGGTCGGTTTGTTAAACCGCGCCTTGGTACCCATTCCATTGACGGCACCGGACTGCCCGAGCGAACCGGCAAAGGTGGTGACCTGGCTGCCGGAGATTTTCCGGATCACGTGATTCTCAGTATCGGCGACGAAAATATTGCCGTCCTTATCGGCGGCCAGATTCGCAGGCGCATTGAACTGCGCGCTCCCTGCAGGCCCGTCCACGGCACCTGCGACTCCAACGGTCCCCGCGAAGGAGCTCACATCGCCCGCGAGAGTCATTTTGCGTATTGTGTGGCTCGCCGAGTCCGCAATGTAGAGTTCCCCCTGGTAATACGCGACTCCAACGGGTGTCCTAAATCTGGCCGCGGCACCCGTCCCGTCCAATGTGGCGGGAGACCCGTAGCTTCCCGCGCCGACCGACACCTCAGAACTGAACGAAGCGGTGCCGATGGCCAGAGTGTCCTTCTTCCACTGATAGAACATCGGCAGACTGCCAGAAGCCGTCACGGTGAAAGGGAAACTCCCTCCCTGAAGGACAGTTCCCCCTACTGGATCCTTGATGATGACAGGCGGATCCATGAAGAACATCGAGGCAACCTGGCTCTGCACCGGCCCAGCGAGATTGGTGATAACCACATCATAGTTCCCCGCGTCACCGCTTGAGAACGACGAGAAGGCCAGCGTGCCTGCGGTCACGCCCTGGATGGTACCCGAATCCAGAATCGGCACGCCGTTCTTGCGCCACTGGTACATGAGCGGCGGGGTGCCGGTCACCGTCACCCTCAGCGAGGAGCGCGTTCCCACTCTGAGTGAGTT
This sequence comes from Chthoniobacteraceae bacterium, assembly GCA_947449735.1. Classification (GTDB taxonomy): domain Bacteria; phylum Verrucomicrobiota; class Verrucomicrobiia; order Chthoniobacterales; family Chthoniobacteraceae; genus Chth-196. The sequence goes on along the minus strand of CANFTB010000001.1, from coordinate 114,144 downwards.
GCCATTCGGCTGAGACGTGATGATCACCGGATCAACCACGGTCAAAGGAACCGAATTACTGGTGGCGGAATTCAGAAGATTGCTTACCACCACCTTGTACGTACCCGAATCGGCCAGAATCTGCGGGCTCGACATCGAATATGCGGCAGAAGACCCGCCTGAAATCGGAAGGCCGTCCTTGAACCACTGATAGGTCAAGGGCGCAGACCCGGTATTCTCCACCGTGAAAATGAAAGGCGAGCCCGTGGCGGCGACACCGCCAACCGGTTGCTTAGTGATGACGACCGGGCTCTGCACTGCCACCGTCGCGGGAATACTGGTGACGCTGCCCGCCGGATTGGTAACCTCTACCTTGTAATCACCTGAGTCGGCGGGCTTGGCGTTGAAAACGACATAGGCGTTTCCAGTGGCGTTCGGTATCGGGTCATTTCCCTTGAACCATTTGTAGGTCAAGGGTTCGGCCCCGCTCACTCCCACCGTCAGTGTGTAATCGCTGCCTTCATTGACTGGTCCACCGAGCGGTTGGGATGTAATTTGGATGGCCGGCAACAGGGTTAAAACGGCGGTGGAACTCACCAACTGTCCTGCAGGATTGGTCAACTTCACGTTGTAATTTCCGGCATCTGCGGCCGCCGCGGAACCGATCGTCAGAGTCGAACTTGTGCCACCCGTCACGGGCGTTCCATTGCGCGACCACTCATACGTGATCGGGGTTGTTCCGGTCGCACTGACGCTGAACGAGGCAATGGACCCGCTAGAGACCGAAACCGACGCCGGTTGAGTCACGATCGTCAAGGGCGCATTAACCGTCAGCATCACGGTATTGCTGGAAACCGAATCCAGGACATTGGACACCTCTACAAAATACAGGCCGGCATCGGATGCCTGGACGTTGGTGATCATCAGCGTGTCGGCTGTCTTCCCCGTCAGGTAGGTTCCACCCTTCCTCCATTTATAATTCAACGGAGCCGTTCCCGTCGCAGACACGCTCAAAATCGCACTCCCCCCTTCTTTTGCCGACAAGTCCACGGGCTGTACCACGATCACTGGAGGGGAAAACACGGTGAGCTTTGCGGACTGGCTCTTCACAGGTCCCACAGGATTGGTTGCAACCACATAATATCTTCCATCGTCCGTGCTCGTGACGGCCGGAATACTGTAGGACGGCCCTGTCGCGCCGGCTATGGGAGCTGCAGATCCCTCCTTGAACCATTGGTAGGTGATCACCTCAGTACCTGTCGCCACTACGCTGAAAGTGGCGGCGGCTCCGGGAGCGACACCCATGGAAGCCGGCTGGGTGACAAACACGACCGGCGACTTGATTGAAACAAGCGCCTGCGCACTGGTGACAGAATTTGCGGGGTTGGTCGCTTTAACGCTGTAGCTTCCTGCATCCACAGTGCCGGCGCTCACAACAACATACGATTTGCCTGTGGCTCCGGAAATATCGACACCGTCTTTCGCCCACTGGTATAAAACCGGCTCGGATCCGCTCACAGTGACACTGAGTGAACCTCCGAGCCCAGCCACCCAGCTCTGGGACACTGGCTGAGTGGTGATCGTCAGCGGAGTGAAGACGGTTAGCGTGGCGGTCTGGCTGGTCGTACTTCCGACCGCATTGCTCACCACGACCTCGTACTGCCCCTGGTCGGCATCGGCGGCGGACGCCACGGAGAATGTCGAGTTTGTGGCTCCCGGTATCGCACTCCCCCCGGCCTTGCGCCACTGGTAGGCAAGCGGAGCCTCGCCGCTTGCGGTAACGCTCATGCTGGCGCTTCCACCAAGAACGACACTGGTTGCAGCGGGCTGAGTAATGATCCTCGGCAGGGGCCGCACGGTGACGGTTGCAGCATTGCTCGACACGCCGCCTGCCGGATTGGAAACGAGCACCCGGTAACTGCCGGCGTCCTCAGGCTTGGCTACCGAAATCACGTACGAGGAGGCCGTGGCTTCGGCGATGTCGACGCCGTCCTTACTCCATTGATACGTCATCACCGACGATCCCGTCGCAACGACGGAAAGCGTGGCGTTCATGCCCTCGTTCACCGCTGTATTCTGCGGATGGGTGGTGATCGTGACCGGGGTGTACACCCTCAAATATGCCGGCTGGCTCGTGAGCGAGCTGACATTATTGGACACCACGACCGAATAGGTTCCCGCGTCAACGGTGCCGGCGTTTGTGATAGCCAGCGTAGCGCTTGTTCCTCCGGCAATCGAAATGCCGTTTTTCTTCCAAAGATAGCTTATCGGCGCCTCGCCGGTGGCGCCCACGGTGAAGGTGGCGTTGCCGCCGATCACGACGGTCGTGGATTCAGGCTGCGGGGAAATCGCAACCGCAGTGTCTACTGTCAAAGTTGCCGGAGAGCTCGTCTGGCTGTCCACCGCGTTTGAAGCGACCACAGTGTAGACTCCTGCGTCTGTCTTCTGGGCAAAGGGAATGAAATACGACGCGCCGGTTGCGCCGTTGATTTTCGCCCCGCCTTTATACCACTGATAGGTCACGGGAGACGTGCCCCCTGTTGCCTTAGCCGTCAAAGTCACACTCCCGTCGACAGCCGCCACTTTATCAACCGGCTGAAGTGTGAAGGTTACGGGAGGAAGAACCTTCACAGGAACCCGCTCGCTCGTGGCTGTCCCGTAGCCATTCGTCACCACAACGTAGTAGTCACCGGAATCTGACTCCTGGGCGGCCGCGATCGTGTGTCCGGATGATACTCCCGTAGCGAGAATCGTCCCACTGGCGATGGTTCCGCCTTCCACGCGCCACTGATAATTGAGGACAGGAGAACCAGTGGCGGTGACATCAAGGCTGATAGGCTGGCCCACTTTGATCGGCGAAACTATCGCAGGCTGAGCGGTAATGACCGGCGCTGTTCCTCCGCCGCCTCCCCCCCCTCCGCTTCCGCTTGCGCCGACTCCAACCGAGGCAGTCGAGCTCGTCGCAGATCCGGCGGCATTTGTGACCACCGCTTTGTAACCTCCGGCATCTCCAGCCTGTGCAGACGGAATCTGGTAGGTGGAATTCGTTGCTCCGGGAATATCGACTCCGTTCTTCTGCCACTGATAGGTCAGGTTTGGGGTCCCGGTGGCGGTCACGGAAAGCGTGTAGGAACTATTTTCAGGAATCGTTCCTCCAATCGGATTTTGAGTGATTTTGACTTTGGCAGTCACCACCGAGGACTGACTGGTAGTCTGCCCCCAGGAATTCTTAACCACGACCTTGTATGTTCCTGCATCACTTTCCTGACTGGTGACTACTTGGAACATATCCGCCGTTGCGCCCGGGATCTCCACTCCGTCTTTGCTCCACTGATAGGTGAGAGGTTCCTTGCCCTCAGCCACCACTAGAAGTTCCAAGGTTCTTCCGGTAACCAGAGAGACAGTCGCCGGAGGCTGGGTCGTGATCACAGGCATTTCGGTCACGACGATGTTCGCCATGTTGCTCGTCGCGTTGCCCGAGTAATTGCTCACCTTGACCCTGTACTGGCCGTCAGCGGTCGGTTGGGCGTTCGAGATGGAATAGGATGCCGCTGTTGCCCCGGCAATCGCCGTGCCGTCATGGTACCACTGGTAACTCAGGGGAGGCGCCCCGGTAGCCACGACACTCATTGTGTAGGCTCCTCCCTTTGGCACCAGCCCACCCGTCGGATGTGTCGTGATGACGGGCTCGCCCAAAATATCCAACAGCGCAGAGGAACTTGTGGCGGAGCTCACAGAATTACGGACCACCGCCTTGTACGATCCTGCGTTGGACGCCTTGACCACAGGGATCGAAAGCGTGTCACCCGTTGCCCCTAGGATATCGGATCCGTTCTTTTGCCACTGGTAAGACAAAGGGCCGTCGCCGGTGGCGGTCACATGGAAATCCACGGAGTCTCCTACCGAAACACTGGCAGGAACCGGATGGCTCGTGATCACGACCCCCTGTTTGACGTTTATGAGCGCCGGCTCACTCGTGGCATTTCCGGCCGCATTGCTGACCACTACATCGTACAAACCCGCATCCCCAGACTGGGCCGACGGTATCGAATAAGTTGAAGCATTTGCACCGCTAATGGTTCCGCCATCCAGTCGCCATTGATAGGTCAGCGGAGCGGTCCCGCTGGCGGTCACGCTCAAGCTCTTGGCTCCACCCACGGCGACATTGCCGCCCACGGGCTGCACGGTGATGGCAGGTGGGGTGACAATCTCCAGCAGAGCCCCGTTGCTGTCGACGCTTCCACCCGGGTTTGAAACTGTGACGCTGTAGGTCCCTGCGTCTGCGTTGATCACGCCAACGATTGAATAGCTTGAGGCGATGGCCCCGTTGATGTTGACGCCATTTTTCTTCCATTGGTAGGTCAGCGGGGCGTCACCGGTGGCTGTGACAAAAAAGAAGGCGTTGCTCCCCAACGGTATGGCGGCGGGCTGGGGCTGCGTCGTGATCACGGGAGGAAGCGGCATCACCACGGCGGCCTGAACGCTGGTCGCCGAACCCACGGAGTTCTTCACCTCGACGGTATAAAGGCCCGCATCGCTCGTTCCGGCATTCACAATCGCATAGCTGGAAGAGGTGGCGCCAGCGATGTCCGTTCCGCCATTCTTCCACTGATAGGTCAACGGGGCTGTGCCGGAGGCCGAGACGCTCAGAGTAAGGCTTCCGCCGGAAATGACATTGCCCCCCACCGGTTGAGTCACAATCACCGGAGGAGTGGCCACCGTCACCGTTGCCGGCGCGCTGATGACGCCTCCGCCCGCAGGATTAGTCACGAACACTTCGTAAGTGCCGGCGTCAGACGCCAGCACAGAATCAAACGTGAGGGTCGGCGCCGTTTGCCCCGTTTGATTGACCCCTGCTTTTCTCCATTGATAGGTCAGGGGCGCGGAACCGGTTGCGGTCACTGTCAGCGCGGTCGCCCCCCCCAGAACCGTCGTTACGGATACCGGCTGACTTGTAATCACCACAGGTTGGAGGACGACTAAGGTCGCTTTCTGGCTTGTGACACTGTTGATGCCATTGGACACCTCGACCTCGTACTCGCCTGCATCCAAGCTCTGAACGTTGGGAACTGTCAACGTAGGGCCGGTAGCCCCAGTCACATTGACACCCCCTTTTTTCCACTGATAGGAAATGGGGGCGGTTCCTGTCACCGAAACGCTCGTCGTAAAAGTGTTTCCGGCGACCACGGAGGCCCCACTCGGTTGGGTGACAATGGCGACTGGCAACAAGACGCTCAAAGGCGCCATGACGCTCGTGACCGAGTTCACGGGGTTGGTCACGATCACATCGTACGAGCCTGCGGACAACCCGGTAATCGAAGGAAGAACGAGCGTGCTTCCAGTGGCATCCGGAATGTCACTGCCGTCTTTTCTCCACCGGTAGGTGCGAGGATCAGAACCCGAGGTGGCAACGCTGAACGTCGCGTTGCTGCCCAGGGGAAGAGATTGAGCCAAAGGCTGGGTATCGATTGTCACCGGGCCGAGCACCGAAAGGGTCGCCGGCGTGCTGGTGGCGCTGCTTACAGAGTTCCACACAAGAACCTCATAAGAACCCGCGTCGGCGTTGGCGGCCGAGGCGATCGTATAGCTGGTGCCGGTCGCCCCTGGGATGTTCGTGGTGCCCTTCCTCCACTGGTAGGAAATCGGCCCGGCCCCTGAGGCGCTCACGCTGAAGGTGTACGATCCCCCAATTCCGACTTTGCCGCTCGTGGGTTGCGAGGTGATGACCACGGAATCCAGAACCGTCACGATCGCGTTTGAGCTTTTCAGAACGGGGGTCGCCTCGTTCTTCACATCGACTCGGTACGTCCCCGCATCTCCCAAAACTGCAAGCGGGCGGAACAAACTCGAAGCCGTTTCCCCGGCAAGCAGTTGGTTGTCCTTGTACCATTGGTATGAGATCGGCTCGGTTCCCGTGACTCCGACGCTCAGATTTAGAATGGAACCGGAACCCACAGTCACTGATGCAGGCTGCGAAGTGATTACGACGGGCTCCAGCACAGTCAGACTGGCCGGCGTGCTGACCTGAAGTTGGCCGGTGATGTTGTTGACCTCGACAGCATAAAAGCCTTCATCGACGGGCTGGCAGTTGGAAATAGTCAGGACATCTGAGGTCTCTCCCGTTAAATACACAAAGGGATCGGTCGCATTGGGCCTCTTTTTCCATTGATAGGTCAAAGGGCCTGTTCCGCTCGCAACTACCTTGAAGGTCGCAGACTGCCCTTTAACCACGACCCTGCTGGCCGGCTGGCCCGTGATCTTGGGAATCGTGTTGAGCTTCAATTCGAATGACTGACTGGTGGCAGACGGCCCTAGGTTGCCCCGGTTATTGACGAGCACATAATACGTGCCTGCATGTGTGGATCCAGCGCTCGAGATGGAGTACGTTGAGCCCGTGGAGACGATCCCAGTTTTTACATTAAACCACATGTAAGTGAGAGGATCTGTTCCCGACGCGCCTATAGAAAAGGTTACGGGCGCCCCTGGATTCACCGTTTGCGAGACCGGCTGAGAGGTGATTGTGACCGGCGTGTACACCTCGAGATAAGCTTTGCTGCTTGTCACCGTGTCGACCTGATTTGTGACTACAACGGAGTACGAACCGGAATCCGCCAAACTGGCGTTTGTGAAAGAAAGCGTCGCCCCTGTCCCGCCGTAGATCTGAGGCACGCCATTTCCATCGTCCTTGTACCACTGGTAGCTCAGGGGCGCGGTGCCGGTGGCAGCAACGGTCATCGCGCCGCCGGAAGACACAGCGATCTGGGTGGGGGCCGGTTGCGTTACAATCGCGGGCGGCTCCAAAACCGTGAGAGTCGCGCTCTGGCCAGTGAGATTGCCCCCGGGACCGATCACCACCATATCATAATTTCCTGCGTCAGCCGCCGCGACGGGTGAAAGCGTCAGGCTGGGGCTGCTGGATTCAATTTCCAGGATGTAGCCATCGATCCCAGTTGCTGCGTTTTCACTATCCTGCCACCTGCCTGAAGATCCAGAAGTGTTCAAGTAGCGAGGGGAGTATGTTCCCACGAGGTTTCCATCGGGCTGACCGGAAGCCCAGCAATTGGAGTAGGCAGAAAAAGATTCACCCGTCACCCAGGCCCACCCGGTGAGAAGGGCGGCTCCATCCGGGCGATACCCCCCTATCCAAGCCTTTTTATCTGCATCCGCCCCAAGTTGAGGGGAGGCCGCGAGCCACTCGCTGGCGGAGGTAAAGGTGGCGAGATGGCCGCCGCGGCTTTCGGCATCGGCCTTCGCCTGATGCCAGGTCAAACCCGGGCTTGCCACAAACTGGTAGGATCCGCTGGAGAGCGGCGTTCCATTCCGGCGCCAGCGGTAGGTGAGATTGTCGCCGGGCCCGGCGCTGGCGGCCACATTGAACTGGAAGCTTCCCCCTGAAACCACCGTCCCGCCGGTGATCTCCGTGGCGATTGTGACGGGTTGGAACACCTTCAATGCTGCAGGTACAGACGCAATCGTTCCATTAGGTGTCGTGACCTCGCAGACATAGTTCCCCGCGGCGGCCCCCTGAACATTCGTTAGCGACAAGGTCTTCGTAGTCGCACCGGGAATGTCCGTCCCGTCCTTTCTCCATTGGTAAGTGTAAAAAGATTCACTTCCCGTGGCCTCAACGCTGAATCGCGCATTGCCTCCCAACGTGGCAAATGTCGACTCGGGTTGTTGGACAAAAGCAGGAGGCTTTCTAAGGTCGATGGCTGCCAGCTTGCTTGATGTCAACTTGACTTCATTCTTTACCTCTACTCTGTAGTAAGAGGCGGCTGTCGAATACTCATTGAACTGTATGGTGAGGGTCGACGCAGTCTCCCCAGGCAGTGCGTTGGTTACTCCATCCACCTCACTATACCATTGGTAAAGCAATTGGGCAGTGCCTGTTGCCGATACACTTAAAACGTGGGGACTGCCGACGTTAATCGTGGCCGACTGTGGTTCGGTCGTGATGACCGGAGGCGTCCGCACGGTGAGCGTCCCCGAAGTCGTTGCTGTCAAACCTGCGTCGTTTCTGGCCGTCAACGTGTACGTTCCGGCATCGCTCAGTTGCACGTTTGTTTTCGTCAACCGGGCGGTGCCACCGGAAACCGCCGTGCCACTGGAAATCGTGCCCCCGTTGAAGAACCATTGATAGGTGATGTTTGAGTTGATGGACGCCTCGCCGTCCGATGAAACACTGGAAGAAGCCTTGCCGTAGAATGTGTACAGGGTACCGGAATTCACCACGCCATCAGCCGGCAAAATGTCAAACGTCACCGGCTTCGCGACTGTGAGGACCGCCGGACTGCTCTCGACGGGAGTGGCGCCGATCACATCTGGTGCATAGCGGACGACAACGTCGTAAGTCCCTGAGTTTGCCAGCAGAGGACTGGCGATCGTGTAGGTTGAGGCGTTAGCGCCCGTGATCGCCACGAATGGACCGCTGGGGCTGGATCGCTTCTGCCACTGATATTCCAAAGGGCCTGAACCCGTCGCAGTGACACTCAGAGTGAAAGGCGACCCCTCTGTCGCAAGACTCGCCGCCGGTTGGGTCGTAATCACCGGGGCGGTAAACACGGAAAGAGTCCCGGACTGGCTTGTGCCGCTTCCAAGAATGTTGGTCACCACAACGTCATAGCTGCCCGCATTCGAAGTCCCGACGGAAGCGATCGCATAACTGGATAGGGTTGCCCCACCAATCGGAGTCCCGCCTTTACGCCATTGATAGCCCAAAGGAGCGCTGCCCGTTGCGGCGGCGCTGAAAGTCACACTCCCGCCCACCGCTGCCGTGTAGCTGAGTGGGTGCGTTGTGATGTTCACCGGATCGGCCACCGTGAGCACCGTGCCGCTGCTCGTCACAGAACCTGCGGGATTCGTGACGACCACGTCATAGGTCCCGGTGTCGCTCAATGCCGTTGGCGACAGAGACAGCGAGGCGGCGGTGCCTCCCGCAATCGACCCTGAATTCAATCGCCACTGGTAGCTCAGAGGCGCAGAACCCGTGGCGCTCACACTAAACGTAAATCCAGTGCCGGTCGAAACGAGGCCCCCGACGGGTTGCATGACGATATTGACCGGTTCGTTCACCACAAGAGCCGCCACCAAACTGCTGGTTCCGCTACTGAACGCATTTGAAACGACAGCGTAATAGTTTCCAGCGTCCGACAGCGTTCCATTGCTCACGGCGTAGCTAGAACTCGTGCCGACCGAGAGCACCGAGGCGCCCTTGTGCCATTCATATGTGATCGGCGGGGTGCCGGTGGCCGTCATATTGAACGTGAAGCTGCCGCCCAAAAGGATGCTGCCCCCCACGGGGTTTGCCACGATGGACACAGGCTCGTTTACGATCAACACAGCGGAGGCACTCAGCATATTGCCCTCCGAGTTCGAGACATACACATTGTACACACCGGCGTCTGCGGCCGACACGTTTGTGAGGACCAAGCTGGACCCGGTTCCGCCGGAAACGGGATCTCCATCTTTTTTCCACTCGTACATCAGCGGCCCCGTGCCGGTTGCCGTGACGGTGAAGATGTAACTCCCCCCCTTGAGCGCGCTGCCTCCCACTGGCTCGACAGTCACGACAGCGGGATCGGCGGTGGCGGTGCGAGCCACCACAAGGAAGGCGAACGCCAGAAACAGAATGAGGCCAGAGCGGAACACGCCAAAAGCCCTGGAAGCGGCGCTGGCAGCCGCTTCCGAGGGGATTTTTGAAGTCACTAGGTTCCAGTGAGCCATGAAGATAAATGAATTCTAGATGTCTTTTTAGAATCAGAATAACGCACTAAACAACAAGCGCGTACGCTAGACAATCCCGCTAATGCGTTTTTTAATTATTTTCAACACACTGATCACCACGGATTGTGTCCACTCACCGCGCCTACGGTGAAAAAACACTAGATAAGCGGCCTGTAACGGGCCGAAAACCCGCTGCCAGAAGCTCGCAGGAGGTTGAAATGACTAAACCTTATAAATTAAAACAACTCCGCCAACTGACATAAATCCGGCACAGCGACGGAACGACCTTTGTCAAACTTACCCCCCGCCGCACCTCGCCCCCCCTGGTGCAACACTATCTAAATTCCCTCCTCATCCATCCTCAGCGGGTGCAATCCGGGCAGCGTGACTGGGTGCCTGGTTCTCGTCGTGGGAGAAAAGACAAACTTTTCCTGAACGGTGAGCTGGCGAGTGAGATTCACGCCGGAGACCACCCCACAAGTCCCGAAGGCGATGGCCGCGCCCTCCAGTTCCGCCCCTCGGGAACGGCCCGTTTCGAGGCCAGGAACCTCAAGAGCCGCATGCTAAAATAAAGGTTTAGCCCGGCGGACAGCGGGCTATTTCGAAGCCGACGGCAGCTCCTTCACAAAATTCTGCGCCTTCAGCCAGTAAAGGCAATCAGCCGCCCACGGGTGGATCGGGCCGCCGTTGCGTCCCCCGCCCAGCCCCATGCCGTGGCCACCCTTTTGAAAGATATGCAGATCAAACGGCACGCCGTTTTTGCGCAGCGCCGAGGCGAACTGCATCGAGTTTTCGATCTTTACTCCGTTGTCCTCGTAGGTGTGCCACAGGAACGTGGGCGGCGTGTCCTTGCTCACCTGCTTTTCGTTGGAAAGAAGCTCCACAAGCGCGGGGTCGGGATCGCTGCCTAGCAGGTTCTTTTTCGACCCCTGGTGGGTTAACTCGCCCATCGTAATCACAGCGTAACAGAGAATCCCCACGTCCGGCCGCGAACTCAGGCGCTCCACAGGGTCGGCCGCCTCCGGGTTTCCTGCGTCAAAGTGCGTCATCAAAGTGGATGCCAAATGCCCGCCGGCACTCGACCCCATGATCCCCACCCGTTTGACGTCAATCTTCCAGTCCGCCGCGTGCGTGCGGGTCAAGCGGACCGCCCGAGCCGCGTCGTTGAGCATGGCCGGATGGCGGTAGCCCTTGGAGCCCAGGCGGTATTTCAGCACAATCCCGGCGACCCCATGTTCCGCAAGCCACTCGGCGTACCCGGCTCCTTCGTGGTCCGCCAACCCGCCGTACCCGCCTCCCGGACAGACCACGATTGCAGCGCCAGTTGCCTTTTCGGGAGACGGCAGGAAGGCGGTGAGCGTCGGGATGTCTGTGTCGGCCGTGCCCAAGGCACCGGGGGCTCCTTGGGGCCAGAGGGGGATGGGATCCAGCGGAGCGGCCTGAAGAGTGACGGAGACCAACAACAAGAGGGCGGAGGTGGTGCGAAGCATAGGGGAGGAGTTGGGGGTTGAAATGAGGATGGGTGAAAATTCAGGCACTTCCAGTCAAGAAGACCCGTTCACGGACCTTTCCATGGAGGGAACGCTTTGTGGAATGGGAGCCTGCCGGAAACAGACGGCAGGGATCATTCGGTGCAAAAGCCTGCCCGAGTGACGCGGCTAGGCGCCGGTGCCGAACCGGTAAACGGTCGTGCTCTTCAGGACCTCGCCTGGGCGCAAAATCGAACTCGGAAACGACGCCTGGTTGGGCGAGTCGGGGAAATGCTGGGTCTCAAGGCAGAATCCATGACGGAAACCGTAAGGAGCGCCCGACTTGCCGATGCACGACCCATCCAGGAAATTCCCCGTGTAAAACTGGATTCCCGGCTCAGTGGTGAAGACCTCCAGCACGCGGCCGGACTCCGGTTCCAAAACCCTGGCGGCCGGCGCCAGGACCCCCGCCGGCTTGTTGAAGACAAAATTGTGGTCGTAGCCCCTGCCGTAAACCATTTGCGCATGGGAGTCACCGATCCGTTCGCCAATCAAGTGCGGCGTGGTAAAGTCCAGGGGAGTTCCACGCACCGGAAGGATTTCACCCGTGGGAATCAGGTTTTCATGCACGGGAGTGAAACGGTCTGCACTCAGTGAAAGCTGGTGTCCGAGAATGTCGCCCCTCCCCTCCCCCCTCAGGTTGAAAAAGCTGTGCTGAGTCAGGTTCACCGGGGTGGACCTGTCGGTTCTGGCCTCATAGTCGATTTGCCACGCATTGTCCGCCGTCACCCAGTAGGTGATGCCGACCTCCAGATTACCGGGATACCCCTCCTCCCCGTCGGGGCTTGTGTAGGAAAAGCGCACTCCGGCAGCGTCCGGTCGTGAGAGAGTTTCGGCGGACCAAAAAACCTTGTCGAAGCCGCGCAGGCCGCCGTGAAGGGAGCAGGGCACGCCGGCGGGATGATTGTTGAGGGCAAGGCGGTGCACCACACCGTCCAGAGTAAACGTGCCGCCGGCGATCCGGTTGGCGAAGCGTCCCACCATGGCGCCGAAAAACGGGTGCCCGGCCAAATAGGGCTCCAGGGTGTTGAATCCGAGCACGACGTCGGAGTTGCGCCCCTCCCGGTCGGGCGCCTCGAGGCTTAGCGCGATAGCGCCGTAGTTCATGACCCGAAGGCGGATCCCTGATTTGCGGGCAAGGGTGAAAACTTCCACGGGCATTCCTTCCGGAGTCGTGCCAAAATGGGAGGCCTGAACGGAACACTCAAAGGTAGAAGGATTCGAAAGCATTAACTAAAACGACTAACATCCGCCCCGCTCCCTTGCAAACCACCACGTTCACCCAGTCCAGCACGTCCCCCCCAGTTCAACAACCGCACTGCGCCCGCCTGACTGCTGTCCCCCCCCTTTAAACAGCGCCCCCCTTTAAACAGCGCCCCCTTTTAAACGCCGCCCACAGTCCTGCGCCGCCACCTTTCCAATCCTCTCCGACCCTTCTCCCATGCGCTACCAATCCTACCAGGACCTCCCGCCTCTTGCCGGCATCACCTCGCTTGAGGACGCTGCCAAACCCGGGCTCAGCGTCGAAAACTGCGTTTCGCGCCTCAAGCGTCTGCACTGGGCTTTCCGGCGTCTGCACCAAATTTTTGTCCACCGGCTCGTTTCAGAACCCGTTTATGAACTGAAAATGGGGTTCAGCCTCCATGCCCATTACTGCGCCGAGCACGCCGCCGCCCTCCGCAAGCGCGTCGCCGAAATGCGCGAACCTCCACTGGGCCTCGACCACGCCCCGGACGCAGCACTGGAGATCTTTTTCGACGAGATCCTGTCCTCGCCGGACTCCGCCTCCCTGCTCGCAGGCGTCTACTTGCACGCGGTCCCCGCACTCCAGGCGGCGCTGCGCGCGTACATCGAGGAAACGCACCCGCTGGTGGACCATCCCTCGCTGAGAGTGTGCCGCTTCGCCCTTCTGGAAGTGGACGAAATGGCCGCCTACGGCGCGAAATGCGTGGCACAGACGGACGCCGCCGCAGGTGAAAACCCAAGGGAACACCGCGCGGGCTGGGAGGCGCTGCTGGAGCGACTGCTGGCACAATCCGGTTCGCTGGACGGCACCGCCGAGCGGCTGCCCGGAACGCCGGTGAAGTTTCATTCCGACGCTCCCTACACCTTTGATCCGGTGCCGAAGCGGGACGAGCGTTTCGGCGATCCCTACAACATGGGGGTCCATGCGGAAGCCTTTCTGTACGACGAAAAGATGCCGGTGGAGGCAAAGCCGCTCATGCTCTACTACAAGCGCCTCCGGGAGATCGACGTCCCCGAGGTCATCGCCGCCATCTTGGCCCAGACCTCGGGCAAGCCTTGGGATTACTCGGTCGACCTGACCCGGCAGCTTTGGGACGAGGCCCGCCACGCCATGATGGGCGAGGTCGGCTTCGTTCGGGCGGGAATCGACTGGCGCGCATACGTCCCGATCAACTTCACCTGGTCGCTTGCGCTGAACACCCAGGTCGGCCCCTTGGAAAGGCACGCCGTCCTCTATTTTATCGAGCAGGGGCTCATGCCGAAGACCGGCAAGCGTTTTGAATGGGAGGTGGCGCTCGCCTCCGGCGACGCCTTCGCCGGACTCGCCCAGGACTTCGACTGGGCGGACGAGGTGCTCCACGCGCGCATCGGGCGCGATTGGTACGTCAAGGAAATGGGCGACACCAAGCGCGCCATAGCCTACGGGGACGAGTGCTGGTCCCGCGTTCTCATCGACTGGGAGAAATACCGCTCCGAGGGGCTGACACAGCACTCCAACTGGTGGCGACCGCTCTACCTCGAATGGTGCAGAATTCATCATAAGGAAGCCGACCCCCTGGCGGCAGGCTTCGAAACGAACTACTCGGCCAAGCGCGCCGACCTCCGGGAGCTCAGCATTTCCGGCTAACCCGCGCCTTCCATGAACCTGCTCAACACCAGTTGTGTCGTCACCGGTGCCGCCCGCGGCATCGGCTTGGCGATTGTCCACAGCCTGCTGGCGAAGGGGGCCCGGGTCGTCCTCAGCGACATTGATTCCACCGCCCTCGATGCCGCTCTGGCGCATTTGGACAACCCGAGGGCGATCGGGTGCCGGGCGGACGTTGCGGTGGCCGCCGACATGGCAACGCTTGCCGAGGCCGCCAGACAACACGCCGGCCCGCCCGCCCTCTGGGTGAACAATGCGGGGCTCGCGAGGCACCGGAACATCCTGGATTACACGACGGAGGAAATCGATCTGATGCTCGCGGTGAACCTGAAGGGTGCGATCCTGGGCAGCCAGGCAGCGCTCCGTGCGATGGCGCCGCAAAAACGGGGTCACATCATCAACATTATCTCCACCGCAAGCCTGCGCGGCATTCCGGGTGAAACGGTTTACTGCGCGGCCAAGTGGGGGGTGCGTGGCTTTACGCAGGGGCTCAGGGAGGAGGCGGCGAAATCGGGGGTGCGTGTCACCGCGCTGCTTCCGGGCGGGGTGGACACCGATTTTTGGCAGGACGCCGTGGAGCGCACCATGCCGGTGGAGGATTTCCTCACCGCGCAACAGGTGGCTGAGGCCGTGGTGTCACTCGCCGAGATGGAGGAAAACGTCGTTCCCCAGGAGTTGGTGTTGCGGGCCCTGCGGGATCGGGACTTCAACCATTGAAACCCGCGCACCCAGTGACGGCACATGTCACCCCAGCGCGGCGCCTGCCCTAGCGAAACACACTGAGCCGGCGCCTCAGGGCTGATCTAGTCCCGACCTTCAAACAATCATTCCGCCGCTTACGATCGAACGCTCTCCACGTGAACACGCTCCCCCGCCCCGCCGTCAGTTTCCGTACCGTTGAGATTTCGGATCCCCGCTTTGAACAGGAGGGCTTGCGCCAGGTCACGGTGAAGAGCCCCGCGCTGGGGCAGCGCGCCGACATCTCGGTGTTCGCCACACCGGGTGCGGAGAAACTCGAAAACGTCCCGCTGGTCCTTCTTTTGCACGGAGTCTACGGGAGCCACTGGGCGTGGGCGCTCAAGGGCGGAGCGCACCGGACGGCAGCGCGTCTGTTTGCGTCGGGACAAATCGGCCCGGTGGTTCTGGCGATGCCCAGCGACGGACTTTGGGGGGACGGCAGCGGCTATCTCGCCCACCGCACACAAGACTTCGAACGCTGGATCATCGACGAAGTGCCTGCCGCAGCCACCTTGGCGGCCCCCTGCGTGGGAAAGAATTCGCCGCTTTTCATTTCGGGCCTCTCCATGGGCGGCTTTGCGACACTGAGGCTGGCGGCCAAGCACCCGGGGTTATTCACCGCTGCGTCCGCCCACTCTTCAGCCACTCATTTTGAACAGTTGAAACCGTATGTGGAGGAATCGATCAGCTCATTCACCGCTCTGGAGGAGGACCGCTGCGTGCTGGATACATTTCTGCGCAACAAACGCCCCCTGCCCAAAATCCGTTTCGACTGCGGCACGGAGGACCCCCTTCTCGAATACAACCGGACTCTCCATGCCTCCCTTCTCGAGTACGGCATACCGCACACGTACGAGGAGTTTCCGGGAGGACACGAGTGGCCTTACTGGGAACGGCACCTTGAAAAGACGCTTCTCTTTTTTGCAGGCTGCATGAAGGCAGGCTGACGTCGAGCGGCGACGTCCCCCGGGCTAATACACCTCCACGGGGGAGCGTTTTCCGTCCTCCGGACTGCGCTGGTCGGCGTGCGCCTCGCCCAGCGTGTCCGCGCGCAGTTGGCGAACTTCCCCGTCCCGGCGGCGGAACTCGGCCTCGTCCCACGGATCCGGTGGCACCATGCGCGCCTTGAACCGGGCCACATTCTGGAGCGCCCGCTCCAAGTCAGTCGCCGGAACCTGGTGCATGTGCTTGAGCGCCTCCTCGACGCATTCCACGCGGTGACAGATCATCGCGATGTCGTTCCCGGCCGTCATGGCTAGGCGGATGGTTTCCTCAAGACCGTGGTGGTTGAGGATGGCGCCCATGTCGAGGTCGTCCGTGATCACCAGTCCCTGAAAAGCGAGATCCGTGCGCAACAAGTCGTGGATGATGGTTCGGGAAAGCGACGAGCAGAGATCCCCCGCGCCGAGCCCCGGATAAAGCCCGTGCCCGATCATCATCGCATCCACGTCCTTTGCGAAATGACGGAACACCTTCAGCTCATGGGCCTCAAACTCTTCGCGGCTGAGCGGGATCAAGGGCAACTCGTGATGGGCGTCCAGCGGCGCGCGCGAGTAGCCGGGGAAATGCTTGCCGCAGCTCAGAACGCCCGTCGCCCGCATCGCATCGTTGAAGAGCGCGGCGTTGCGGATGACATGATCGGCTGAATTGCCATAGCAGCGGCCGCGCAGGGAATTGTCCGCGTCGTCGTCGAACGAGATGTCGAGCACGGGGCACAGATCGAAGTTGAACCCGAACATGCGCAGGAGTTCGCCGGTGATTCGTCCGTGGCGGGAAATGAGCTCGGGGTCGTTCCGGTCCCGGAGCTGGTTGGCGTTGGGTGGTTCGTGGCCGATGAGGCGGAGGCGCGAGACGCGGCCGCCCTCCTGGTCGATCGTAATGATGGGTTCCACCCGGCTCACAGAACGGAGGTCCTCGATGAGCTTCCTGAGTTGCGAGGGGGACTCGATGTTGCGGCCGAAAAGGATGAAACCGCCGGGCTGTATGCGGCGGAAGGCGGCGGCGGATTCCGGGTCGAGTGTCGCCCCCGGCACGCCGGAGAGAAGAAGTTGTCCAAGTTCGCTCATCCGCACACCATCTCCCGTTTCGCGCCCGAGCTGAAGCCGGATTTTAGACCTTGGATTTCCCCCGCACCTCCCTGCTAGATTCGCCGGATGCTCACTTTCACCAAGATGAACGGCGCCGGGAACGATTTCGTGATGATCGACAATCGCGCCGGAACCTTTTCCTACGACGCCGACCGGATTGCGCGCCTGTGCGACCGCCACCGCGGAGTCGGCGCGGACGGCCTGATCGCCGCAGAACTCCCCGCCTCCGAAGGTGCCCATCTGAAGATGCGCTATTTCAACGCCGACGGCGGCGAGGCAGACATGTGCGGCAACGGCGCCCGCTGCTTTTCCCGGTTCGGCGGAAACCTGCTTGGCTTGAAGCAGCAGATTACCTTTGAAACCCTGGCGGGAACGCTGACCGCGGAACTTTTGGGCGACCAGGTCCGGCTGGCCATGAGCCAGCCCCACGGACTGGCGCTCAACGCGCAGCTTTCTGCGGCCGGGTCCAGTCTAGAGGTCCAGTTTTTGAACACGGGTGTGCCCCACGCCGTCGTGTTCCGCGACGACCTTCCCGGCACCGACGTCCGCAAACTCGGCGCCGCGCTCCGTTATCACGAGCACTTTGCGCCAAAGGGCACCAACGCGAATTTCGTGGCGGTCGAGTCGCCGGGAAAACTGGCGGTCCGCACCTACGAGCGCGGAGTGGAGGACGAAACCCTCGCCTGCGGCACGGGCGTCGTGGCCTCTGCCCTTCTCCACCATCTCTTGCACGGGGCGCCGGCGCCTGTGGCCGTGCGGGTGATGGGCGGCGACACGCTCTTCGTTCACTTTGTGCGCTCGGGAGACGTTTTTGAAGGCGTCACCCTCACCGGCCCCGCCGACTTCGTGTTTGAAGGCCAGACGGCCCTTTGACGCGCCCCCTGGCAGCGGCCCTCGCTTTCACGCAAAAACGGAAGTTCTCGCGGAGGCGCGGAGCCGCGGAGGATTGTAAACAGATTCACCTCAACGGTTTCTGGGAGTTCTTCTCCGCGTCCTTCGCGGCTCCGCGTGAGTCCCCCTCAGGAACGGTGCCGCTTCCGCCGGTACTCGCTGGGACGCCACCCCACCCAGCGTTTGAAGGTATTGGAGAAAACAAACGCGTTGGCGTATCCCACGTCGGAGGCAACCACCTCGACCTTGTCGTCGGTGCGTGCGAGGAGGTCCGCGGCGCGCTGCATGCGCAGGTGGATGAGTTGGTGCACAGGGCTTCGTCCAAGCTCTCGTTTACAGAGCCGCCGCAGGTGCTCCTCGCTCATGTGACAGCGGGCCGCCATCCGTTCCAGGGTCCACAGGGCGCCGAGATCCTGGGACACCTCTTCCCATAGACGTTCGAGGCGCGGATCCCTTGGCTCCGGCTTGGCAAACTGCAGCACATAGTCGTGAATCAACCCGGCCCAGCGCCCGGCAAGCACCGGGGAATGCCCGGCTTTCACCTCGCCGTGAAGCCCAAGCACCGCGTGCCTGAGCGGATCCGCCGCCATGCGCGCTAGCGACGGAGACGACGACGAGACGACCGGCTTCGCGGGCCCCGGGAGTTCGTAACGCACCCAGACGAAACCCCATTTGACCCCCGCCTCCGCCCGAAACGCCAGAAGCACCCGCGGCGGCGCCAGAAAAGCCCATCCCGCTTTCACTTTCTGCCACCGTCCGTCTTGCAGCACGGAACCGCACCCTGCAAAGCACGCCAGCAGGTAGGCCCCCTTGAGTTCCATGCGAACCACCTCGTAGGGAGGCGCCGCATGACAAACGCCGACATGCGCGATCCCGTGGATTCCAAGCGCCGGACAATCCGCCGCCGCCAACCGCCACTCCTGCGAGCGCTCGCCGATGACGGTCGTCTCGGCGAGCGGTTGAGCATCCTCCGAACGTTCGAGCGCATCCTCTCTCATAAAACGGCGGGGTTTTCAGACCGTAGCGGAGACACGACGGCCCTACAGGACCGCCTCCGGCATCTGCTCTAAAACAGCGCGCATCCTGGCATACAACGCCTCAAGAGATTCCGGTAGCACTTGGGTTCCCCCCAGCACCGGCATGAAGTTGTGGTCCCCCTCCCTGCGAGGGACGATGTGCAGGTGCAGATGATCAGCCACGCCCGCCCCCGCGCTTACGCCAAGGTTCAAACCCACATTGAACCCCTGTGCCCCCACCGTCTGGCGCAGCACTTTCTGCGCGATCACCGCAAGGTTCCACAGCTCCAGACGCTCGCCCTCACTGAGGGCGTCCATGTCGGCCACCTTATGGTAAGGCACCGCCATCAGATGCCCGCAGGCATAGGGATAACGGTTCATGATCAGAAAAGCGTACCGCCCCCGGAGCAGAACCAGGTGGCCGGCGTCGTCTGTGGACTGCGCCGCCTGCAGGAGAAAATCCGGGTTCTTCGGGGCGCTGAAATACTCCACGCGCCAGGGCGCCCAGAGGGATTCGGAGGCGGAGGACTGCGTTTCCATAAATGACGGGAGAATAGCGAAGAAAAAGCGCGGACGACTGGGGCGGCGCAGCGGCGCCTGCCCATTTGCAAAATCAGTCTACTCGATGCGCACCGCGGCCTCCTGCGCAATCAAACACAGTTCCGCTGCCTTGAAGGCGTGCTCCTGAGTCATGGCGTTTTCGGTGCGGTTCAGGCAATCGAGGATCAGCTGTCCGAAGAAGGGAAAACCAACCTCGCCATGGCACTTCAGATGATGCTCCCCCTTGTCGTCCACGAGAAAGAGATGGTCCCCCTCGAGTTCGGCGCCGACGTTGAGGTACTTGCGCAGTTCCATGTATCCGCCGGTTCCGAGGATGAAGGTGCGGCCGTCGCCCCAAGTGCGCAGGCCCTGCGGGTTGAGCCAGTCGAGGCGGATATAGTTTGTTGACCCGTTGTTGCCCAAAAGGTTCGCCTCGCCCCAGTCCTGGAACTGTGCGTGATCCTTGTGGTGGTAGTTGGCGACGGCGGAACGCACGACCGTGGCGTCGGTCGCGCCCGAGAAGGTCAAAAACTGCTCGAACTGGTGCGAACCGATGTCGCACAGGATGCCGCCATTGCGCGCGGGGTCCCAGAACCAGTCCGGGCGCGTCTTGGGATTGGACCGGTGGGGCCCCATTCCCAGCACCTGCACCACCCGGCCGATGGCGCCCTCGGCGATCAACTGTCCGGCGCGCACGCCGCACTCCGTGTGGATGCGTTCGGCGTAGTAGACGGCATACTTGCGGCCCGTCTCGGCCACCTTCTTGCGCGCGGCCGCCAGTTGCTCCAGCGTCGTGAACGGCGCCTTGTCCGTGAAGTAGTCTTTGCCGGCGTCCATCACGCGCAGACCGAGCGGTCCCCGGTCGCACGGAATGGCGGCCGAGGCCACGAGCTTGATCTCCGGCTGCGCCAGCACCTCGTCGACGCTGCCGAGCGGCTTCACCCCGGGAAAGGTCGCGCAAAAACGCTCCACCTTCGCGGGATCCGGATCGTAAACGTACTTCAGTTCACCGCCGGCCTCGGTCAATCCCCGGCACTGTCCGTTGATATGCCCGTGGTCGAGGGCCACGGCGGCGAAGGGAAATTCACCGGGTTTGACCACCGGCGAGGGCTTGCCCACCGGCGCGTAATTCATTCCATCAGACTTCTGCATAATTTGGATTTTAGAGTTGGCTCTTTGAAAACTTGAAAGCTTTGAACCGATCGCCCGGTTACTGGGCCGATCCGCCCGCCGGGGTCCGTAAAACTCCCCGGCTGCTTGGTCCGCCTCAGGGATGACTTCAGGGGAGCGAGGGTATCGGGAACGTGCCCAAGATCTTCACCTGAGTGCAGCGCTTGCGCAGTTCTTCGAGAACCTTCTGAAGGGCGGGATCCGAGGCGTGGCCATCGACGTCGAGGAAGAAACAGTACTCCCAGGCCTTTCGGCGGGAGGGACGGCTTTCGATTTTTCCAATGTTGATCCCCTCCGTATTGAAGGGCTCCAGCGCCCGGTACAGGGCTCCGGGTTGGTGGTCCACGCTGAACAGGAGCGAAGTGCGGTCGTTACCCGTGGCCGGGGACGCCCGCATGCCGATCACCAGAAAGCGAGTCGTGTTGTCCGCGGAATCCTGGATCGCCGACTCCAGCACGTTCAACCCGTGCAATTCGCCCGCCAAACGCCCCGCGACCGCCGCGGCGCCGTCCTCCCGGGAGGCGCATTCGGCCGCTCGCGTCGTGCTGGAAACCTCCACGCACTCGACCCCGGGCAGGTTGCGCCGCAGCCAATTTCGAGTCTGCCCGAAGGCCTGCGGATGACTGTAAACCTTGGTCACCTTGTCGATGGAGACGCGCGACAGCAGGTGGTGTTCGATTCGCAAAAGCACCTGCGCGCAAACCTGGGCCTCCCCTTCGATAAACATGTCCAGAGTGTGGTTCACCGCCCCCTCCCATGAATTTTCCACGGGCACCACCCCGTAATCCGCCTGACCGCGCATCACCGCCTCGAACACGTCCCCGATGCTCCCCTGCGGCGCGTACTGCACACTCGCCCCGAACTTGGAGCGGGCCGCCTGATGGGTGAATGTCGCCTCCGGTCCGAGATAGGCGATCCGCAGGTCCTTCTCGAGGGCCAGCGACGCCGACATGATCTCGCGGTACACGGCGCGCACCGCCCCCTCGGGCAGGCGTCCGCCGATGCCCCGGTTGCGCTCAGCCAGCGAACGGTACACCTGCTCCTCCCGTTCCGGCGCGTAAATCTCGAGCCCCTCGGCGCGCTTCAACTCGCCCACGTTGTGAACGCAGTCGGCGCGGGAGTTGAGCAGCTTCAAGATCTGCTCGTCCAGGGCGTCGATTTGTTTGCGGATGTCTGACAGTTTCATGAATGGTGTGGGATCGGGCGCCGGGGCCCTGAAAGAATTCCCCGCTCACCCCGAAGGTCGGGAAAGCGGTTATTCCGGTTCCTGGGGTACTGGGTAGTCCGGATCTGTGTAAATTTCTTCTTCGAAATTCTCCTCCCCGCCCGCAACTGCGTCGCCGGAAGCCGCCGGCTCGGCGGGCGTTTCCTCGTAAACCACAGAGGGAGCCTCCTGCACAAGAGCGACCTCCTCGAAGGGCACGGCCTCGACCTTCTCCGAGGCGGGCTCATAGGACTCGGCGACCCCGGAGGGTTCCGCTGCATCAGGCGCCCCATTCGCCGGCGCCTCGGCCGCAGGTGGCGTTTCACTAACCTCAGAAGAAGCGATGCTTTCCGGGACAGCCTGTCCACCATTCGCCGGTTCCGCCTGCAGGGCGGCCTCGGATACAGACTGCGCGCCGTCCCCAGACTTCGGCCTCGACTCCTTGGCGGGCGACGGATTGGCCTGGAGCGGCAGTTCAGGCTCCGCAGTCTCCCCGCCCTTACCATCCTTGCGCTTGCCGGACTTGTCTTCAGCCACCGCCGCCTTCGGCAGGTTCAAGCGGCCCAGTTCGGATGCGTTGGGAAGGTCCTGAGTCGATTTCAGGCCGAAATGCTCCAGAAAATACCCCGTCGTTGAGTACAGCAAGGGACGCCCGGGCAACTCCGCGCGACCCGCGATCCGCACGAGGCTGCGGTCCAGGAGCACGGCCATCATGCCGTCCACCGCCACGCCGCGCACGGCTTCGATGTCCGCCCGGGTCACGGGCTGCCGGTAGGCGATGATCGCCAGCGTCTCCAGGGCCGGGCCGCTCAGTCGCGCCGGCTTGGTCTCGGGGTATAGCTTGCGCACCCAGGGCGCGTACTCCGGCTTGGTCACAAACCCCCAACCGGTCGCCTGTTCCATGAGACGGAACGCCCGGTCCTCCACCTCGAAATCCTGCTGCAACAGATTCAGCGCCTCCAGAATCCCCTCCTCGTTCACCCCCCGAAACGACTGGGCGTGCTCGGACTCCGAGGACTCGGCGGCAGCACGGACCGCCGCCAGCAAATCCGCGACGGAAATCGGTTTCGGTGCGGCGAAAATCAACGCCTCGAGTGCTTGCTGCAGTTTCATCTCATTCCGCTAAAACGCGGCACAGTTCAATCTCTCCAAAAGCCTCGGTCTGGACGGCCTTGAGTTGCTTTAAGCGGATCAGCTCCAAAATGGCCAGAAAAGTCACCACAATCTCGGCCCGGGAGGCCACTCCCGAGAACAACTCGGTGAACAGGATGGGCACGCCGCTGGAGGTCACTTTGAGAACCATTTCAATCTTGTCGGAAACGGTGAAGTTTTCCTCAAAAATCTCGCGCAAATCCTCCTTCTGGTTGATGCGCTTGAGCACCCCGTTGAAGGCCGTAATCAGGTCGAACACGCTGACCTCGCCCAGAGGCCGCTCCGGAGGCACCTCCGTCACGTCCGCCACCCGGCTGAACAACGCCTCGCGCGCCAGTTCGCGCTCGTGCAACTGGCCCGCCGCGTCCTTGAACTTCTTGTACTCGATCAGCTGGCGCACCAACTCCCACCGGGGATCCTCCTCCTCAGTTTCCTCCTCGGGAGGCTGGACGCTCACCGGCAGAAGGCTGCGGCTTTTGATGTAAATCAGGTTCGCCGCCATCACCACGAATTCCCCCGCAACCTCGAGGTCCAAAGCTTTGAAAGCCTCCATGAATTCCAGATACTGCTGGGTGATCTTTTCCAGGGAAACCTCGTAGATATCCACCTCCTCCCGCTTGATGAGATAGAGCAGCAGATCCAGAGGTCCTTCAAAAACCTCGAGCTTAACTTTGTAATCCGGTGTGGACATCGGGCAACAGCCTATACGCCCCGGGGCGTTTTCCTCAACCCGCCATTCGCCTTCCGGACGAAAAGCCTCCCCCCGGGACCGAGAATCGACCTCCCACGTCCCCGGGAGTCCACCGAAAAGCCGTCCCTTCTCTGTAGCGGACGTTTTTTGTACTGCCTGAGGCACCCGCTCGTGGCTATCCTCCAGAAACTGATGAAAACCATCGCCACCTTTTGGAAACCTGAGGAGGCGCATCTTCTGAAACTCCGGCTGAGCCAGCAGGGAATCGAGGCGTTTATTCAGGATGAAAACATCACACAGATTCACCCGTGGCGGGCCATCGCGATTGGAGGCGTCAGGGTGCAGGTGGCCGACCCGGATGTCGAAGCGGCAAAAAGCATTCTTTCCGAGATCGAAGTGCCCCCCGCTTTGCCAGACGCAGCCGGAGATTCCGGCTCGTTTGCGTGCTGTTCCTGCGGCGCGCTGATTCCTAAGGACGAAAACCGCTGTTCCGCATGCGGCTGGAGCTATGAAGACGGGAGTTCAAGCGGTGACCGGGAGCCTACAGCAGACCCGGACGCCATCTAAGGACGCCGAGCCCTAAAAAAGAGGGGGTTCACGCGGGGCCGCGGAGGGCGCGGAGAAAAATCATCTAAACGAAGAAAGCAGAATTACTCCCCCCTCCGCGGCTCCTCGCCTCCGCGTGAACTTCCGTTTTCGGGATGAATCGGCGCCGGCATCTCAGGCGAAAAGCGCCTGAACCGCCGAACCCTTGCCATCCTGGGTGGCGTAAAACGGACGGTTCTCGATGTCGAAAACCGTCTTCGGACTGATGCCCATGGCGGTGAAAATCGTCGCATGCAGGTCGCTCACCGAAACCGGATTTTCCACTGCGATGCACGGCCGCTCCGGCGCCGTCGCCCCGTAGAGGAAACCCTTCTTGACCCCGCCGCCAAACATCGCCACCGAACAGCCACCGGTGAAATGCCGGTGCAAGCCGTAGTGCTTGGGATCCTCCATGGTGTCGCCCTTGTGCGCAGCCTGGTCAGAAGCCGCAGACCCTACGGTCCCCTCCACCATCGCGTCGCGGCTGAACTCGGTGGCGATCACCACGAGGGTGCGATCCAGAAGACCTCGAGCCTCCAGATCACGAATCAGCGTAGCGATCGGCAGGTCGATTTCCTTGTGCATGCGCTCGAGCGTTTCGTGCCCGCTTCCGTGGGTGTCCCAGTGCAAAAACGGAACGTACTCCGTGGTCACCTCAACAAACCTCGCTCCGCTCTCCACCAAGCGACGGGCAAGCAGACACCCGCGCCCGAACCTTCCGGTGTCGTACTTTTGAAAACTCTCTTTCGGCTCAAGGGTCAAATCGAAGGCGTCCCTGTCCGGCGAACTCAGCAAACGATAGGCGTTCTCATAGGACCGCAGCATCGACTCGCGCTGGTAGTCACTCAAAAACTCGCGGTTGGGGCTCTGGTCGACCAGCTTCTTGTAGAGCTTGTAGCGGTTCTCGAAGCGCCCACCCTCCATTCCCGCCGGCGGGTGCACAGAGCGCGACGCCTCTTCGGGAAACGGAAGGTTCATCGGACCGTATTCGGTTCCGAAAAAACCGGCCGTCGTGAAAGCCTTGATCTCCTCGGACTCGCCGCTGTCCAGGCGCTGGCCGATGTTGATAAACGCCGGGATCACCGGATTGCGGGGTCCAAGAACGCGCGACATCCATGCGCCGATATGCGGACAGGCGACCGTCTGGGGAGGCACATAACCGGTGTGCCAGTGGTACTGGTGACGAGAGTGCAGGATGCTACCCAGGTCGGGCTGCACGTGCGAACGGATCAAAGAACCCCGGTCCATCACCGAAGCGATGTTCTCGAGCCCTTCGCAGATCTTGATGTTGTCCACGGCCGTGTCGATGGCCGGAAACGTCGACAAAATGTCCTTCATCGGCCGCCCCTTCTCGTAGGGGAGGTAGCGCTTCGGATCGAAGTTGTCCGGCGCGGCCATCCCCCCGGCCATCCAGATTAGAATGCACGAATCCGCGGTAGGCTTCGGCTGCTCAATCTTCGCCGCAGAGGCTCCGACTCTGGGCACGGGGGCCATCAACGCCGCGAGCGACGCGGCGGAAAGTTTCTTCAAAAAATCGCGACGGGTGTTCGAGGGATCGAGTTCTAGAGGGTTCATGTCCGTGGATCTAAGAGGTTAACGTATCAGCTGAAATTCGGGCAGCACACACAAAGTCCAGAGCAGGTCCTCGACGGCCTGGGGCGAGAGCTTGCCTCCCCCCTGAACGAGTCCCAAAGCCGACTCCATTTCCAAATCGGTCGGCGGCCGCGACAGGCAGCGCACAAAAAGATCCGACACCAAGCCTTGGGATCCCGACCATTCCTGCTTCACAAGCTTAGCCGCTCCCGCAGACAAAAGGTCCGAGAGCCTCTGCCCGGCCGACAAATCCAGCGCCTCGAGCGTGCTCAACTCCTGAGGACGGGAGGTCACAATCTGGTCCCGGTTGGGCCGGCCCAGGGTCCGCTGAAGCAGATCCGCTTTAATCAGGGCCGCGCGCCCCAATGGCCTCGGCTGGGTCGCCCACACAAACTGCGACAACAGGTTCGCATCAGCGACAATCCCGCTTTCGAATGGCGCGGCGCTGCTCCAGGACGCGTTGTTAAACTCGGCATGTTTCAACGACAGCTTGCCCCCCTTCACCAGTTCCTCCGCAAAACCGACCGATGCCTCCCAGGTGTCGTCCGTGGCAACACGCAGCGTCTTGCCGTCCCCGAACGTGAACTGCAGCTCCACAAAAACCGCCCCCCCGGCCCCCTTGCCCCCGGAAACCTTTTGCACCAGCACCAACACGTTCTTCCCGGCCTCAAAATTTTCGCTCACCTGCAAATCCGTCACCCTGCCCCGGCGGATCAGGCGCTGCACCGGTTGCAGCGCGCCGTTCACCAGCACCCGTGTCTCTCCGGCTCCCTGCTCCTCCATGATCCCCGAAACCCGCACCGGCTTTGCGGGAAGTTCAATCACCTTGCGAAGCGCACCCAAAACAGCACCTTTTGCGGCTGGCTTACCGGCCGGCTTTGAGTTCGGGGCGGCTGGTTCCTCTTGCACAGGAATCACGAGGCGCCGACCATTCAAACTCGTTTTGGAGATCAAATCCGCCGAGGGCTCGCCCCTGCGCACGGGCGCGTCCCATGTCCTCGGAGCGTTGCCTCCCACGGTCCATACCGCGTCCAGAAACTGCTCGGCGCTCATGCGCTTCGCCCGCGGCCCGCGGAACACAAAGGGCGCACTTTCGTCGTCCTTCACGCGGGGAGCGGCCTCAGCCTGGTAGGCTTTGGAGGTGGCGATCAATCGCAGCGCCGCCTTTAGGTCGAAACGCTGCTGGGCGAAGTCCCAGCCCAAATAATCCAAAAGTTCCTCGCTCCAAGGCTCCGTCCCCATCGCGTCGACCGGATGCACCAATCCCCGGCCGAGCATCGCCGCCCACAAACGGTTTGCCATCGTGCGAGCAAACCAGCCGTTCTCAGGATGCGTCATCAACGCCGCCAGTTGCTTCAAGCGCTGGTCCCGCGGAGCCGCCGGATCCACCTGGCCGAGCTCCGGAAACGGCCACGCGGGAACCGCCATTTTCCCCGTGAGCTTCTCGCACCTCGCCATCTCAATGGGCTTTTCCGAATAGATCGCCGCCAACCCGTAGGCGTCGGTCAGCTTCCAATTATCAATGAAGCTATCGTGGCAGGAAGCGCACTTCAAATTCAGTCCGAGAAACGACTGCGAAACCGACTGCGCAAACTGCACCTCCCGCGTCTGGCTGGCACTCACCGTCCCGCGCCAGGTGATGCCCTGGGCGTAGCCCTCCGTATCCTCGGAGGGGTTCACCAGCTCGCGCACCATCACGTCGTAGGCCTTGTTGGAAACCAGCGCCTCATAGAGCCAGGCAGACACCTGCTTGCGCCCGCCGGTGATAAACCCTGTCCCTCCGTAATCATTCCGCAGCAGATCGTTCCAAAACGTCAGCCAGTGCTCGGCATAGTCCATATTCCGCGAAAGCAGACGGTCCACCAGGCGCGTTCGCTTGTCTGCTGCGGTGTCTTTTTCAAACTCGGCCACCTCCCGCGAGTCGGGAAGCAATCCCACGAGATCCAGGTACACCCTCCGGACAAAAGTCGAATCGGGCGCGGGGCGCGGGGCGCTCACCCCGCGTTTGGCGTAATAAACGGAAAGCAAACGGTCCAGCGGATGGCTTTCACCCGCGACGGCGTCTGGCAATTGCGGCGGCCTCGGCTTCACCGGCGCTTGGTAGGACGGCTTTTGAAACGCGAACCCCGGTTCCCATTTCCCCCCGGCCAGCACCCACTGCCGCAAAGGCTCCAACTGCGCAGCCGTGGGACGCGCCTTTCCCTTCTCAGGCGGAGGCATCTGCACATCCGGGTCCGAGCTTGAAATCACTTCCAGCAGGCGGCTCTTTGCCGGATTGGCCGCGTCCAGAACCTTCCCGTTCTCACCTCCCGCAAGAAATGTCGCCTGCGTGTTCATGGAAAAGCCCCCCTTACGCTTGTCTCCCATGTGACACCCGCCGCAGTGCTCTTTCAGCACCGGTGCCACCTGATGGACGAAATCTCCGGGAGCCGCGGGAACCGTTTGTCCGAAAGCGAGGGAAGCGCGGACCCCAAGTAGAAGGGGCACCGTGAAAGTTTTAGGGAAGAGGCTCGTCGGGGGAATCATGCCGGTTCTTTGTTAACCAACAAAAACCGGAAAAATAAGCCTCAATTTCGAAAGTTTGGCAGCCCGCAAGAAGCAAGCCATCCGTCACGGCTCCCCTAGACTCCGCAACTCCTGCATCTGGCCGCCATAAAACCGCAGCACCGTATAAGCCGCAAACAACATGCCCGCAAAATACAGGATCTTCGGCAGCAGGTCCGCCGCCGCGCGCAGCTTCCGCACCCCCTCCTCCTGGTACTGTTTCCCAAGCTGACGGAGAGTCTCATCCAACCTCCCGCTCTTTTCGCCCGTGGCGTAAAGGTGCGTGAACATGGGAGGAAACAGCGCGTTTTTGGCCAACAAAACCGCGGGACTGTCCCCCGCCTCAACCCCAGCGCGGAACCCGGACACTGCGTGCGCTATAGCCGGCGACCCTGAAGAGTCCGCCGCAACCTCCCAGGCGCTGACAATCGAACCGCCGCTCCTGCAGAGCGCCTCCAGAGAGGCAGCAAGACGCGCCAACGCCAGACACTTGAGCCCCTGCCCGAGCAAGGGAACATACCCAAAGAAGCGCTCAATCCGCGCCCGCCACTCCAAACTGTGCCGCCCGTTCAGGGCATAAACCAGAAACCCGATCCCCGCGTACAGAGGCAAAAGACACAACATCCCCTTCCCCACCCCAAGCCACACCTCAGCGCCCAGGCTCATCCCCTCCTGGATCCACGGCAGAAACACAAACGCCACAAACACGCTCAAGTGTATCAATGTCAGAGGATACAGCACCTGCGTCAGAACGCTCCGCACCACCCGCGCCCTGTTCTCGTAATATTCCGCGAGATACCGGCAACAGGCGTCCAAACTTCCAGAAAGCTCGCCCGCGCTCAAAATCCCCAGGTCAAAATCTGGAATCCACCCCCCCGTGCTCCGGAATGCCTCCGTCAGCGTACTCCCCTCCGCAATCTGCCGTTTCACGCTTTCAATCTGCGGGACGTCGATCCCGAAGGGCCGGTTTTGAAGCAGCACGTCAAACGCGTGCAAAGGTTCCACTCCGGCATCCAGAAGTTGTCCCAGTTGCAGGTACATCTGGGAGCGCCGCAGCATCTGTCCGGGAGTCGTCATTTCAAGTCAAACGGACGCCAACCGGGCCTTCGCAGACACTCCGGAGGGCTGCCTTACAGGCACGTGAATCAGGCGTTTCCGGGCCCCACAATCCGCGGAGGCGCCCCCAAATACTCAGGCCCGCCCCCGCCAGAGAGCCGGACTCACGCATGCAAAACTTTGCGCAGCACCAAGTTGTTCAAACGGCGGCCCACGTCCCGAAGAGCATCCGCAGTCACGTCGTTGTAACTCCGGCCGTCCCGCGTATCGAGCCCGTGGCCGGGGTCCATCTTACGGATGGGTTCCAGCGCCGGATCCTCGTGATGGAACACTTCCACGAACACAAAGCGCAGCTCGCCCGTCCGAGCGGCCGCCGTCAACAGCGCCCCGACCCAACCGTCGTCGGTGGACAAGCATCCGCGCGTCGTCTTGACGGAGGCGTGGAAAATCCCGAGCTCGCCGGCGGCCCCGATCTGCGCGATCAATTCCTCGTTCTTCGCGATCGAGAACCCCGAGTCGCCACAGTGCGCGGCATCCACGAGCACCTTGAAAAATTTTCCGCCAAACGCCTTGTTCGCGGCTTTCACCACGGCCCACCCGCGCTCCACATCGGTGAAGGTCTTGAACTCGCCGGGCCGCAGAAACTCGATGTGCCAGTTCTCCACGCAGGAACCGCGCAGACCGGCCTCCTCCACCACGCGGAGATGCACCTTCACGTTCTGCGCGACCGCCGCGTCAAAATCCGCGCCGTCCCGCCGGACCTCGCCGGGCCGCATCCATTCCTCAATCGAGGTCGAAGACACATGCTTCACCCCGTGGGCGACCGCCGCCTTCAAACTCGTCACCAACTGCGCAACCACGGCGTCCTCATCTGAGGGATTCATCGGGTTGGCTCCGCCGATCATGATGATAAAGTGGACGTCCAGTCCGAGCGCACGCAGGCCGGCAATCATCTCCGCCACCTCGGCCGCGTCCGCGGATGCAAAATACGGGATCTGCACGCACGTGGGCCTCACCTCGGAGGTCTCGCACAGCAGCCGCATCGCAGCCACCGGCGCCAGTACCCCCGCGGCGTCGCGCGGAAACTTGCCGTGCTCGTCCGGGACAAGGCCTCCGACGAACTTGATGTGCGTGGGGACAACTCCCAGTTGGACAGACGATTTCAGAGAAAACGGTACGCTCATCCCGGCATTTAAACGACAGAACCCGCGCGGAGGAAGTTTCATTTCAACCAAATTCCCGCCAGCTGAAAGGACCCTGCATTCAATGTAAAACCGGCTTCAACGCCCCCCGCTTCGTGCGCAGGCGCGGCGCCGGCGTCCAAAAAACAGACGGGCCCGGACGCGTTGTTTCTCTGGCATTTCAAAATGCAGCCGCATTGAATAGGCAGACAGCGGTTGCCTGAACCGGCCTTCGAGCTGCCTCCAGCATTCCCACTCTCCGATTTTTTCAAACACAAACATGAACACACTCCTCGGACTCGACATCGGCTCCTCATCGGTCATCGCCGGCATCCTCGTTGGCAAAAAAGTCCTCGCCGAGTCGCCCCGCGTCTTCTTCAAGTCCACTCACGCCGGCGCACGCGTTGAGGTGGATGCGGACGACCTCCTGCGGGCCGTAGCCGAGGCAATCAAGGGACTCAAGGGTCAGGCCAAAAAGGTCGACGCCATCGCTCTCGCCGTCATGTGCCCGGCCTGGGTTGCCATGGACAAGACCGGCAAGGCGCTCACCCCGCTCGTCACCCACCAGGACCGTCGCAGCGTCGAGCTCGCCTCCGAGATCGAATCCCGCATTGGAAAAAAACGCCACATGGCGATCACCGGGTGCCGCCCCTTCCCCGGAGGCATCAGCTCCACCACCTGGGCCTGGTACCGCCAGAACGAACCCCGCCGCCTCAAGGGCGCCGACCTTGTCGGCCACCTGAACACCTTTCTCCACAGGCACCTGACGGGCGCCCGGGTCACCGACCCCTCCAACGCCTCCTTCACCGGACTGTTCAACACCCTCAAACTCGACGGCTGGAACCACGAGCTTTGCGACAACATCGGAGCCGACCCCAGGCTCCTCCCCGAAATCATGGACGGCGACCGGATCGCCGGAACCGTCACGCGCGAAGCTGCGGCAGCCTTCGGTCTGCTCGAGGGCACCCCTGTGATGACGGGCATCGTCGACGGCAGCGCGGGCATGCTGCTCGCGGGCGCCGAACCGGGACAGCTGTTCAACGTGTGCGGCTCCACGGACGTTCTCGCACTCTGCACCGACAAGCCCAAGCCGCACGAACAGCTCCTCACCCGCGCCCTCGGCATAGACGGCAAGTTCGTGATGGTCGGCACCCTCGCGGCCGTCGCATCGGCTCTCTATTGGGCCAGGCTTCAATTCTTCCACGAGATGTCCATCGAAGACTTCCGCAAAGAGATGTTCCGACTGGCTAAAAAAGGACCTTCGGCCGCCGGCACCGTGGTCTTCCATCCCTACATGGCCGGCGAACGCACCAGTATTCTCCAGCGACAGGGCAGCTTCGACGGACTCACCCTCGCCTCCACGCGCGAGAACATGCTCTCGGCCATGATCGAGGGGCTCATCGCTGCAAGCGCGGCCCGCATCCCGTTGCTCGCCGCTTCCGGCACAAAGATCCTCGAGTCCGTCGCAGTGTCCGGCGGAGCGGACCATTTGGACCGCCTCATGCGCCGCGATTGGAAGGGCGATTGGAAATTCCGCTCCGTCACCGACGCGACGATGCGCGGTCTCGGAACCCTCACCCCGAGAGACTAGCAGACATCCCCCAAACACGCCTCGCAATGAAAAGCCTCACCGTCAAAGTGCACGCCACCCTTCACGTCCGGGACGGACGCATTCCCAACCTGTCGGGAATGACCGCCCAGCTCTGGGATGCCGACCCGATCACCGACGACTTCCTGTGCGAGGCCGTGCTTTTGGGAAGCTACCCGGATTTCACCGCGGAGTTTAGTTTCGACCTTGCGACAGCGGGCGAAGCCAGGCCTGACCTGTATGTGCTGGTGAAGAACACACAGGGAATCGACATCTTCCGCTCTGAGACTCACGAAAACGTGCATTGCGGCAAGACGGGAACGGAAGACGCCCATTCCACAAAGACGCTGCACCTGAAATTCACTGAGGCCTGAGCCAGAGCGCCTCACAAAGCCAGACACTTGAGGTAAAGAAACTGTCGACGAAAAATCCCGCTGGAGCCTCCTCCAGCGGGATTTTCGCAAGGCTGATCAGGCAGACACCACCACACCACCCCGCCTTAATGCCCGAGCATCCAGGGCCGCGCCCCGCTCTTGGTCGTCTGTGCGACGCCCATGTGCGTCTTGCGAGAACGCCCCTTCCGGATCTTCGATCCGCAGCCGCAACCCGTGTTGCAACTGTGGCCGCTGCTCACCCTGGGAGCGTGCGCACTCCGCTCGTTAACGGCAAACGCCTTGCGCCTGCCCGAATTCATCAACGCCAGATTCGGCGCCGACACCATCCGCCGGGCTTCCAGACCGCACTCGGGACACTCCATCGGCTTGTCGCGATCGCTGATCGAAAGCACCACGGGGAAGTCACCGCACAATGCACACTCGAAATCGTAGACTGGCATGAAACGCTCTAGTTCGGTGTTTAGGTTGTGACGGCGAGATCCGCGCCGAGTTTGTGCAGCGTCGGCCCCGAGGCGTTCGGCGTGATGTCGAAGGCAAAGATCTCAGTCGGGAGATACAAGGTCGCGCAAGCGTTCGGGATGTCCACAATCCCGCTGATGCGTCCCTCCACCGGCGCTGTCCCCAAAATCGCGTAAGCCTGTTCGCCCGTGTACCCAAACTTCTTCAAGTACTCGATGGCGTTCAAGCAGGCGCGGCGGTAGGCCACGTGCGGATCGAGATAGTACTGCTTGCCGTGCTCATCCACGGAAATCCCCTCGAAGATCAGATGCTTCGTGTAGTTGGGCTGAAGCGGACTGGGCATGAAGATCGGATTGGTGATCGCGTACTTCGCCATCCCCCCCTTGATGATGTTCACACGCAGATCCAGGTATCCCGCCATCTCGATTGCACCGCAGAAGGTGATCTCGCCGTCCCCCTGGGAGAAGTGGATGTCACCCATCGAAAGCCCCCCGTCCTTCACATACACAGGGAAGAAGATCTTCGAGCCGCGGGTAAGGTTTTTAATGTCGCAATTCCCGCCATGCTCGCGCGGCGGTACGGTGCGCGCACCCTCCATTGCTGCAGCCTTCGCCGCAGCGCCCTTCATTTTGCCCATGTGGGCGGTCGGTTCATAAGGAAGCGCGCAGAGCGGCGGCGTCCGCTCCGGATCTGTTGCGAACAACTCGGCCTCGCGCTTGTTCCAGATACCGAGCATCTCCTTCGAAGGCAGACACCCGATCAAACCGGGATGCATGATCCCGGCGAACTCGACCCCTGGAATGTGCCGCGACGACGTATAAATTCCGTGGAAATCCCAGCACGCCTTCCTCGCCTCGGGATAATGCTCGGTCAAAAAGCCGCCCCCGTTTTTCCGGTCGAATATCCCCGTAAAACCCCACTGGAAGTCCTCGAGCACGCCGATATCCAGCAAGTCCACCACCAGTAGATCTCCAGGCTCCGCTCCCTCGACGCCGATCGGGCCGCTAAGGTAGTGCACCTTGGTCAGGTCCACGTCGCGGACATCGTTCGCGGAGTCGTTATTGAGAATCTGCCCGCCCGTCCAGTCGATGCACTCGACACGAAACTCGTCTCCGGGCTTCACATAAGCCACCATCGGAATGTCCGGGTGCCAGCGGTTGTGCAAAACTTCCTGTGATTCGGGACTGCCCTTTAGGTCGACTTTGATCAGTGTTTTCATGGTCGTATTTGGTTTTGGGTTTAGACTGACAACATTTTCCGGATTTCCTCGGCATTCACCGACGCCCGCGGGTCCTCCCGGACCAGGGCGCCCTTTTCGATGACGAAGAGGCGGTCGCACACGTCCAGCATGAAGCTGAGCACCTGCTCGCTCACCACGATCGTGAGGTCCCTCAGGTCGCGTATTTCTTTCAACGTGCGTGCAATATCTTTGATGATGGAGGGCTGGATCCCCTCCGTCGGTTCATCCAACAAAAGCGCCTTCGGCTTGGTCATGAGCGCGCGCCCGATGGCCAACTGCTGTTGCTGTCCGCCCGAGAGATTCCCCCCCTTGCGGTCCTTCATGTCCCGCAACACAGGAAAAAGGGAATAAATCTCGGATAAATCGTCCGACGACACCGCTCCGGGAACTCCTGAAATCAGATTCTCGTACACCGAAAGGTACGGGAAAATCATCCGCCCCTGGGGCACGATTGCCAAACCCTTGGCTACCCGCTGATGGGACTCGTCACCGGAAATATCGTTCCCATCGAGTGTGATCCTGCCCCCGCGCAGAGGCAGCATCCCAATCAGGCTGCGGAACAACGTCGTCTTCCCCATTCCGTTGCGTCCGACCACTCCCACGATCTCCCCTTTGGCCGCCTCGAAGCTAAGGTCTCGAATCACGACACTCTGTCCGTAACTCACTTGAATCGAATTTACTGAAAGCATAGCGCAAGTTCCTCCATTCACCGCGTTCACTTAGTGGCCGATGTAAACCTCGATCACGGCCGGGTCGTGCTGGACGTGCTCCATGGACCCTTCCGCCAGAATTTTCCCCAGATGCATCACAGTGACCCTGTCCGCGATCTCCTTCACAAACTCCATGTCATGTTCGATCACGATCACCGAGCGCTGGGCGCTGATTTTCCGAATCAACTGCGCGGTCGCCTCCCGCTCCCTGACGCTCATTCCGGCAACCGGTTCGTCCAACATCAAAAGCTCCGGCTCCTGCATGAGCAGCATCCCGATTTCCAGCCACTGCTTTTGTCCGTGGCTCAACACGCCGGCCTCTGTCTCAAGCCGGTCGAGCAGCCCGATGTCTGCCGCCACACTCCTGATCTTCAACGAGACATCTTCCGTGCGCTGGAACACCAAACATCCCCAGACACCCCGGCCCCTAGGGTGCGAGATCTCAAGGTTTTCGAACACGGTGAGATTCTCGTAAATCGAGGGATTTTGAAACTTCCGACCCACGCCGGCCCGCACAATCTCATGCTCCTTGAGACCGCGCATCTCCTTGTTTTTAAACTTGATACTCCCGCTCGTCGCCTTGGTCTTTCCACAGATCAAGTCCAGCACTGTCGTCTTTCCGGCGCCGTTCGGTCCAATGATCACATGCACCTGGTTCCGGTCCATGTAGAAGTTGAACCCGTCGACAGCCTTGAACCCGTCGAAAGACACCCCCAACCCTTCGATGTACAACAAAAAGTCCTTTTCTTCGCTCATTTGACGCCCTCGGTTGCTCCTTTGAGTAGTGATTCTTCGCTTGCGGCTTCCGAGGGCGGTTCGACCTCGGAACGAAATACGGACAACAGCGACTTCGGCGCCCACCTCTGCCACTGCCTCGACAAGAAACCACCCGGCTCGGTCAGACCGGCAAGACCGTTAGGGAAGAACATCACGACGGCGATGAAGGTGCCTCCCATCAGAAACAGCCACATCTCCGGAAACGCCTCAGAGAAGGTGGTCTTGCCCAAATTCACAATCAGCGTCCCGTAGACCGCACCGATCACCGACAAACGCCCGCCCACCGCCGCGAAGATCACCATCTCAATCGACGGCACGATCCCGATCAACGACGGGGACATAAACCCCACCTGAAGCACAAACATCGCACCTCCGAGCCCCGCAAACAAAGCCGCCAGAGCAAAGATGAAGCTCCGGTACAGGGCAACGTCGTACCCGGAAAACCGCACCCGGTCCTCGCGGTCACGGATCGCCATCAAGACCCTTCCCATTCGAGTGTTCACGACATAGCGCCCAAACAGAATGCAGGCGAACAAGAGCAGCGCGCTCACGTAGTAGAGAACATACTGCGCAGAGGTGCTTCGAATGTCCCAACCCAGGAGAGTCCTGAGATCGGTGATTCCATTGCGTCCGCCGGTCAACCCCTGGTTGCCGTCGATGCCCAGCGAGATGATCAGCGCAATCGCCTGCGTGATGATGGCGAAGTAAACACCGCCGACGCGCCGACGGAACATCGCCCACCCGATGATGAACGCAACCAGTGCCGGGATGGTGAGGACCGCAATCATGGTGAACGGCAGGCTTTTGAACGGAACCCAGAACCACGGCAGGGACGTCAACTGGTTCCAGTCCATGAAGTCCGGGATCCCGGGCGTGCTCTGGATTTTAGTGCTGATCGGATCTGAGGCCTCGAGCTTCAGAAACATGGCCATGCAGTATCCGCCGAGGCCGAAAAACACGCCCTGCCCCAGGCTCAAAATTCCGCACCGGCCCCAGAGCAGAACCAGGCCCACCCCCACAAAACCGAACGTGAGGTACTTCCCGAACAGGTTCAGCCGGAATATCGGCAGCAGCAACGGAAGGACAACCAATACAAGGAGCGCCAGGGCTGCCGCGCTCCACGTCTCCGCCTTGCTTTTAAAAAGGTTTTTGTACGTCATAAATAAACTCCAGTTTTCTCCCAGTGACGGCCTACGAGCGCACCTTGCTGGGAAACAGGCCCTGCGGACGGAACATCAGCACCACCACGATGAACAACAGGGTCGCCACCTTCCCCTTCGTTCCCTCCAAAAAGAACTCGAGGATGGATTGCGCCTGCGCGATGCCGAAGGCGGAGGCAAGTGAGCCAAGCAGGTTCGCCGCGCCGCCAAAGACAACGACCAGAAACGCGTCCACGATGTAGCGGCTCCCGCTGTCTGGACCCGTCGAACCGATGGTTGTGAACGCCGCTCCAGCAATGCCCGCGATCCCGCATCCAATCGAGAAGGCCATCCGGTCGACCATCTTCGTGTTGATCCCGACGGCTCCGCTCATGAGCCTGTTCTGAACGGTGGCCCGCAGACGGAGCCCGAACGCAGTCTTGAACATGAACACCATCAGGCCCGCGGTAACCGCTCCGGCGAGGAGGAGAACGAACACACCGTTAATGGGAATGTCGATGGAGTCTGTCGGCTTGAACGAGCCCATCAACCACTCGGGTAGCGTTGGCGTGACCTCGCGCGCTCCGAAGATCGAGCGGTAGGTCTGCTGCAAGATCAGGCTCAGGCCCCAGGTGGCGAGCAAGGTGTCGAGGGGCCGCTTGTAGAGGTGGCGTATCATCCCCCACTCCACGAGCGCACCCAGCAACGCGCTCAGAATAAATGCGAGCACGATGGCGATTGGAAAGTAAACTGGCAGGAGCGCCGGCGCGTGATCCTGGACCAAACTGGAACAAAGATAGGTCGTGTAGGCGCCGAGGGCCATGAACTCGCCGTGGGCCATGTTGATCACCCCCATCTGCCCGAAGATCAGCGCCAGTCCGAGGCCCATTAAAAGCAGGACGCTGAACAGGCTGATTCCCGCGAACCCCTGCATGATAAAAATTGACCAAAGCTCCTGAATGTTCATTTCGAGTGTCGGTTGGAGTTTCTAAGAGATCTGCCGAAGAATGCGTCCGGGGAGGAACTGCCACCTCCCGAGCGCCGTCCCCTACCGGACGGCGCCCGGGTCCGCGCGACTGCCTATTGGTAGCCCTTGGGGAACGGATCGGGCTCAATCAAACCGGATTCATAGAGAACCTTGGCCTGACCGTCCGCGCCCCACTGACCGATGCGCAGCTTGCTCCACAAGTGATGGTTTGTGTCGTGGATGCGGACATAGCCCTCGGGCGCACCCTTGAACTCAACCCCGGAGGATGCCGCGGCGATCTTGTCGACGTCGAAGCTGCCAGCTTTCTCGACGGTTGCCTTCCACAGCCATGGCCCGAGGTAACCAGCCTGGGTCACGTCGCCGATCACGCTCTTCTCGCCATACTTGTCTTTGAAGGCCTTCACGAAGGCCGCGTTGTTCGGATTGTCCTGGCTCTGGAAGTACTTCATCGCCGAATAGAATCCCGTGAGATTCTCGCCGCCGATTCCAAGCACCTCGTCCTCGGTGACGGAGATGGTGAGAAGCGTCTGCTTGTCACTGGTGATACCCGCCGCCTTGAGCTGCTTGTAGAAGGACACGTTGCTGCCGCCGACCACGATCGCATAGATCACGTCCGGCTTCTTCAGCTTGATCTTGTTGATCAGGGAGCCGAACTGAGTGTGGCCCAGAGCATAGTACTCCTCGCCAACGACGGTTCCCTTCAAAACATTCTCGATGTGCTTCCGGGCAATCTTGTTGGATGTCCTCGGCCAGATGTAGTCGGAACCGATGAGATAAAAGGTCTTCGCCTTCTTCTCCTTCGCGATCCAGTCGAGACCGGCGATAATCTGCTGCGTCGCCTCCTGACCCGTGTAGATCACGTTCTTGGACTGCTCGAGGCCTTCATAAAAGGTCGGGTAGTACAACATCCCGTTCTCTTTCTCGAACACCGGAAGCACCGCTTTGCGCGATGCCGAAGTCCAGCAACCGAAGACAGAAGCGACCTTGTCCTTTACCAGAAGCTTCTTCGCCTTTTCCGCGAAAGTCGGCCAGTCGGAGGCGCCGTCCTCCTTGATCACCTTGATCTGTCTCCCGAGGACACCCCCTGCGGCGTTGATCTGGTCGATGGCAAGCTGCTCGGCCTGAATCGAGCCGGTTTCGCTGATTGCCATGGTACCGGTGGCCGAATGCAACTGGCCCACAGTCACCGTAGTGTCTGTGACCGCAAGTCCAGTCGTGTTGACTTGGGCAGTGGGCGGACCCTCCGCATGGAGGCTCACGGTGAGGCCGGCGACCGCGGTAAGCAGCCCCAGCAGCAGCCTGCTGCCCGGGTGATTACCCTTGTGGGGACTTGCCATAATAGATGCGTCTTTCATTTTCATGGGCGTAGTTCGTCTGCAGGTTGTGGCCGCCGGAGTGCTTCAGCACCCAGGCAAGCCGGGTTCAGGCCGCACGCGCTCCGTGGAGCACGCTAGGCATTTGGCTCGCCGGCGCCGTTCCTTCGGCGCCGGCGGGACAGGGAAAAGGGGGACGCGTCAACGCCTTGCGGTAGAGGTCCTCCCGGAAAATTTTTGTAATGATGTCCTTCCGGAATCCGCGGCATTCAGCGGGAACTCCAATGGACTCTAGAAGATCGTAAACCGCGCGGCCCCGTTCACGGGTGGGAGCACCCGCCTCCCCGGCTCCGAAGGCAACGCCTCCCACAGGCACCACCCCCTTCTCGGGTGCGAGCGAACGGGCCAGCACCTGGGTGGAAACATCCAGATAATCCGGCCGGGCCAACATGCGCACCAGGTCCTTGCGGCAGGACGGCTCAGCGCAAAAAACTGCAGCTTCCTGCACGGCTGCAATCATCGCCAGATGCTCATCAGGAAACTGGCGCTCGAAACGCTCGAGCACAACGAAGACTTTCTCCACCTGCTCTGCTCCCCGCGACGCGGCGTTCAATATGATTCGACCGGACTGCTCCGCCTCTGCCGCCGCGCTCCACGGCTCGGCAACGCAGAAGCCGTCAATATGTCCCGAAGCCAGGCTGCGATGCACTTGAGGCGAGGGAATCATCACGATCTCGACATCCCGCCCGGGTGCAATCCCTCCGGATGCCAGCCACGCCTTCAAGTTGGCAAGTTGCGTGGAGTACTCGTAAACCGCGGCGAATCTCAAAGGCCTCGAGAGCCGCTTGCCTGCAATGTGGGTTGCAAGGGATGCAGGGTCTGTGACTCCGCCTGCGACAAGCTCGCTCGAAACAGTGACAGCGCTTCCTCCGTACGATAATACACATGCGGTCAGACACTTCACCGCGAGGCTTCCAAGGCCGCAACAGAGTGTGAACGCCATCGTCGCCGGTGCAT
The DNA here is from genome assembly GCA_947449735.1 of Chthoniobacteraceae bacterium. GTDB lineage: Bacteria > Verrucomicrobiota > Verrucomicrobiia > Chthoniobacterales > Chthoniobacteraceae > Chth-196. The sequence continues at coordinate 73,949 of CANFTB010000001.1, read as the reverse complement.
GTGCTCCAACAATCTCCTGATGCACGAGGCGGTCACGCACACTCGCCCAACCCACCTCGCGGCTCAGGCGCACTTCCACTCCGTGCTTTCGAAAAAGTCCTAACTCAGCCGCGGCAATCAGCGGCGCGCCATCAATCATCGGAACGAATCCCAGACGGAAGGCCTGCGACCGGCTTACCGGGCGGATCCTGGCCCTAGGAGTGGATTGAAGCTGCGCTCTCACGGACAGGCTCTTTAGCAGCGGACATGCCCGTGGCGCTGACTCGACATCGAATAAAAACGGTGAGAGATTTTCAACACACCGTTCAGTTTCATTCAACACCACGCCATCCAACCTCCATGCCGGGCCCCATATCCTCCACCCAACTGCGCATCTTCGCTGCAATCGCGAACCGTCTGCACATGGGTGAGGCGGCCAGAGACCTGGGCCTAACAACCTCCGCTCTAAGTCATTCCATGCGTTCTCTCGAGGCGGATCTTGGATGCCGGCTCATCGACCGCGGGAAGGCGGGAATCACCCTCACGCCTTCCGGGCGCGAGTTGATTTCAGATGTGGAAAAGCTTATCAGCCAGCTGGATAGCCTTCGAAAGAAGGCGGCCTCCCGCCCTGAGTGGAAACAGACAAGCCTTCGCATTGCCGCGAGCCAGAGCGCATGCCAGTACCTTTTACCACCTGTGCTGAGGGAGTTTACAGGAAGCTTCAGCAGCATGCACATCGCCATGACCCCGTGCTCCGCCGAAGAAGCTGCGCGGCGCGTTGAAGACGGGCGCGCAGATCTCGCGGTTTGCCCTCAAACAATTTCAGCCAAAGGTGTTAACCTTCTTTTCATCGGTGAGGACGAACTTCGCTTTCTGGTGCCGCCGGCGCATCCCTGGACACACCGGGGACGCGCCACGCAGATTGAACTGCAGTCTCTCATCACCCCAGACCGCGAAAGTGATTCCTACAAGCTCATTAGGGAACACTTCAAATCAGAGGGACTGGAGCTTCAACCTCTCATCGAAACCGGCAGCGATGAAGCCATCAAAGAATTCATCCGCATTGGTTTAGGCGTCGGAGTTCTGCCGGAATGGAGTGCCCGAAACGAGATGGATGCCGGAAAACTCTGTTCCATCCCGCTTGGAAGAAAGCGACTCCGGCGCAGCTGGTGCGTGATGCGCTCAGACGCTCGCCCCGCCACCCTCGCGGAGGACCTTTTTGCCAACCTCTGCCAATCGGTGGCGCGCGACCTCATGGGAGCGCCAGCGCAAAAAAAAGCGTCTTTTAGCCCGCGCCCGCGGGTCTCCAAAGGCGGGGCAAAAAGACGGAAATAATTTCACCCGTCCCAGCGCCCTGCTTGGCGCCGCGCATTTTGAGTTCCCCTTCCCGTGCTTTGTTTTCGACAGTCTGTCAAATTGACAACAGTTTCCGGCCCGAGTTCTCGTACCGGGCACATCCTCAACATGTTCTCCGCGCCTGCGCTGGCATCCCAAAAAGCAAGCGGCGCGGCCCACTTGCGTGAACCGCGCCGCCCAAACTACCCCGACCGCCCCTTGCGCCTCAGCGGCTCACGAGCGGAAACATCGTTCCGGGCTGGATCAGCTCAATCTCATGAATCGCCCAGGGATCCTTCCCGGCCCCGAGCTGCGTCACCCGCACAAACCGGGCTTCGGTCGGGGCGAAGCTCACCTCGGTGCTTGGCGCGCCGCCGCTCTTCTTGCCCACGTTCGTCCAAGTCTGGCCGTCGAGACTCACCTCCACCTGCACCTGCTTAGGCGCCGTGTTGGCACGCTGGGGAACGTCCATCTTCACCGCCAGGATCTTTTGCACGTCGGGAAGCTCGACCTGGAACCACTGCCCGGGTTGCTGGGGTTCCTTGGTCTTCCATGCCGTCTGTCCGTTTCCGTCCAGTACCGCGGCGGCTCCCTGCGCTTCCTCGCTGGCGGACACCTTCCACTTCGAGCGGCCCGGAATCGGATTCGGCAGGGCGGAAAGCAGCTCCTGCTGCGTCCATGCCTCGCCCCGGTTCTTGGTCGCCTGCCGCACCCGGACGACTTCCTCCTCGGTGAGGATGGTTCCGCGGTTGCTGAAGCTGTTCCGGAGGTAACTTCCAATGGCGGAAAGATAGCGGTCCGGATTGGTTCCCAGCGGGACCATTTGCGCCTCGTAGGTCTTCCCGTTCAGAGGCCCCGTGATGCCGTGCAACATCACCGAAATCAGCCCCTCAGCTGGCCCGACCACCGTCTTTGATCCGGCAAGAGGCGGGGCAAGGGTCGTTCCGGGCGCGGCGCCCGCGAGCGGCATCCCCTTCCCGTCGTGCCCGTGGCAGGTGAAGCACAGTTCCCGGAAAATGGTCTCCCCCTCCTTTAAAAGAGCCAAATCCTGCGGACTAAAATCCTTCGGGTAGGAAGGAAGGCCCGCCGCCATCGCCATTTTCCCAAGATCCTGGTAACCCTTGGAGTCACTCTCCGAGATCAGCTTTGTCGCCTGGTCGTTCCACTTCTCCCACGCCAGCAGCTTGCCTGTGAGCAAGACCTGCAGCGCCACCGTCGGATCCGCATCCTTCGCAAGAGCAATCACGTCCCCCTGTAGCGACTTGTCCCCCGCTTTCCACAGGGATTCGCTCACGCGGATGCCGGATACGCGCACCTGCGGATCGGCGTCCTTGAGGGCTGCCCGCACGATTCCAGGAGTTGCCGCCTCCAGGCCCTCCAGCGTCCAGAGCGCGTGCATCCGGGTGATCGCGTTTTTGCTGTCGCGCACCTGCGCTTCAAGCGCGGGCACCACCGCCTTGTCCCCGCGGACGATGATCAGCTTCTGGGCGGTGTCCCTCCACCAGCCGTTTGGATGCGCCAGATGCGCCACAAGCTGGGCGCTCGTTTCCTCAAGCATCCGGGGCTGCGGCCCCGGCTTGAAATCCTTGTGCACGAGTCTCCAAATGCGGCCGTGGCCGACGTTCTTGTCGAGCCCGTAGGACTCGACCACCCCGCGCAGGTAGCTGCCGGGCTTGGTCCAGTTGCTCTCCTGCACGATCCCGCGGTACATGTCGACCAGGTAGAGGCAGCCGTCCGGCCCGTTGGCGATGTTGATGATCCGGAAATTGGGGTCCGTAGAAGTGATGAACTCGGCCTTGTCGTAGGCGTTGCGGATTTTGGTGATCCCGTCATCGACAGACACCTTGGTGCGCCGGATGAGGCGCCCGACTGGCTCGGAGAACAAGATGTCCCCTTGCAGGTCGGCGGGAAGTCTGTCCGCACGCACCACCTCCTGCCCGCACGTGGCGGTGAAATGATTCAGCGTGTACTGGCCGGGACGGTGACGGGCTGGCCCACCCTGCTGGTCGGGAAGTCCCAGCGCCGGCCAGACCTCCATGAACTCGGGAGTCTGCTGCGCGGGATGGTTCAGACCGGCGTAGGCGATATGGGTTTGGAAATTGAGCAACCCCTTTTCTCCACCCGCATTATTAAACCACATCTTGCCGAAGTTGTCCTGCGCCAGCCCCCACTGTCCGCTGTTCGGCGCGGTGGGCTCCTTGACCGCCCCCTTCGGAGTCCAGCGCAGGCGGAAGGAGTTGTAGGTGGTGTAGATCCAGTTATCCATCCCCCAGACGAGACCGCTCGGCTGGTGCTCCATATTGCCGCCGCGCGGCCCGCCAAGATAGAATAGCTCCTTGGTATCGGCCACACCGTCGCCGTTGGTGTCGCGATGGGAGGTGATGTCCAGCGTATCCGTGAGTCCGACGAGGACACGGTCGTCCAGGGGCAGCACCATGCGGGGAATGATCAGGTTGTCGAGATACACGGTGTGCTTGTCGAACACACCATTCCTCTGAGTGCTTTCGTGTCGCGAAATACGGCTCAGGGGGGCGTGTTCGTTCGAACCGTCGGCGTCCTGCATGTAGGTGCGCATCTCGACGACGTACATTTTGCCGTTTCCATCAAAGGCGATCGCCGCCGGCTCCTTGACGTCGGGTTCACTCAGGACCAGCTCGAGGCTGTAGCCCTCGGGGAGCTGGATCTTCTTGAGCTCTTCAGCGGGTGAAAGCATCGGAACCGTGTAGGGTTCCGGCAAGGAGGGAGCGGGCGCCGCCTGCTGTGCAAATGCAGGCAGAGCACTCGCGAACAGTAAAGATGCTGCCGTTTTTGTGTGCTTCATAGGGGAATTTTTAATCAAAAACCGAACGGAACGACGGACGATGCCTTTTACTCTGGAGAACTCCAGAATGATGGCGCATTAAGAAAACCGACGCCTCGCAGGGGTATTAGGGAGTAAAATGGCAACTTCGTTCCATCCGAAGGAAAAAATCCCGGAATTCCCGAGACAATAGTGGAGGCTACACTGAAAGCTGGGAGTCAGAAAGCACAGGCCGGCCGCTTCAGCCGGGCGGCCCATGGACTGAGTCGCCCCGGTGGCAAAACCTTACAGAGAGAGGCGCAGCCAGTCAGGAAAGGCGCAGCCATTAGTTCGGGGCGTTTCTAATGATTAGTTGTGATATCTTAATGGAGCACCTTGAACACTCGATAGTGTATGCTATGACATTCTTTCGGCACGGGCGCGCTCCGGGCCACCCCTCACCGATACCTCCCAAAATTTTTCCTGATGTCCACCCACCCAGACTCTAAGAAGACGGAGCCATCTGCTCAGAAAAAAAACGACACCCTAAAGCAAACACCGGGCTCTCAGGAGGCATCCCAAGGCGGTTTGCTTCACTGGTTGGACAAGTGGAAGGTGCATCTCATCACCGCCGGACTCTTTCTTCTGGTTCTTGCTGTATTTGGCGAGGCCCGCAAGTTTGGTTTCCTCAGCTACGACGACAACCAATACATTCTGGAAATTCCCGCGGTTCGCGAGGGACTGAGTCTCTCCAGCATCTGGTGGGCGGTTTCCCACAGCCACGTCGGACAGTGGCACCCGCTCACGAGCTGGTCCTTTATTTTTGACTCCAGTGTTTCCGGTCTCCCTGCCGAACTCGCCTCAGGCAAGCCGGGCAATGCCGCAGGATGGTTCCATCTGCACAACATCCTCCTCCATGGGGCTGCTGCATCCCTCCTTTTCCTGGCCCTCCGCCAGCTTACGGGCTCCGTGTGGCGGAGCGCTTTTGCGGCGGTGATCTTCGCCGTGCATCCCCTCCGGGCGGAATCCGTCGCTTGGGTGACCGAGCGCAAGGACGTGCTGAGCGGTTTTTTCCTGATGGCCACTCTGTGGGCATACGGTTTTTACGCCGCAAAAAGCAGTTCCTCCAAGAGGCACATCCTGCTCTGCGTGCTCTTCGCTCTGGGACTGCTCTCCAAACCGATGCTGGTGACCCTCCCCTTCGTGTTTCTCCTTCTGGACATCTGGCCCCTCAAACGCTGGAACTTTGAACCCGAAACACCCGGTGCCTGGGGCCCGGTCCTCAACCAGCTCAAGCCTCTGGTTTTTGAAAAGCTGCCCCTTTTCATCATGGCCTTCGCCTCCGCGGTGGGCGCCGTTTTCGCGGTTGGAAAGCCCTTCCGTCCGATTCCGATCCTGCCGCTCCTCCCCCGTCTGGAGTACATCCCGGTGTCCTACCTGATGTATGTGCGGCAGTTCTTCATTCCCACCAACCTTTCACCACACTACCCCTTCGTGGTCGAGGGGCCGGGATTCGCCAAAATGGCAGTCTCCGTGTTGGTGCTGCTTGCCCTGAGCTGGATGGCCTGGATCTGGAGGAAAAAGCAGCCTTCCATTCTATTGGGCTGGCTCTGGTTTCTCGGAACCCTGCTGCCCGTGATCGGACTCGTCCCCGGCGGCATTCAGATCGCAGCCGACCGCTACACCTACCTGCCCCAAATCGGCATGGGCATCGCAGTCGCCTGGGTGGTCGGTTCGATTGCAAAATCCGCCCTCCAAAAGCAGACGGCGATCGGCGCTGCCGTCGTGACCACTGTCCTGATGTCGTTCGCAGCCGCCCAGCAGACCTCTCACTGGAAGGACGACGAAAGCCTCTGGACTCACTCTCTGGCCGTCACCAAGGACAACGATTACTCCAGCGAAAAACTGGCTTCCGCCTATCAGGCGAGGGCCATCCGCGAAACACCCGAGAAGGCCGCCGAACTTCGTAAGGACGCCGAGCGTCTTTTCCGGGATGCCATCCGCCTCAACCCCCACCTCGTGGGCTCCCTCAACAACCTGAGCGTCCTGCTCCGGGGCAAGGGGGAACTTCCCGAAGCCATAGAGCTTCAGCGAAAGGCCGCAGAAGAACACCCCACCTGGGGCCTCATGCACAGGAACCTCGCGAGCGTCCTGACCCAAAACCGTAATTTCAAAGAAGCCATCACCAGCTTTGAAACCGCCATCAAACAGGATCCAAACGACATTGAATCCCACTACAACCTGGGGCTTGTCCTGAGCGAAACCCAACCGGACCCCGAAAGCGTCCAAAAGGCCCTGGGCCACTTCCAGGCTGCGGTCCAACTGCAACCCCGCTTCGCGGAGGCCCATTTCAGCGCCGGAAACGCACTCTACCGTTTGGGCAAAGTGGACGAGGCCATCCAGAGCTTCCGCAATGCGATTCAAAACGAGCCCCGCCACGCGAGGGCCTGCAACAATCTGGCAAGCCTGCTCGGCACCAAGGGTGAAAAAGACGAACCCATCCGCCTCTACACCCAGGCGATCAACCTTGACCCAAACTATATCGAGGCCTACCGCAACCTAGCCGAAGCCCAGCTCAAAATGGGTAACGGCGCCGGCGCAATCCAGCTCTGGAAAACCGCCTTGGAGCGCAACCCGAACGACCTCCCGACCCTGTACCGCCTGGCATGGATCCAGGCCACTCACCCGGACCCCGGTCTGCGCCGCACCTTCGAGCCAGTGGACCTCGCCAAGCGCGGCATGCAACTCACCGACGGTAAGGAGCCCGCCTTCTACGACGCCCTCGCAGCGGCAAAGGCGCAAACCGGCGACTTCGCAGAGGCCATCAGTCTCATCGAGAAGGCGATTTCCATCCTTCCTCCGGGGCACCCGCCGGCCCAAAGCGACGCCCTCCGGGGGCGCCTCGAGCTTTACAAACAGGAAAAACCCTTCAGAGAAGGGGTTCCTGCCGCCAACTGATCCGCCCCGCAGGCTCCAGCGAGGCTCGCCACGCTTTCCATGCACGTCTTGCTCACCGGAATTTGTGGCTTTGCCGGCAGCACCCTTGCAAGGACCCTGCTCGAATCCCGGCCCGGACTTCAGGTCAGCGGCATAGACAACCTCTCCCGACCGGGCTCCGAAACCAACCTCGCCCCTCTCCGGGCGCTGGGATGCCAAATCACCGTCGCCGACCTCAGGGATCCGGCGGTACTCGAAAACCATCCCCCGGCGGACTGGCTCATTGACGCCGCCGCCAACCCGTCTGTGCTCGCCGGCATTTCCCACGCCTCCCCGGCCACGGAGCTGCTCCAAAACAACCTGTTCAGCACGGTTCCGATGCTGGAGTTTTGCAGGCGCCACGGCGCCGTGTTCACCCTGCTCTCCACCAGCAGGGTTTACAGCATCGCTGCGCTCAAAGCCGTCCCGCTCGTGGTCGAAGCCCACGCCTTCACTCCACTCAAAAACTGCGAATTCAGCCGCGGCGTGCCCGAAACCTTTTCCCAAAGCACGCCTGTCTCCCTCTACGGCGCTTCCAAGCTCTGCGCCGAGACCCTGGCGCTCGAATACGGCGCCGCCTTCGACTTTCCCGTCTGGATCAACCGCTGCGGAGTCCTCGCCGGGGCAGGCCAGTTTGGAAAGGCTGACCAGGGGATATTCTCCTACTGGATCCACCGCTGGAACGCCCGGCAACCGCTCCGCTATCTCGGATTCGGCGGCCACGGCCACCAGACCAGAGACTGCCTCCACCCCGCGGACCTCACCCCCCTTCTACTGCAGCAATTTGATGCCGGCTCCGGCCCTGACAAGCCGAAGCTTGTCAACGTTTCAGGCGGACCAAAAAGCGCGACCTCGCTCCTCCAGTTGAGTCGCTGGTGCGAGGACCGGCTCGGCAAGCACGCAGTCGACAACGACACCGCCGAAAGACCCTTCGACCTCCCCTGGGTCGTTCTGGACTCCACGCTGGCAAGCAGCGCCTGGGCATGGCAACCTGTCCGGAGCACGCAGTCCATTTTGGAGGAAATAGCCAGGCACGCCGCCGCAAATCCACAATGGCTGGCCTTGTGCAGCGCCTAAAAACACGCCCCGACGTGAACGCCCAACCGCTTTCCCTGCTCTCCATCGTCATCCCCGCCCGCAACGAGGAAGGCGCCATGCCGTCCACCCTCCGACATCTCCACGTGGAGTTGTCGCTGCGGAAAATCCCCCATGAGATCGTCGTCGTCGACGACGGTTCCACCGACTCGACCTGGCAGGTTCTCGAAGACATCGCCCGCGAGATTCCGGAGGTCGCCCCCGTTCAGAACACGGGCCTTCATGGCTTCGGCCGCGCGATCCAGTGCGGCTTGAACGCGATGAAAGGCGACGCCGTCGTGATCATGATGGCGGATGAGTCCGACGACTGCCGGGACGTCGTGCGCTACTGGGACACCCTCAACCAGGGGTACGACTGCGTGTTCGGCAGCCGCTTCATGCGCGGGGGCGGAGTAATCGATTATCCGTGGATCAAGCTGGTCCTCAACAGGGTGTTCAACCTGTTTATCCGTCTTCTTTTCCGGATCAAACTCAACGACACCACCAACGCCTTCAAGGCTTACCGCAGATCCGTCATCTCCGGGGTCACCCCCATCCTTTCCCAGCATTTCAACCTGACCGTCGAGCTTCCGCTGAAGGCGATCGTCCGCGGCTATTCCTGGACTGTGATCCCCATCACCTGGCGCAACCGCCGCTTCGGGGTGGCAAAGCTCAAAATTTCCGAGATGGGAAGCCGCTACCTCTTTATCTGCCTCTACTGCTGGCTGGAAAAGACCCTAAGCAGGGGCGACTACAAAAAGCCGGCCACTCCGGACGACCCGCCGGCGCTGCCGCATTCCGGTGCATCGCACCCCACCCTTTCCTGAGCCCCAATGTCCTCCAAACGCATCCTTGTCACAGGCTCCTCCGGACTGATCGGCTCCGAAATCTGCCTCTTTTTCCACCAGCAGGGCTTCGCACTCCACGGCATTGACAACAACCAGCGGGCGGTGTTCTTCGGTCCCCAGGGGGACACCACTTGGAACCGCGACAGGCTACTCGGCCTCATCCCGTCCTTCACCCTGCATCCGATCGACATCCGCGACCGCGCGGCCGTCCTTGAATGTGTCGAGACCCTGCGCCCGGCCGCCATCATCCACACGGCGGCGCAACCCTCCCACGACCTCGCCGCCACCATTCCCTTTGACGATTTCGACACCAACGCCGGCGGCACGCTGAACCTCCTCGAAGCCGCCAGGCGCTTCTGCCCGGAATCCCCTTTCATTCATTTTTCCACCAACAAAGTCTACGGCGACCGGCCCAACCTGATCCCCCTCCGCGAACTGGAAACACGCTGGGAGTTTGACGACCCGAGCTTCGCAAGCGGCATCCCTGAGGACTTCCCCGTGGACCAGTGCAAACACTCGCTGTTCGGCGCCTCCAAGCTCGCCTCCGACATCATGGTGCAGGAGTACGGCCGCTACTTCGGCATGCCCACCTGCTGTCTTCGCGGCGGTTGCCTCACCGGCCCCAACCACTCCGGAGTCCAACTCCACGGCTTTCTCAGTTATTTGGTCCGCTGCAACCTGGAGAAACGCCCGTACACCGTCTTCGGATACAAGGGCAAACAGGTCCGCGACAACATCCACAGCACGGATGTCGCGCGCTTTGTGTGGGAATACTTTAAGGCACCGCGCACCGCCGAAGTCTACAACCTCGGCGGCGGTAAGGAAAACTCCTGCTCCATCCGCGAGGCGTTCCTGATGGTCGAGGACATCTCCGGCATCCCTCAACTCTCGACGTATTCGGAGGAGGCTCGTGCCGGCGACCATATTTGCTACTACAGCGACCTTTCCAAAATCAAAGCGCACTATCCTGGGTGGGACCTCGAGTTCACCCTCCAGCGTTCGCTCGAGGAAATGGTCGAAAGCTGGCAAACCCGCCTGAATGCATCCCCCTCTTGAGGGTCAGCGAGTCGTTCAAGCGTCGTTCACGCGCCTTCACACCGGCGCGGAACACCGGAGACAAGCTGCCCCCGCAATCCCCCCCAACGCAGTCCCATGAAAGCCTCCCCCCTTGTCGCGCTCCTCGCCTGCCTTGCCGCCGGCGCCCTCACAGCCAACGCTGCCGAACCCGCCCCCTCCCGTCCGAATTTCGTCTACATCCTCGCCGACGACCTCGGCTACGGCGACGTGCGCTGCCTGAATCCCGAAGGCAAAATCGCCACCCCGCACATGGACCGCCTCGCGGCGGCTGGGATGCGTTTCACCGACGCCCATTCCAGCAGCGCCGTCTGCACCCCGACTCGCTACGGCATCATGACCGGCCGCTACAATTGGCGGTCCCGCCTCAAAAGCGGTGTCCAGGGCGGCATGAGCCCCGACCTGATCGAGCCCGGCCGCGCCACGGTCGCCTCTTTCCTTAAGGAACAGGGTTACAAGACAGCCTGCATCGGCAAGTGGCACCTCGGCTTCGACTGGAAACGCAAGGAGGGCACCCCGCCTTTCACCGACAACATCGAGAAAGGCGTCGAGGGCTGGAACGCCGACTTCACCCAGCCCTTCGGCGGCGGGCCGCTCGGTGTAGGATTCGAACATTACTTCGGCATCGCGGCCTCCCTCGACATGGTTCCGTACACCTTCCTCCAAAACAACCGGGTTTTGGAAATCCCCACCGTCGACAAGTCCTTTCCCATGACCGCAGGAAAAGCCAAGTCCGGCGCCACCCGGCCCGGCCCGGCGGCCAATTCCTTCGAGGCCGAAAACGTCCTGCCCGAACTCACCAAGCGCGCAGTCGCTCTCATCCATGATTCCGCGAAGGCGTCAAAAGAAGGAAAGCCCTTCTTCCTCTACATGCCCCTCAATGCGCCGCACACGCCCATCGTCCCGTCCGAGGCATGGCGGGGAAAGAGCGGAATCAGCCCCTACGCGGATTTCGTCATGCAAACAGACGCCACGCTCGGCGCCGTTCTCGATGCCCTGCAACAGGAGGGCATTTCAGAAAACACCCTCGTGGTGATGACCAGCGACAACGGCTGTTCCCCTCTGGCCGACTTTGCCGAACTCGCATCCCACGGACACAACCCGAGCTTCACCTTCCGCGGCACCAAGGCCGACATCTTCGACGGCGGCCACCACATCCCCTTCATCGCCAGCTGGCCGGGAAAAATCCCCGCAGGCTCGACCTCCAAGGAACTCGTCTGCCTGAACGACTGGTTTGCCACGGTAGCGGACATCCTTGGGAAAACCCTCCCGGAAAACACCGCCGAGGACAGCATCACCATCCTACCCCTGCTGCGCGGCGAACCGAAAAACGCCCGCAAGACGCTCGTCCACCACTCCGTCAACGGCACCTTCGCCATCCGCCAGGGCCCCTGGAAGCTCATCCTCGCGGCCGACTCCGGAGGCTGGAGCGAGCCCCGCCCAAACTCCCCCGCCGTCAAAAAACTGTCCGCCACCCAGCTTTACAACATGAACGACGACGGCGCCGAAGCTGTGAACCGCGCCGTGGAGAACCCAGAGGTCGCCGCACGACTCACCAAACAGCTGCTCCAGGAAATCTCCAACGGCAGCACCCGGACCCCGAATTCAGAGTCCAAGCCCGAGAAGAAGGGCTGAGGCAGGGAACGCCCGCCCCGAGTTCCGCCAACGCAAGGCCTCAGGCCATGATGGCTTTCACCACGTTTCCGCGCACGTCCGTGAGGCGGAAGTCCCGGCCGGCGTGGCGGAAGGTCAGTCTTTCGTGATCCAGTCCGAGCAGCGCCAGGATCGTGGCGTGCCAGTCGTGGATGTGCACCGGATTTTCCACCGCCTCGTACCCGTACTCGTCCGTGGCGCCGTGCACCATCCCGCCCCGGACCCCGCCGCCCGCCATCCACATTGAAAAGCCCTTTGCGTTGTGGTCGCGTCCATTCCCCTGTGCGTGCGGCGTGCGCCCGAACTCGCCTCCCCAGATCACCAGCGTGTCATCCAAAAGTCCGCGCGAACGCAGATCCGTGAGCAAGGCGGCGACCGGCTTGTCGACTTCGCGACAGTGCTTGGGAAGCTCCTGGGTCAGCCCGCGGTGGTCGTCCCAGTCTCCGTGGTTCACCTGAATAAAGCGCACCCCCGCCTCTGCAAAACGGCGTGCGAGCAGGCATTGCCGCCCCATGAAATCCGTGGCCTCGTCTCCGATGCCGTACAGCTGCTTGGTCGCCTCACTTTCAGTGCTCCAGTCCAAAAGCGAGGGCATCTCACTCTGCATCCGGAACCCCAGCTCAAGGGACTCGATCAAACCCTCCACCTGCGGGTTGACGACATCCCGCCCGAGGCGCTCCCGGTTGAGCGCCTGGACTAGGTCGATCTGCGCCCTCTGCTGCGCGGCCGACAGCTTGGTGTTCGCGACGTTGTTGAGCTTCAGTTCGCCGACCGCTTTCCCGAAAGGTCCCAGCGCCCCGATCGGGGTGCCTTGGTAAAACGCGGGCAGAAACGCGCTCCCGTACTTCTGCGCCCCGCCGTTGTTTGCCGGAGCGCTGAGGCTGATGAACCCGGGCAGGTTTTCGGAGACCGTTCCCAAGCCGTACAGGGTCCACGCTCCAAGCGACGGCCGGACGAACTGCGCGCTTCCGGTGTGCAACTGGATGCTCGCCGGACCGTGCGCCGGAACATCCGTCTGCATGGAGCGGATCACGCACATGGAATCGGCGTGCTTTCCCGTTTCGGGAAGCAGTTCGCTGAACTCGGTGCCGCACCGCCCCATCCTGTTGAATTTCCAGGGCGAGCCCATCAACCGCACGGCCCCGTTGCGCGCCTTGGGACTGGGTTTGCCGTCGTCCTCGAGCAGCCTCGGCTTTGGATCCAACAGGTCCAGATGCGAAGGCGCCCCGTTCATGCACAAAAAAATCACCCGCTTCGCCTTTGGTGTGAAATGGGGCGCCTTGGGGGCGAGAGGTCCCGCATTTTCGGCGCGGACGGATTCCTGCGCGAGTCCGGCGAAGGCCAGGTATCCGAAACCGCTCGAGAGCTGTTGGAGGACGGACCTTCTGCTGAGGGGCGTGCAAAGCGGTTCCATATTCATTGTCGATTCAGTTGAGGATCCGAAACTCGGCGCTCGCGAAAAGGGCCTGGCAGAACGCGGCCAGCGCCCACTCCCCGACCGGCGCACCGGTAGCGACCGGCGCAGCCTGCGTCCGCGCATCGGCGGGGGCACCGGCGGCCTGCTTGAAAAAAGACTCCGTCGCCGCCAGCTCGCCGAGGGTTGGATCGCGCCCGAACGCCTGCCGGTAGGCAAGACGGATCCGGGCCGCGGGGTCCGCCTCCGCCTCGCTCAGACGCTTCGCCCATACTCCAGCCATGGACTCCACAACAGAGCTGTTCATCAAAAACAGCGCCTGTGCCGGGGTCGTGGTTTCCTCGCGGCTGCCGGTGACCGCGTTTGGATTGGCAAAATCAAACAGCGCCAGCACGTCGTTCGTCTGGTCCCGCAGCACCGTCAGGTACACCGAACGCATTCCAGACGCCGCCTCCTCGGAGGCACGCGCGGCGGCGAAACCGGCAAAACGATCCCCGATCTTGGCCGGCACAGAGCCAAGCGGCGGACGCATTTGCAAACGCCCCGAAACCGCGAGCATTGCATCCCTAGCAGCCTCGGCATCCAGACGGCGCGGGGCCATCCGCCAGACCAGTGCGTTTTCGGGATCCTTGCTGTGAGACTTGGCATCGAACGTGGAGCCCAACTGGTAGGCGTGCGAAATAACCAGCTCCCGGACCAGCGACTTGACGCTCCATCCGTTCTCCACAAACCGCGCCGCGAGAAAATCCAGCAACTCCGGATGCGAAGGCGCCTCCCCCGTGGATCCAAAATTGTCGACGCTCGGAACCAGACCCCTTCCAAACAGATGATGCCACACGCGGTTCACCATCACCCGCGCCGTCAGGGGATTCTCCGGCGAAGCGATCCACCCGGCCAGTTCCAGACGGCCGCTCCCCTTCCCCGCAATTTGTCGGCCGGAACCCGCCACCTCCAAAAAGCCCCGCGCCACCAAGGCCGACGGCTTTGCAGGATCGCCCCGCAGATAAAGAGGCATATCCGAGGGCTCCGCCTTGTCCCTGACCCCCATCGCAAAGGGCAGCATCTTTCCGTCCGGCGACATCTCTTTCAGCTGGTTCCGCGCCACCGCCAGTTGCGAACGGACGCCAAAAGACTTGCGCGCCTTTTCCGGATCCGCGGGCAGGGCAAACGGCCCCGCAGCCCCACCCACCAGCGACTTCAACTCGGACTCCAGACGCGCGATCTCCTTTTTCACGCGGTCCACGCCAACAAAAGGACGCTCCACCACGGGAGTCGAAGCCGGCAGAGGCAGCAGACCCGCGGGATGCTGGTTGGTGATCAGCCCGACGGTTCCGTACAGGGTTTCCGAACTGCGAAAAATACCGGCCAGCGCGTAGTAATCCTTCTGCGAAATCGGGTCAAACTTGTGGTCGTGGCAGCGTGCGCAGCCCACGGTCATTCCCATGGAAGCCTGCATCAGCGTGTCGACTTGCTCGTCGACGAGGTCCAGTTGGAACTGCAGGTTGTCCGGTTCGTTCAGTTGCTTGGGGCCAACCGCCAGAAAACCGGTTGCGACGGTCTGCTCGGCGCGCTGCAAATCGTTCTTCCAAGGCAGCAGATCTCCGGCGATTTGTTCCTTGAGAAACTGGTCGTAGGGTTTGTCGGCGTTAAACGCGGCGATCACGTAGTCGCGGTAGCGCCACGCGTGCGGATAGAGGACATTGCTTCCGCGCCCGCTCGAATCCGCATAACGCGCCACGTCCAGCCAGAACCTCCCCCACCGCTCGCCGAAGGCTGGAGACGCGAGCAGTCCGTCGACGACCTTTGCAAACGCGCCGGGTGTTGCATCCCCGGAAAACGCCTCGACCGCCTCGAACGAGGGCGGCAATCCCGTGAGGTCAAAATAGACGCGCCGGAGCAGGGCGGAACGTTCCGCGTCGCCGACCGGGGCGATTCCCCGGGCCTCCATGGCCGCGAGTAAAAACCGGTCGGAATCCGCGTAGGGCCATCCCTCCGCAGACACCTGCGGAGGAGCGCATTTGCGCACCGGTTGAAACGCCCAATGCTGGCGCCCCTTCTCGAGGTTGGGCGTCTTCCCCCCCGGAACTCCCCCCAGAACTCCCCCCAGAACCGAGACTCCTTCGCGGGGATCAGGCGCGCCCATGGCGATCCACTTCTCAAAATTCAAAATCACGCCGTCCGGTAGTTTGCCGCCGTGCTTGAGCGGAGGCATTTGAGTGTCCTTGTTTTTATAACGGATGGCCTCTACGAGCGCGCTTTTGGAAACGTCACCCGGAACGACAACCGGACCGCCGTCGCCCCCCGCCAGCACGCCCTCGCGCGAATCGAGCCGTAGTCCCCCCTTCAGGCTTTCCGCCGACGCCGAATGACATTCGTAGCAACTCTCAACCAGCACCGGGCGGATGTGCTTTTCAAAAAACGCGATCCCCTCCGGCGAGGTCGGCGGGACCGGCGCCAACTCCGATGCCCTTCCCCCAACGGGAGACTCTCCCTTGGATATCCCCTCCTTGCGCTCCGCGGCAGCAGGCTTCCGGGCGATAAACCCGCGGAACTCTTCCAGCGAGAGCGTGCCGTTTTTGTCCGTGTCAAAGCGCTTGAATTGCGCTCCCGCGAGTGCCGGAAACTGCCTGAACAGGGCCACTGCGACGCTCAGTCCTTCGAACTCCGCCGGAGTCAGCTTTCCATCCGCATCGGAGTCCAGGTAGGCGAAGATCTCCTCGGGCGAGCGTTTTGGCTCCGCGGAATTTACGCAGGAAGCCCCCGGGGACCAAAGGCTCAGAAAAGCGCAGGCAATCCCGGCGGAGGCGAAGGATTTCATTGTGGGTTTGCCTTCCAGCGCGCGCGGCGCTCTTCGTTCAACTTCTGAAACTCCTCGCGCTGTCCCGGAGTCAGCACCTGCCAGAACTCCGTCCCCTTTTGCACGAAGAGCTCGCGCACGCGCCGGATGGTTTCCTCCCGGATCTCACCCATCTCCGCCGCGATGTCGTCGTACTCCGAGCGCAGCGAATCCTGCTGCTGCGGGTTCAGGTTGAGCCGCCGGCAGTCTTCCTCGTAACGACGCTCCAGCCAGCGGAGGTCGCCCATCCCAAGCATTCCCCCCTTTGCAAAAAACCTGGTGCCGGAAACGCCGATCCCCGAGGCGACGCCGCACACAAACAACCCCAGCAAACAGAGGGAGACTTTGATCTTTTTCATCGTTCCAAAAAAGCAACCTGCACCATCTCAACCGCCACGTCCTCCTCCGGCGCCACAGGCCTTTCCCCATTAAACAAGGGAGCGCACACACTCACGGCGGCCAGCGCCAGTGCTCCCGCAAGAAACCGCACGGCGAACCTTTCCCAAATTCCGACTTCCAAATCGGAAGCAACCGGCCTCGAAAACTGCCTGAGCACCCTTGGAGCAAAGCCGGGAGGCGGGACCGCAGCCTGGTCTTCGGCGATTGAGGCGCGCGCCAAATCAAACAGGCGCTGCACAGGATCGGGACGGGTTTTCATACCCATACTTAAACCGCTGTTGTCCTCGGGTTACAGTTTTCGAACTTTTTCCGCCTCCGACAGAAGCGAAAACGCCTTCTTCAACTTCGCCCGCGCCCGAAACGCCCGAACCTTAATCAAGGTCGAATCCCATCCGGTCAGATCGGCGACCTCGGCGGGCGTCTTTTCCTCCAGATATAAAAGCGAAAGCAGCATCCGGTCCTGAGGCGCCAGGCGCTCCAAAAGCTTGGAGAGCAGTTCCCGGGCGTGGGCGTTTTCGTGCGTCTCCCGCCCCGAATCGTCCCCTTGCAAAAGAGTCTCCACAAGCGCCTGCTCCCCGGGCCCGAGGTCCGAGAAACGCCATTCCGGCCTCCGCCGCTTGGAGCGGAGCGCGTTCAGGCAGACATTCAGCGCCAGCCGCGACACCCATTTCTCCAGCGGACGCCCGCGGTCAATCCGGTCGATGGTCCGGAAAAACTGCACAAAAACTTCCTGGGCGAGGTCCTCAACGGCCGTGTTTCTAGGGAGGTGGTTTTGCACAATCCGCGCCACCTGCGGGTACAAGGACTCCACCAAACGCTCCCCCGCGTGCGGATCACGGTGAAGAATCCAAGCTTCAAGATAATGCTGGGGCGTCTCTGACATTTTGCGGCCGGGGCCCGGATGCCCCACCCCATTTAACCGGATCCGCCCCTCCGGTTACGATCAAATGCTGCCACCGTTTCAAGGCAGCGAATGGTTCTGGATGATGACAGCCCGGCTGGATTGCGGGTTCAGCTTAATGAAGTTATTAGATATTGCATTAAATTTAACGAACATTAAAAAAGGACTTCATGTTCCCCCGACTCCTTCAAATCGCCCTCATTAACCTTTCTCTCGGCCTCAGTGCGATGGCCGACACGCGGGTCTGCTCCTACGTCGCCAGGCTCTCTGAAAGGGATCATTCGGCCAGCGACGGGTTCCGCCTCAAGGACGCCGCCTCCATCATCCGCCAGGACCGCGCCAACTTTCATAAGTTCAATCGCCCTGATGAAGAGGACGAGTCCGACAATTTTTTCTCGTCCGTGCGCAACCGCGAGGACTTGGAAAATCTGGTGAAACGCAGGCAGCTCCCCGCCGCAGTATCCGCCGCAATCGTGCGTGGAACTCCCCTTGTGCAGATCGAGGTGATCCAGTCCGACGCCGGCTATCGCTACATCCGGGTGACCCTCCTGTAGTAAGCCAACCGATGCGCCAGATAGCTCGCTCCCTGAGAGACGCCCGGCGGAGCACCCATCTCCAGATGGTTGCCATCGCAGGCGCCGCGGCGCTCGCCTTCGCAGCCCCTTCGGATGCCGCGGATAAAATCATTTGCATCGATCCCGGGCACGGCGGAACTGCGCCCTCGGGAACAATGGAGGCGCGTACGCTGTCGTCGCCAAACAACGCCAGGACTCCCAGCGGGCTGGTGGAAAAGGACCTGACGATGGAGCTCTCGCAGCTCATCGTCTCGGAATTGCGCACCCAAAGTAAGGCAGCCCGCGGCAGCGCCGACATTCGGCTCACCCGCTCGAGCGACGAGAATCCTGATTTTCAAGAACGCGCACGTCGGTGCCTTGGAAACGGAGAGAAGCCGAACCTGATTGTCAGCATTCATTTCAACGCCTCGGAGCGGCACGACGCCCGCGGCTCGGTGGGGATGGTTGCCGCAAGGGATCACAACGACAACTACGAGCGCGACCACGAACTGGCCCGCCGCCTTGCGGAGGCTTCCGCGCGCGGAGTGTCTGCCTGCATGAGTGGGGCGACGGCACGCGCCCCGATTACCGACGGCCATCTCCACGGGGGCAAAGGGTCCAACTTTTTCTTCCAGCTCAAAAAGATCCCACAGCTCCGAAACGTGCCAGTGTGCTTCCTCGAAATCGAGTTTATCGACCGTGCGGACGTGGATGAAAAACTCATCCAAAAAAAGAGCCGCACCTTCCCTCTCATTGCAGCAGAGATCGCCAAGGAGTTGCTGGCATTCTGAGGCCGGCATTTTAACGTCCGCCGCCGCGAGCGCGGAGTCTACGCCTTAAGGGCCTTTCCGAGCTCCGCCATCGTCTCCGCCTGTCGCTGCCGCACAAAGCCCCGCGCCTTTTCCGCGCGCTCCCTCGCAGCCCCGGGATTCTTCGCAAGTTCCAAAACCGCCGGAACCAACCGCGCCACATCCTCCTCGCGGTCGAAGTCAAAGAGCCAGTCTCCGAGCCCGATATCTTTCCACATCATCCCCTTGCTCGTCTGCTCGGACCACCGGCACACGATCGCCGGGATTCCGTTCCCAACGCACATGATCGGGGAATGCATCTCGTTTCCAAACAAGCCAGCGCTGCGGACGTAGGTAGAGAGCGCCTCGCCGGTCAGCCAGTAGTCCGGGCGCCAGACTGCGCGAGACTTCAACTCGGCCGGCAACAGGTCGTAGAGCAACTCCTTTCCCACAGCCATCTGCGTCTGATCCTCAGGACAAATCAGGACCTTCAAATCCGTCTGCCGGAGCACCTCAATGATTGCCTGCCGGTGCGGTGCGTGGTCGTGCTCCTTCATCGCCTCGTTCCGGGCGTGCTTGCGCTCGTCCAGGGCCGCCTTTTTTGAAGGAATCATCCAGTAGGGGGTGTACCGCAGGCGCGGAATACAGCAAAGAAACCGGCCGGTTTCCAGTCCGTTTGCCTTCAGAAAAGCGTCCGCCCTAGCGTCATCGCGGAGGTCCGTGCCGAACGCACCGTCCGGGGCGAAGCCCTGCACGGGAGTCGTCAGCCCCCGAGACTTTGCGAGCGCTAGAGACACGGAGTCCCGGAAAAACGCGAACTTCGCCCCATTGAGCACGGCGATGGTGTTGGAAATGGCCGCGTCCGGGGCGGGAGAGGTTGCGGTGGAATCCTGGACGGAAAAAGTGATCCCGTAAACGCCATAGGGCTTGCCAGTTTCCGCGCTCCAGCGGGCCACATCCTTTTGCGCCACCAGAGACGGCCCGGACCCGTGCAGCAGGAAGTCGCATTCGGCAAACGCCGCCTTGAGCGAGTCAGCCCCCGCCACCACGGTCAAATTCGGGAACCGCTTGAGCAACATTTCCTCCACCCCGTTGTCCACCCGGCTCGGCCAGAGGCGGATTTCAACCCCGGGCAAATGCTTTTCCAAAAGCGCAAGCACTCCGGGTGTGTGGGCGATGTCGCCGATGTTCACCGTCTGCCAGGAGGACCGGAGCAGAACGCGGCGGGGACGATTTTCCGCCCCAAAAGCCGCCGGCGAAAGCGCGGCTAGGAGCGCGGATTGAAGGAAAGCCCTTCGGGAGGTCGGAAGTGTCATGGGATGGGGGGAAACGAGGACGCCCGCAGGGGACCCGGTCCAGCGGCGTGAAAGAGGCGCGTTTAGTCGGCCTTGATCCGGATATTGCGGAACCAGGTTTCGTCGTTGTGATCGGTGAGCATGACCCGCCCCTTGCCCGGAGCGAAACCCTCCTTGGACTTGAACTTGCTCGCAGCGATCCGGGCCTTCCAGTCTTCCGACTTGGTGTCCGCCTCGCCGACCAGCTTGCCGTTCAACCAGTGTTGGAGCTTGCCGTCCTTGGAAACGACCCGACTCGAGTTCCATTCCCCCACCGGTTTGAGCGGCTTGTCCTCGGCAGGCGCCTTGATGTCGTAAAACGCCGCAGAACTGTGCGAACCGCCGCGCATACCGTCAGGGTGACCGTTGTCGTCGATCATCTGATACTCGATTCCCAGCCACTCCTTTCCACCGACCTTCGTCACCCAGTATTTGATGCCGTTATTCCCCTTCGGCGAGATCTTCCAATCCCACTCCAGTTCAAAGTCGCTGTACTCCAGCTTCGTGACGAGGCTCCCCCCCTTGCCGTTCAGGTGGATGATGCCGCCCTCCTCAGCACTCCAACCAGCCGCCGGATCGGCGCCGTTGAAGTCGATGAAATCCGAAAGTTTCAAGACCACGGGGTCAGCCGCCAGTAATGCCGAGGACAAAACCGCCGGCGCGATAAGCAATGAGAGAAGGAGGGGACGCATCCGAGAATCTTGAGCGCATTCCTCCCAAAACCTCAACTGTTCTCGCGTATCTTCCCCGCGTTTCACGCAGAGAAACTGAAACCGCCAGCCCAAGGGCCGTGCTATGCTCGAGGAAACCCCTCCCTTCCCATGCTTCTGGCAACCGATCTCACCTGCAAGAACCACAACCCCGGACAGGGCCACCCAGAGCAGCCCGCGCGTTACGCAGCGGTTTACACTGCTCTCGAAAAGGCAGGCCTCCTCGAGAAGGCCGTGCGCATCGGTCCGAAGCCCCTCACAACAGAAGACCTGCGGCTTGTGCACGACCCCTATTACCTCGAACTTGCGGAACGCGAGATCCGCGGAGGCTACGATCACCTGAGCACCGGCGACACAAACATCTGCCTCGATTCGTGGGATGCAGCGAAGTCCGCAGCCGGCTGCGCCATCGCGGCCACCGAAGCCGTGGTCAAGGGGGAGGACCGGACCGCCTTTTGCCTGGTACGCCCTCCCGGGCACCACGCTGGCGCGCGCGTCGGCATGGGATTTTGCGTGCTCAACAACGTCGCGATCGCGGCTCGCCACGCCCGGGAGCGCCTAGGCATTGCGAGGGTCCTCATCGTTGACTGGGACGTGCACCACGGGAACGGAACCCAGGACATCTTTTATCAGGACGGCAGCGTCTTCTTTTTCAGCACGCACCAGTCGCCTTGGTACCCCGGAACCGGCAGCGCCCGGGAAACGGGCGAAGGCCCCGGAAAAGGAACGACCCTGAACTGCCCCCTGCCGGCAGGCAGCGGACGGGCGGAGGTGTTCGAATGCTTTGAAAAGAAACTCGTCCCTGCGATGGGGACGTTCAAACCCGAGCTGGTTTTCATCAGCGCCGGGTTCGACTCCCGCGAAGGCGACCCACTGGGTCAGTTCCGGCTGAAGGACGGGGATTTTGCGGACCTCACCCGCCTCCTGCGCTCCATGGCCGAACGGACCGCCGCAGGCCGGGTCATCAGCGTCCTTGAGGGCGGCTACCATCTCGACGGTCTGGGAAAGGCCGCCGCCACCCACGTTGCGGAGCTTCTTTAACCCGGCGCAAACTCCCGCACTTCCGCTGACTCTCATCAACAGGTCCCTGATTTGGACGAGCCCTTTGACTTTCTTTCGAAGGCTGAATAACCATTTTGCACGTCCAACCCAGAGCCCCGCTCCGCACCCCAGCCGCCCCAATGCCAACGCCCTCCAGACGCACTTTCCTCGCCCGAACCTTTCTGGCGTGCCTGACTCTCCTCACCCTCTCCATCCCCGTCATGGCCGAATCGCACATTCAACAATACCAAGGGCAGCGTCTCTACTCCTGGGACGGAAAGCACCTCTCCCAATACCAAGGGCGCCGCCTCTATGAATGGGACGGCCGCTATGTTTCGCAGTACCAAGGCAGCCGCCGCTTTGAATGGGACGGTCACTACATCTCCGAGTATCAGGGCTCGCGCATCCTTGAGATTGCAGGAAAGAAAATCAGCCAGTACCAGGGCAGGACGCTCTTTGAATGGGACGGACAGTATCTCCAAGCCTATCAGGGAAGCCGGATTTTCACCGTCGACGGGTCGGTCCCCCAGCCCATTCTGGCGTTGATCGCCGCGGGGTTTCTCTAGCCTTCAACATCTGACTCAGCGCAGCGCACGGCCCAGCGCGCCCGCATAACCTGTCAGCTCCACATAGGCGGAACCCACGCTCCTCCCATCCTGCAGCACGCGGCAGGCTCCCTCCCAGTACGGAACCCCGCTCACGGCGCCGTCCAATTCCTGCTCTTTAAAAAGCGGCTCCAAAACCCACTCCACAGTCTTTCCGCTTTCCGGATCCACAGCCTTTAACTTTACGGGAATCGGATATTCCGCCCCCGAAAGCGGCGACTTCCATTTTCCGGCGGACTCCCAAAGGAACAACCCCGCCTCCTGATGCGTGGCCTTCCCCTGCTTGTCGACCCACGAAAGCGCCGAAGCTGGGTCGGTCGAACCATCGTTGCGCCGGAGCCGGTACACCATCACCTCGCGACCGTCATCGAGCTGGATTCCGGCCCAATCCCAGCCCTTCTGATCCGAGGCAAGCTGGCTGCTGCTGATTTCATGGTCCATCCACGCCGTTCCTACCACCGGAACCACACGTCCCCCGACGCGCAAGGATCCGCTCAGTTTCAAACGCGGAAAGGTCAGGTACCAGCTGGCTGCCGTCGGCGAGTTGCCTTTTCTAGAAACCCCGTTTTCGCCGAAAACGACCAGCCTCTTCTCAGGCTCCAGAGCGAAACTGAAACCCGAATCCGCCCCAACCTTTGCATCCAGCTGGAACCGCTCCGCGTTCAAGTCGGGCTGCAACAACCGGGACTGCCCCAAAAACACCGAAAGCCCCTCCTCCGAGGCGCCGGCGTTCCAGCCTGTTCGGGCCAGATCCTCCGAGTGCACAAACCGGCCGGTGACGGCGTCCGAAATCGCAGCATGAGAAAGGAAAATCTCGTCCGAGCTGAAGGCCCCTCCTCTGTTTTTATCCGCCAGGTTCAGGGGAGTCACCGCCCGCCGGAAGAACGTAGACTGGAACCCGTAACGCTCACCGGCAGGGCCGTAACAATGGCCGGTCACATACCACCATTCGACCTTGAAATCCCGGTGCGCTCCGTGATCGCGGGGAAACTGAAACACAGCTCCCGGCTGGGGAACGCTGAATCCGTCCGACGTCCGCAGGGCAAGCTTCGGCGGGGCACCGCCCGCGGGGGCTGCCTCGGACCGAACCGAAAGCCCAAACACGGAAGCCAAAGCGCACGCGATGGAGAGAACAATTTTCATGAGGCACGGTCCGCTGGAAGGTCGGCTCCATACCGGCCCACAAAATACGCGACGCCCGCACCACTTAACGGAACGAGAATACCAAAGAGGGCCAGCGGCAGCACGGGAATCGCAAGCTGAAGCGTCCAGCCGAAAGTCTGTTTGTTGATGACGTAAACCAGCAAGCCACCCAGTGCCAGACTCGTCAAAAGTCCGCCCAGGGTTCCGCCCAGTGCCAGAACAAACCCCTCCCAGGAGGCCAGCGCCGCAATCCCTCCGTCCGTCACTCCAAGCGCGCGGAGCGTCGTCAACTCAGACTGACGCTCCGCCAGAATGCTGGCCAGAGTGATTCCAAGCCCCACCAGAGCCACCAAAACTCCGATCGCCTCCAGCGCATAGGTGATCGAAAACGTCTGACGGAAAATCCGCATCACCTCACCCCTGAGATGCACGTTGGTGAATACCGCCAGCCCGGGGTAGCGCTCCTTTAGCTCGGCGCGCAACTTCTCGCCATCCGTTCCCGTCGTCAAAACCAGCGAGAGCGTGCTGACCTCCTCCAGCTGAAACCACTCCTGCAAATGCACCCGGTCCACCATCACCACCCCTTGGTCATCCCCGTAGTCCGTGTAAACACCCGCAATGGTCAAACTGCGGCTCCCCCCCTGAACAGGAACCTCGAGACTGTCCCGGGTTCGCACGTGAAACCGCTCGGCAAACGCCTCACTCACCAGGCACAGACCGGCATTTTGACCGACCTCAAAAACGGCGCCGTCCTTTGGAGCCTCCACCCAACTAAACTGATTGCGCCGTTGGTAAAAACCGAGGCTTACCCCACTCAAGCGCACCTTGCCCAGCGTGTCCGCCTCGCCGAAGGCCGAACGCTTGGCGGACAACTCCACGGGGAACATCAACAGGGCATCCCAGTCCACAACCTCCGGGCCGGAAACAATCGCCTTCCATGTGGCAGGGGAGATACGGTTGAAAGCGTTCGCGGCCTGATTGGCATTGCTTGTGAGGTAAAGGTCCGCATGCAGGGTCCGCCCGATCCACTCGGTCACACTTTTTTCAAAGCTGCTCACGAGAACGGCCATGCCTCCGGTCATGGACACAGCGCAGAGCAGACCCGCCGCCGCCCAGCGGTGGCGGCTTGTCGGGGTGCGCAGATGGCTGTTCCCAATCTGTCGTGAAGCGGAATTCTTTGAGAACGGGGAACTCATCCAGGCCGCCACGCGCAGAAAATCCCCCGCCACCATTCCCGCGCCGATCACTCCGAACAAGGCGCTCAAATAACCCGCCAGCGCAAACCGGCTCCCGCCCGCGAAAGTCAGCGGTGGACAAAAAGCCAGAGCCAGGGCCACCACCAGCAGGCCAAAACCCGCCTTCGCTCCCACCCTGTCATCGGGAGCCGACCACGCGGCGGCGCCGCTTCCCCACAACTGTGCAGGCGGTGTAGACGCCGCCCGGCTTGCAGGAATCCAACCGGCCAAAAGACTGCACCCCACCGCCAGACCAAAGGCCACCAGAGCCTCCCCAAAGTGCAGTGATGCCGCACGCGTATTCGTGGCGTAATAGAGCGCGTTGACGGTCTTGGAAACCGCGCGGACGGTGAACTGAGCGAGTCCCCATCCCCCCAGGACCCCGACAATCCCCCCTCCCACTCCCAACAATGCCGCCTCCAGAAGCCACGCGAGGCGCACCTCCGAATCACGCACCCCAAGCGCCCGCAACACTCCAATTTCCGCCCTCCTTCGCACGACCGCCGCGTCCAGCGCCTGAAAAATGAGATACAACCCCACCAGCAAAGCCAGCATCGACAAAATCGTTAAATTCAACCGGAACCCCCGGGTCATCAATTCACCCACCGCCTCACGGGATTCCGGCGTCCGCAGCGTGCTGTCCCCGCCGGCCGCAGCGCGCAGACGCTCCATCCAAATTTCCCGTTCCCCTCCGTCCGCGGCTTTGGGAAAAACGCACTCCACCCGGTCCAAACGCCCCGGCTTTCCGCTCAGCGCCTGCAGTGCGGGCAAATCCATCACCAAAAGATTCTCCGGCGCCTGCACCCGGTCCGAACGCCAGGGGATCACCCCCGCGACCTCCAACTCGACGTTTCTATCGTGCATCACCACGCCCAAACGCGACCCGGGTTTCAGGTTCAGGCGCTCCGCCAAATCCTTGGAACAAAAGACCGCCTCCGGCCTCTTCAAAACATTAAAAGCCCCGCTCTCCTCCCCCTCCCCACTCTTGCGGGAATCCAGCTCGAGCCACCCGCCCACCAGTCCCTCGCGCAACGCCAGCCCATGCAGCGCCACGAGATCCAACCCGAGCACCGTGTAAGTCGCTCCGGATCCGATTTGCCCCGTCTCTCCCCCTTTTAATGGGGCGCAAACGGTCTCGACAACCGGGATCAATTCCACGGATCCCCCCGCATCCACCCCCGACGACTCCAACGCGCGCTGCATCCGCCCGAGAAACAACTCGGGAAGCGTTCCCGCCCTTGCCTGCAGCGTCGCATCCGACTGCTGCGCCAAGACGCCCGCAAAGCTGGAGAAACTCGCCACGGCCGCGCGATTGGCCAGCCGCATCGAAAGAAACACGGCCACCCCCAGCGAAAGGAGGCCCAACAGCAGCACGAACCTTCCCGGCTGGGATTTCCAATGGCGCAGTGTCGTCTGCCTCAGAAGAAAACCCGCAACGGTCCGCGCCCCGGGTACACCGCCCCCGTTCATGACACATTCTCCGAAAGCGTTCCGTCTCTCATCACACCGCGCCGCTGGCAAATTCCGGCGGCCTCCTCGCTGTGGGTCACCAACACGAGCGCCGCGCCACTCTCCTGAGTGAGTTCCGAGAGCAGGCTCAAAATGTTGGCGCCATTCTGTGAGTCCAGATTCCCCGTGGGTTCGTCCGCGAGCAGGAGCGCCGGCTTGTGCACCAGCGCCCTGGCGATCGCGCACCTCTGCATTTCGCCTCCTGAAAGCTGCGAGGGCAAGGCCCCGGCCCGGTGTTTAATCTGAACGCGCTCCAGCAAGGCGTCGGCGCGTGCTCTCCTTTCGTCCTCAGAAACCCCGAGCAGGACGAGCGGAAACTCCACGTTCTCGCGCACGCTCAAGGTCGGCAGCAGATGAAAGAACTGAAAAATCGTCCCTATCCGCCGGCGCCTCAGTAGCGCCAGCGCATCCCCGTCCATCCCCGAGAGCACCTCTCCCAAGAGGTAAACCGCGCCAGAACTCGGCCGGTCGACGCCGCCCAGACAATTCAGAAGCGTGCTTTTTCCACTCCCCGACGGTCCCGTCAGCGCCAGGCTCTCGCCTGCAAACAAACGCAGCGACACTCCGTTCAACACCCGGAGGCTACCGTATTCCTTGCAAACACTGTCACACTCGAGAACTGGAACGTCGGTCGCCTGCATGGTAACCCTCACCTTACATAAAGCCGAACTCCGAAGCACTATAGAAAAGGCTAGCTCACGCGGAGCCGCGGAGGCCGCGGAGATAAGCTTTAAACTAATGAATCAGAGTTTTTTATCTTCCCCTCCGCGCCTCCGCGTGAAACTCCAGCTCTGGGATAAAGCCCGCCGCCCCCTACGACGTCAGCGCCGCGCGCGCGTCGCCGAAACCGCCGGTTTTCTCCAAGAAATAATCGTAGCCGCCGGGATACGGGGTGACGGTTCCGTTGTGCACGTGCAGCACCTTGGTCGCGAGTTTGCGGATAAAGTGCACATCGTGCGAAATGAAGACCAGGGTCCCCTCGTAATGCTGCAAGGCCAGAATGAGCGACTCCACGGTATGGATGTCGAGGTGCGTCGTCGGCTCGTCCATCAGCAGCAGGTTCGGCGGATCCACCAAAAACTTGATCAGGTTCAGCCGCGTCTTCTCGCCACCGCTCAGGACGGACGTCTTCTTGTAAATGTCGTCCTTGCGGAACAGGAAGCTACCCAAGATCCCGCGCGCCTCGTTTTCACCCAGCGTAGGCGCCGTGTCCATCACCTCCTGGAGCACGCTCTTTTCCGGATCCAAAGTCGCGGCGCGGTGCTGGCTGAAATAGCCGATCTTCACATTCAACCCGAGCTTGCGCTCCCCTTTCTGGAATTCGATGACGCCGGCCAGAATCTTCAGCAGCGTGCTCTTTCCGGAACCATTCGGCCCGACCAGCACGGTGCGTTCATCCCTCTCAATGGACAGCTCCAACCCCTTGTAGACGGGAAAATCCCCGTAGGCCATGTGCAGGTTTTCCAGCGCGACGACCTTGGCGCCACTGCGCACCGGTTGGGGAATGATAAACCGGAACGGTTTCTTGGGCGGGACCGGCTTTTCCACCAGTTCCATGCGTTCGATCTGCTTGAGCTTGCTCATCGCCTGGGAGGCCTTGGAGGCCACCTGGCGGAACCGGTCGTAAAACTCCCGCAGCGAGGCAATCTCCTTCTGCTGGTTCTTATAGGAGGCGTTTTGACGGTCGTACGCCTCGTCCTTCTGCACCAGGTACGCCGAATAGTTCCCCTTCCACTCCAGAAGCTTCTTTTCGCAAATCTCGTAAACGGTCTCCACGATTTCATCCATGAACTCGCGGTCGTGGGAAATCAGCAGCACCGCTCCCGAGTAGGACTTCAGGTAGTTTTGAAGCCACAACAGCGACACAAGATCCAGATGGTTGGTCGGCTCGTCCAGCATCAGAAGGTCGGGTTCCATGACCAGCAAACGAGCCAGATGCGCCCGCATCACCCAGCCCCCGCTCATCGTGCGGGCCGGGCGCTCGTAATCGCCGTCCTTGTACCCCAGCCCGGCGAGCATCTTCTTCGCCTTTGCATCCACCTTCGGATTCGTGAGCGCCTCGTGCTTCGCAGAGGCCTCCATGTACTCGGCGCTCTCCACGTCCCCAGCCTGTTCCAACTCGCGCAGGCGCTTCTCCAAAACGGGCACATCGGTGGCGCGCCCGGTGGCAATGTCCAGCACGGTCTCGTCTCCCAGCGCCTCGGCCTCCTGGGGCAAAAATCCCACCATGGTCCAAGGATCGCGCTCCACGGTCCCGGAATCTTGTTCGTCGTGGCCCAGAATGGCGCCGAAAAGCGTGCTCTTGCCTGCCCCATTGGGACCAACCAGGGCGACGCGTTCGCCATAGTTGACCTGCATGGAGGCGTCTTCGAAAAGCGTATTGCCCCCGTGGGACTTTTTGAGATTGCGGATGGTAAGCATGGAAACGTCGGGCTGGGGAATATCTGCGGACACGGCTCAGGTTTCAACCTAAAGCGCTCGGGCTTGCGCGGGCGTCCAGAATGGAAGGCTCCGCCCCCCTCGGAATAGAACTCAAGGAGAGCCAGAACCTCTTCTGACGTGCCTTTGGCAGAGAGTCGCTGAATGTTGCTGAATCCACGCGCCGACGGCCGGAGTTTCAAAACTCTAGCGTGGCTCCCAGATCTCCTGCATCCTTGGGGTATGACAGCTAAGAAGTTTTATGACTGGCAAACCGCCGGCGGAACAGATGACGTCATGCGTCTAGTGGATTGCCTAGAGCGCGCAGATATCCCCTGGTGCGCAATTGGAGGGGTTGCAGTCAACCATTGGGCTGCAGAACCCATGGTCACGCAGGATGTCGATTTTGTGGTCGCAACTGAAGCTGTGGAAAAAACCCTGCTGATTCTTTCGGAAGCCGGATTTAAGCACGAAAAGTTTTCCTGGTCGGTGAATTTCAAGGGCCACTCCAAAGTCAGTCTCCAACTCAGCACAGAGGATTTTTATCAGGAATTTCCAGCCAGATCGGTGCCGGCTGATGTTCATGGGATTCTGCTGAGAGTGGCGTCTCTGGAAGACACTCTTGCAGGCAAGATCATGGCGTGGAGTGACACTGAACGCCGTCAGAGTAAACGAATCAAGGACTTGGGCGATATTGCACGACTGGTCGAGTCGCACCCCCACTTGTGGGCACAATTGAGCGAGGACCTTCAGGAGCGCATTGAAAAGCCCTCTTAGCGCATGGAGCAGGGAATCGCTTCTTGAGGATACGCCTCATTTCAAGTGCTTCTTGCCTGCAATTCCCAACATGGGGACCTCACGGAATAGATGGTACCGAGCTCGTTTAGCTGTGTAACGGCCGCATCTCTTTGCAAGGCCAAGCTATTCGGTTGCTTTTGGTGGAGCCCGTCGCAAGCCACCGTGTCCCAATAAAGATCGGCGGACATGCAGTCGATGTCCTCGCGCTGCCACTGGCGCTCGGGCTTGCTCCGACCCGCCATCATGGCACACTCGCCGAAGGCCGTCCCCCACCCGCATGACCTCCAGAACCCTGCTCGTCACCGTCTCCTGCGCCCTGAGTGTCCTCTTGGGCGCACTCCTTTCCAAACCCTCCCAAGGCCCGTCCCGCCCCAAGGACTCCCCCGTGCGCATCGGACTTTCCCTGGACACGCTCAAGGAGGAGCGCTGGCAACGGGACAGGGACACTTTCACAGCAAAAGCGCGCGCCCTCGGCGCCGAAGTCGTCGTCCTCTCCGCCAACAGTGACGATCTCCAGCAGATCAAGGACTGCCAGTCGCTCCTCGGTCAGGCCATCGACGTCCTCGTCATCGCCCCGCACAACGGCGAGGCCATGTCCAAAGCCGTCGTCGCCGCGCATGAATCGGGTGTCCCGGTCCTTGCCTACGACCGGCTCATCCGCAACTGCGACCTCGACCTCTACTGCACCTTCGACAACGTCAAGGTCGGCGAGCTTCAGGGGCGTTTCCTCACCGAGCGCCTCTTCCCCGAAGGCCCCCGGGCCGGCGGCCCCAAAAAGCGGATCGCCCGGATCTACGGGGCGCCGACCGACAACAATGCGAAGCTCTTCAAACAAGGACAGGACAACGCGCTGCGTCCCTTTCTCGAAAACGGCCAGTTGGAGGTCGTGTTTGAAGACTGGGCCGAGGACTGGAAACCCGCAAACGGCAAGCGCATCGCCCAGGCCGCCCTTTCGAAGGCCGGCGCGCAGAAACCCGACGCCATCCTCGCCAGCAATGACGGCACGGCCGGAGGCGCCATCCAGGCCCTCCGCGAAGAAGGCCTCGCGGGCAAAATCCTCGTCACCGGACAGGACGCCGACCTGGACGCGTGCCGGCGGATCCTCAGCGGCGAACAGACGATGACCGTTTACAAGCCGCTTCCCAAACTGGCGAACGCCGCAGCCGAGGCTGCGTTCCATCTCGGAAAGCGCAAACCGCTGATCGCCCGCGGCGCGACCGACAACGGCTTCAAACCCGTCCCGACCCAGGAGGTGGACATTGTTGCTGTTGAAAAAAGCAACCTTCAGGAAACCGTGATCAAGGATGGCTTCCACAAGGCCTCGGACCTCCAGGCACAGCCATGAGCGCCGTTCTGGCCGCCCGCCATCTGACGAAGCATTTCCCCGGGGTGAAGGCTCTGGACGGGGTGTCGTTTGAACTGGAGCGGGGTGAGATTCACGCCTTGTGCGGCGAAAACGGCGCGGGCAAATCGACACTGATCAAACTGCTCGGCGGCATTCATCCCAAAGGCAGCCATGAGGGAGAACTGCTCGTCGACGGCGCACCGGTTGCCTTCGACGGACCCGCCAGCGCCGAGGCCGCCGGCATCGCGGTGATCCACCAAGAGCTCGCACTCGTCCCGGAACTCAGCGTGGCGGAAAACCTCTTTCTCGGACGACTCCCCCGCCGGGGCTTCCGCGTCGACTGGAACCGCCTGCACACGGAAACCGCCTTTTGGCTTGAGCGCGTCGGAGTCTCCCTGTCCCCGGAAACCGCGGTGGAAAGCCTGGGCGTCGGACAGAAGCAGATGCTTGAAATCGCGCGCGCCCTCTCCAAAAAAAGCCGCATTCTCATTCTGGACGAGCCAACCGCCGCGCTCGCCGAACATGAAACCCGGACGCTACTGGACCTGCTGCGCCAGTTCCGTCGGGAGGGGGTCTCTTGCATCTACATTTCACACCGCCTCGAAGAGGTCTTTGCCCTCGCCGACCGCATCACTGTGCTTCGCGACGGCCGTTCGGTGTACCTTTCGAAGACTTCGGAAACGAACCGTGAAACGCTCATCCGCCACATGGCCGGACGCGACATTCCAAAGTCCGACAGAGCGTCGTCTCCCGAAACGCGCAGAGCCGCTTTCGCCCGAAACGCAGTTCCCCGACTGGAAATCACGGGCCTTCGCGTGACCGATCCCGCAGCTCCCGAGGACGCCCCAGACGTTCTCGAGGGGATCGACCTCCGCGTGCATGCGGGCGAGATTATGGGGATCGGCGGACTCATGGGCGCCGGGCGCAGCAGCCTTTTGATGCATCTGGCCGGCGCCTGGGGCCGGCGCACTGGAGGGAAGGTCCGCCTCGACGGAGCGGACCTTGCACCGACAAGCCCGGCAGACACACTCAAGCGCGGGCTGGCTCTCGTGAGCGAAGACCGGCGCAGATACGGGTTCATTCCCGGACAAAGCATCGGCTTCAACCTCTCACTGTCGTCGATGGGGGAAATCCAGCGGGGCTGGATCCGGGGCGAGCAGGAGACGCCGCGCAACCGGGCCGTGTTTGACGAACTCGGAATCCGCGCGCCCGGTCAAGAAACCGGCGTGAGCGTTCTCTCGGGGGGCAACCAGCAGAAGACGGTTTTGGGACGGGTGCTGCTCGCCGGCCCCAAGGTGATCCTTCTGGACGAACCCACCCGGGGGATCGACGTCGCGGCGAAGGAAGAAATCTACGTTTTGATTCGAAAACTGGCCCTCACCGGCGTCGGGATCGTTTTGGTTTCCAGCGAACTCCCCGAACTCATCAACCTGAGCGACAGGATCCTGATGCTGCGGGAGGGACGCCCCAGCGGGGTGTTCCCCAGAGGGACCTCCGCAGAAACCCTGCTGGCAGCCGCAATGAGCCCCCCCACCCCATGAAGCAAACACGCTCCTCCCTGAGAGAAACCGCCCTGCTCCTGACCCTGGGCGCCGTCGGCCTGGGCTTCAGCCTGGCGACCGGCGGAGACTTTTTGACCAGCCGCAACCTGAGCCAGCTGTTCATCGAATACTCCATCACGGCCACGCTCGCGGTGGGCATGCTGCTGGTGATTTTGCCGGGCCACATCGACCTCTCGGCCGGCAGCGGCGTGGGGCTCACCGGGGGAATCGCCGCCGTTCTCATCACAAACCAGCAGTGGCCGGCGCCAGCCGCCATGGCTGCGGGATTGGCGGTCGCGCTCGTTTTATGGGCTGCCATGGGCACGCTGGTCGTCCGGGAGGGCATTCCCGCGTTCATCGTCACACTGGGCGGACTCCAAGCGTTCAAGGGCCTTTTCTGGAAGGTGATCGAAAACAAAACCATCCCCGTGGCCCAGGGCGGGACCTCGAACGCGCTCTCCCTGCTCACCACCACCTACCTGCCCCAATGGCTCGGTTGGACGCTTGCCGGAGTGCTCATCGCCGGTTTCGCCTGGGCCGGTTGGCGGGCAAGATCTGCAAGAACCGCCGCCGGTTTGTCGGTGGAGACTGCAGAAATGTGGTACCTGCGGACGTTCGTCACCGCCCAGGTTCTGGGTCTGCTGGTCCTCGTCTGCAACCGCTACCAGGGCGTGCCCATGCCCCTCGTCATTCTGGGAGCGATGGCGTTTGGGGTGCATTTTCTCGTCCAACACACCCCGTTTGGAAGGTCCCTGGTGGCCATCGGGGGAAACGCGGAAGCCGCCCTGCTGAGCGGAATCCGGGTCAAGCGGGTGACTCTAGTCGCGTTTATCCTCATGGGTGCCAGCGTCGCCCTGACCGGGATGCTGCAAACGGCCTACGCCGGCTACTCCACGACGGATGTGGGCAACCTCCTGGAGCTGGACGCCGTCGCGGCCTGTGTGATTGGCGGGGTGTCCTTGAGGGGCGGACGCGGGGGAGTCGGCGGGGTGCTCATCGGCGCGCTCCTGATGGCGGTCCTCGGCAAGGGCATGTCGCTTTTGGGAACCGGCCCCGAGGCCAAGTACATGGTCAGGGGAGCCGTGTTGGTGACGGCAGTCTGGCTCGACCTGCGAATGGGCGCGGCCCACTGACTCGACCGCTGGGTAACACCGGAGCCGCTCCGCAACGGGGGACGCATTCGGCTTTTTGAATCTGTTTCGATGTCTTTTTTGTCAGGCCAGTCTCCCTCAACTGCATTGATCAAATAATGATCACCTGCAATCCATTTACCGCCATCTCAAACCCGCTTGTGGCCCGCCGCCCTCGGTCGGATGGGGGCCTTCACGCCCACGGCCGCGACTGGTTCCGGTCTCCGGACCCTTTCAGCGCGCAAGCGAATCTTTAACATTAGCTTTTTTTCTACTCTCTCGCGGCCTTCCAAGGCAGACTTGACCTCCCATGACTCGATACGACTACGTGGTGATCGGCAGCGGTATCGCCGGACTTTCCTTCGCCCTCAAGGCGGCTGAACACGGCGAGGTCGCGCTAATCACAAAGTCTAACAAGGCCGAATCCAACACCACCTACGCCCAAGGGGGCATCGCGTGCGTCACCAGTCCCGAGGATTCCTTCGAACTGCACGTACAAGACACCCTGGTCGCGGGAGCCGGACTTTGCGACGAAGCGGTCACGCGCGTCTTGGTGTCGGAGGGGCCGGCCCGCATCCGGGAGTTGATCGAACTCGGCGTTCAATTTGACGTCCGCGACGGGGAGGCCTCCCCGGAAGATTCCGCGACCGCTGAACTGGACCTGACCAAGGAGGGCGGACATTCCAAGCGCCGGATCCTCCACTCCCGCGATATCACGGGCCGCGAAATCGACCGCGCCCTGATCGCGGCGGTGGAAAAACATCCGCGCATCCACGTTCTGGAGCACCACATGGCGGTGGACCTGATCACGCTCAGCAAGCTGGGCTTCGCCAGCGAAGACCGGGTGCTGGGAGTGTACGTCCTTGACGAAAACACCGGCAACGTGAAGGCGCTGCGCAGCGATTACGTCGTGCTCGCCACGGGAGGCTGCGGAAAGGTGTACCTCTACACGACCAACCCGGCCATCGCCACAGGCGACGGCATCGCCATGGCTTGGCGCGCAGGTGCCCGCATCTCCAACATGGAATTCATCCAGTTCCATCCCACCTGCCTGTACCATCCCGACGCAGGCTCCTTTCTCATTTCGGAAGCCGTCCGAGGAGAAGGCGCAATCTTGGTGGACAAAAACGGCCGCCGTTTTATGGACCGCTACGATCCACGCGGCGAACTCGCCTCCCGAGACATCGTGGCCCGCGCCATCGACGCGGAAATGAAGCGCACCGGCGCACGCTGCATGTATTTGGACATCACCCATAAACCCGCAGAGTTTGTGCGGGAGCGTTTTCCCAACATCGCCAGCACCTGCCTCAAGTACGGGATCGACATCACCAAGCAGAAAATCCCCGTCGTCCCCGCAGCCCATTATCAGTCGGGCGGTGTTCAAACCGACGCCGACGGCTCCACCAGCCTTCGCGGACTCTACGCCATCGGCGAAGTCGCCTGCACAGGTCTCCACGGCGCCAACCGTCTCGCGAGTAACTCCCTTCTCGAGGCAGTCACCATGGCTCACCGCTGCAACGCGGCAATCCTCCGGACACGCTGCCCCGACGAAACCGCCGCCCGCTCCCACTTTGCGCTTCCCGAGTGGACCAGCGGCGTGGCCCAAGACCTCGACGAACTCGTCGTCGTCTACCACAACTGGGACGAAATCCGACGTCTCATGTGGGACTACGTCGGCATTGTCCGCACTACCAAAAGGCTACAGCGCGCCGCCACCCGCCTCCGCAACCTGGACCGCGAGATTCAGGAATTCTACTGGAATTTCAAGGTCAACACAGACCTTCTGGAACTCCGAAACCTGTGCACCGTCGCTTCGATCATTGTCGACTCCGCCCTTTTGCGACGCGAGAGCCGCGGCCTTCATTACACCCTGGACTTTCCCACCCCGGACGAATCCCAACGCCATCCCACCGTTCTCCGCAGGGGATAGAATACTCCCGCCGCTTCTGATTCTTCCCCTCAGGAAACGCTTCAACCAACCACTTTCACGATGCTACCCACGGAACTCGCCCACCTCAAAGACACCCAAAACGAACCGGACCACCGGCAGATCCCCATCGACAGGGTAGGCATCAAGAATCTGCGATACCCCATGCGGATCCTGAACAAGTCCGGGGGCGAACAGCACACCGTCGCCACCGTGGCACTCACAGTGGACCTGCCCGAGCAATTCAAAGGCACGCACATGAGCCGGTTTGTCGAGGCGCTGCACGACTGCGGCCCGGACCTCCACGTCGACAGCGTTCGCGATCTTCTCGAAAAGCTGGTGGAGCGACTGCACTCGGAGTGCTCCCATGTGACTTTTACGTTCCCGTACTTCATTCAAAAAGCAGCCCCCGTGTCGGGGAAGAAGGGCCTGATCGACTACAACATCACCTTCGACGCGACCCTCAAGCGCGGCGAATTTGACCTCGTCACGATCGTCACGGTGCCTGTCGCCACGCTCTGCCCCTGCTCAAAATCCATCAGCGAACGCGGAGCCCACAACCAGCGCGGCGAAGTCAACTTTGCCGTGCGCACGTCCACCCCAGTCTGGGTCGAGGACCTCATCCAACTCGTCGAGCAGTCCGCATCCTGCGAGCTCTACAGCGTTTTGAAACGTCCGGACGAAAAGGCCGTGACCGAGCGGGCCTACGACAATCCTGTTTTTGTAGAAGACCTGGTGCGGAACGTCGCCGTGCGCGCAAACGCGGAGGAATCCATCCTGTGGTACAAGGTCGAAGCGGAAAACTTCGAGTCCATCCACAACCACAACGCCTACGCCCTGATCGAACACTCGAAACCCGCGACCTCCGGGCCCGCAGTCAGCTGACCCTTGGAAAACACCCCCGTGCATCCGGCAATTCCAGAAACCCTCGCGATCATCGCCGGCAGCGGCGTGTACCCCCACGCCATGGTGCGCGGCGCCCGGGCTGCCGGAGTGAAACGCGTCGTAGTCGCGGCCTTTCAGAATGAAACCGACCCGGGTCTTGCTGACCTCGTCGACGCCATTGAATGGATGCGAGTCGGACAGCTGGGCAAGATGCTGGGTTTTTTGAAAAACTCGGGTGCCTGCCACGCCGTCATGAGCGGCCAGATCGCCCCCAAGAACCTGTTCGACCTTCGGCCCGACATCAAGGCCCTGCTCCTTCTGGCAAAGCTCCGCGAGCGCAATGCGGAGTCTATTTTCGGGGCCATTGCAGCGTCCATGTCGGACGTCGGCGTCGAGCTGCTGCCGGCCACTTCGTTCATGGAGGAGTGCCTGGCGCCAGCCGGCGTCATTGCCGGTCCGAAACCGGGGCGCAAGGAGCTCGCCGACATTGAATACGGCTTCCGGATTGCCAAGGAAAGCAGTCGGCTTGATATCGGCCAGACGGTGGTTGTGAAAACGGGAACCGTCCTCGCCGTCGAAGCTTTCGAAGGCACCAACGCCGCCATTTTGCGCGGCGGTTCCCTTGGGAAAAAGGGCGCAGTGATGGTGAAAGTCTCGAAGCCCAAGCAGGACATGCGCTTTGACGTGCCCGTGATCGGACCGCTCACGCTGGAGACGGCGGCCCAAGCCGGCCTGGCCGTCATCGCGGTCGAGGCCGGCCAGACCCTCCTCCTCGAAAAAGACAAGCTCTCCAGCGAAGCCGCCCGCCTGCGCATCACCATCTACGGCGTGTAGGACTGACGCGCGCAGCCACCCGAGCGCTACCGCCTCAGGCTCGGTCCTTTTTCAAAGGGCGCCGGACCCACGGCCTTCCTGCCCGCAGCCCAGCCCATCCGGATGGATCCCGCACTCCGGACGGATCCCTCCGCCTGCCACCACCCGAGGCAAAGCAGCACCCAGGCTTCCACAACGATTCTCGAGGTCGGTTTGGCACGGGAAATATCCCCTGCAACAGGCAACCATTTTCCCCCAACCCACCCCCGTTCAGTCTAGCGCTATCGGGCAACATCCGCAGCCCCACGGTCCCACAGTCCCACGGTCCGGCCCGCACCGTGCGCCCCACCCCGTCCAACGTCCGGCAGGGCACCGCGGGCCGCGATCCTGCCGGAGCTCCGCATGCCGACGCGCAGCAAGATCCGCCGCTCCAAGCCCCCGTCCACGGAACCGCGGCCCGTCAATGAAGATCACCCCGGCCCGCCGGACGGGTCCTGCCCCCCAGAGGGCGGCAGGCCGGGCGCGCTCACGACCTTAAGGGCCCCGCGCAAGCCGGCGCCTCCGGGCCGGCCCACCGCCACCACAGCCTCCCCCCTCCGGAGCCGTTCACTTCGAGTGCAGCTCCGCCTCCACGTTCACAAGCGATGTCGCAATCCGGCTCAGCTCCCGGTCGCACTCTTCCTCCTCGCGCAACGTCTTGATCAAGAGCTCCGCCACCTCGTTCTCCTCCAAAACCTCCGCAAAGGCCCGCGCACACCCGTAGCCCGCAATCTCGTAATGCTCCATCCGCTGGATCACTGAAATCGTCGCGGCGTCCCTGACATCCTGCTGCGCCTCCGCCGCCTCCAGATCCATCCACGCAGACACCAGCCCCACCATGCCGTGGCTGCGACCCGGCCGCGCCGGAACCCCCAGCTTCTGGAAACACTCCTCCAGGCGCTGCTCATGAATCACCGTCTCCTCCTGGTGGTCCTCCAGCGCCTTGCGCAGCTTCGTATGCGAAACAGATTTGATCACCTTTGGAAGAATCTGCAAAAGCTGGCGCTCCGCGCTCAAAAGGTCGTGCAGCTCGGTCACCAGAAGTTCGTGTAAAGAATTGAGTTTCATAACTCCCCTCGCTACGGAAACGGGCGCCGCAAACGCCGTGGAAAAGACCACCCCGGGGTGCGGTTGCGGGTTTCCCCCTGGGACTCCCGCCCGCTCCTGGCTACCGCGCCTTTGCGCACTCCCGCCTCCGGCGCCTTTTTCTTTCCCTTCTTTTTTCTCCCCCCGCATGCACCACTGCATTCCCCCCCGCATTACCACCCCAAAAAAGCACCCACCCCACCCCCTCCATCCGATCCAGAGCAAAAGGGGGAAGCGTCACATGACGGGAGGAAAGCATTCACAAACATCCAGAGGCGGCTCACCAGCAAAAGCGTTCAATCCAAAAATCCAGCCGGCCAAGCTGCTCATCGTCGACGACCATCCCATCATCCGTCTCGGACTCTCCTTTCTGCTCCAGCAGGACCCGCAATTCACCGTGGTCGCGGAGGCTTCCGACGCCCGATCAGCCCTAGAGTGCCTGCGCAGGTTCACCCCGGACGCCGTAATCCTCGACATCACCCTGCCGGGGGGAAGCGACGGACTGGAGCTCATCAAAAACATGAGCGCCGAAAGCCCCACCACGGCAATCCTCGTGCTCAGTGTACACGATGAAAACCTGTACGCGTTCCGCGCACTATCCGCGGGAGCAAAGGGCTACCTGATGAAGGACGCGACGCCGGATCTCCTGCGGAAAGCGGTCCAAAGCGTGTTGAGCGGAAAGATCACAGTCAGCGATCACCTCTCCCAGCGTCTGGTCCAAAGGGCCGTGCGGGGGCGCGAAGGAATCGATCCCTCCGAATCGTTGACCGACCGGGAGCTGGAGATTCTCTTTCGGATCGGGCGGGGCCAGTCTTCGAGTGAAGTGGCCGCCGGCCTCGGGATCGCCGTCAAAACGATCGAGACACACCGGGCCAACCTGCGCAGAAAGCTGCTGCTGAAAAGCGGTGCGGAACTGGTGCGTTACGCCGTCGCATGGCGACACCAGGAGGGACACCAGCCCCCGAAAAAAGACCAAGCCGATCCCTTCGAACCAGCCCCGCTCAGTCCCCCCGTCGAGGCGCTTCAAGAGGTCTGATGCAGCGACCAACCTAACGCCTGACCGGATCCGGCCTTCCTCTGACAAATTTCAACAAGAGAGGAAAGGCCGGCTCCGGCATCCTGCCGTGGTCGAAGCCCTGCAGTTCGTGCAGCGTCACATCGGCGTGTCCGGCAAGCTTCATTGCGCGCCAGAAGTAAGCGTTCTCCTCGTACCTGCCCATGAGCTCCTTTTCCCGATCGCCCGTCACAAGCAGCAGCGGAGGACAGTCTTTGCGTACATGGAACAGCGGCGCCATGGAATCGACGACAGGCTGGGTTTCCGCCAGCCCGCGCTCCTCCCTGATCGCAAAGTGGGTGATCATTTGACCGCTCAGTGGCACCAAGCCGGCGATCTTGTCGGCGTCCCACCCGAGGGCTGCGAGCCACTGCTTGTCGAGTCCGATCATGCTGGCAAGGTACGCTCCGGCGCTGTGGCCGCTGACAAAAATCTGAGCGGGATCACCGCCAAACTCCGCGATGTGTTTGAAGGTCCAAGCCACGGCCTCGGCCGCGTCCTCAATGTAGGCCGGAGACTGCACCTCGGGACCCAAGCGGTAATTGACAGCGACCACTGCGATGCCCTGATTACGCAAGGGAAGCGGAATGGTCCGTTCGCCCCCTGTGAGGCCGCCCCCGTGAAACCAAACCACGGTCTGAAAAGGGCGCTTGTTGGCAGGAAAATACACGTCGAGCCTGCAACGCTGATGCATTGCGTTGGTCACCTGTTTACCTTCGCGGTACAGCACCTCCGTCACGAGCCGATAATTGTCATCGGGCGCGCCCGAGGCATCAGGAAATCTGGCGGGCTGCCGCCCAAGGTCAGCCGCCACCCTGGCCAGAAGGGCCTCTGCCTCAGTGTACTTTGAGGCAAACATGAGGTCTGACGCATTCTTGAGCAAAGAGCCATCTCCTCCCCGTTTGCGCAGTTGATAGAGCATCACGGGGAGGCGGAGATCCGCGGGATTTCCCGCACGCCGGGTTTTCTGGAGATGCTCGAGATAACGGTACCCGCTTCCAGTGGTGGGCTCGAGCACGGATCCCTCGCCGTAATCGTTCCAGGTCGCCAACTGCACCAGGCTGGCACTGCTGGACAGGGCCTGGCTAAGCGATTCGGCGAAGGTGGCCCCTTTCAGCGAAGCGATGCTGCCGTAGCTCTCATGCACGCCCGCCTGCTTGTAATAATCGCGAAACCCCGGGAACGCCGAGGCAATCAACCTGCCTTCGCGCTTGTAGGTCGAATCAAGGGCCGCCCGCCACTGGCCGCTTGCAACCGCCTTACCCCCATGCACGGGCGGCCACGCAAAGGCGCCGTCGAAGCCCGCGCCTTCCGCAAGGTGGGGCAAACCAAAGAGCAGCGGCGGCTGGCGCCATTTCACATTCAGTTTCTTCCAGTCCAGATGCTGGGGGCCGAAGACCAAAAGGACCGGCCGCCCCTCCTGCCTGAGGTAGGCATCCTCGCCGAGCCAGTGCTCCTGCAACCAGGCAAGGTCGGCCTCGGCTTGAGAGACGTCGGCCCCCTCTTTGAGTTCCTTAAGGCCTTGATCCTCGTAGCAAATCGCAAACCGCAAGCCTGCCCGCTTCAACCAGGGAATCAGCTTTTGCGCGCGAAGATGGTTGGCGGCATGATCGTGCGTTGCACCCGTTCCGTACCAATCCACAATGACACCGTTGATGCCTGCGCACTTCATGAGCAGCGCATGGCACTCGAGGGCATCATCGTCCCCGGAATCGTAGGGACCGATCAAAGGATAATCATGGGAAGCAATTTCCCGCCTTGCTTCCCAGTCGATCTGGTCGGGATTTCGGCGGTCCATGGTCCAGTGCCATCCCCACTCCCCCGAGACTGCCTTGGAGGCGAACCACGGCATGTAGTGAACGAAAACGTCCTTTTCCGGAGGGTTGGCATGCAGGGAGAAGGTGAGCAGAGCGAAAAGGCAGACCCAGCGCAGGAATGCGGGAAAAGTGAAGCGTTTCATGAGCGTTAGGTTGGAGGTTCGTGAGTTATAAACAGGGAATGCTCGGAAACAAAACAACGGAGGATCCTCCGGAGCCGTTTTGCTTCTGTTAACCCAAACCACTCTTTGGAAACCGCAACGTCCGGAGCTGAAAGGCAGGCCGCCACCGCTCCGCCGGATTGAAAAACACACTGCCGCGCAAACAGTAGCGCGTGACACCTTGCTTTCGGCAGGCGCCCAAAATATAGGATGACTCTGCCGAAGGGCTTCATTTTTTGTTCCATGGAAAACCTTCAAGCCATTCTGGCGGACTTGGAACGCCGCGTCCGTGATCTTGAAGCCAGAACCCAGGGGGGACCGTCTTCAAACCGGGAGGGCACCCCCGGCACGCACGCCGATCTCCCGCCACCCCTGCCCCAGCAGGCCCCGCGATCGCAGGCGGTGTCCGCCCCGAATCCAAGCGGCAGCCCTAAAAAGAACAGCGTCACGCCCCCGGAGGCCGGCACCGTTTTCGGAATCCTCGGGGTCAGTTTTTTGGTGGTTGCCGCGGTATTCTTTTTGAAGCTCACCATCGAGTCCGGCTGGCTCACTCCCAAAAGGCAGGTCCTGCTGGCCTCTCTTTTTGGCTTTGCCTGCCTCGGGCTGCCGCATTTTATCCGTCGCCTTGGCGACAACTACGGAGCGCTGCTGTCGGGTTCGGGAGTCACCATACTCCACCTGTGCTGGTTCGGGGCCTACAAGGTGCACCATCTGATCGACTCCCGAGCGGGGCTTCTTCTGGCCACGGCGGTGGGAACGCTCTCCATTCTGAGCAACGTGCGGATAGCCAACGCGGTGTTTGTGCTGGCCGCAGTCGCCGGAACCTACCTCGC
Source organism: Chthoniobacteraceae bacterium (assembly GCA_947449735.1). GTDB lineage: Bacteria > Verrucomicrobiota > Verrucomicrobiia > Chthoniobacterales > Chthoniobacteraceae > Chth-196. The sequence goes on along the minus strand of CANFTB010000001.1, from coordinate 31,915 downwards.
CGTGCCGCTTCTCGGATTCCGGACGGACGACCTCGGAGCCCTTTCGGGTTTTTTGCTGATTTGGAACCTGTCCTACTCGCTCCTTTCCTTCCTCCTGAAGCGCAGGGACGTTCTTTTGGTTTCCTCGTACTTTGCGATTTTTACGATCGGTATTCTTTCGCTGGAATGCGTCGGAAGCCCGCAAAGGGCGTGGCAGTGCCTTGGCATCCAGGGGATGCAATTCCTGATTTTTGCAGCGGCAACGCTCGCCTTTTCCATTGTCCACAGGTCCCCCCTTCTCGCCCGCGAAGCCGCACCACTGGGCCTGCTCCTGCTCGCCTACTATGGCAACCTGTATGTCCTGCTGGATATCCTCACGCCGACCGGAGCCCCATGGATCGCGGCGGCATTCAGCGTTTCAGTGCTGGGGCTCTACCGGATGGTACGGGTCATCCTCAAGCGAGAGGTCCCCAGCGCTCCGGCCGTGCTCCTATTCGCCGTAATTACTCTGGCGCATTCGGTCTTTTTTGGAATCACGCCGGACGCGACAAAACCGCTCGTGGCGCTGGGTCTTGCAGGCGCGCTGCTTCTTGCAAACCGGCAGGGGGCGGCCTCCGCCAATTGGAAGTGGCCGCGGCTGGTTTGCTTGGCGGTGATTGGATACGGTGCGCTGCTGACCTTCCTGCTGGATGCCAGCGTTGAAACCCTCCTCGCCTACAACTTCCTGTATGGCGCGGGTGCCCTTGTCGTCCTGGCATTCGGCCTGATTCCACAGGCAACCGGTGCAGCGCTCGTCCTCGGGTTTGCGCATCTTGAGATGCTCTGCGCCCTCTATAGGATATCGCTCAAGGTCCCCACCGGCGGCTCCCTTTTTGTATCCTGCGCGTGGGGTCTGTACGCTCTTTCAATTCTCCTGTGGGCCCGCTCCAAAAAGGACAGGTCCCTCGGACGCAGTGCCGTCCTGATCCTCATGGCCGTTTCCATCAAAGCGGCGTTCTACGACATCACAGCAACGGATGGGATAGTGCAAATTCTCTCGCTGCTCTCAGCCGGTGCCATGCTGTACGCCTGCGGTTGGATTTACAAACGCATGAGTAGGTGGGAGGCGATCCCGAACGAAACCCAAAACCCCGAAGGAGACGTGCCGCAAATCCCCTAAAGAATCCTGCCGCCAGAGCAGGCCTCCGCCCCGGCTTCAGCGGGCGATATTCTCGCGGGTGTACACCTGCAGGGAGCAGGTCGCCCTAGAGTACAGGGCTCCCAATTCAGAGTCCTTTGTCACCCAGATTACGTCCCCATCCGGCAACCTGCTCGTGTGATCCCAGGTGTAGCCCTGGCTGTTCTCGGCCAAAAGGAGGCGGATCTCCTCCTGCGTAATGGGCGTAACCGCCTTCTGGGATACGGGATTGATTTTCTGGAAAAATACGCTGTCCGCTATTCCGTCAGTAAACGTCACATAGATCTTCTTGTTCGCCTTCACAAAGAGAACCCCTTTGGAAAGGAACTCCACTGGCTTACCGTAGCGGGTGATGCACTGGTTCAGTGTGTCGCCGATTCGAGCTTGAGCAGCCAAAATGGACCCGAAAAACAAGGCTGCGATGGAGATTGAGGTACGACGCACTGGCTGTAAAGGTCGGGTGAAGGCCGAAATTTGTTAAGCAAAAAGTCAAAATTTTTTGAAACATCCGCAAGGCAAAGGGACCCCAAGCGGTTCAAAGAAGCGGCTGCTAAAACTGGCTGGCGCGGATCACCTTCCCTGCTCCCCCGGCGCCCCGGGAGTTGCAGAAACTGCAATATCCGCTCCCGGAAGGCGAGCGGCAAACTGGGCGGGATTGCGAACGTAACGGCAGGCCTCTTCTTTGGAAACCTGCCCGCTCTGGTAGAGCGACTCGACGGACCGGTCCAGAGTCTGCATCCCTTCACGGAAAGAGATCTCGATGCTGCCGAGAAGCTGGTGCGTTTTCGCCTCCCGGATCATCGACCTCACGGCGCTGTTGCCCAAAAGCACTTCAAACGCAGCCACACGTCCGCTTCCATCCCTGCGCTGTAGCAGTCGCTGGGAGACGACCCCGAGCAAGGCGCTGGCGATTTGCGCGCGGATCTGTTCCTGCTGGTGCGGCGGAAACACATCAATGATCCGGTCGATTGCCTGGGGCGCATCATTTGTGTGAAGGGAGGCAAACACGAGATGTCCCGTTTCGGCGGCCGTCAGGGCGGCTTGGATCGTTTCAAAGTCCCGCATTTCCCCCACCAAAATGACGTCGGGGTCCTGACGCAGGATGTACTTGAGGGCGCTGGCAAAACTCTTCGTGTCGGAGCCCACCTCCCGTTGCTCGATGCTGGCCAGTCGGTTCTGGTGCACAAACTCGATAGGATCCTCGATCGTGATCACCCGGCAGTTGCGGTGGCTGTTGATACGGTCCACGAGCGAAGCCAGGGTCGTGCTCTTCCCGCTGCCTGTGGGCCCGGTGACCAAGACCAGTCCCTGCGAGGCATCGGCCAATTGGATGACGGACTCGGGCAAACCCAGCGCCTCTACAGGAGGCAGCACGGAAGGGATCAAGCGCAACGCCACCGCCACGGTCTGGCGCTGATAATGGGCGTTCACACGAAAACGCACCCCGGCCGAAAGCGAAATCGCAAAATCCAGTTCCTTCTCCAGCTCGAACTGCTCCCTCTGGGGGTGCGTCAGCACGCTGAAAAGCAGACGCCGCACGTCCCCGGCGGTCAGGGGATCTGTCACCAGCGGACGCAACACGCCACCGACGCGGAACACCGGCGCCGAACCGGCCATCAGGTGGATGTCGCTGGCACCGTGCCGATGGGCCGAATGCAGAAGAGACCGCACGTCGATGCCGCCCACGGAGGGAAGGTTTTCCATTTCCGCCAAAAACGAGGCGGAGCCGCGCTCCATCCCTTGGGCGTTCATGCGAAACTCTTCGGGGTTCGACGCGTAGGCGGCCCCGGCCTCCACTGAAATTTGATCGTCCTTGAGCAGATCGAGAAGCGCCCGGTTGAAGGAGTGCATTCCCGCGCCATCCGCGCTCAGCTCCGCGAGTTCGTCAAGACGACCCTCCCGCAGCAGTTTCCGGACAGCCGCCGTCACGGAAAGGACTTCCACAGCAGCCACCCGACCGGAGCCGGACGCCCTGGGGACGAGACGTTGCGCCACGACTCCCTCCAGACAAAGCGACAGGTCCTGGAGCTTTTGCTGGTGGAGGTGCTCGGGGAAGAAGCTGATGATCCGCTGCAGGGCCTGGATAGTGTCGCTAGTATGTAGACTCGAAATCACCAGGTGGCCGCTCATCGCAGCGGACACGGCGACCTCGACGGTCTCCGCATCCCGCATTTCCCCAATGAGAATCACGTCGGGACTTTCCCGTAGGACGTGCCGCAGGGCTGAAGAGAAGTCCTTCGTGTCGGACCCGATCTCCCGCTGGGTGACGATAGAGCGCAGGTCCTCGTGCAGAAACTCAACGGGATCCTCGATGGTCACGATGTGCCTCGCGAAATGCGCGTTGATGTGGTGCACCATCGCGGCGAGGGTCGTGGACTTTCCGGATCCAGTGGATCCCGTGACGAGCACGAGGCCCCTGGTGAGGGTGGAGAAAGACTGGAGTTGCGAAGGGAGCCCGAGGTCTTCAAAGCGCATCCTGCCATCCGCCACTCTGCGCACCACCAGAGCGATGCTACCGCGTTGCATCAGGGCGTTGACGCGGAAGCGACCGGATCCCGAAGTGCTGAACCCGAAGTCCAGGTCCCCTTCCCTTGTGAACGTCTCCAGCTGAGACGACCGCAGGCAGGATTGCAGGGCAGACTGCAGCATCAAACGCGTGGCAGGCTGCGCCTCGAGGGGACGTATCGAGCCGTTGATCCGTAGGTAGGGAACGCGGCCCTCGCTCAGAAAAAGGTCGGACGCCTGCATTTCCACCATTGCGAGGAGTAACCTTTCAAACTCTGCGTCGGGCGTATGCATGAGAAAATCCGTTGCGTAAGACTGGATGCGAGAGGATCGAGCGAGACTGAGTTCCGGGGTCTATTTCGAAGAGCTGATTTTAAAGAGGTGGCCTTCCCCGCGGATAAAAAGGGTTCCATCTGCCACCGCTGGGGAAGCCAGAGTCTTTTCGCCGAGGTCATTCGTGGCCAGCAATTCATAGGTGCTGGAGGCCTTCACCACAAAAGCGACGCCGGCTTCGTTTTGAAAATAGATCCGCCCCTCGGCAGCGACGGGCGAGGAGGAAAAATTTCCCGCCAACCGCTCGCTCCAGCGCACCTCGCCGCTCTGGACATCCACACAGGAGGCGATCCCCGCATCCGAAACACAGAACAGGAGGTCCTCCACGATTATGACTGAGGGGGTGTGCGGCGCCCCCTTTTTCAAGGTCCACGCAATATTTCCCGCGGTCGCATCGCCCTCGGCTCCCTCCGGCCGGATGGCAAGCAGGGAGGCCGAATCGAATCCCGAGCTCAGGAAAAGCATGCCGTGGGAATACACCGGGCGCGGCACCACGGAATAGCCTTCGCCGTAATTCACGCGCCAGATTTCCGCGCCATCGGAGGGGCGGTAGGCGCCGACAAAACCGCTTCCCGGCAGGATGATCTGGGGACCGGTCTTAAGATTGATCACCTGAGGTGTGCAGAAGGAAAAGTTCTTTTTCGCCGTGGTGTTGCGGGGTGTCTGCCAGCGCACGGCTCCGGTCTGGGCGTCCAGAGCGGCCACAAAGGGATCCGCGGATCCGTCGGCGCTGAACACGAGAAGTCCTCCAGTCAGAGCGGGAGACCCCCCGGTGCCGTGCACGGGTTTGTATTTCAAACTCGTCTGGGACCAGCGCACGCGCCCGTCCAGGTCCAGCGCGGCCGTTCCCATGTGGCCGAAATGCACGTACACCTTGCCGTCCTCGACAATGGGAGTCGGGCTTGCCGCCGTGTTTTTGCGATGCATGGCCTTCACCTCACCGGGATCCGGACGGAACACCTCCGTGTTCCAGAGCAGTTTGCCGGATTCGGCGTCGAGGCACAGCGCGTTCAATGTCACCTCTGAGGAAGCGCCTTCGACGGCGCTGGTCAGGTAAATCCGACCCTTGGAAAGAACGGGAGAGGACCATCCCTTGCCGGGAACCTCGACCGACCAGGCAACCCCGTTTGAGGCGCTCCATTCCACGGGAATCTGTGCGGCGGAGGAAACTCCGTCACCAGCGGGGCCACGAAACTGGGGCCATTCTAGAGACGCGGCGGTGCAGAGGCCCGGCAGCAAAGCCGCGGCGAACCAGGCAGACTTACGGAGGAGCGGGGGGATTTCCATATCAAGAAATGTTCCAGCCCCAACCTCCCGCTGTCCAGAAACAACGCCTCACTAAAAGACCTCAGTCCCCGGGGTGGGACAGCCCTCTCCAAAATTCAGACTCCCCCACCGGCCAGCACCGCTTCCGCGCAACGCCTTCCTGTGGCAAGCGCCGCGTTAAGAGAAGGATACGCCGTGTGATCGCCGCATACGTGAACGCCCTGCCAGAACAAGGGACCCGCGTTTCCCGGAACAGCCGTCGGCAGAGCTCTTGCGATCTCGTAGGTTTTCAAATGCCGCCACGCATCCACCTGCGGCCCGAACCACTCGAGAAGCTCCGCCCTCGTCCGTTCCAGCAGCGCTTCCGCCCCGAGCGAATGCGCCCCGTGGCTACTTACCGAAACAAGGCTCCAACCCGCAGGCGCGCAGGTGGGATCAACGTCCGAGGGAAAACAGACATTGTGCACCAGGCGACCGGGCTGCGCGTTCAGACGCAGATACCGGTCCCCTCCTCCCGGCCTGCCGGGGGCGGCGAAATAAAGGCACGCGGTCCGCTTCCAATCCGTCGACGCGGGAAACCCCGGGAGCCACTCAGCGGCACGCACCCCATCCACGGCGACAACCACGGAGGCGGCCCGCAGCCATTCCCCGCCCTCCAAGCGGACGCCGCCCGATTCCACCGAACTCACCCGCGCTCCAAGCCTCAAGGAATGCGCAGGCAGCCGCGCCGCCAACTGCTCGGGGATCCGCTGCATCCCGCCGGTCGGGAGCAAGGCCCGTCCAAGGACAAATTGTCGGAAGAGAAAACAGAAAAAGCCGCTGTCCACCGACAGAGTCCGGTCCAAGAACACGCCGCCAAAGAACGGTACAAAAAAACGTTCGATGATCTGCGGGCTGAAATTCCGGGAACGCAGAAACTCGAGGGTCCCGACGCCGGACCTTGCGAGCCATTCGTCGGGCGACTTGCGGACCACATCCCACACCAGACGGGCGACCTTCCACTTGTCCGACCAGGACCCGATCGGCGCCGTGATCGCTGATCCCGCAGCCCACGGCTCCGTCCAGGGATCGCGCAGAACGGTTGTCGAACCGTCCGGCATTCGGATCACCGCCCCCGAGCGAAAAGCCCTCGGCTTCAAGGCAGCAAGATCCAACGTCCGGCGCGCCTCCGGATAGGAGCTCAGCAACACTTGAAAACCGCGGTCCATCACAAACCCGTCGGAAGTCCTGTCGGTGCGCACCCGTCCGCCGACTTGGCTGTCGCCCTCAAGAAGCAAAAAGGGACGCCCAGCCCTATGCAGTGTGTTCGCGCAAGCCAGCCCGGCCATTCCCGCACCTACAATAATGACAGGAGCCATGGCTGCGATTTAGGAGTGGTCCGTAAAGCGGTCGGGGCACTCCAACGCCGTGATGCGCTCCATCACTGATTCGCTGATCCGCCGATAAACCGACCTTGAATCACCGAGGAAATCCGCGTCCGAAAACCGCATCACCTCCCCCACCACGAGGGTGAGCGGTTGCAGTCGCACCCGGGAGGACCCCTTGGGAAACGCCTCGTGCGCGCCGAAAATGCGCATAGGCAACACAGGGGCGCGAGTCTTCGCCACGATCATTCCGAGCCCCGATTGAGCAGGCTGCAGCTGACCATCCAGCGAACGCGTTCCCTCGGGAAAAATCACGGTCGCCTCGCCAGCCTTGATCACGCGAATCACGGCCTTGATCGCGCTCATGTCGTTTCCCTCCTGGTCGAAAGGAATGACGTTCAACTTGGGGAGGAGACCGCCAAGCACCGGGATTTCCATGAGCGACTTGCGCGCGAGATAGTAAATCTCACGCTCGCAAACGATCCCGGCGAGCGGCGGGTCCAGAAAGCTCTGGTGGTTCATCGCCAGCAGGAGCGGGCCCTCGTTGGGGATCGCCTCCCGGTTGACCACCCTGTAATCGAAACAGCAGTAGGCAACAGCCCGGCTTAGATAATAGCAGCTCTGATAAACAAGTCCCATGACGAGTCGGGGCGGACAGGGTGTTTTTCAATGCCTCACTGGGCCGCCGGACCAATCCCTAGCGGAACCAATATCTCAAGAATGATCTTCACCACGTCCCCCACAGTCATGAGGGAACTGTCGATGACATGCGCCCCCTCGGGGATCAACAGCGGCGAATCTCTGCGGGTCTTGTCCATCGCATCCCGCAGAGCTACGGAATCGGAAAGGCCCTGGCCGGCCCTCCGGGCCGCGCGTACTTCGACCGAGGCGTCGATGTAGAACTTGTAGGGTGTGTCGGGAAAAACCGCGGAGCCGATGTCGCGGCCTTCCATCACGGAGGGCTGGATTTGTGCGTACGAACGCTGCAACTCCACCAACCGCCGCCGCACCTCCGGTTGCGAGGCAATTTTGGAAACACTACCATTCACCGCTTCGCTCACCAGGGCGTCTCCCGGGTCCGTGCCATTCACGCGAAAACTCGACTGGCCGTCCTCGATCCCGCACTCGAGCGAACTGCCGTCCAACAGATGCCGCACCGCCTCCGAATCGGAGGGGTCTACGCCGGAATGCAACGCGTGCCAGGTGAGCGCCCGGTACATGGCGCCGGTGTTCACGTAAACGTAGCCGAGCTGGCGGGCGAGTTCCTTGGAAACGCTGCTTTTGCCCGAGGCGGCCGGTCCGTCGATGGCGATAACGGTGTGGATCATAACGGGATTCATAGTTCAGGCGTCGGGACCGTCGGCGCCTTCCGACGAGTCGTCCTCGAGGCGGATCACCAGCGGGACCCCCTGCTCGCGGCTGGCGGACACCCGCTGGAGCACGTCATAGAAACCGGGATAAGAAGTGTTCACGCAGTCGGTGCCAGTGATGACCGTTTGTCCCTCGGCGAAAAGACCCGCGATTGCGAAAGCCATGGCGATGCGATGATCTCCCAAGCTGTCGAGGCGGGCCCCCTTGAGGGGACGCCCTCCGGTGATCTCGATGCCGTCGGGGGTTTCCTTCACGGGAACTCCCATCGCCATGAGATGCGAAGCGATTGCCGCCAGGCGGTCGCTTTCCTTCACCCGCAACTCCGCGGCATCGGCGATGACGGTGGTCCCCTCGGCGAGAGCAGCCGCCACGGCCAGCACGGGAAGTTCGTCGATCACGTTCGGGATCTCCTTGCCGCAGATCCGAGTCGCTTTCAAGGAAGCGCCCTCAATTTCAATGGTTCCAATGGGTTCACCCTGATTGGAGTGTTCAAACTCGCGCACACGCGCCCCCATGCGGGTCAGAGTGCCCAGAATCCCGGTCCGGCTGGGATTCAACCCCACCCGGTTCACCCGCAAGCGGGCCCCGGGATGCGCAGCGGCCGCGACCAGCCAGAAGGCGGCGCTCGAAACGTCGCCCGGAACACGGAAATCCCTCGGTTGCGGGCGGGATCCACCTGCGACAGTCACCTTGAGCCCCTCCCTCTTGATCGGAATCCCGAAGTACTCAAACATCCGCTCCGTGTGATCCCGGCTCAGATGCGGCTCCGTCACAGAGGTGGAACCTGAGGCAAAGAGACCTGCAAGAAGGATGGCGCTTTTCACCTGAGCGCTGGCCACCGACGAGGTATAGTCGATGCCCTGCAAGCTCCCCCCTTCGATTCTGAGCGGCGGACGCTCATCGGCCCCCTCGGCAGTGATACGAGCCCCCATGCGCGCCAGCGGCTCCATGATTCGCTTCATCGGACGCTTCGAAAGCGAGGCATCTCCAGTGAGACGCGTTTGGAAGGGCTGCGAGGCGAGCAGTCCGGAGAGCAGGCGCATCGTGGTTCCCGAGTTCCCGCAGTCCACGTCGTGAGCCGGCTGCACAAAGCGCCCGCCGGTCCCGTGAATGATCAGGGAAGTCGCGCCAGGGCGCTCGATTTTCACCCCGAAGGCCCGGAAAGCCTCCTTGGTTGAAAGGCAGTCCTCCCCCGGCAAGAAACCGCGGATCACGCAAGGGCCGTCCGCTAGGGAGGCGAGCATCACGGAGCGATGGGAGATGCTTTTGTCACCCGGAACTTCCAATTCACAGTTCAGAGGCGGAGCCTTTTGAATAGTCCAATCCATGTTTTAAATCGTTACGTCAACTTGAAGACTTGCCCGGAACATTGCCATTGCCGGGAAGCAGAGTGTCGCGGCGGGCCTTCGCCGAGGCGAGAAAAGAGTGCAGCGCAGTTTCGCTCTCGCGCCCCTGTTCCAGCTGAACGGCGGTTTCTTCCAGCACCGAAATGAGCCCCCGCAATCCAGCCGCTACGGCCTGCCGGTTGGAGCTGAGAATCTCGGTCCACATCTCGGGCAGCCCGGCGGCAACTCGCGTTGAATCTCGAAAACCCGCTCCGCAAAAGCCAAACGCCTCGGGACAGGCAGCCTCGACAACGTTCACAAGCGCCGCGGCGGTGACGTGCGGCAGATGGCTGATCAGGGCGCACACCCGGTCGTGAACTTCCGGAGTGAGCGACTTCACCCGCCCCCCCAGCGCACTCCAAAAGGCGACCGCACGCTGCTCTGCCAGCACCGGCGTCCGGCCTTCCTCAGGCGTGACGATGCAAACGGCATTTTGAAACAAATCCGGCCTGGCCGCCGAAAGCCCCGCCTTTTCCGACCCGGCCATCGGATGGCTGCCGACAAAGAGCGCCCTGCCTTCGAGCAAAGGGGCGAGCGCCCGGCAGACGGGCTCCTTCACACTGCCCACGTCGGTGACAAGCGTGTCGGGTGAAAGCACAGGAAGCGCCTGGCGCACCAGAGCCTCCATCGCTCCCACGGGAACGCACAGCAGGACCGTGTCCGCGCCGGCGACCGCCTCAACGAGTGACCCTGTGGCAAGATGCGCAATCCGGGCCGAGCGCGCCTCCTCGACCGCCTCCGGGCGGCGGGCCCAAAGGCGCACCTCGACTCCATCCCTGTCCCGGAGGGCCAGGGCGACGGAGCCTCCCAAGAGACCGGGGCCGAGAATGGCGATACGTTTCATCAAAAAGAACCCCGGCCTTGCGGTTTAGCGCTGGGCCGGGGAGAGGGAAAAAACCGACTCTGGCCGGTCAGGGAACGAGCATGATTTTGCCTGAAATCGGGTCCCGCACTTCCGTGCCGGGAGGAAAGCCGGTGGCGTCCAGAATCTTGCCGTCGTAAGGACTCTTGATCCAGTTTGGCTTGCCGGGAACACGCTTGGCGTACTCGGGAGGAGCAGCCTTCGGAGCCGGTGCAGGCGCGGGGGCCGGAGCTGGTGCGGGCGCAGGTTGTGGGGCAGGCTGGGACGTCGGAGCCGGATCAGGCAAAGGCGAAGGCGCGGGGGTCGGGACCACAGCGGAACCCCCTAACCCTCCCGAACCCACAGGTGCGCCATCCTGGTTAAAATTGGAAGAAGGAACTCCAAGAGGGTCGACGGGAGGCAAATCGTCCTGAATCAAGGGTGAGGACGGGGGGCGAAATCCGGGGCGTTTCGCCGGTACAAAGTCGTCATCCTGGTTGACGCAGCCGGAGAGACCGGCAACCAGAGCCAGACTGGGGAGAACGAGACCGAATTTCAATTTCATCTGCTGACAGTCTAGACCAAGGAACGGTCTGTGGGCAACCCCTTCCCTGCATTTGCCCCGAACACAAAACCGTGCGCCCGCCTCCACCTCAAGGCGGAGGGCCATTGTCGCAGACTCCCACCTCCCAAACTCAGCGCTTTGGCAAAGAACACCCCCCAAACCGCACCGCCCCCTCCACCCCCTCGTATTTCCCCTGAATCTCGACGACCGCACCCCTCTGGACCTTGAGCATTGCGGCATCGCTGGAACGGGAAACCACGTACACCACGTTCTGCCCCGCCCGTTCCTCCCGGACTTTATAATCGGCGGACGGAAAGGCGCAGTCCACAAAAGCAGATTCGGCCCCCCCAAACAACACCAGCAAAGCGGCGCCGGGTTCGCGAGGGTCGGGGCGGACCCCCGCCACCTTGCCCCGCAACAGAAGCCTCGATCCCTTATAGATTGCCTCGCCTCGCTCGCGGGAAGTCTGGAACGCCTGAAAAACCTCTTCCGCAGTGACGATTGAATTCGGGGGCAGGTGCTGCGCGGGAGACGCGGCGTCCTGCATGGAACGGATGAAACCGCTCACCTTCAGAGCGTCGTCCAGTTTACCCGCCATCGTCAGCGTTTTCTTCATTTCCAAGAGCTTGGGCAGGGACTCCTGCAATACCTGGGTGAGCATTTCCCCCTGCTTGGTCAGCAGCTCTGTTTGCGCCTCTCGCAACAACCGGGGCTCCGCCACCAGATTCCCCCCCTCCAGCGGCTTCTGCGTCTCGGCTGCCATCCGAGTTTCCTCGGCCCTGACCGCCACGGCGTTTTCAAGATCCGCGAGCTTCTGATAGGCCAGCCGCAGCTCGGCCAGCTTCTTTTCGTAGCGATTCCCGATCTCGACGCGCACCTCCCGGATCCGGCGCTCACCTCGCTCGATCTCCGCAACGACTGCGTCGGGGCCGGGGACCTGGGCCCGAAGAACTCCCCCAATGACAGGGTAGCAAACCACTGATGCGGCCAGAAACGATAGTGATCGGGTAAAGCGGAGTTCCATGGGTGAGCGGAAAATGATCCTGCAACAGCATCGCAACCCGCCCCGATCCCTCAAAGCAAAATCCCTCTTGAAACGCTGGAACAAACCCTTCCCGGGACATTAGATTTTGCACCTTCCGGCCCCCGGGCCGCGTTTCCTCTTCCGCATTTTCATGAAAGCCCCACTCAAAAGCGCCTCCGGCTCCTCCAAACAGAAGCCCGCCTCCACGCCCTACGCCCTTGCCAAGGAACGTTACGCGGCCCTAGGCGTCGACACCGAAAAGGCGCTAGAGGGCCTCGCAGCGATCCCGGTCTCCCTCCATTGCTGGCAGGGAGACGATGTCGGCGGGTTTGAATCTGCCGGCCGCGCACTCAGCGGAGGAATCGCCGTCACCGGAAATTACCCGGGCAAGGCGCGCACCCCCGAGGAACTCAGGACCGATTTGGAAAAAGCGTTCTCGCTGATTCCGGGCCGCCACCGCCTCAACCTGCACGCCTCCTACGGGGAATTTGGCGGCAAAAAAGTGGACAGGGACAGCATCGAACCTGCGCACTTCGCAAACTGGATCTCCTGGGCCAAGGCGCACGGGCTCGGTTTGGATTTCAATCCCACCTTCTTTTCCCACCCAAAGGCCGAGGACGGCTTCACCCTCTCGCACTCCAACCGCGGAATCCGCAAGTTTTGGATCGAGCACGGCAAGCGCAGCCGTGAAATCGGGGCTGCCATGGGCCGGGCCCTCGGCTCGCCCTCTGTTACGAACGTCTGGGTTCCCGACGGCTTTAAGGACACCCCCGCCGACCGCGTTTCCCCGCGCAAGCGCCTGGCCGATTCGCTGGACGAGATTTTTGAAACAAAGCTCCGCGGCACAGTCGACGCCGTCGAACCCAAGCTCTTCGGGATTGGCTCAGAAAGTTATGTCGTCGGCTCGGCCGAGTTCTACCTCGGCTACGCAGTATCCCGTCAGAAGCTGCTCTGCCTGGACGCCGGGCATTTTCACCCAACGGAGGGCATCGCGGACAAAATTTCGAGCGTCTTGCAGTTTGTTCCCGAACTGCTCCTGCACGTCAGCCGCGGGGTGCGCTGGGACAGCGACCACGTCGTGGTGCTCAACGACGACCTGTATGCGATCGCCCGGGAAGTGGTCGCGGGCGGTTTCCTCAAGCGCGTCAGGCTCGGTCTGGATTACTTCGACGCAAGCATCAACCGCGTGGCCGCCTGGGTGATCGGAACCCGCGCACTGCAGCGAGCCCTCCTCGCCGCACTGTTGGAACCCACAAAAGCCCTTCAGGATGCCGAGGTCGCGGGAGATTTCACCAGCCGCCTGGCGCTTCAGGAGGAACTCAAGGCCCTTCCCTGCGGTGATGTCTGGGAGGAGTTTTGTCAAAGGCAGGAAGTCCCCGTCGGCATGCAGTGGATCGCCGAGGTTCGCGCCTATGAGGAAAGCACCCTCTCCCTGCGCGGCTAAGCCGGCCCACAACATCCTCCGGTTCGAGCCACGCCCCTGCAAAAACAGCGTCCAACAAATCCCCCATGACCGAACCGCTGCTCAGGCTCTCACAAATCAGCAAATCCTTCGGCGCCGTGCGCGCTCTCAAGGGCGTCTCCTTCGAACTCCACCCGGGCGAGGTCCACGCGCTCCTCGGCGAAAACGGGGCCGGCAAATCCACCCTTATCAAGGTCGTCACCGGCGCGCACACCCCGGACGGCGGCCTGCTCGAAATCAGCGGCCAGGCCGTTCACAACCTGACCCCCACCCGGGCGCAGGCGCTCGGAATCGCCTGCATCTACCAGCAGCCCGCCCTTTTCCCCGACCTGAGTGTTTCCGAAAATATAGGCCTCCGCCTGGAATCCCCGGCCGTGTGGGGCCGCGTGTACTGGAGGCAACGCAGGGAAAAAGCCATGTCCCTTCTGAAGCGCATTGGCGCGGACATCCACCCGGAAACGCTGGTGAACCGCCTCTCCATGCCCGAACAGCAGCTGGTCGAAATCGCCTGCGCCCTCGGGTCCGGAGCGCGGACGGTCATCATGGACGAACCTACAGCCTCGCTCACGCGTAGCGAGCAGGAGCTGCTGTTCGCCGTCGTACGCGACCTGCGCGCGTCCGGCGCGGGAGTTGTCTACATCTCCCACCGGTTGGAGGAAATTTTCGCTCTGGCGGACCGCGTCACCGTTCTCCGGGACGGAGAAAGCATCTGCACCCGCCCGGTCCGGTCGGACTCCGGGGAGATGCAACTTTCAGAGGAGGAGCTCATCCAGCTCATGGTGGGGCGCGAGGTATCCGCGATTTATCCGCCGAAGGGCCGCTCTCCGGGAGAAACGGTCCTTGAATTAAAAAACGTCTCCTGTGCGGCGGGCAACGTTTCCGAGGTGAGCCTCACGGTGAGAGCGGGCGAAGTGGTGGGGCTCGCGGGTCTGGTGGGTGCGGGGCGCACGGAACTGGCGCGCGTTTTATTCGGAATCACGCCCGCCGACAGCGGTTCCGTCCGGCTGAACGGAAAAGACGTGCGCATCCAGAGCCCGCGGCAGGCCGTGGAGCTGGGCATCGCCTACGTCCCCGAAGACAGGCGCCGGCACGGGGTCATTTTGCAGATGCCCATCGCGCAGAACATGAGCATGGCGGTTCATCCCAAGCTTTTTCCCGGGAAATGGCTCCGCTTCGGCGCTGAAAAAGCCCTCGGACTGCGGTTCATTCAGGAGCTCGGGATCAAGGCCTACGGTCCGGAAGCCCCGGGCGGCAGCCTCAGCGGTGGCAACCAACAGAAGGTGTCGCTCGCGCGGTGGCTCGCGACGGAGCCGAAGCTCCTGATCTTGGACGAACCCACGCAGGGCGTTGATGTGGGGGCCAAAAGCGAGATCCACCGGATCATCCGGAACCTCGCCGAACAGGGTCTCGCCGTTGTGATGATTTCCAGCGACCTGCCAGAGGTGCTGGGGATGAGCGACCGGATCTGCGTCATGCGGGGGGGCCGTTTGGTTGCCAGCCTCGAGGGGGTCGATGCCACGGCAGACTCGATCATGGCCGCCGCTCTGAAGGCCCATTAACGGCACCCGTCCTGCACAGCTCAAAACGCCACCGCCAAATGCCGCCGGCACCTACTCCCCTCCCATGAACCGCTATTTTCGCGAACTCTCAGTCGCAGCCGCCCTGGCCTTGCTGCTCGCACTGCTGGCGGTGTTCGCACCGCACTTTTACCAACCGCAACCGCTGCTCTCGCGTCTCACCGCGCAGATGCCGACGCTTGTCCTCACCCTTGGCATGACCATGGTCATGCTCACGCGCCAGATCGATATTTCCGTCGGCTCGCAGTTTGGACTGTGCGCCGTGGTCGCCGGCCTCGTCTCGGCTGGAGGGCATTCACTCGCGCTTTCTCTGGCGGCGGCGCTCGGGGCCGGTGCGCTCATGGGGGCCATCAACGGCTGGCTCGTGGCGTGGATGGGGCTGCCGAGCATCGTCGTCAGCCTCGCCACCATGGTCACCTGGGCGGAGGCGCTCAGGCTTTTCCAGCAGGGCAAATTCATCAACCTCCCGGCTGGCGTCCAGTGGTTCGGCCTTTCCCAAACCGCCGGCCAAGTCGCCCTCATCCTCCTCGGACTCTCCCTCCTCGCCGGCCTGGCTTTCCTGCTTAAAAACCGGGCCGGCGGACGCCACTTGTACGCGGTCGGGTCCGACTCCGAGGCAGCCCGCCTCTCCGGGATCCACCCGCAGAAGGTGACCTTCGGCGTGTTCGTCGCCATGGGACTGCTCGTCGGCGTCGCCGCCGTGTTCAATCTCGTGCAGTCGCCCCAGGTCGACCCGAAATGCGGCACCGGCCTTGAGCTGAAGGCGGTCGCCGCGGCCGTGGTCGGCGGCGTGGCGGTCAACGGCGGACGCGGCAACGTCTGGGGTGCCTTCGTCGGACTGCTCCTGCTCGCCACCATCAACCCGGCGCTCACCTTCCTGCACGTCGAAGCCTACTGGGAAAAGGCCATCCAAGGTCTCGTCATCCTGCTCGCGGTCGTCGCCGACGGCCTGCGCTCCAAACGCCAGTCCCCCTGATCCCCACCGACCATGGCTCACGCGAACCGTTCCCTCAAAAACATCCTCCTCCGGCACGAGGTTCTGCTCCTGCTCGTCCTCGGGTGCGAGATCGCCTACTTTCTGGGCTTCGCCCGAAACTTCGGCACGGCGGACAACCTCACTAACATCATCCGCCATTCCGCGGAGATCGGACTGCTCGCCCTCGCCATGATGCCCGTGATTGTGACCGGCGGCATCGATCTTTCCATCGGCTCCCTCATGGGTCTTTGCGCCGTCCTGTTCGGCGTCCTGACCCACGACGCGCACATGGCGACGCTCCCCGCGGCGGCCGTCACGCTGGCGGTCGGACTGGCGGCCGGCGCCTTCAACGCCTTGCTCATCACGGCCCTCCGCCTGCCGCCGCTCATCGTCACGCTCGGCACCTATTCCCTGTTCCGCGGCCTTGCCGAGGCCGTCACTCAGGGCACAAAAACCTACAGGGACTTCGATCCGTCCTTTCTCTCCCTGGGCGAAGCCCGGTGGCTTGGGGTGCCTTTTCAGGCCTGGTGCCTCATTGGCGGAGCCCTGTTTTACGGAGTCTTGGTGCACGCAACGACTCTCGGGCGCAGCTTCCGTTCCATTGGATTTTCACCCGAAGGAACCCGTTACGCGGGCATCTCCGTCCAAAAGCGCACCGCCCTGCCCTACCTGCTTTCCGGCCTCGTCGCCGCGGTGGCCGCCCTCCTGTTCACCGCTCGCTTGCGCCAAGCGAGGGCAGACGCCGGAACTGGCTACGAATTGCTCGCCATTACCGCCGTGGTGCTCGGGGGCACGAGCATCTTCGGCGGGACCGGTTCCGTCTACGGGACCCTCGCGGGCATCGCCGCGATCGCCGTCCTCAACAACGGCATCGGCCGCGTCCCCTTGGTGCTGAAAGCGGGAATCGGCAGCGAACTCGCCGCCCTGTGCACGGGCGCCCTCCTTCTGATTGCACTCGCCGCCCCCGGCATCGGCCGGATTCTTTCCAATCTGGGACAGCGCCGCGCCGCCGGTGCGCCGTCCGCTCCGAAACTTGAGAAAAACTGACCTTCCCAAAGAAACCCGTCCCCTCCTTTAATCCAACCGGTCCAGAATCCACCCGCCCCAGCCTCCAACCTCCTGCTCCACTTTCCCCTATGAAACGTTCCCGATTCCTCGTCTCACTTCTCGCAATCCCCTCCCTTCTCGTCCTGGTTTCCTGCAACAAATCCGAACCCGCCGCGGGCTCCGGATCCGGTTCGCCCGGCGCAGCCAAAAAGCTGACCATCGCCTTCATGCCAAAGAGCAAGGGCAACAGTTACTTTGTGGCTTGTGAAAAGGGTGCTAGGGAAGCGGTCAAGGAACTTGGCGTCGACCTCCTCTTCGACGGCCCGACCAACACCGACCCAGCCAAGCAGAACGAGATCGTTGAGAACTGGATCACTCTGGGCGTCGACGTCATGGCGGTGGCGTGCGAGAACCGCGAAGGCATTTCCGGCGCTCTTAAGAAAGCGCAGGAAAAGGGCATCAAGGTGGTCACCTTCGACAGCGACACGACGCCGGACGCCCGCTCGTTTTTCGTCAACCAGGCCACCCCCCAGGGCCTCGGGGAAACGCTGATGGACGAGGCCGCGCGCCTCTGCGGCGAGGAGGGCGAGTTCGCGATCATCACCGCAACGCTCACCGCCGCGAACATGAACGAATGGCGCAAACACATCGAGGCGCGCCTCGCCGCAAAGTACCCGAAAATGAAACTGGTCGACACCAAGCCCTGCGACGACCAGAAGGACAAGGCCCAGCAGGAGACCACAAACCTCCTGAGCGCCAACCCGAACCTCAAGTGCGTCATGGCCATCTGTTCGCCGGCGGTCCCCGGAGCGGCCGAGGCCATCAAGCAGGCAGGCAAGGCGGGCGTCGTCAAACTTCTCGGCCTCGGGCTTCCTTCGGAAAACAAAGCCTATCTCAAGGAAGGCGTCACCCAGAGCGTGATTCTCTGGAAGGTCGCGGACCTCGGCTATCTCACCATCCAGACGGCAAACGCCGTGGGACAGGGAACCCTCAAGCCGGGAGCCAAGACCTTTCAAGCTGGGCGCCTCGGCGAACTCACCATCGAGGACACCTCGATCATCCTGGGCAAGCCCTTCATCTTTAACAAAGACAACGTCGACCAGTTCGACTTCTAAGCCCGGGGTTCCAGCCGGCAGGGACGGCGCCGCGTCCTGATCCCTGCCCGGCCTCCCGCCTCAAAACCACCGCAACGCGGCGGAGTCCCCAACCCGCAGCGGAGTCGCCACTCCATCCCATCCCACCCTATGCGCCTTCCCATCCTGCTCCTGCTGCCGTGCACCGCCCTCGCGGGCGGCCTCACCCCGGAGAACCTGCGTTGCGAATACCTCGAGTCCCCACTCGCAGTCGAAGACGCCCACCCGCGCCTGAGCTGGAACCTCAAAGCCGACGCGCCCCGCCAGTTTCAAAAAGCCTGGGCCATCCGCGCCGCCACCTCGCTTGAAAAGCTCTGGTACAACCGGCCGGATCTGTGGGACTCCGGAAAGACCGAAAGCGGCGCCACCTCGCAGGTCCCCTACACCGGGAAACCCCTGAAGCCGGGACAGCAGATTTTCTGGCAGGTCAAAACCTGGGACAAGGACGGCCAGGAATCCGAATGGAGCCCCCCGGCAACCTGGCGTGCCGCCCTCAACGATCCCGAGCAATGGATCGGCACTTGGATTTCCGCCAAGGACTCCAGCCCCATTCACAAGGACAGGCAGAAACTCCACCTCCCGCCGGCGCGTTATTTCCGGAAGGAATTTGAAATCGCCAAGCCAGTCCGCCGCGCCACCGCGTACGTGAGCGCGCTCGGAAACGCGGAGGTCCGCTTCAACGGAAAGCCGGCCACGGGCGCCCACTTCCTGCCCGGTTGGTCAGACTACAACCAACGTGCCTACTACAGGGCTCTGGACGTGACTTCGCTGATGAAGCCGGGGCCCAACACCTACGGCGTCGTCCTGACGGAAGGCTGGTACTCCGGCTACGTCGGCTACGGGCTGCTCCTTGGGTATGGACCGCACAAGACGGGCCGCTCGATCTACGGAAAGACGCCGGCGCTCTTAGCCCAGATCCAGATCGAGTTTGAAGACGGCACCCGGAAGGTCGTCGGCACTGACAAGACTTGGAAGGTCACCTCCGACGGCCCCGTCCGCGAGGGGGACATGCTCATGGGCGAAAGCTACGACGCCCGTCGCGAAATGCCGGGCTGGGATGTCTCGGGCTTTGCGGCAGGCGCCTGGGAACAAGCGGTTCCCGCAGAGGCGAACGGCGAATTGCGCGCGCCCTTTTTTGACAACGCCGGCGAACGCGAAGTGAACCTCGGGTTCCGCAAACCCGCCAAGCTCCAGGCGTACCCGGGGCCTCCGGTGGAAGTCACCGAGGAGATCCATGCCCTGAAAATCACGGAACCCAAGCAGGGAGTTTACGTCTTTGATTTCGGCACAAACTTCGCAGGCGTCGTCCGACTCAGGGTGAAGGGGGCGGAGGGTTCGAGGATACAGCTGCGCTTCGGGGAAATGCTGCACTCCGACGGCAGTCTGATGACTGAAAACCTGCGCAAAGCCCGTGCCACCGACTCTTACACGCTCAAGGGTTCGGGAGACTTCGAGGAATGGACTCCCCGTTCCACCTACCACGGCTTCCAGTACTGCGAGGTCACCGGCCTCAACACGAAACCTTCGCTGGACACCTTGAAGGGCCTGGCGCTGCAGTCCAATACGCCTGCGGCCAGCACCTTCGAATGCTCCGACACGGTCATCAACCAGCTTTTCCAAAACATCCTCCGCACCCAGCGCGCCAACTTCTTGGAAGTCCCCACCGACTGCCCCCAGCGCGACGAGCGCCTCGGCTGGACCGGCGACGCCCAGATCTACATCCGGTCCGCGACCTACAACGCCGACGTGGCCGCGTTCTTCACCAAATGGCTCGACGACCTGGAGGAGGCCCAGCGCCCCGTCGGCGCCTACCCGGACTACGCACCCTACCCCATGGGCCACGGGGAGCCCGGCAAGAGCTTCGGCACCGCATGGATGGACGCGGGCATCATCTGCCCCCACACGATCTGGAAAGTTTACGGCGACACCCGCATCATCGATCGCCACTGGGCTTCCATGGCCCGGTTCATCGAATTCCGCCAGGCGGCCAGCCCCGGCTTCGGCGGCACCTCCATTGGTAACGCCTGGGGCGACTGGCTCAATTTCCGGGACCCCACGCCCCTCGAACTCATCGACGCCGCGTACTTCGCCCACTCCGCCGCGCTCATGGCCGAAATGGCCGACGCCACCCACCGCAAAAGCGAGGCCGCGCGCTACCGGGAAATCTTCGACAACGTGTCCCGCGCTTTTTCGGACAAGTACCTCGCTGCGGATGGTTCGCTCAAATCCCCGTCCCAGACGGCCTGCGTCCTCGCGCTCCAGTTCGGGCTGGTGCCTCAACCCGGTAGAAAGATCGTCGCAAACCAGCTCTCAAAGCTGATCGAAGCAAACGGCAACCGCATGAGCACCGGCTTTCTCGGCACCAAGGGCCTGCTCCCCGTGCTCACCGAAGCCGGCAAACAGCCGCTTGCCCTCCGCCTTTTTCAAAGCCGGGAATTCCCCTCCTGGTGCTACCCCGTGGTCAACGGAGCCACCTCCATCTGGGAGCGCTGGGACAGCTACACGAAGGAAAAGGGTTTCGGCGGGCAGGATAACGCCTCCATGAATTCCTTCAGCCACTACTCCTTCGGAGCGGTCGCCCAGTGGATGTTCCA
This sequence comes from Chthoniobacteraceae bacterium, assembly GCA_947449735.1. Lineage (GTDB taxonomy): Bacteria > Verrucomicrobiota > Verrucomicrobiia > Chthoniobacterales > Chthoniobacteraceae > Chth-196. The sequence continues at coordinate 11,316 of CANFTB010000001.1, read as the reverse complement.
GTCCCTCGCAGGCATCGACACCGACGGCGCGGGTTATCAAAAAATCCTCCTCAAACCGGTGCGCCCGGCCGAGCATTCCAACGGTTCGGCCGAACCCATCAGCTGGTTGAAGGCCTCCTACGCCTCACCCGCCGGCCCCATCAAGGTCGCCTGGTCCGTCAACAAGAGCCGCTACGAATACAGCGCCGACGTGCCCCCCAACACGACCGCCACGCTCATCCTGCCCGTGCGCTCCCTCGAGCAGGTCAGCGTGAACGGCAAAAAAGCCGAGGAGGTCGGAGGCGTCAAATTCCTCCGCTTCGACGACGACGCGAGCGTCTACAGCCTCGAGCCGGGTGCCTACAAGTTTGAGTCTCACTTTGCGGAGTAACCCGGACTTTCCTCAGCGTCAAAAAAGAGTGATCTCACGCGGAGCCACAGAGAACGCGGAGAAAATTTCTAGGAACAAATGAATCAAAACCTTTCATCCCCCTCCGCGTCTCCGCGGCTCAGCGTGAACCCCAGTTCAGCGGTTCAAACCTATCTGGGCGTCGACATCGGTGCGGAAAGCGGCCGCGTCATGGCGGGACTCTGGGACGGACGCCATATCCGGCTTGAGGAAACCCACCGCTTCGGCAACGGTCCCGTGCCCATCGGCGGAACGCAGCGCTGGGACCTGCTGCATCTTTGGAAGGAAATCCGCGCAGGCCTCGCGCGGGCCGGCAGGGATTCCGCAAATGTCCGCTCGGTGGGCGTGGACACCTGGGGCGTCGACTACGTCCTGCAAGACAAGCACGGCGAATGGATGGGGCTCCCCTTCTGTTACCGCGACATCCGCACCCAGGGCAGCGTCGAGGAGCTCTGCAACAGCATCCCCCGCGCGGAGATTTTCGCGCAGTCCGGATTGCAGTTCATGGAGATCAACACGCTTTGCCAGCTCCTTGCGGCCAAGCGCCAAAACCCCGCGCTTCTGGAAAAAGCGCACCGCCTGTTGATGATCCCGGACTGGATCCACTGGGCGCTCAGTGGCGCGACCGCCGCCGAGTTTTCCAACGCCACCACCACCCAGTTTCTCCACCCGAAAACCCGCCAGTGGTCCCGGGGCTTGCTTGAGAGGCTGGAGATTCCCACCCATTTTCTCCCGGAAATCGTAATGCCCGGGACGGACCTCGGCCCGCTTCTGAGCGACGTCGCCGCCGGCACAGGGCTTGCGGACGTCCGCGTCGTGGCGCCCGCGACCCACGACACAGGCTCCGCCGTCGCCGGAGTCCCGGCGGGCGCGCTCGGAAACGGCCGCTGGGCCTACATCAGCTCGGGAACCTGGTCCCTGATGGGCGTGGAAATCTCCGAAGCCCTGCTCTCGCCGGAAGCCCTCGCGCTCAACTTCACAAACGAAGGCGGGGTCGACGGCACCTACCGCCTCCTCAAAAACATCGTCGGCATGTGGCTGCTCCAGCAGTTGCGCGCCGGATTCGCTGCCAAAAACGGCACCACCGACTACGGCGCCCTGGTCCAACTCGCCTCCCACGCGGCCCCGCTCAGGTCGTTCATCCACCCCGACTCGCCGGAATTTCTGCGCTCGACCGACATGATCCGGTCCATCCAGGACTTCTGCAAACGCACGGGCCAGCCGGTCCCCGAAACCGAGGGCGAACTCGTCCGTTGCGTCCTCGAGAGCCTCGCTCTGCGCTACCGGCAGGTGCTCCAGTCGCTGGAAACCATCACAGGCAACCGCATCGAAGTCGTCCATATCGTCGGCGGAGGGAGCCGGAACGCCCTCCTGAACCAGTTCACGGCCGACGCCTGCCAGCGCCCCGTCATCGCCGGCCCGGTGGAGGCCACGGCCCTCGGGAACGTGCTCTTTCAGGCGCGCGCCGCCGGCGAACTCGGTTCCATGGCGGAAATCCGCGCCGTCATCCGGGATTCCTTCCAGAGTGAGATGCGAGAATTCCATCCAAATGCAGAGAGTCTTGCCGACTGGGAGTCTGCTGCGGCACGATGGTCGGATCCTGCGGCGTGAGCCTTGGACTGCCGCCACTCCACCCCTCTGGAAAATCCAATTCTAAATCCCTTAATCCCCAACCACTACAGATACCAAAAATGAGCCACTTCGAGCATGTGAACTTCCTCTGGGACGACGCCAAAGCCGCTTCCCTGGACCCCGTCGGTCGCCTCATCTACCGTTCCAACCTGTTGGGCAGCGACCAGCGCATCACCAACACCGGCGGAGGCAACACCTCCTCGAAGCTCGCCGAGACCGACCCGCTCACAGGACAGCCCACCGAGGTTCTCTGGGTAAAAGGATCCGGCGGCGACCTCCGCACCAGCCTGCGCGAAAACTTCTCCTCCCTGTACCAGGACAAACTCGTCGCCCTTCAGTCGAGCTACGCCGCCCGCAAGGACAAGGGCCTCAAATCCAAGGCCGAGGACGAAATGGTGGGCATGTATACGCACACCACCTTCAACCTCAACCCGCGCGCCTCGTCCATCGACACCCCCCTCCACAGCTTCCTTCCCGGAAAACACGTGGACCATATGCACCCGAACGCCATCATTTCCATCGCCGCCTCCAAGCGTTGCGAGGAACTGACCAAGGAAATCTTCGGCGGCACCATGGCCTACGTGCCCTGGATGCGCCCCGGATTCGAACTCGGCCTCGCCATGCAAACCATCTCGCAGGCGCACCCCGAGCTCAAGGCGATCATGATGGGCCAGCACGGGTTCATCTCCTGGGACGACGACGAAAAAGTGTGCTACACGCGCACGCTGGAGTTCATTGAAAAGGCGGCGCATTACATCGAATCCAAGTATCAGGCCAAGGGCGGCCACGCGGCGGCCTTCGGCGGCGCCCGCTACCAGACCCTTCCCGAAGAACAGCGCCACGCCGTCTTCGCAGCGGTCCTTCCTTGGCTCCGAGGCCAGGTCAGCCAGCACAAGCGCTTCATCGGAACCATCCAGGAAGACGAAGCCATCCTGCGCTTCGTCAACTCCAAGGACGCCCCGCGCCTCGCCGAACTCGGCACCAGCTGCCCGGACCATTTCCTGCGCACCAAGATCAAGCCCCTCTACGTCGACTGGAACCCGGCCTCCGGCGACGTCGACCAGCTTAAAAAGCTCCTCGCAGACGGCCTTGTCAAATACCGCGAGGACTACGCCGCTTACTACAACCGCTGCAAGCACCCGAACTCGCCCGCCATCCGCGACGCCAACCCGACCGTCGTCCTCATCCCGGGCCTCGGCATGATTGCCTGGGGCAAGGACAAGAGCGAGTCCCGCGTTACCGCCGAGTTCTACAACTGCGCCGTCGAAGTCATGCGCGGCGCCGAAGCGATCGACGAGTACATCGCCCTGCCCCAGCAGGAGGCATTCGACATCGAATACTGGCTCCTCGAGGAGGCAAAGCTCCAGCGCATGCCCGCCGAGAAGGAACTCGCCCGCCAGGTGGTCGTCGTCATCGGCGCCGGCAGCGGCATCGGCAAGGAAACCGCCCACCGCATCGTCAAGGAAGGCGCGCACATCGTCTGCGTCGACTTGAAGGAGGAAACCGCCGCGGCCACCGCCGCCGAGATCACCTCCAAGTACGGCCTTGGAATCGGCGTCGCCGGTTCGGGGATCAGCGGTTGCGGACCGGCCCTCGGTCTGGCGGCCGACATCACCAACCGCGCCAGCATCCGCGCGATGCTCGACAAGGTGGCCATCGCCTACGGCGGGTTTGACTCGATCTGCGTCACCGCGGGCATCTTCGTGCCGAGCGACACGACCGGGCACATTCCCGACGACCGCTGGGACCTCACCTTCCGCATCAACGTCACAGGCAGCTACCTCGTGGGAGACGAGGCCTTCAAGACCTGGAAGGAACAGGGCATGCGCGGCAACCTGGTGCTCACCACCAGCGCCAACGCCGCCGTCGCCAAGAAGGGAAGCGTCGCCTACGACACCTCCAAGGCCGCCGCCAACCATCTCGTGCGCGAACTCGCCATCGAACTGGCGCCGCTCGTGCGCGTCAACGGTGTCGCACCCGCAACCGTCGTCCAGGGAAGCGCCATGTTCCCCCGCGACCGCGTCATCGGTTCGCTGGCCAAGTACAACATCCCCTACACGGACGACGAGGCCACGGACTCGCTGGTGAGCAAGCTCGCCCAGTTCTACGCCGACCGTACCCTGACCAAGGCGCCGATCACCCCCGCCGACCAGGCGGAGGCGTACTTCCTCCTCGTCTCAAAGCGTCTGAGCAAGACGACGGGACAGGTCATCACCGTCGACGGCGGGCTCCACGAGGCCTTCCTGCGGTAGGAAAAACGTCGCGGCTTGTCGGGACCTGTTCCGCCAAGCCGCCACCGCTGCATTGCAAAGGGGCGCCGCCAAAAGCGACGCCCCTTTTTGCACCCCGGGTTCTTCAGATTTGAACGACCGTAGCCAAGATATAGGCAGGAGGGATCCCACCTTCAGAATTCCGTTCGTTGAGGTGAGGGGTCACTCCGCTGCCTGTGCTCGTCCCCGGCCAACTCCCAACTCCCAACTCCCAACCAAAAGCCCCCACCGCCGACCAAGCTACTCTTTGATCCCAAACTGCCCGAGGATGAATGCGTAGTCGAAAGCCGTGTCCTTGAGCCGGTCGTAGCGTCCGGAAGCGCCCCCGTGGCCGCCCGGGTCCAGCTTCGTCTTGAAGATAAGCAGGTTCTTGTCCGTCTTCATCTCACGCAGGCGGGCCACGTATTTCGCCGGTTCCCAGTACCCCACCTGGCTGTCGTGCAAAGAGGTACGCACCAACATCGCCGGATAGGCTTTGCGCTCGATGTTTTCGTAGGGCGAATAGCTCCGCATGTAGTCATACGCCTTCTTTTCGTGCGGATTCCCCCACTCCAGATACTCGCCCACGGTCAGCGGAAGCGACTCGTCGAGCATCGTGTTCATCACATCCACAAAAGGAACGTACGACACCACCAGATGGAACAAGTCCGGGCGCATGTTCGTGACCGCCCCCATCAGCAACCCCCCGGCGCTTCCGCCGGTGATCGCCAACCGCTCCCTCGAAGTGTACTTTTCGCCCACGAGAAACTCCGCGCACGCGATGAAATCCGTGAAGGTGTTTTTCTTCTGAAGCATCTTCCCCTGGTCGTGCCAGTCCTTGCCCATGTCCCCTCCGCCGCGGATGTGGGCCATCGCGCAGATGACCCCGCGGTCCAGCAGGCTCAGGCGTTCGGAGGAAAAATCGACGTCGTACGGGAACCCATAAGAACCGTAGGCCTCCAGCAGCATCGGGCGTGAACCGTCGCGGACCAGGTCCTTCCGGTACACGAGCGAAACCGGCACCCGGACGCCGTCCGCCGCCGTCGCCTCGACGCGTTCCGAGGCGTATAGATTCGGATCGTAGCCTCCCAGAACGGGCTGCTGCTTTTTGAGCTCCCGCGTACTGGCATGGACATCGTAATCATAGACGGAGTTCGGAGTCAGGAGCGACTGGTAGGAAAACCGGTACAGGTGGGTGTCGAACTCGTAATTCTGGACCGGATGCGCCAGGTAGACGGGTTCCGGGAAGGTCACGGGGCGCACGCCCCCGGTCGCGAGATCGTGCACCGTGAACTTGGGCACCCCCCGCTGGCGTTCCACGGCGACGAAGTGGTTCGCGAAACAATCCACCTCCTCAAGCATCACGTCCGGGCGCATAGGGATCACTTCCTTCCAATTCTCCGGACGCGGATCGGCCACCGGGACGCGCACCAGTCGGAACGTCTTTCCGAGGTCGTTGGTTCTTACGAAAAAATCGGCCCCGGAATGGTCGAAGTAATATTCGTGGCCCTCCTTCCTCGGCAGGAAAAGCTTCAGGTCCGAACCGGGCTCGGTCGCGGACAAGTAGCGCACCTCGCTCGTGGTGCGGCTCTGGATGACGAGGCAGATGAAGGCGTCGCTGCGCGTCCGGGCGACCTCGATCGCGTAGAGTTCATCCTTTTCCGCGTAGAGAGACTCGTGTTTTTCGGAGCCGAGCACGTGGCGGAATAGCTCCTCGGAGCGCTTCGTCGTGGGATTTTCCTGAACGTAAAAAAGCGTAAGGTTGTCCGCAGCCCAGGTCACCGAGGTCACGCGCTCTGCGATGTTCTCGACCGTTTTACCGGTCCGCAGATCCTTCACGTGCAATTGATACTGCCGGTAGCCGAGAACGTCCGTCGTGTAGGCGAGAAGGTTTCCGTCGAGGCTCACCGAGTAATCGCCCAAGGAAAAAAACTCACGCCCCTCGGCGAGCTGGTTTTCATCCAGGGTGACCTCCTCGGCGGCGGACGCTTCAGCGCGTTTGCGACAGCGGATGGGATACTGTTTTCCGGCCTCCGTTCGGTAGTAGTAGTAATACTCGCCGCGTTTACCGGGAACCTGCGTGTCGTCCTCTTTGATGCGGGCGAGCATTTCGCCGTAGAGTTTTTCCTGAAACTTGACCTGCGAGGCGGTGACCCCGTCGGCATAAGCGTTTTCGGCGTGCAAATGCTTGAGAACCTTCTTCGACTCCCGGCTGTCATCCCGCAGCCAGGCGTAGGGATCCACCTCCTCATAACCGTGGATTTTGTGGACGGTCGGGATTTTTTTGGCGACGGGAGGCTTGGGCGCGGGCTCTTTGGCGTTCATGGGAGTCATCTCTAAAAACCCCGCCCCGAAACAGCCGGCAACAGCTAAACAGACACAGAGGCGGGATTTCATCATGGGGGGCGATTGGATCGGGACACACAGGGACCGCGTTTTGGGGACGGTTCCAGAGACCATATTCTAACCCGACTCGCCAGGAACGCACAGGGTCTGTTTCGCCTTTCACGCTTGTCCGTTGCATTTGGAACCCAGTTGCGGAGCTGGGGCTCCGCGCTCCCGGGGGGCAGCCCATCGCTTGAGTCTGGGACCCAACTTGAGAATCCACCTCAAACATGCGGGCCGGCCCTCAAAAAGCACGGCCGATGATAAGACGCCGGTTGAGTCCTCTGCCGGGTTCAATGTAGGCTTCCGGGTCTTATGAGTAAACCAGCCTGCCCGGAATGCACGATGGACGACGTTCTGGAACACGCTGGCCATTTGGAATGCATGACCTGCGGTCACGAGTGGTCGGCGTCTCCGCAGTCTGAACAGCCTGACCAGGCGGACGGCCCCCGGGTGGTAAAGGACGCGTATGGCACCGTCCTGGCGGACGGCGACTCGATCACACTGATCAAGGATTTGAAGCTCAAGGGATCCACGCAGGTAATCAAGGGAGGCACGAAGGCGAAGGGCATTCGCTTGGTGGACGGCGACCACGAGATTTCCTGCAAGATTGAAGGCGCGGCAATCGGCCTGAAAGCCTGCTTCGTAAAGAAGGCCTGAGCCGGACCTCCCGGCGCTAAAAGTTGAAGCTGCGCACAAAGAAAGGTCCAGAGGCGCGCGGGATATCATCGGCAAGCGGCTCCAAAAGTTGGCACGGAAAAACAACGGTGCGGTCGAGCAGAAAAAAGAGGGATGTCACGCGGAGCCGCTGAGAACGCGGAGAAAATTTACGTCAGCCATTTAATCAAAAATTTTACATTAAATTCACTCATCTCCCTCCGCGGCTCCGTGCCTCCGCGTGAACATCCGCCGCCGGCTTCAGCGGCCAGGGTCAGCGATGCTGTTCCGCCCGGATCTGGGAGGAACTCAGGTCCTGCCGGAAGTCCACGGGAATGAACAGGTGCTCGTATCCCTGAAGGCTTTCCGAAAACTGTTCACGCACCTGCTCCCACTGGACATAAGCGCCCTCCACCACGCGGCCGGGGATGAGAAACTTGGTCTGCAGGGTTTCAAACTCCGCAAGCATGCCGCGCACCGGCTGCCCCCATTTCGGATCCAGAAAACGGATCAAGGCATCAGCCCCCATGATGAAATGGGCTCCCGGAAAACGGCGCGCCTTGTCCAGAAACAAGGGGTCGTCCTCGGTTAAAACAAAGTCGCGCCCCTCCATCAGCCTGATCCGTTGGAGCATTTCGGCGACGCTGAGCGCATCCTTATGGGGCGGGTTGACCGTGGTACTGAACACCGCGTCGCGATATTCGCCGTAGCGAAGCGCCAGCGTTTCAACCGCCTTTTGGGCTGCCCCAAAATGGGCGGCGTGCGGCGGATTAAAGGCCCCCGCGAGAAAGACCGTCTTCCTTGGCGGAAGCTCATCCAGCACAGCCCGGTGTCCGTCAGCCCGAAACCACGGACGGGAAAGCAGCCGGGCGCGCGCAAGGGGAAAGGCGTCCGCCACAAATTCGGGCGAGCCTCCCTGGCCGCTTACGAAGTCCAGCAAACTCGCGGCGTCTGATTCGCCGAGGGCAAGCGCCACGAGGATCAGTCCGACTCTGTCGGCAATAGCGCCGTCCTGAAGCCGCTGCCCCGCCCCCTGCCCTTTCGGGATAACCGCGGACATCACGGAACAGACGGACTCCGTAAACACCGCGGCCACAATCCGGTGTTCCCCTCTGTGGGGTTGCGTACTGGAGACCGAACAGGTCAGCCCCACCCCGATAGCGCTCCGCCCCGGGATCCAAGCCCTGACATAGGCGGCAAGCGCGAGGTCTAGTGCAGTTTCCTGCGACACATACGCCTCAGGGGTAAACCCGAGCACCCGCTGCGTGTCCTCCTGGGAGTAGGGGAAACTCGCCCCTGCAAAGAAAGCGCTGGCGCCCGGCACCGCCCAAGCGAGCTGCTGCAAACCGGCGGCCGCCCCCGTTGCAAAAACGTACAGACTTGGCGCTGCCGATCCCCTGTCCCGGAGAATTTCAAACGGATTGAGCATATTACGTCGCTGGAACCAGATTCGTATCGAAGAAACAACCGCTGCACCATCCCATTTTGAGCCTCCGCTCCAGCTCTCTAGGGCTAAGAGGGCATCCAAAAAGCGATTGCCCTTAGACCGGGGCCTGAGCACCGTCTCCCTTTCCGGAGGCGCGAAAAACATGCCTCCAAGCAAAAACCATCCCCCAAAACCAAAGCCCCCCCTGCCAGCAATGAAACACCGTTCCCGCAAACTCTCCTTCACGGCCTTCGTCCTGACGGCCTCCGCCTTCTCCGCCGCACACGCCGACGTCCGCCTCCCCAAAATCCTGAGCGACCACATGGTCCTTCAAGCCGACAAACCCGCCACCCTCTGGGGCTGGGCCGACGCCGGGGAAAAAGTGACCGTGTCCATCGCAGGCAAATCCGCCTCGGCCACCGCCGACGCAAAGGGCAAGTGGTCGGTTTCCATCAGCGTCCCCGCTTCCAAGGAAGCGCAGGAAATGACCGTCACCGGAAAGAACACCCTGAAGGTGAGCGACATTCTGACCGGGGAGGTCTGGATCTGCTCCGGACAGTCCAACATGGAATGGTCGGTCAAGCAGTCCGACAACTTCGAGGCGGAGGCTGCCGCCGCCAAGTTTCCCCTGATCCGCCACTTTAAGGTCACCAAGACCACGGCCGACGCCCCCCTGGACGACGTTCAGGGTGCGTGGGTGGTTTGCGCCCCGGAAACGGTCGGAGATTTCAGCGCCGTCGGATATTTTTTCGGACGCGAATTGCACCAGCAGCTCAAGGGAAAGGCCATCGGCCTGCTCGGTAGCAACTGGGGGGGAACGCCCGCGGAAGCCTGGGCCAGCCGCGCTTCGCTGGAGGCCGACGCTTCCCTCAAGCCGTTGCTGGACCGGTGGGAGCAGCAGATCGCCGCTTACGACCCGGTAAAGGCCAAGGAGAACTTTGACAAGGCGAAGGCTGCTTGGGAAACCCAGTCGGCTGCCGCAAAAGCCGAAGGCAAGCCCGTTCCCCGCCCGCCCCAGCCGCCCCAGGCTCCGGAAAAAAGCCCTAACCGTCCGGCCAGCTTGTACAACGGAATGATCGCCCCCCTTCTGCCCCTCGCAGTCAAGGGCGCCATCTGGTACCAGGGCGAGTCCAACGTCGGCCGCGCCCAACAGTACAAGACGATTTTCCCCCTGATGATCCAGAACTGGCGCAAGGACTTCAAGCATCCGGACATGCCCTTTCATTTTGTCCAAATCGCCCCCTACCGTTACAACAAGAACCCGAACGCCGACACGACCCCCTGCGCCGAACTCTGGGAAGCCCAGTTTGAGACCCTCCGCAAAGTGCCGCACACCGGCATGGCGGTGACGATGGACGTGGGCAACCTCGACAACATTCACCCCACCAACAAGCAGGACGTGGGCAAGCGTCTTGCCTTGTGGGCGCTCAGCAAGGATTACGGGGTCAAGGGCCTCACTTACTCCGGCCCGCTTTACAAGGAGGCCAAGGTGGAAGGCGGTAAAATCCGGATCTCGTTTGAAAACGGCGAAGGCCTGAAGACGAAGGACGGCGGCCCGCTCTCCTTCTTCACCATCGCGGGGGAAGACAAGGTGTTTAGCCCGGCGGAAGCCACCATCGAAGGCTCCTCCATCGTGGTCAGCAGCAAGGACGTCGCCAAACCCGTGGCGGTGCGCTTCTCCTGGCGCGAGGACGCCCTACCCAACCTGTTCAACGGCGCCAACCTGCCGGCGAGCCCCTTCCGTACGGACACCTTCCCCATGGTGACCGAGGGCAAGTTCTAATCGGCGTCTGAACCAACCTCTGCAAGGCTCCCCGGGCGCTCCCGAAAAGCGCCCGAGGGAGCCTTTTGCGTTTATCCCGAACGCCGAAGCGCAAGAGAAGAAGGGATCGCACGCGGGGCCGCGGAGGGCGCGGAGAAAAATCATATAAACCAATAAATCAAAATTATTTATCCCCCTCCGCGGCTCCGTGCTCCGCGTGAACTTCTGTTTTCGGGTTTATCAAATGGAGGGAAACCGCGGTCGACCTGCTCCGCCTTTCGGGCAAGAATGAACCTCGCTCCTCGCTTTTCCTCGGGCTCTACAGACGATCCATCGAGACGCTTTTAGCGAGCGCACCCACTCAATCGCGATTACCCCGCAAAACTCCCGGTTCACACAGAAACCACCTGCACGCCCGCAAAGTCTCTCGGGTTGCGGGTGATCAAGCCCTGGAACCGCCGCGCAAATGCCTGAATCAAGACATCCGCCACGAGGCGCTTCAGGGACTCTTTTTGGCGCTTTTTCTCCAGATGGCGCCACCAAAGCTCGTGGGCGCTCAAAGTGTCTCGCACGGTCCAAAGACTCGGCCATTGCACGCCAACTTCGGCGAGAAACTGCTCTTGCAAACTCAGATTTCCGCCGAAAGCAGGCGCCAACTCGACGAAAGTGATGGGCGAAACAACTAAACCATCGGAGAGATGCCGGGCCAGACATTCTGCGGAGGATTCAGCAAACTGCGGATCGCCGCTGAAAATATCCAGCAGGACGCAGGTATCCACCACCCAAGCCATCGCTACTCCTCGCCCTCTCTAAGTTC